>JAFVOX010000011.1:0-125440 GCA_017505605.1 Bacteroidales bacterium
ATAACCACGACATTAACAAATTTATTATATCTTTGTTGTGTTATGGTATTCGTATTGCCGTAACATAATAATTTAATGGGAATCACTTATGGGTAGCAAGTATCAAATTCCATATATAAATGCCTGCATCAGGGCGTTTGCAAAGCGGTTCAGGCTTTCTGTTCAGACCGCCTTTGAATACTTGTATAACTTCAAGGGCATACATTTCCTTGTGGAGTTCTATGAGATCGAGCATCTTCAGTCACTAGATGACGCTGTCGATGATCTTATCGTATGCTGTCTTAATAATGGAGGGACCCTGAGATGATACTTTACCACGGTACAAACGTAGATTTCGAGAGCATCAATCTTGAGAAATCCCACAAATACAAAGACTTCGGCCAGGGCTTTTACCTAACAGACATTCGCTCTCAAGCAGAACAATTAGCGGCAAAGAAAGCAAAGCTCTTCGGAGGCTATCCTATCATTCAGGAATATGAATTCAACGAAGAGTTCCTGCAGAATGGAGAACTGAAGGTGCTCAAGTTTGACAATCCATGTAAGGAATGGGCTGAGTTCATATTCAAGAATCGCAATCGTGATTTGAATTTTTCTCATTACTACGACGTCGTAATCGGTCCGATAGCAAATGATGGAGTCGCATATCTCCTCGGACGTTATGAAGAAGGAACTTTGACAATTGATGACCTTAGTCGCGAGCTCACATACAAGGAGTTGAATAGCCAGTTCTTCTTTGGTACAGAGAAATCGCTTAATTATCTCAAAAGATTATGATAGCACAAAATCAGAAAGAATTCCTCATTAATAGGATCGTAGATAAACTGACTGAATTCCTCGTGATTGATTCAAGCATAGGCCTTACTGATGCCTTGAAAGTCGTATATAACTCCAAAGTATATCAGCAACTCCAGGATTCAGAGGGTGACTTGTATGTGCAGAGTCCGTCATATATCTATGAACTACTGAAACAGGAAATGACAGAACAAGCATAATTCAACAATAATCCTGCTCTATCCTGGGCAGGATTATTTGCATTCAGTATGAGACAAAATCAGGAAAATGTGAAAAATACACCCTTAAACAAGCCGGATTATGTGAAATTCATGATTTACAAATCGTAAATTATTAGATTTAGCAAAATATATTATCTGCCATAACTCATTAATGTCCCAGGCATTACATATAAGATTTGCGATTTGCAAATTGAAAATCCTATGCTCTATAAGCAAAAGGTAGGGAGAAAACTCCAAAAGGTAGGGAGAAAACTCCAAAAAGTAGGGAGAAAACTCCAAAAAGTAGGGAGAAAATCATCTGTTTAACGAAAAAGGTAGGGAGAAAACATGGAAATAACGACATTATTAGAATATTCAGAACGGTCCCAACTTAGAGCTTGGTTGAAGGAGAACCACTCCAAGGAGAAGGAGTGCTGGGTTGTCATGAGCAGGAGCAAGACTCCCCCACCGGGCATACTTCCATATATTGATATTGTGGAAGAAGCCCTGTGCTTCGGATGGATTGACAGTACTCTCAAGAAACTTCCTGATGGCAGACTTGCACAGAGACTGTCTCCAAGAAGAAAGAACAGCCATTGGACCAAACTGAACATGGACAGATGCATCGATCTCGAAGATCGTGGACTCATGACACCGGCTGGAAGGCGTGCTTTTGAGAACGCGTATGGATGGGGATATCAGGTATTTCACCCTACTCCAGAGCAGAGAAAACAAATGATGGAAGAAGCCCGTGAGCGAAGACCGGCATTATATGAGAAAATGTCCCCGGAAAAATAAATTTTTATTTTCGTGGACAAACGGGGGACAAAAACGAAATGCCAATTTTAGCAAATCATTATATAACAATAAGTTAGATAATTCAACTAATTACTGCATCGGAAAATAACCCACGATCAGCAACAATTGCAAAACATCAGTATAGATTATAGAAGCGCTTATTATGAGCGCTTCTCTTTTGGCCGTATGGCCCAATATGTCTAATTGTTACCCACCTGGGACTACGTGGCGATCCTTGAGCAGATGCGCGACCACGAGCAGTGCCTCCAGAAGCTGGAGGCACTCTGCAGAAAGGCGGTGCACTAATCCTCGCAGAAGAAATGCCTCTTTTTTCTGCGAGGATTCCAATTGTCGGCCAAAAAACGGCCTTTTGGGATAAAAACAGCAATCCTTGCAGAAAAAACGCTTGATTCTTCTGCAAGGATTGCTGCAGTAACATTAGCCCAAAGCATATGCTCGTTTTCAATCCCTGGCAATCCCTGACAACCAATCATTTACACAATATGCCTGCTGACGGGATGCAGCAGGCATATTATATAAAGCATTGTCATACAGTAAATTACCAAAGCACACTACAGACTCTGAATCCGTGAGATGAAAGCGTCGACGTCAGACGGGCGGGTTGCCCAGCTGGTTACTATGCGGATGTCAGAAACTGTCTCGCCGCGTGGGCCCCAGTACTCGAATGTGAAGGCGTCGGACAGGGAGTCAATGACTTCGTTCGGCAGGCGGAAGAACTGCTGGTTGGTTGGAGACGGGATGAACGGAGGGTAGCCGGCGGCGGTGAAGGCGTCGCGTATGCGGATAGCCTGAGAAACGGCGTGGCGGCCGATTTCCTCGTACAGGCCGTCTGTGAAGAGAGCGTCAAACTGGACTCCGAGGAGTCTTCCTTTGGCAAGGAGGGCGCCGTGCTGCTTTACCAGCGGAGTGAAGTGCGGAAGCCATCCGGCAGAAGCCACAACAGCCTCGCCGAAGAGGGCACCCACTTTGGTTCCTCCAATATAGAAGACATCACAAAGTCGCGCTACGTCATTGAGAGTCACATCATTACCTTCAGCAGCAAGAGCATATGCAAGACGGGCGCCGTCCATATATAAAGGGATTCCCGCCTGCTCGCAGACAGTGCTGAGATCCGCCAATTCTTCCAATGTATATACGGTACCATATTCGGTAGGATTGGATATATACACCATACCAGGCGCGACCATATGTTCATATGTCTCATCTGCGTAGAAATCGTCGATGAATTTCTCGACCTCCTCGGCCTTGAGCTTGCCCTCGTGCTGAGGAAGAACAAGCACCTTATGTCCTGTCGCTTCGATGGCGCCGGACTCGTGAACGTTGATATGTCCGCTCTCAGCAGAGATGACACCTTCGTGACGGGCGAGAAGGGCGTCGATGACGGTCGCATTGGTCTGGGTGCCGCCTACGAGGAAATATACGTCAGCATCCGGGCAGCCGCAGGCGAGACGGACTTTGTCCTTCGCTGCAGCGGTGAACGCGTCGTTACCATATCCAGGGGTCGAGACCTCGTTGGTCTCTATAAGTTTCTGAAGGACCTTCGGATGGGCGCCTTCCATATAATCGCAGTCCAGTCTGATCATAATACATTAATTTTTATAAACTGCTGCCGCCGATGAAGCCGCGCAGGAGGGAGGTTGCCGGCACGTCCTTGTCGGAAACAGGCACAAAATAGCTGAGGAATTTCTTGAGGCGGTGCACTTCGCTGTACTCCGGACAGTTTTTAGGAACAGTCATCAGGATACGCTCAGCGTGGGCACGGATCACGGCAAACTCCACCAGATAAGCCGAATTGAAGAGGACATCCGCACATTCCTGGTACGGATATATCCACTTCACCTCACTGCGACGCACGTTCGGCCAATGCATAATCGACTCGCGCGCGGTGAACGCTCCTTTATTGAAGTCGCGCACGATTCGGCGCAGAAGACGGTTGTCGCTGGTAGGAATGCAGTTGTGGTCGTCAAGGGATATGCTGGTGATCGTGTTGATGAATATCCTATATTTATATGACTCCGCCACCTTGTCGGTCAGGCGAGGGTTAAGGGCGTGGATTCCTTCGATCAAAAGGATGGAGCCCGGCTCGAGCCTGAGCTTCTTGCCGTTGAACTCTCTGAGGCCTGTAACAAAGTTATATTCAGGCACATCCACTGTCTCGCCGGCAAGAAGTTTCATCACATCACTCTGGAGATACTGATGGTCAACCGTGTCGAAATTGTCGAAATCAAACGAGCCGTCAGGGAGACGCGGAGTGTCAAGGCGGTTCACGAAATAGTCATCTGTGGAGAATGAAATCGGACGGATACCGCAGGCCTTGAGCTGAATGCTGAGTCGCTTGCAGAATGTAGACTTTCCGCTGGAGCTTGGTCCTGTGATAAGTACTATACGTACAGGATCCGGCTGGTTGACACGGCGTTCGATTTCTTCTGCAATCTGTACGATCTTTTTCTCCTGAAGGGCCTCAGCTATCATAATAAGGTCTGAAGCCTCTCCCCTTTTGCAGGCAAGATTCACGTCTCCGACATTGTCCAGTCGCATAATCCTGTTCCACTTCAGGTTCTCGTGGAAGACCTCGAATGTCTTGGGCTGCTCCACAAACGGGGCAAGTTCCTCAGGCTTGTGTCTGTTCGGCACTCTCAAAAAGAGTCCGCCCCTGTACATCGACACGTCCCAGACCTTAAGATAGCCTGTGCTTGAGCACAATGCCTCATAGTAGTAGTCAGGCGTGTCACCAAGTGTATAATAGTTCACATAGACGTCTGCAGATGTCTCCAGCAGCTTTACCTTGTCATCGTAGCCAAGGCTGCGGAACAGTTCTATCGCCTCCTCTCTCTGGACCTCATACCTGCGGAATGGAAGGTCAGCATCTACTATCTCCCTCATTCTCACCTTGATACGTTCAAGATCATTATGAGTAAGCTCTGTGCCGTCATTCTTGTTTACTGAGCAGAAGTAACCCTTTGAAATCGGTCTGCGAAGAGTCACTTTTCCTCCTGGGAAGATGTCCTGTGCAGCCTTGCAGAAGAGGAAGCAGAGCGAGTTGCAGTAGACGCTTCGTCCGGCATAGGAGGTGTAGTCAAGAAACTCTACCTGACGGCTGTTGAAGGCGCGATACTTCAGTCCCTGGCAGACATTGTTAACCTTGGCTGCAAGAATGGGATACGGAGTATCAAATTCCTGTTCGAAGGCCGGAAGCATCTCCAGCAGAGAAGTACCTTCAGGAAAGGTCTTGCTGGACTGGGTGTTTATACAGAATATTTTAACCATAACAATCTTTGAATAGGACAACGAATATACGAAATATTTCGTAAGTTTGCCCTGATAATGGCATATATTAACCTGCGAAACTTGAATATATATATGGAACTGCCAAAAGACCCGATGATGCTTATGAGCGTCATCAATATGAAACTCAGGGATTTCTATTCCGACCTCGACTCGCTCTGCGAGGACTTGGGGATAGACAGAAACGAGCTTGAGAAGACTCTTTCTGCATCAGGATTTGAATACAATCAGGAACTCAACAAGTTCTGGTAAAACCATTTGACAACTATGAACAAAACCTTTACTTTAATTGCAGCCGCATTGCTTACAGCTTGCGCCGGCGCACCGCAGAACCACTCTTGCGGCACCACAGAAGGCACAGTCAAGGTCATCAACGACAGCACATCAGTATACCAGATAAAGGGCTGCATACCTGTCGAGAAGGAGGCTGATATGGAATGGATTCTCAGATACGAGGATCAGGTGCAGGAGCTCGATGCAAGAGCTGCGACAGAGCCTGAGGATGTGGATGTAGTCTTCTTCGGCAGTTCTTCCATCAGATTCTGGAAAGGTCTTGCAGAAATGATGGCACCGCTCAGCGTTGTAAACAGAGGCTACGGCGGAGCAAGCATCAGAGACATCCACTACAACTACGACCGCATTATGGCAGATTATAACCCTAAGGCCTTCGTTGTGTTCTGCGACAACGACATATGCGGATGGAAAGAAGGAGATATGACAGTGGGAGAAGTGTTCGACCACTACAGAATGCTCTTCCAAAGACTTGACAAGGACTATCCGGGCATTCCCGTATATTTCCTTTCGTGGAAATACTCAGAGCTCAGGGCAGGCCTGAGAGACAAGCAGAAGCTCGTAAATGACATAATGAAGGACTTCGCCGAAAGCAGCAGACAGGTCACATTTGTGGATGTAAACTCACTGCTTGTAAACGAAGACGGCACTATAAAGGCAGAGCTGTTCGAATCTGACAACCTGCATATAAACACAGAGGGCTACCTACTTTGGACCTCAATGCTGAAGCCACACCTGCTCGAGGTGTGCGGCAAGTAACTACCTGACGTCCAATAAGGTAATATCGAATATTAAAGTAGAGAAAGCCTTGATGTTGCCACAGGCACGCGAGCCATAGCCAAGGTTATATGGGATCACGACTTCCCATCTCGACCCGCTCGGCATCTCACGCATAGCCGTGATCCAGCCGGTGATGAGCTCATTCAGACGGAATGTCGCAGGACGGCCTTTCTGAGTCTGGTCAAAGATCTTTCCGTTGATCAGCTTACCTATATAATAGACAGTCACAAAACTCTTGGGAGACGGCTTAGGGCCGTTTCCCTTTGTTATTTCACGGTACATCACACCGTTGAACATAATCTTCACACCCGGTCTCTGGGCGTACTCCTGAAGAAATTCCTGATTGCGGAGCTTGTATGCGTTGTCTACTGGCGGCATAGGATCGGATTCAAATTTGTGGCGCGAAAATACTAAGAATAGTCAGTTTGTCAAAATAAATGATAAATTTGCAGAGTAATACTAAAACCTTAAATATTATGAAAAAGATTTTTATGTGTATGCTCCTGGCCCTCGTGCCTGTTATGGCAGCTATGGCTCAGGACGTGATCGGAAAGTGGAAACTCGGTGACGGGTCAGCTGTAGTCGAGATCTACAAGAGCGGTGATTCATTCAACGGCAAGATCGTTTGGCTCGAAGAGCCTACAGACGCAGCCGGCAAGCCGTCAGTAGACAAGAACAATCCTGACAAGTCACTCCGCACCCGCCCACTTATGGGCCTCAACCTCCTCAGCGGACTCAAGAAGAACGGAGGCGAGTACACCGGAGGAACAATCTACGACCCGGCAAACGGCAAGACCTACAACTGCTCGATGAAGGTTGAAGGCGACGTGCTCAAGGTTCGCGGCTCACTCGACAAGAAGGGTCTCCTTGGAAGAACAATGGACTGGTTCAGACAGAAATAATCAGTCATTCCTGTCTCGCAAGGGACATCAAACCGACTATCAGAAAGTGGTACCATAGCATTGGTGCCACTTTTTTTGTTAAAAAAAGATTCAAAACCTTTAAAAATAAATTTTAATGTGTTAAAAATTCGACAATCTTTTAAAAATTTAGAAAAACTTTGCTGTCGAGCCATTTCGAAATAGCTATTAATCAATCCCTTACATATACCTTTGTCATCGAAGCCCTCCCCTCAAGGCGGCGGGAGTAAGCCAATGGAAACATCAAAAACAACAAAGGATATGGACAAAAATTTCACCATTTCAGACCTGGAAGCGAGGATAACTTCAATCATCGGCTCGCACCGAGAGACAGCTTTCACTATCGCAGAAGAGGAAATGTATAAGGCGTTCGGAGAAATTGCGGACCTGCTGAAAGATGCGGATTACCTGGCACTCTCCCAAAGGAAGCTGAAGGGGATCAGCACCAGGACAGTCAGGAGAATAGCCTTACTCAGAAACAAGGGCATAACAGATTTCAAGGCAGCACGCACCGAGGGCACCATAAACGAGGAGACCAATCTGAATTATATGATAGAGTTTCTGAAGGTGCGATCCCTCACATTTGAAGCAACCAGGATAAAGTACCCGAATTATCTTAAGCCGTGGACCGTTTCAGATGATCTCGAACTTGAGAGGCTTTGGTGTGAAGGAGTGAAGGAAGAAGAACTTGCAAGGATGTTCAAGAGAAATATCGGGGCTATCCACTCGAGAATAGAGAAGCTTGAACTTCTGGAGAAATATGGAGAGGTAGTCAAAGGTAATATCTTATAGCACAACACTATGAAAAAGCTTATCTCTATTTTAACTTTAGCTGTCTTTATGAGCTCCTGCGTCGTAGAAGATATAGGAAAAGAAGACGCCAGCAAGCAGGAGACCGCCGTGCAGTTCTTCATAGAAAGCATTGACACCGATTCCGTAAAGAGCAGTATCGATGCTTCAGAAACTGTAGTCAAGGATATCAATATCTATGCGTATCATAACGGAAAACTCGAGAAGGCCGAGTACTTCGAGGATGTCAGCAGCTTCACTGTGTCCCTTATAAAGGAACGCAAGTACAATCTCTATGCTCTGTCTAATATGGGCAGGCTGACTCCCCCATCACTTGAAGAATCTATGCTGCAGACCAAGTTTTCAATGGGCTCGATGTCATATATCAATGGCGGCTTCCCTATGTCTTGGTCACAGAATGAATTCCGTGTAAACGGGAGCGAACCAAGAGTAAACATAACTCTCATCCGTCTGGTCTCCAGAATACGTTTAAGCCTGGACAGATCTGAAATAGAGAACTTTGCTGTAACGTCCATCAGACTATGCCAGAGTGCAGTGAAGGTCTACCCTTTCGGCACGGACAGCAGGGCCGAGACTCCTTCTGACGTCAGCTATGGTGACTATGCTTCATCACAGGACCTGCAGTCCATCAACTCTGGGGGAAACATTTCCTTCTATGCCTACGAGAACTGCCAGGGAGTGCTTCTTCCTGACAATCCTCACGCAGAATCGAAGATACCGACAAGCATTCCAGCCAACGAGAAGCTCTGCACCTACCTTGAGATGACAGCTTCATTTTCAGGCGAATACGACGGAGTAAACGTCTCATCGGACAATGTAAAATACAGATTCTACCTTGGTGAGGACAACTGCTCGGACTTCAATGTAAAGAGGAACACCGACATCAATGTCCACCTGAAAGTAACCGAAGACAGAATCTTTGACGAGAGCTGGCGGGTTGACTACGGGGCAGACCTTCCTGAGGTGGATTACGGCTTTGAAATAGTGCAACCGGAAGCTGAGGTAGGCGTAGGCCTGACCTCTGCCCTGTCCGCCAACTATTACAGACTGGTTGACGGGGCAAGAGACCAGAACACTGACGTCACAGGCTACTCCGCCTGGACATCAAGCGATGAATCCATTGCCACAGTGTCAGGCGGTGTCATCACCGGAATATCCAAAGGGACTGCCACAATAACAGCCACTTACAACGGCTACCGGTCAACAAGCGTCGTAACTGTCAAAGATGTCACTTCCTACAAGCTGAATATATCTCCGTCAAATATAAACCTTATCATAGGCAGGTCCGGAAAGATGACCGCAGTCCTTGCCACCCTGCTCAACGGCACCCAGATAAACGGATCTGAAGTATCGGCTAAGTGTTCCTGGACCTCAAGCGACACTTCAGTTGCAACAGTTAACGGGGTCGGTATGATCACAGGAGTGGATTACGGAACAGCAGAAATCACCGCCACCTATGAAGGCATAACAGCAACCGGCACTGTCACAGTGGTGCCTCTGATCACATACGAACTCGTGCTGAGCCCTGGATCATTATCAATATACAAGGGTGCAGGCAGTCTGATTGCGGCCACATACAGGGTCTATGAAGAGGGAGAACTTCAGTCTGAGACAGATGTAACGAAAGACGCAGTATGGTCTACAGGCAACAGCAAAACAGCTACAGTAGAAAAGGGATATATAACAGGCGTAGGACTGGGCTCGACCACCATTACGGCATCATATAACGGGCTGACAGCCACAACGTCAGTACTTGTGAAAGGTGCCCCGACACTGTCCCTGGGATGGACAAGCAAGACGCTCAAGCGTGGAGATGTTATAGCAAACACAGCAATATACCATCCGAACGACGGAAGCACATCCAGAAATGTGACATCATCAGCCACCTGGACCACAAGCAACTCCGGAGTAGCGACTGTAGGCGGTGGAGTAATCACTGCGCAAGGCCCTGGAACCGCTATAATCACAGTGACTTACAATGGCACCAGGTCTGTCTGTGTAGTCACGGTGACAGCAGAGATCTACATCGACCCGTCAGTCCACGTCACTTCTGTGTATGCAACTCAGGTCAATCTGGAAGAAAACCTCTGGAAAATAATGCTTTCCATCAGACTCAGCAACGGAAAAGTCATAGATGACGTGCCGTACAAATGGAGTGTGAAATACTCCCAAAATCCTGACATCGACACATCGGCCGGCGGAGAAGATCCTATCATATACCAGACCGGAAGCAGCAACTTTATGATGGAAGCAGGCATCACGACCACAAATGCCTACAAGGACTCCAACGGTACCTTAAAGCAGTTCAACGTGCAGACAACATTCTCCCACAGCGTCGATTGGAAACCATAATAGGCCTACTTTGAAAATGTTTTCTTATATTCGCAAAATTTGAACTTAGGGTAATATGCCACAGCAGGAACAGGAAAGACAAAGCAGGGTCATTACCAGACCCTCAACCCGCGAACCACGCAGGTTCCGTGTGAGCGTCCTGAACGACGACTTCACAACCTTCGAGTTTGTCATTATGGTGATGATGACCGTCTTCAACAAGTCGATGGCGGAAGCCGAAGATATTGCAGAAACCACTCACATACACCAGAAGGCCGCAGTGGGCGTCTATTCACTGGACATAGCCCAGAGCAAGGTAGCCAAGGCCACAGAAATGGCAAGGGCTGAGAACTACCCTCTCAGATTTGAGATCCAACCAGAATAAGAAACAGTATTGAAATGCCTATAACACAGACAGCAAATGTCACCGGAGCCCTTGTAGAAGCCTTCGGTATTGCAAACGAGAAACGTAACGAATTCCTTACACCAGAACATCTTGTCGCGGGCTTCCTGAAAGACCGCGACTTCTGGGACGCATTCTGCAAGTGCGGACGAGCAGAGGTGCTTGAAGCCGAGATATATCAGTATATCAACAGTTTAGACAAGACACCGGAAGACAAGGAGCTTTCGATTGAGTTCTCTGCCCAGCTCAAGGAGATGTTCGACATCGCCGGCAACGCAGCAGCATCTGCTATGGTCAACGCCGTACAGACACACCACATCATCTACGCGATATTCCAGCTGGAAGACTCCTATGCAAGATTCTATCTTGAACAGAACCTGGAGTCCAGCATACCGGACTTTCTGAACTCGCTCATCAGTCTGTCTGATGATGAAGACGGAGGTGTGGAGTCAGGCGAAAAGCTAGCCCGTTACCTTACGCCGGTACTGCCAAGGGAGATTGTGGGAATGAAGGATGAGGCTGACAGGCTTCTGCGCGTGCTCTGCCGCAAGACCAGAAGCAACGTCCTTGTGGCAGGAGGAAGAGGAGTAGGAAAGACAGCTCTGGCAGGAGGGATATCAGACAGACTTGAAAAAGGCAAGGTCCCTGATATGCTCAAGGACTATCTCCTTATGGAGCTGAACACCACAGCCATCCTGAGCGGAACCCAGTACCGCGGCGATCTGGAAGGAAGGGTGCACTCCATTATGGAATCCATTGCAGATCAAGAAAATATAATCCTTTATATAGATGAACTGAAGTCACTCGGAGGCACATCCAAGACTGACGACGGTTCGAAGGACATCCTGAGCCTGCTCGTTCCATATATGAAATCAGGGGAGGTGAAGTTCGTGATCTCTGCCACACACGAAGACATCAAGAAACTCACCGCCACCGACAACGGCGTGCTCAGTCTTTTCCGTCAGATAGACATAGAAGAGCCTTCTGATGAGGATGCGGCCAGGATTATAAAGGGCATACTTCCTGAGTTGTCAGAACACCACGGAGTAAAGTACGACAAGGATGTGACTGCACAGGCCATATCGCTCAGCCGCAGATACATCCAGGACCGCTGTCTGCCCGACAAGGCCATAGACCTTCTGGACGAGGCTGGCGCATACGCACAGACAAGACACGAAAAGAAGGTGACAGAAAAGACCGTCGCTCAGGCATTGGCAGACATATGCAGGATCGACGTCGCTGCATCTGACGACCAGACAAAGGGCGACCTCTACAATATGGAGGAAGGCCTCAAGAAGAAAATATACGGACAGGAGAAGGCCATCAGACAGGTCTCAGAGGCCATTTTGATGTCCAAGGCAGGCCTCCTGGACAACGACAAGACTATCGGAAGCTTCCTATTTGTAGGACCTACAGGTGTCGGCAAGACAGAGTTGTCCAAAGTGCTGGCCAAGCAGCTGCACGTTCCGCTTCACCGTTTCGATATGAGTGAGTACTCAGAGAAGCATTCTGTAGCAAAACTCATAGGCTCCCCTGCCGGCTATGTCGGCTATGATGACGGAGGTATACTCACTGACACCGTAAGAAAGAATCCGTATTGCGTCCTGCTGCTTGATGAGATCGAAAAGGCTCACGAGGACATCTACAACCTGCTTCTCCAGGTGATGGACTACGCCGTAATCTCAGACAACAAGGGCAGAAAAGTGGATTTCAGGAACGTTGTGCTCATTATGACGTCAAATGCAGGTGCGCGCTATGCCCATAAGGCAGCCGTTGGCTTCGACAGGACGGCAAATGCAGGCGAGGCTATGGCAAAGGAGGTCAAGAGCGTCTTTGCACCGGAATTCATCAACAGGCTCACTGCTGTAGTAGTCTTCAACGATATGGACAGGACAATGGCAGGAATGATCCTCGATGACAAGATCAGCAAGCTCCAGGGCAGGCTCGTCGGCAAGGGAATCACACTGGAAGTCAGCCCAGAAGCTTATGAGGCACTTCTGAAGGAAGGATTCTCTCCTGCCTACGGAGCAAGAGAGATAGAAAGAGTGGTCAATTCACGACTTACTCCGCTTCTTATGAAGGAAATCCTCTTCGGCAGAAAGACAGGATTTACAGCTTCAGTAAAATATGAAAACGGAGAGTTCACACTATGATCTTTGATTTGAGCAGATGCAATGACTTTCCGGACCCACGTCTGGCCGATGAAGACGGCTTTTATGCCGTCGGAGGCGACGTGACGCCGGAAAGGCTCATCGAGTGCTATCCTATGGGAATATTTCCGTATTTTGCATTCAGACACGAGCCGGTTATCTGGTGGGCCCCTCAGGAGAGATTCGTCATATTCCCGGATGAGATCCACGTTTCCCATTCGATGAGGAATATGA
The DNA here is from genome assembly GCA_017505605.1 of Bacteroidales bacterium. GTDB lineage: Bacteria > Bacteroidota > Bacteroidia > Bacteroidales > UBA932 > Cryptobacteroides. Next base: position 13,016 of record JAFVOX010000011.1, read on the forward strand.
TGAACAAGAAGAAGTACCGCTGCACGATCAACCAGGACTTCCAGGGCGTGATCGAATCCTGTGCTGGAGTGGATGACAGGATCTTCGAGGACTGTGCCTGGCTGGGACCTCAGATGATAGAGGTCTGGATGGAACTGAACAGACGAGGCTATGCAAAGAGTGTGGAGGTGTGGGAAGGAGACCTGCTTGTCGGGGGTCTTTACGGCTTCGTCACCGGAGGCTGCTTCCTTGGTGACAGTATGTTCTCGGAAGCACCGGGAGCATCCAAGCTTGCCCTCATCCATCTCGCAAGACATATGCAGAAAGAGGGCGGAAGATTCATCGACTGCCAGCTCGAAACGCCTCATCTGAAGTCAATGGGAGCAAGATACATCAGCTACGAGGAGTTCCTGAAGCAGACAAAAGGCTCGGAAGGCATAAATTGGGAGTAAAACACATAACACACTGAAACACATAATCTAAAACACATTTGTTTACACTAATAACATTTTTGTTAACCCTATGAAAAAGGTAAAAATCGGCCTATTGGGCAAGATTCTGATTGCGATAGCACTCGGTATCGGACTCGGACTTATCGTTCCGGGATGGATGGTAAGAATCTTCCTTACATTCAACGGCATCTTCAGCCAGTTCCTTGGTTTCGCTATTCCTCTCATCATTGTAGGTCTGGTCACACCGGCGATTTCAGACATTGGAAAGACAGCAGGAAAGATGCTCCTGGTGACCGTTGCCATTGCCTACGGCTCCACTGTATTCGCAGGCCTGGTGTCATATCTTACCGGCGCGGCACTATTCCCTGGAATGATAGATCAGTCAGCAATGCAGCAAGTCGAGACAGCTGCTGAGCTAAGCCCCTACTTCACTGTCACCATTCCTCCATTTATGAATGTGATGACAGCGCTTGTTCTCGCATTCACTCTCGGACTTGGCCTTGCCTCATTGGGAAAGACCACCCTGAACGATGCGGTACACGATTTTGAAAAGATCATTGTCAAGACCATCAAGACAGCCATCATTCCCCTGCTGCCTATATATATATTCGGTATATTCCTTAATATGACCTTTGTCGGCCAGGTGTTCTCGATCCTGACGGTCTTCATAAAGATCATCGGCATCATATTCCTTATCCACATCGGCATCCTTATCCTTCAGTTCTGCATAGCAGGAGGCCTCGCAAGGAAAAACCCGTTCAAAATGCTCTGGAATATGCTCCCTGCCTATTTCACTGCCCTCGGCACGCAGTCTTCGGCAGCGACTATTCCTGTGACACTTGAGCAGACACGCAAGAACGGCGTGTCAGAAGACATAGCAGGCTTCACCATCCCTCTGTGCTCGACCATACATATGTCCGGAAGTACACTCAAGATCGTGGCCTGTGCCCTTGCCCTTATGATTATGCAGGGAATGCCGTATGATTTCGGCTTGTTCGCCGGCTTCATCTGTATGCTGGGAATCACAATGGTAGCAGCCCCAGGCGTACCTGGAGGCGCAATAATGGCATCGCTGGGACTGCTTCAGTCAATGCTTGGATTCAATCAGGAAGCACAGGCTCTGATGATAGCCCTGTATATAGCAATGGACAGCTTTGGCACGGCCTGCAACGTGACAGGCGACGGCGCCATAGCTGTCGTAATCGAAAAGCTGATGGGAAAAAAGGCTTAAAGAACAGGAATTACATACACGATTCCAAGTGATATGCGCTGAGTGTGCGGAACAACCGCCATCAGCGCTTTTGCATTTTCTGTAAGCTCGTGGCCCTTATACAGATAGTGTGCAAACACCTTGAATCCCTTGTCCTCTGAGAGCGGGAACCACTCCAGACAAGCCTGGGCATTCCAAGAAGTGAGGTAGCGGCCTTCAGCAAAGACTCCGTTGGCCTTGTAGATGTCAGCAGTCTCGTATGCTCCCTTTACGTATGCATTCCACTTAGGATGAAACTGATAGTCAAAGTTTGCGATAAATGTCAGATACTCGACATTCTGAGCTGTCTGTGGAATCCAACCGGCACCGGCACCCTGGAGAGTTGTGACTCTCTGCTGGCAGTCAAGTCCCTCACGTGAGTACATAGCATCAAAATATGCCACGATCGGTCCTTTCTCATAGACGTTACCGCAAGTCAGGTAGTAGATGTTCTTGCCCTGTGCAAGCTGACCTGCTGACGCTGAATAACGGAAATGAAGAGCTTTGTCAGCAAAGTATCCGTTCCAGTTCAATGTAGCAAGGAGAGGAACTTTTGACTGCTCCACTCCGTCAGGTCGGCCGTAGACATAAAGGTCGCTGTCGCTTCCGCTTCTGTTGTTCACGACCTGGAGAATGAGCTGCTGGTCCTCATTGAAATCAATCACTCCCATAAGACCTGCCTGATACACGGCAACATTGTTATTGAACTCAGAGAACTCCCTCACTCTCAGCGCATTCACATAAGCTTCGTAGCCTCCCAAAGCTACGAACTGCTTTCCGGCAACAAGCGAGAACTTGTCCGATCCGCGCCAGGTGATGTTGGCATACTCGATCGAAGATGCAAGATTGTCAAGAGAATGAGGATTGTAGTAACGGTTGAACGACTGACGGAAATGATAAGAAAGACGGTCGTTAAGAGGTCCGGTGATTTCAAGCCTCACTCTGTTGATCTTGAATGAGAGTTCGTCGAACCTGTTCTCAGTAAAATAAGCATTTGTACTGGTGTAGAACTCAAGGTTCATATGTGACCGGTACTTTTCGTTCTGCGAGATCAAAGTTTCGTTCTGCGCCGCTGCAAGTACAGGAAGCAGCAAAGCAAGCATCAAAATCAGTTTTTTCATAAAGGTGTCCGTAATTGAGGTGACAAATATAACATTTAATTTTCTGCGAAAAAAATATTGAGAAATCAGTACCTTGTGTTGCAAGGTATTAAAAATAATATATATCTTTGTGGTGTTGGAATACTTTGTGAAAGAGCAGAAGACCATAAAAACACGGAAATATTAACTTAATTAATTGATAATGAAGATGAAAAAGACAGTTAACGCTGCTATCGGCGGATGTAGCTTCACTATTGACGATGACGCCTACAACTACCTCAATGACTACCTCGAACGTTTCAGAGCCTCTCTTGAGGGCACCCTTTCAAGCAAGGAAGTGATGGACGAACTGGAAGCCAGGATAGCTGACCTGCTCAAAGGAAGGCTCGGCGGCAGAGAAGTCGTGGACATCACTATGACAGAGGCTGTCATCGGCCAGCTGGGCTACCCGGACAAGGCCCCTGCCCCACAGACTGAAGAAAATGCAGAGTCAGCAGAAGAGCCTGTGAAGAAGCTCTTCAGGAATCCGGACGACAAGAGGATAGGAGGAGTCTGCAGCGGACTCGCCCTGTTCTTCGACATAGACGTAGTACTTATCAGAGTGATCTTCCTCATCGGCCTGTTCTTCGGATCTGCCGGATTCTGGGTGTATCTCGCCATCTGGATCGCAGCTCCTGAAGCAAAGACAGCGACTGAAAAATGCCAGATGAGAGGTGTAAGTCCTACTGCAGATAACATACGTAAATTTACTGAAGCACAATAATATATGGATAACACAGGCATAATAGAGAACAACAAGACCCAGATGAGACGAGGCGTGCTGGAGTACAGCATTCTTCTGATCCTGGCTTCTGGAGACGAGTATGCCTCATCCATAATCCAGAAGCTCAAGGAGGTCGATATAATAGTAGCGGAAGGCACCACCTATCCCCTGCTGATCCGCCTCAAGAAGCTGGGCCTTCTTACCTACAGGTGGGAAGAATCCCCTCAGGGCCCGCCACGCAAGTACTATATGATCACCGACTACGGAAGAGAACAGCTTGCCGGCCTTGACGCAGCCTGGGACGAACTGTCCCGCGGCATAGAATCAATCAGAAACGGAGCAAAAGCATAACCACAGATGAAGACAACAGAAAACATAAGCCTCGCAGGCTATTCATTTACAATAGAGACCGACGCTTATCAGGAGCTCGGCCAGTATCTGGATGAGATAAGAGCGGCATTTGGCGGAAGCGATATGGCTGAAGAAATCGCAGCCGACATCGAGGAACGCATATAAGAACTGCTCAGAGAGAGCTGTGTTCCGGGAATGGTGGTGAACCTGGAAATGGTGAACAACATCAAGAAAAGAATCGGCGACCCTAAAGAAATGGCTCAGAACGACATAGAGCAGGAAAGCCCACAACAGGAAGAGCAGAAGGAAGAGACAAGAACTCCAAGAAACAGGAAACTGTACAGAAACATAGACGAGAGAGTACTCGGAGGTGTATGTTCAGGCCTTGGACTGTACTTCGGAGTCGATAAAGTCATCTTCAGACTTGCCTTTCTGATTGCATTCTTCATAGGAGTGTTTGCAGATGTCGAAATGTTCCTGGGAATCGCATTCCTTGGCTACATCTGCCTGTGGATAGCAACTCCTGCAGCACGCACTGCCGAACAGAAGCGTGAGATGAAAGGAAAGCCGGTAAGCCTTGAAGGCTACCGCGCCAAAGACTTTGAACTGGGCAGAGAAGTGAAGGAAATGGCAGAATCCCCTGCTGCCCGGGCATTTAAAAGGGTCGGAGGCGTCTTCCTCGGACTTATGCTCCTGACAGCCGGCGCAGGCGGACTCCTCTCTACATTCATCATTCCTGCCCTCCCTCAGATCATCCAGCACGAAATCTATGAGGAAATCCACGACGAGTTTATCGAAGACTGGAACCTCCCGGCTGACGAAGAGATGATAATGGCACAGATTACAGACATCCACACATTCTGGGTACTTATGGCAGTAACTGCAGGCATTCTTTTCGTCTGGTTCCTCTATAACGGAGTGATGCTGACCTTCAACCTGAAATCACCGTCGTGGCGTCCTGGACTCGTCCTGTTCATCGCGTGGATCATCAGCCTGCTCACACTCTGTGCGTGGACAATAAGGCAAGTCGCAGAAATAATCACAACGATAATATAAAATCGACTCGAAAGTTCATTTACGGCACAGTTTGTGCAAATACTCACAATTGAGACATAGATTTGTTAGACATAAACATTGAACGAACAGCAGCCGTCCGCCGAAGAGATTCGTCGGACGGCTTTATTATTTTGTTATCTTTGCACAAAGTGGTTAAGTGAAGCTCTGCAGGCCTCACCAACCTCAGACAAGAAATTAAAGTAAAAATTAATATAAAAATGAAGAAATTACTATTAATCATCGCATTAGCAGCAGTGTCAATCTTTTCAGCCAAGGCTGATGAAGGTATGTGGCTGCCGTCGCTCATCTCCCAGCGTATCGAGGATATGCAGGGCAAAGGCTTCAAGCTCAGCGCCGAGGACATCTACAGCATCAATCAGGCATCCCTCAAGGATGCTGTCGTGCTGTTCGGCCGAGGGTGCACCGGAGAACTTATCTCTGCAGAAGGTCTGATCCTTACAAACCACCATTGCGGCTACGGCCAGATCCAGCAGCACAGCAGCGTGGAGCACGACTACCTCCGCGACGGCTTCTGGGCTATGAGCCGTGAAGAAGAGCTCCCTAACAAAGGCCTTACAGTCAGCTTCCTGGAGAGAATGGACGATGTAACCGAGATGATTCTTGACGGCTACAACCCTTCAATGACAGAGCAGGAGCGCGCAGACCTCGTGAAAGCCAACTCTGACAAGCTCATCAAGGAGGCGACCCAGGAAGGAAACGGCCTCAGAGCAACCGTAGAGGCTCTTTACTACGGCAACCAGTACTTCCTCTTCCTCTATCGCGAGTACTCTGACATCCGTCTTGTAGGCGCTCCGCCGTCATCGATCGGAAAGTTCGGCGGCGACACAGACAACTGGATGTGGCCTCGCCACACAGGCGACTTCTCCATCTTCAGAATCTACGCCGACAAGGACAACAACCCGGCCGCATATTCAAAGGACAACGTCCCTTACCAGCCGAAGAAATATTTCAAGATCTCGACCTCAGGTGTGCAGGAGGGCGATTTCACCTTCATCTACGGCTTCCCTGGCCGCACTCAGGAATATATCCACTCGGAGGGCGTACGCTACATCGAGGAGATCGGCGACCCGCACAAGATCCACCTCCGCACCCTTCGCCTGGACATAATGAAGAAATATATGAACGAAAGCCAGAAGGTGCGCATCCAGTACTCTTCGAAGAATGCGAACGTCGCTAACGCCTGGAAGAAGTGGCAGGGCGAGGTCAAGGGCATCAGGAAGATGAAGACCGTCCAGACAAAGCAGGAATTCGAGAAGGCCTTCGACAAATGGGCGAAGGGCGGCGAATTCGACGGGGTCATCGAGAAGATTGAAGGAATATACGCACAGCTGGAGCCATATCAGTTCGCGACAGACTATTACACAGAGACCGTACGCACTGTAGAAGTAGCAAACTTTGCGATGAGCTTTGCAAGACTCTTCAAGAAGACAGACTCAGAAGTAACTTTGGACAAGGCCAGGGCAGACGAACTCGCCGAGTCATTCTACAAGGACTGGTACCTCCCTATCGACAAGGAATCATTCGTTGCAATTATGAACGAGTACGAGAAGAACGTTCCTGCAGACTTCAAGCCTGCATATTATAAGGAAAAGTTGGCAGGACACGGCTCGATCGAGGCCTGGGCTGAGGATATATTCACAAACTCCATCTTCATTGACCCTGCAAAAGTTGCAGCACTTGCTGCAGAGGACAGAGAAGCTGTGCTGAATGACCCTGCGACAGAGTTCTTCAACGAATTCCTCAAATGGTACTCGACTGACATCCAGCCGGTTACTGCAAAACTCAACCAGGACCTCCAGCTTGCCTACCGTGACTATATGCGCGGACAGATGGTCTACTGCCGCACCCAGAGAGTACCTAAGGCATTCTATCCGGATGCCAACCTCACCCTCCGAGTGGCTTACGGACACATCAAGGGCTACTCCCCTGCTGACGGAGCCTACTACAAGCCTTCTTCAACCATCAAGGGCATTATGGAGAAGGACAATCCTGAGATCTTCGACTACAACATCCCTCAGCGTCTGCGCGACATCTACACCACTAAAGACTACGGACGTTGGGCAGATGCCTCAGGAGAGGTTCCTGTCTGCTTCATAGCCACAAACCACACCACAGGCGGCAACTCAGGAAGTCCGGTGATCAACGCAGAGGGCAACCTGATCGGAATCAACTTCGACAGGGTGTGGGAAGGTACAATGAGCGACATCGTCTTCGATCCGGAAATATGCAGAAACATCTCCCTCGACATCAGATACGTCCTCTTCACCATCGACAAGGTGGCGGACGCAGACCATCTGCTGGCGGAGATGACTCTCGTAGAATAAAGAAAAATGGCGTGGGCCGGGTACGGTCCACGCCTTCTGCATATATATGGAGCCATCAGCGTCAGTCGGCCTTGCTGGCACCTCCGGACGAATGCACTATTTCACCTTCACCATCTCCACCGGCTGCTGCTGAACCTGATCCAGAGGATGCGACTGGTACTTGATCTTTGAGAAGTCGATGGTCATAAGGTCAATGCACCTGATGTTGCTGTTCCACGCTGTGCGGTAGTACAGTTTCATCGCAGTCTGGTCTGTGGCAGCAGTGAACTGAGTTGCGCTCGGAAGACCCTTCGGCATATCAGCCTGCGTGTGCTGGCTTCCGATCGGGATGTCAAAGTTGTTCAGGATATGGAAGGCCTGCACTACTGTCTCAAAACCTGTCGCCCACACCGGAGCTGTAGTCTGGAAGAATGTCGCACGGACAAACCTTGATGGAGATGTAAAGTCACCCGGCAGTCCGAGCATTCCACTTCCGTGTCCCAGGCCTGAAAGTGTTATGCCCTTAGCTATCGTATTGTTCGGAGCAGAACCAGGCTGAAGGTTGACATAGTTGTTGAGATTTGTCATATGCCAGTTGAAGCCAGGTGCATTTGTAAGCACTCCGAGAGTGTTCTCATAGAAATGAGGAACTCCTGCAACGATTTCCAGGACAACCATTCTTCCGTTAGGCTCAGCTATCCTCCAATGCACTGCGCCGATCTTGTTGTTCAAGGTGACAAGGTCGATTTCATTCAACGCAGCCTTGACCTGGTCGATGGACGAAAATCCGGAGAGCACCCAGGACACGAACTGCATATCACAGAGCGTCTTGGCATTGTTCGCCGAATCATAAGGAGCATATTCACCATACTGCGGGAAGAAGAATAGTCCGGCGGACAGGCCGGCTTCGTTGACTCCCTCCACCACAAAAGGTTCATATTCCGTATATATACCGACATATCCATATACAGACTTATATTTAAGTCCGTTTTCCCCTGTCGGGGTGTAGGACTGATGGACGTGTCCGCGCGGAGCGACCACATAGCCGCACTGCATCGGTGTAGCCGCCCATTCGACGGTCCTCGCCACTACCCTGCTGCCGTCCTGCGCGGTAAGGGATATACCTGTACAAGCGTCAGCGTCAGAGGAATAGATCGCTCCTGCGAGCACGACCGCGAAAATTGCTATAATTCTTTTCATATATCATATATTTTAAAAAGTTCCATCGGGATATAGCAAGGTTCAGACCACATTACGAAAAAGGCCGCCCCTTTTAAGGAACGGCCACATATATGAAAATATATGAATTTATTTGCTGAACTGTGCTCTGAGAACCTCGTTCTTTGCGTCTGCATCAGCTCCCTTGATGCCGAAGTAGAACTTGATCTTAGGCTCTGTACCTGAAGGACGTACTGTAACCACGTCGCCAGCCTCGTTGTAGAACTGAAGCACATTAGATGAAGGAAGACCTGTCTCCTCTGGCTTAGTGTAGTCGATGACCTTGATGACAGGTGAGCCTGCAAGCTCCTTAGGAGGGTTGTTGCGGTAGTCTACCATCATCTGAGCGATCTCCTCGAGACCTGCCTTGCCCTTCTTGGTCACTGAAATAAGAGACTCCTTGTAGTAGCCGAACTCAGCATAGATGTCCTGGAGGAGCTGATAGAGGGTCTTGCCCTGTGCTGCAGCCCAAGCTGCGCACTCTGCAACCATTGCGCAAGAGATAGGAGCATCCTTGTCACGTACGAACTCGCCCACGTTGAAGCCGTAGCTTTCCTCACCACCGCATACGAATGTTGTCTCGCCTTCGTTCTTCTTGATCACGTCAGCAATCCACTTGAAGCCGGTAAGCACGTTGTAAACCTTCACACCGTACTTCTCAGCGATTGCGCGCATAAGCTCTGTAGTCACGATAGTCTTGACGATGTACTGCTTGCCGTCGAGCTTTCCGAGCTCTGACCAGCGGCGGAGGATGTAGTAAGTAAGGATAGAACCTGTCTGGTTACCGTTGAGAAGAACCATCTTGCCTTCGTTGTCGCGTACTGCGATACCGATACGGTCAGCGTCAGGGTCAGTTGCCATAACAAGGTCAGCACCTTCCTTCTCTGCCACTGCAACAGCCATTGCAAGTGCAGAAGGCTCCTCTGGGTTTGGAGACATAACTGTAGGGAAGTTTCCGTCCACTACGTCCTGCTCAGGAACGTGATAGATGTTCTCGAAACCGAGCTTCTGGAGGAACTCAGGAACGATCTCCACACCTGATCCGTGGATAGGAGTGTAAACGATCTTGATGTCCTTGTGAGCCTCGCGTGCCTCAGGAGAGAGCATAAGAGTCATCACTGAGTCGAGATAAGCCTCATCCATCTCGTGGCCCATAACCTCGATAGGAGCAGCACCCTCAGCAGCCTCGAACTTCACCATTGATGGGTCAGTGATCTTTGCCACCTCGTCAACGATCTCCTTGTCAACCGGAGACTTCACCTGTGCTCCGTCTGACCAGAACACCTTGTAGCCGTTGTACTCCTTAGGGTTGTGTGATGCTGTAATCATAATACCGGCAGTAGCCTTCTTAAGTCTTACAGAGTAGCTCATAAGAGCGATCGGATGGAGTTTGTCAAAGATATATACGTGGATGCCGTTTGCCGCGAGTACGTTTGCTGCGATCTGAGCGAATTCAGGAGAGTTGTTACGGCTGTCGTAAGAGATGCACACGCTGAGAGGTCCTTCGCAATTCTCCTTCATATAGTTTGCGAGGCCCTGAGTAGCCATACCTACTGTGTACTTGTTCATACGGTTGGTACCCACACCCATAATACCGCGGAGACCACCTGTACCGAACTCGAGGTTTCTGTAGAATGCATCCTCAAGACCTACAGGGTCGTTTGCCTGAAGCTCTCTGATCTGTGCTTTTGTAGCTTCATCGAAATTTCCGTCCAGCCAGCTCTGGACAACTGTTCTGAAATCTTTTTCCATATGGTTTAATAGTTAATAGTTTTATCTTGATGGTCGGATTTTACGATTTCTCGTGTATCCGAGCAAATATACTGATAAATATTCAACAAAAAGCCTATTTTTGCATAAAATTTAATGCGGAACTTGCATATAATAAATTAACTTTCGCGCAGCGCGAAAGTACCTTGTATTTGAGACCTTCAGGTCGATAGTAAGTCCTCCTCCCGAGGAGGAGGATTTAGGTGAAGGGTAACGTTAACATAGAAGGTGCGGCGGGGAAAGTTTCGCAAGCCTCACCAACCTTCAATTAATCATCAATTTATCACTTGCGGAACTTGAGCATATGAACAAACTGACTTCATTCGTATCACAACATATGTCAGACGACACCACCAGGCTGATTCTTGACAGGAACAAATGGCCTGATATAGACGTGGATATGGCAGTGAACTGCATCGAAAGCCGTCGCAAGCTCAGGGGCAAAGTCCAGGAGTGGTACGATGAGCCGGAGCTCATCTTTCCCCTGAAACTTTCCGCCGAGCAGTGCAGCAGCAGCGGCACGGCACGCTACAAGGCCAGGCTGGCACAAAGGATTGCAGATGAAGGACTTCAAGTTGCGGGTGAAGGGATGAAGATTGCTGACCTGACAGGAGGTTTCGGAGTGGACAGCTGGTTCTTTTCCAAGGTCGCTGACAAAGTGCTGTACAATGAGATGCAGAGCATCCTTGCAGATGCAGCAAAACACAACTTCTCTGTACTTGGAGCAGACAACATCATCATAAGCAACAAGATGGTTTCCAAAGACGAAGGCAGCACAGCAGCTGAGGTGCTCGGTGAGTTTGCGCCAGACATCGTCTATATGGATCCTGCAAGACGAGGAGAAGGCGGCAGGAAGGTGTTCCTGATAGAAGACTGCCAGCCCGATGTCCTGGGGCTGAAGGAGGATATATTCAAGGTATCCCCTCATTTTCTGATCAAGCTCTCCCCTATGGCTGACATCACAATGGCTGCAGAGCGACTGGGCCGCCAGTGCCGTGAAATACACATCGTGGCTGCCGGAGGAGAATGCAAGGAGCTCCTGATCTGGATGGACAGGGATTGGGATGACGACTACAGTGTAATCACCTGCGAGATAAGCAACGATTCTACTGAATATAAAGGACTTACATTCAAGCCTTCTGACGAAAGAGAATCGGTAGCCCTGTCTGTTGAAAAACCTCTGGAAGCTGCAGGCAAATGGCTGTTCGAACCAGGGAAGGCACTGATGAAGGCCGGTGCATTCAACCTCATTTCGGCAAAGTTCGGGATAGGCAAGCTTGGACGCTCGACACATTATTATATAGTGGATACCCCCGAACAAGCCCTTCAGCTCAAGCAGTACGGAAAAGTCTTCACCATCCTCAGGTGCGAGCCTCTTGACAAACGCAGCATCAAGGCTGCAGGAAAGGACTTCCCCAAAGCCGAAGTCACAGCCCGCAACATCCCGATGGACACAGACACCCTCCGCAAGAAACTGGGCACCGCCTCCAGCGACACAACCCACATCTTCGGCCTGAAATCCGACACCGCCGGCAACCTCCTGATAATCACAACATCAAGGATATAATAACAACGGCTCCCTGACCAATGTCACGGAGCCGTATTCCATATACGGATATATTCCTAGTAGAGAGATATCATACCCCAAGACTGCGGGCCGCCTTCGATGGTAACGTAGATTGTCACCTCTCTTTCCATTCCTGCTGTCGAACCGGGGCCCTTGAACGGAATCTTTACAACCTGACGCGGATTGCTGATCTTCTGGTCAAGGTCGAAGACACCGAACCACTTCGGACCTGACTTGAACTCAACCTTGCTGATCTTCAGGTTCTCGCCACGCGCATTCGTAATCATAAGACCATTCATCTTTGCAAAGTCAGTAGCCATTATGGTCATATAGAGCCTCTTCTTTGACTTGCCTTCGAAGTCCTGAGGGCACCAGTAGGCCACTTCACGTGCAGGAGCATATGGGTTGAATGTCTTGTCGTTGTAGTCAACTGCAGAGTACTTCTGAACCAGCTCAGCTGCAGCTGCAAGAGGATTCTCGAACGGCTCGATCACAGACACCGGAGTCTCGCCTGCAGGGCAGACATCATCAGCAGTACCATAGGCTGTACCGTAATGGTACTTATTCTCAAATGTCACCATATCAGCAAGTTCTCCCTTGATTGCCTTTGAGTAATAGTACTCCAGACGAGGAACGTAGAAGTCTCTCACAAGACCTGACCAGACTCTTGCAGAGTAGTCCTTAAGTGAAGGACCGGACCAAGTCGAAACAAGTCTCTTGACCTCTTTCTGGAATGCAGCCGCCTCCTCTGGAGAAGTAGCGTTCTCCGCAGCCATATCCATCCATCTCTGGATGCGGAGGATAGGGTGAGACTCGAGGAGTCTGTCCATATCCAGGAGCATCTCAAGAAGCTGGTCCACAAGGGCCTGTGCCTTAGCGGAGTCACCAGCTACAATAGCCCAGTTAGCTGCTTTGAGAGCGTATTCTGCCTTTGCAGCAAGGTAGAGAGCCGCATACTGGATCGCGTCAGCGACATAGAGCTCGTTGTCCTTGTACTGGTCAGCCACAGAAAGGAAGGCCTCGATACCCTCAAAGTAGTGCTCGTTGATTGTCATTGTCTCACCTCTATGGTAAGCCGGACGCTGCTGCCACAAGAAACGGGCATTGTTGGTGAAGTTGTTATATACAGACTGACGGAGTTCAGACCAGAACTTTGCGAAAGCAGGGTCTGCAGCACCGTAACGTGCTCTGCTGTAAGACTCCAGGAATGCGTCAAGATCGATCTCAGAGTCGCTCCAACCAGCTGCAGAGATGAGTTCGTAAAGAATCTCGTTATTCTCCACACCCTCTGGCGATGTACCGAAACCGGTGAGGTGACCCTTGTTCTCTGAACGTACTGCATCAAGATGACCATTCAGGTAGAAGTCAAGCGGGCCCTTGAGAGCTGTACGGCCACCGAAATTTGGCACCGTGCTCCATATCCAGGACTTGCCAAAGAAGCCGCTGAGGTTGTCCCAGCTGTTTCCATTCTTCCACACATAGTTGTTGAAGTCCACTGCGAGGTCGATCACCATCATCTTGTCATCCGGCGCACCGCTAAGGAGGGCCTCAACACTCTGAGGATCCCAGATGTCACGCTGATAACCGAACATCCAGCCCTGCATAACCCACACTGCATCCGGATTGGCTGCAGCAAGCGCATTGTAGATGGTCTTGCTGTAATGCTGAAGCTTGTCGTGACGCTCCTGAGAGCCCTTTTCTCCGAACGGGATGTCGAGCTCATTGAAGCTGTCGATTAGATAGTACTTACCCTTGCCGAACTCCTTCTCCCACTCCTTGATGAACTCTGTTCCGATCACGCTGAAAAGCGAATCCACAGGAGAAAGCATATAACTCTCGTGACCTGACCACTTTGTAGTCATCATATCCACTTCCGGATAGTGCTCCTTCATAGCCTTAGGAACGAATCCCGCAAATCCCTGATATACAGGAGTCATCCCAAGGTCAAGCATACGGTCATTGATCTTGTGCTGGAGAGCGATCTGCTCCTTGTGCCAGTCCTGAGACATTCCGCCGTCGACTGCTGTCATATTACCCATTCTCATCCAAGGGAAGTGAGCAGGACCTGTAAAATAAGCGTCAATCTCTTCCTGGCTCAGGCCAAGCCTAGACCACACACGTGCGAGGATGGCCTCACCAGCGATAGGTGCAAGAGGCATACTGAAACCGTGAAGGGCAATCCAGTCAATCTCCTTCTCCCATTCTTTCCAGCCCCAGAAAGGACTGGTGTATCCATATGTACAAACGTTGTAATAAAGACGGTCGCAGAAAGGCGTTGTCACGCTCTTGCGCGCCATATCAGCAAGTTCAGTAGGGAACTCAAGTCTGTCACCTGTCCAGCTGGCGATACCATAGCCGTTCTCAAGTACGAAATCATAAAAACCCCTGCAGAGAGCGATAGCTGAAGTTCCTTCAACCTTCAACACATCGTCCTTCACTGAAAGGGCATAAGTGTCAAGGCTGTCCTGCTTTTCAAGCATTGCAAATTCTACATTCGACGGCACAGCTCCGAATGTTCTTTCAATAACTCCCTTAGCTTCCTTTACAGGCGCAGGAGTACAGCTGCTTAAAGCAGCCAGAGCCACTACAAGAATGGTAAGTAATTTTTTCATAGAATATAAAAACTAATTTGCCGCGAAAATACACAAATAGCCTTATAATTTGTCAATATTTTCACGCGAATCGCACAATTTTATAAATATAAAGGAAGAAAATTACTATTTTTGGCGGTCTTTTGCCCGAACAGGCAGCTTATAAACTAAACCTATCAGTAAAGAAATGGATAACAAACCACAGAGACTGCTTTCAATCGACGCCCTTAGAGGATTTGATATGCTCTTCATTATGGGCTTTTCATCGCTCGTGATCTCCATATGCTCACTGTTCCCCGGCGGAGCCGACTGCTGGCTCGCTACTACAATGGGACACGCAAAATGGCACGGCCTGACCCATCACGACACCATATTCCCGCTTTTCCTCTTCCTTGCGGGTATGTCTTTCCCATTCTCTTATGCAAAACAGGTAGCCTCAGGAAAGACTTCAAGGCAGATCTACATCAAGATTTTCAAGAGAGCCCTCATACTCATCTTCCTTGGAGTCGTCTATAACGGATTCTTCAAATTTGACTTTGCAAGCCTGCGTATCTGCAGCGTTCTCGGAAGAATCGGTCTTGCCTGGATGTGTGCAGCCATCCTGTACATCAACTTCAGTGCAAAAACCAGAGCCATCATCTGCGGCGCTGTGCTCATCGGCTACTGGCTGCTTATCTGCTATGTTCCGGCTCCAGACGCAGAAGGTGCAGCAGCACTTACTATGCAAGGCAACCTTATCGGCTACATCGACAGACTCATCACCCCGGGCAGACTCATCTATGACGGAGGACGCTTCGATCCGGAAGGACTCCTCAGCACTGTACCAGCTGTGGTAACAGCTATGCTCGGAATCTTCACAGGTGAGTTCGTACGCATCCCGGAAGAAAAGATATCAGGCAATAGAAAATCTCTTTATATGGCGGGAGCCGCTGCCGCACTTCTTGCAACAGGACTTCTGTGGAGCCTTGTATTCCCGCTCAACAAGATGCTATGGTCAAGTTCATTCGTCCTTGTCGTAGGAGCATACAGTGTCGGAATGTTCGCCCTTTTCTATTATATCATAGATGTAAGGAAGTGGCAGAAATGGACTAAGTTCTTTGCAGTCATAGGTATGAACTCCATCACCATCTATATGGCTCAGAGAATCATAAGCTTCAGCAGCATCAACAATTTCTTCCTCGCAGGCATCGCTGAAAAACTCCCTCCACAGTGGGCGGACGTCCTTCTCGACTTCGGTTTCGTTGCCATCAGCTGGCTCTTCCTCTACTTCCTCTACAGGAAGAAGACCTTCCTCAAGATATAAGGATATATATTAATAGGTATATAAAAAAATCCAAGGCCTCGATGACCTTGGATTTTTTATATCCTTTAGTTCTGATGAGCCGGTCTGAGAAGATCGAGAACGACTTTCACAGGGTTGAATGTTGCAAGCGGAACTTCAACGAAGAGAGTGTTCCAGTTGCTCATTGCACCGTTCCACAGGCCTGGAAGCTCAAGGGCCTTGAGTTCGCGTCCCTGATAGCTCTTTGAGCTGATGAATCCTGCATCCTCATCTACATATTTAAGAAGGTCGAAGCTTTCTCCCTTATAGTCGTGGAGGCAGCATACGATGTCAACCGGGTTGAAGTGTGTAGCTGAAGCGAGAGCGTTGCGCGCGTGGTCATCAGACATATTGATCTGAACGCTTTCGAGAACCTGGAGCGAAGTAGAGCCGTCCTTCTCTGCGATGATGAAAGGACCACCGCCTGGCTCACCCTGGTTCTTCACCATACCTGCAACGCGTACTGGACGGTTGAGTTTCTCGCGAAGAGCCTTTACTCTTGCCTTTGGAGTCTCAGCGGCAGGCATCTCGATGCAGAGGACATCCTTGAGGAAAGCCTCGATGTCGTCACAAAGCTGAACAGCCTCAGGTGTTGCGCAAAGGTCATCATAGATAGGATCATAGCCTGGAACACCTACAGTCCTGTTCTCAGAGCCTGGAATAGGATTGCATACCGCATCCAGCTCACGGAGGTAGCCGTGGAGAGTGTCACGAAGTTCAAGGGCCTTGCCGAGAAGGACCTTCTTCCAGGTTGCTGTCTCCGGAAGGAGTCTCTCGTTAGCCACATTGTCGATATTCTTGATGGAAACCACCTCTTCCTCGATCTTATTGAGGTTGTAGATGAGCGCACCGTGTCCTGCCGGACGGAAAAGGAGGGAGTCTGTCTCTGTTCTGAAAGGCTTGTTCTCCACGTCCACAGCAATAGTGTCTGTAGCCTTGTCCTGGAATGTGAATGTGATGTTGTAGGCAACTCCGTACTTAGCCTCATAAGCGGCCTTCACTTCAGCATAGGCCTCCTCAAAGAGGTGCTGATGCTCTGGAGAGATTGTGACTACGAGATTCGCTGTGCCGTCGTTGTTTCTCATATAGTTCTGAGCCTCAACGAGATGCTCCGCGAATGCGGTGCGGATCTCTCCGTCGGTATATTTATGGAACTTGAGAACTCCCTTAGGCTTTGAACCGTAGCCGAGTCCTTCGTCTGTGAGGGTCTTTGCAAGAACATCCTTGCGGTACTCAGGGCATTCGCAAGTCTGCTCACCGAAAAGCTCTGGAGTGTAGAATGCGAATTCCTGGATGTGGTCTACGAACTTTGCTGCAGGAGCGTCGTCTGCGAGTTCCTTGCCTGCCTTCAATGCGTCAAGGCCGCTGAAAAGATCCTTGAACATACGCGAAGCTGCTCCTGAAGCCGGAACGAACTTGCACTTTCCATTGATCTGGGCACCTTCATAATACTTTACAGCAGCTTCTACCGCAGCCTCGTCAAGTACCTGGATTCCTTTCTCCGGAGTTGCCGGAGCGATGATCTTCATCCAAGGGAAGCCCTGCTTGAATCTTTCTACCTGCTGTTCAACTGTCTGCACTGATGAGCCTCTCTGCTCGATCTGCGCGATGTCTTCTTTTCTAAACATAATGGTTATCAATTTGGTTATTCTAATACTATCTCTCTTCTATACTGGTACTCGTTTCTGAGTTTCTCGAACTTGTGAGGCTCCATTCTGAAACGGAAGTCATCCGTAAATATCGGATAGTTGTACTGGAGGACGGCCGCTATCTCGCCGTGAGTCCTTCCCCTCAGGTCAAGCCTTACCGGCTGACGGTCCTTGTCCGAATCATCAGGAGTAAAGTTCTTCAGAGGCTCTATGTCGAGACACTCAGCGACGGCCCTTACAGCCATTCTCGTGCCATTGACCTTTCCCTGATAGGAATAGCCTGCTATATGCGGTGTCGCTATGTCGACAAGTTCCACAAGTTCTTCATTTACATCAGGCTCGTTGTTCCAGGTGTCTATCACCACCGCTCCAAGCTTCGGTATGGCTGTCATCAAGGCCTCTTCATTGACCACCTCTCCCCTTGCAGCATTTATGAATATGGTCCCTGGGAGCATAAGGGTGAAGAAGGCATCATTGGCCATTCCTCTTGTAGTCTCGTCAAGGGGAACGTGAAGTGTCACCACCTGAGACTGAGCCAGAAGTTCTTCTATGGTGCAGAAGCCTTCCGGTCCTTCCTTCTGAGCGCGCGGAGGGTCGCAGCGCATAACCTTGAAGCCCAACGACTCTGCCATATACGCTACAAGTCTTCCTACATTTCCGACTCCTACCACTCCGAAAGTGACATCATCCAGCTTGATTCCCTTGCGGGCTGCAATGCCGTAGACAGCAGAGAACACGTACTGCATAACCCCTCCTGCATTACATCCTCTTGCATTGGCGACTTCGATGCCCCGTGAAGCACAGTAAGCCTTGTCTATATGATCGGTACCGATTGTAGCAGAAGCCACAATCTTCACCTTCGAACCTTCGAGAAGTGAAGCGTCACACTGTGTCCTGGTACGGACAAGCAGCGCATCGGCATCCACAACATCGTCAGCGACGATGTCTTTACCTTTTTTATATATAACCTCACAATAAGGTTCAAAAACTCCTTCGAGGAAGGGAATGTCCACATCCGCTACAATCTTCATATCTATTTTAATATCAATTTCTTAACTATAGGACCTGAAGCGTGTTGGGCAAAGAGAGGATCCTTGGAAAGGTACTCGTTCAGTCTCTGTGTCAGGGCATTGAGCTGGAAATACAGCTGATTGCGCACCACTGACGAGCTTAAGGTACAGGTCATCACTCCCCTGTCCAGACGCACCTCAAGGGTGTAAGCCTCCGCGCCGCTCACTGCGTTCCACGCGGCGGCTGCGTGCACCTTGTCCAGACCGGATGAAAGTTTCATCTCTCTGATGAACTGATTCACCAGATCTTCCATCCCGACCGCATCCTGACGGCGCATCTTATTATGTCTTGCATCGTATGCCATAGCCTGATTACAATCGTCTGAATGTGCCTGCTGAAGTGTCGAAATAGGCCCTATCCTGGGTCAGCTTATCAACGATTCCCTCCATACGGACCTTGTTGCTGTCAGTAATGAAGATCTGACCGAAATCATTGCTCGCCACCATCTCCAGAAGGTTGGAGATCCTGCTCATATCCAGTTTGTCGAAGACATCATCAAGAAGAAGGACCGGTGCGAAACCGTAATTCTTCTTCATCAGCTCATACTGTGCGAACTTGAGGGACACAAGAAACGACTTCTGCTGTCCCTGGGAGCCATACCTGCGGATAGGATGGCCGTTCATCTTGAAGAGGAAATCATCTCTCTGGATGCCCGCACTTGTGTACTTGAGGGCCCTGTCCTTGTCATAGGAAGCTGCCAGAATCTGCTCCAGAGAAGCCTTGGAAAGCTCTGAGTCATACTCTATGCTCACCTGTTCGGAGTCACCGGAAAGGGCCTTGTAGTACTCCTGCACTATCGGGGTGAGCTCTTCGACAAACTTCTTTCTTGCCTGGAAAACAGGTTCGGCGAGGGCCGACATACGCATATCAATCACTTCAAGCAATCCCCTGTCCACATCCTGTTCCTTGAGCATCTTGTTGCGCTGGAGCAGCAGGCGGTTGTACTGCTGCAGAGATGTCATATATTCCCTGTCCATCTGTGAAAGGACGGCATTGACGAAGCGGCGTCTCTCCTCGCCAGATTCGCTCACCATCGATATATCCGAAGGTGAGACCATAACCACCGGCAGCACGCCTATATGTTCCGAAACCTTTCCGTACTGCTTCTCGTCGCGCTTCATCTTCTTCTCTCCCTTCGAGGTCATCTTCACCGAAAAACGGCTCGAAAGGCCGTTTTCCATCCTGTAAAGTCCTGAAAGCGAAAACTCTTCAGTACCGTGTCTGAAATTGAACTTGTCCGAAAGCGCGAAGGCGCTCTTTGTCATCGAGAGATAATATATCGCGTCAAGAAGATTGGTCTTTCCTTCTCCGTTGTTGCCGCTTACGCAGTTCACGTTCGGAGAGAACTCCAGTTCCTGGAGGATTATGTTCCTGAAATCCGAAATGACTATTTTCTCAAGAATGGGCATAGGTTGATCTCTAATTAGCGATATCTTGGCAAATATAACTAATAATAGCGACAAATCCAACGAATATATATGATAGGAGAATATGAAAATATTTATTGGGAGTTTGGACATTTTTTCCTAAATTTGCCGCCTGTTTGGAGTGACCGGACCGTCGCCAGACATAATCAGGTACATATCAGACAAATATAAAACTATTTAAATATGGCTAAAGAAATCAAAAACGAGAATGCCGAGGCAATCGTCGAGGCAGTTTCAAAGACAGAGCAGTTCTTCGAGAAGAACGGCAAGCTCCTTATCTCTATCCTTGCAGGTGCAGTAGTACTCTGCGCTGCAGTATTCTGCTGGTACAAGTTTGTAAACCAGCCAAAGACTGTAGAGGCTCAGGGCCAGATGGCTTATGCAGAGCAGAACTTCCGTGCAGCTGATTATGAGGTTGCTCTCAACGGTGACGGCAACGTACTCGGTTTCGCACAGATCATCGACGAGTATGGCAAGAAGGCAGGTAAGGCAGTTTACTTCTACGCAGGTGTTTGCGAGCTCCAGCTCGGCAACTTCGAGTCTGCTATCAAGTATCTCGAATCTTACAACGGTAAGGACGCTATCCTCGCAGCACGCGCAACCGCTTGCATCGGTGACGCTTATGTAGGTCTTGAGAACTACGAGAAGGCTCTCGCTTGCTTCGAGAAGGCAGCTTCCACTGTTGACAATATGTTCGCTGCAGGTTACCTCCTCAAGGCTGGTGCAGTAGCTGAGAAGCTTGGCCAGAACGCCAAGGCACTCGGTTTCTACGAGACAATCAAGGATCAGTATCCACAGTCTGTAGAGGCTTACGACATCGACAAGTACATCGGTAGAATCGAGAACAAGTAATCGTTATGGGAAGAGCATTTGAGTTCCGCAAGGAGAGAAAATTCAAGAGATGGGGTCATATGGCCCGCGTCTTCACCAAGATCGGCAAGGAAATCACAATCGCTGTAAAGCAGGGCGGTCCTGATGTTACAGGTAACCCACGCCTCCGTGCGCTTATCCAGACTGCACGAAGCGAGAATATGCCTAAGGACAACATCGAGCGCGCCATCAAGAGAGCTACCGACAAGGATCAGGCAGATTACAAGGAGGTAGTATTCGAAGGATACGGTCCTCACGGTATCGCTGTCCTTGTAGAGGCTGCAACTGACAACAACAACCGTACAGTGGCTAACGTACGTTCATACTTCACAAAGAGCGGCGGATCACTCGGAACTTCAGGAAGCGTTGACTATATGTTCGACCGCAAGTGTATGTTCCGTATGAAGAGCGCAAACCCTTACGACCTCGAGGAGCTTGAGCTTGAGCTCATCGACTTCGGAGTGGAGGAAATCTTCGAGGAGGAGAACGAGAACGAGGAGATGGAGATCGTACTCTACGGTGAGTTCACAGCATTCAACACCATCCAGAAGTGGATCGAGGAGAACGGCTACGAGCTCGTTGCTGCAGAGTTCACCCGCCTTCCAAACGTAGACCTCAAGGAGCTCAGCGACGAGGCTAAGGCTGACATCGAGAAGCTCATCGAGAGACTCGAGGAGGACGACGACGTTCAGAACGTTTACCACACAATGAAACCGTAATCACATTACGCAACATAATAAAAAGATCCGATGGCTGAAAAGTCATCGGATTTTTTTGTGTAGCACAATCTTGGAATGACTTGAAATAAATGTTAACTTTGTGAGTTGTACAGGATATGCACAACGTATAATCTAAACCTCTGACAATATGAACACTTTTGTTTTACTACAGGTCCCAGAACAAGTTGCAGCCAAGAGTGCTGATATGGCCGCAAAAGATCCTCACGGCATCATAATCACTGCCGTATCGGTGTCTGTAGTGTTCATTGCCCTTATCATACTCTACTTTGCGTACACTTTCATAGGCAAGCTGACCTCTGGGCAGATCAGGATGCCTAAGATAAAACTGCCGTCATTCAAAAAGAAGACAGCGGAGGTCCATCCGACTCCTGAAGAGATGGCAGCGATAGCCTTGGCGCTTGAGAGCAAGCGCTCGGGCGAGGTTTACGCGGCCATCGGTCTGGCTCTTCATCAGCATATGAACGAAAAGGTACACGACAACGAGAGTTACGTCATTACCATCAAGAGAAGAAACTAAACAAGGCAAGTTTATGAACACAATAATAGAAAGTCTGCAGCAGTTCTGGCAGTACACCGGATTTGCAAATATGACCTATCAACATCTGATTATGGTGCTGATCGGCATAGCCTTCATCACAGTGGCCATCAAGAAGGATTGGGAGCCGCTGCTTCTGGTTCCGATAGGATTCGGAATGATCATAGGCAATATTCCTATCACTGAAGGACTTAACGTAGGTATATACGAAGAGGGATCAGTACTCAACATCCTCTATCAGGGTGTGCAGAAGGGCTGGTATCCTCCCCTTATATTCCTTGGTATCGGAGCGATGACTGACTTTTCTGCACTGATCTCCCAGCCGCGCCTTATGCTCATAGGAGCTGCGGCACAGATCGGTATATTCGGTGCCTATGCGCTCGCGCTTCAGCTTGGCTTTACCCCTGCCGAGGCCGGAGCCATCGGCATTATCGGCGGCGCTGACGGCCCTACCGCCATATTCCTTTCATCGAAGCTTGCTCCCCATCTTATGGGTGCCATCGCTGTGTCGGCATATTCCTATATGGCCCTTGTCCCTGTGATCCAGCGACCTATTATGCTGATGCTCACAACCAAGAAGGAGCGCCTGATCAGGATGAAGCCGCCAAGAGCAGTGTCGCAGAAGGAGAAGATCATTTTCCCTATCGTGGGATTCATCCTCACGGCGATGATAGTTCCTTCGGGAATGGCCCTTCTGGGTATGCTTTTCTTCGGTAACCTCCTGAAGGAGAGCGGAGTAACAAAACGACTTGCAGAGACTGCACGCGGACCGCTCATTGATGTCGTGACTATTCTCATCGGTGTGACCGTGGGATGTTCGACCCAGGCGGACGTGTTCCTGACCGGCAGCTCTGTGAAGATCTTCGGTCTGGGACTTATGTCGTTCATCATCGCGACAATGTGCGGAGTCCTGTTCGTGAAGTTTATGAACCTGTTCTGCAAGCCGGAAAACAAGATAAACCCTCTTATCGGAAACGCAGGAGTGTCAGCCGTGCCGGATGCGGCCAGAGTGTCGCAGAATGCCGGAAGGGAGTTCGACAAGAGCAACCACCTGCTTATGCACGCTATGGCTCCGAATGTGGCAGGAGTGATCGGATCGGCAGTTGCAGCCGGAATTCTGCTGAGTTTCCTGGGATAATCCGTACTTTTGTGATATGATTTTTGACAGAAAGATACTTGTCCTGGATGGTGCGATGGGCACTATGATCCAGAAATACGGACTTACAGAAAAGGACTACCACAATGGTCCTTTTCTTGGGTGTAAAAAAGAGCTGAAAGGCAACAACGAGTGCCTGAATCTCACCCGTCCGGAGATAATCAAGGCGATTCATAAGGAATATATTGACGCAGGCGCGGACATCATCGAGACCAACACCTTCAGTGCGAATGTAATCTCGCAGGCCGAGTACGGCTGCGAGGATTTTGCAGGTATGATGGCATATGAGGGAGCGAGGATTGCCAGGGAGGCTGCGGATTCTTGCGGCCGTCGGGTACTGGTAGCGGGAAGTATGGGCCCGACTTCAAAATCCCTGTCGCTTTCTCCTGACATCGCAGACCCGTCTTTCAGACCATATTCATTCAACGATATGCGTAGCGCCTATCTCCAGCAGGCAAAGGAACTCCTCCGCGGAGGCGCCGACATCCTTCTTATAGAGACCTGTTTCGATGCTCTTAATGCGAAGGCTGCCCTTTCAGCTGTGCAGGAATGCAACGAGGAAAGAGGCTCTGCAGTTCCTGTAATGATCTCTGTTTCAGTCGGAGACAGAAGCGGACGCACCCTCACAGGCCAGACTCTCGAGGCCTTCTACACTTCGGTGATGCACTACCCTATCCTCTCATTCGGACTCAACTGTTCGCTCGGAGCTTCTGAGCTTCAGCCGCTTGTGGAGGAGATCAACTCGTGGTGCAGATGCGGCGTCAGCTGCTACCCTAATGCCGGACTTCCTAACGAAATGGGAGGATACGATCAGACGCCAGAGGATATGGCCACGCAGGTCAGGGCAATGGCGGCAAAAGGGCTCGTGAATATAGTGGGAGGCTGCTGCGGAACGACGCCGGCGCATATAAAGGCAATTGCCGAGGCTGTTGCCGGGCTGACGGCTCATCAACTTCCGGAAGATGCAGAGGATTCTGCCCTCAAGGTAAGCGGTCTCGAGGCCGTGACAGTGGACCTGAAACACAATAACTTCACCAACGTCGGTGAAAGGACCAACGTAGCCGGCTCAAGGAAATTTGCACGTCTTATTGCTGAAGGAAAGTACGATGAAGCCCTCCGGATAGCTGCAAAGCAGATCGAGGACGGCGCGTCTGTGATAGATATAAATATGGACGACGCTATGCTCGACAGCACAAAGGAGATGGAGCGCTTCATCCGCTATATATCCAATGATCCTGCGGTAGCGAAGGCTGCCCTGATGATTGACTCTTCGCATTGGGAGACCATCCTCGCTGGCTTGAAGAACGCCCAGGGCAAATGCATCGTGAATTCCATCAGTCTGAAGGAAGGAGACGAGGCATTCCTGGAAAAGGCAAGGGCACTGAAGTCTTTCGGAGCAGCCGTGGTGGTGATGGCATTCGACGAAGAGGGACAGGCGACCACCTACCAGAGAAAGATAGAAATATGCGAAAGGGCCTACAGGCTTCTTACGGAGAAGGCCGGGATGGCACCTCAGGACATAATATTCGACGTAAACATCCTCTCCATCGGAACAGGTATCGAGGAACACTCCAAATACGCAATCGACTTTATAGAAGCTGTCAGATGGATCAAGGAGAATCTCCCGGGAGCACTGACATCAGGTGGAGTTTCCAACCTTTCATTCTCATTCAGAGGCAATAATGCAGTGCGCGAGGCAATGCATTCGGCTTTCCTTTACCACGCCATCCAGGCCGGAATGGATATGGCGATCGTCAACCCGTCAATGCTTCAGGTCTACGACCAGATCGAACCGGAGCTCCTGAAATGCGTGGAGGATGTGATATTCAACCGCGACTCCGAAGCGACCGAAAGGCTGATCGACAAGGCGGCCCGTATGAAGGAAGAGGCAGCAGGCCAGGCAGCGTCGGGTACCATTTCCGGAACTGCGCAAAACGACGCTCACACCAGTCATCCCCGACCTGACTCACACAGCAGTCATCCCCGACCTGATCGGGGATCCCTCGAAGCCCGTCTCAGAAACGCCCTCATAAAAGGCAAGTCAGAAGGCCTCGAGGCAGACCTCAAAGAGGCTCTCGAAAAGTACGGAACCGCCCTCAAGGTAATCGAAGGCCCTCTTATGCAGGGTATGGAAGCTGTGGGTATCCTCTTTGGAGAAGGCAAGATGTTCCTCCCTCAGGTGGTCAAGTCGGCCAAGATAATGAAGGATGCGGTCAGCGTTCTCGAGCCATATATGGACGACAAGGAATCAGCATCTGACAGGCCTGTAGTGGTTATCGCGACAGTAAAGGGAGACGTTCACGACATCGGCAAGAACATCACAGGCATTGTACTGACCTGCAACGGATTCGACGTCCACGACCTTGGAGTGATGATCGACAAGGAGACTATCCTCGACCAGGCACAGAAGGTCGGCGCCGACATCATCGCGGTCAGCGGCCTGATAACACCGTCACTCTACCAGATGGAAGAGATATGCAGGGATATGGCGGCAAGGGATATGACTACTCCTCTGATGGTCGGTGGTGCAACCACATCCGCCCTGCACACGGCAGTGAAGCTCGCGCCTTTATATGGGCACGTATTCCACGGAGCTGACGCTTCTGCGGCAGCGGTAATGGCTAAGAAATATATGATGGACAAGACAGCATTTGAGAAAGAACAGCACGAAGAACAGGCCAGGATCCAGGGACTATACCAGTCCCGACAGGCAAAGGAGACAAAGGTTGAATGGAAGATGAAGACAGAGGGTTTTGCAGCCGAAACTTATTCGGAGAGCCTTCCGGAGAGTATCGGCTATATGGAGATCCCTGTCGAGGAAATCATTCCTTACTTCGACTGGAAGATGCTGCACGCAATCTGGGGAGTCCGCTACGGCAGTGCGGTACCTGAGGTCGCCGAGCTTATGCAGCTGCGAAGAGATGCAGAAGCGGAGCTCGACCTTGCCGCCTTCAAGATCAGGCTAGCAGTGCAGTTCTACAACGCTTCTTCTGACAAGGATGACATAGTCATAATGACATCTGCAGGTGAAAGGAGACTCCCGATGATGAGGCAGGAAAGCGGAGATATGCTGTCACTGAGCGACTTCGTGATCCCTTCAGGCAGCGGAAAGACTTCCCCTTTCGGAGTGTTCGCCATCAGCGTGAAGGCAAATGACGCACACGAGGAAGGCTGCTGCTGTCCGGCCTGCAGCAACAAGTATGAAGACCTGGTGGGCCGTACAGTCCGTCTGACAGTGGCCGAAGCAACCTCAAGCTGGCTCGACGCACGTCTGAAAGAGAATATGAAAGAGGGCTCAAAGCTCATCAAACCTGCAGCCGGCTATGCAAGCTGCCCGGACCACACCCTCAAGCGCGACATCTTCGAGCTGCTTCCTGAAGGAGACAGGCTTCAGATCAAGCTGACAGAGAGTTACGCAATGCAGCCGGAGTCCTGCATCAGCGGCCTTATATTTATGCACCCTGACGCTAAATATCCTGACATCAGGCACATCTCGCAGAAACAGTACGATGACTACTCGGTGCGCCGAGGAATGGACGAGCAGACAGCCCGCCGCTTCCTGAGCCACCTGCTGAAATAATTACAACACTATGAAAGTATCCGAAATCCTGACCCAAAGCACGAAGGCCTTCCCTTCGATCGAAATAGTTCCGCCCCTGAGAGGCATCACCAAGAACGAACTCCTTGAAAGCATAGCTCCATTTATGGAGTTCAAGCCCAAATATATCAACGTCACAAGCCACAGGGACGAGTTCGAATTCCGGGAAGAACCTGACGGAAGCTTCAGCAGGCATATGGTGCGCAACCGTATCAGCGAGACCACCGTCTGCGCTGCCATTATGTCTGAGTATGACGTAGAAGTCGTTCCGCACCTGATCTGCGGAGGCAACACTGTAGAGGAAATCCAAAGCAGGCTTGACAATATGGCCTTTCTGGGGATCAACAACCTTGTTGCCCTCAGAGGAGACAGTATGACAGGAGAAAAGCGATTCTCCCCTACTCCGGGAGGCTACAGGTACGCCAGCGAACTGGTAGAAGGCATCCGCAGCTACCAGGGCAGCAGTTCCTACAGAAGAAGCCGTGGCCTTGAAACAGACGACAGGTACTTCTGTATCGGCGTCGGCGCCTATCCCGAAAAGCACTTCGAGGCACCGAACATCGAGACCGACATCGCCAACCTCAAGAAGAAAGTCGATGCCGGCGCCGACTACATCATCACACAGATGTTCTTCGACAACCAGGTCTACTATGACTTCGTGGACAAATGCCGTGCAGCCGGAATCACAGTCCCGATCATCCCGGGCCTCAAGCCGATCTCTACCTACCGCCAGATAAGCGTCCTCCCGGAGGCCTTCTCCCTCGACATTCCGCTCGAACTCACCCGGGAGATTGCCAAAGCCGGAGACAACAAAGACAAGGTCTATCAGATCGGCACAGAATGGTGTACAGCCCAATGCAAGGACCTCATCGCCCACGGCGCGCCAGCAGTCCACTTCTACACAATGGGCAAATCCGGCAACATCGTAAACATCCTCCGCGAGTGCTTCTAGCACATAGACGCATATACATTTGACGAGACTAAAAAGTCAATACGACTGATTAGTCTCTTTTCTTTTGGGAATAACAAACCTGTTTGGACCTCTATCTGATATCGGGCAAATTATGCGTCACGATATCAATGCACGAGCTGGACGAAAATATCGTAGATTCTTTGCTCAGCTCGTTATGAAACCGAGCAAAATGGCCATAAATAGCCCGAGCTGGACAAAGATTGGAGGTATTCTTTGCTCAGCTCGTATATTGACAAAGCGCTTACGGGTCGAGAACCAACACGTTTCTCTATTCAGGATGTTGTATCCTTTCATTATATGGTCGGAGGACAGAAATTGATGATTATATTGGGATGATGCCTGAGATTGCGGAGGAGTCTGCGTGCTTTGCTCATTATGGCCCTCACACATTCCGCGCCCCAACATTCGAAACCACAACCACCTAATATTCAGCAACTTAAACCAAACGCCTGCTGCATCTTGACAGCAGGCATCTAACCTAAGTCGCTGTGTATCGGATATTTGAGCGATAGCCAGGTGATTTAGCAGCTGGTCCTAAATATAGCGTTATACGCAGAAAGGCCTTATCCGTGTACCACCGGTTGCCAAAATGGTCAAATATGATGTATTTTTGAGAGTGGTGGTAAATAAAAACGCGGCTTTCGTGTAATACAGGTTGTACTACAGGTATTGCGAGTTGGTCATTATGTACAATAGGTGCCGTGACAAATCATTAGTCCAAGCCGTGGTCGGCAAATATGACGGCCGCCCACGTCTTAGGCTTACGGCGCACCATCGACGGCCGAAAGCAGGGCCGTCGATTCAAAGCAGTCAGCGCGAACGAAACCCAAAGGGTTCGCACTGACTGCTTTGTGCGATTGCAGAGCGTCTCGGACATAGACTATGGAAGACTCACGACTGTGCTTATACTTATTTAGCAGAGCACTGTGTCTTCGCAAACCACTGTGTCATTTATATACCTATAATCGACGCAGTGGTAGCCTAAAAGCACATTTTGACGTCATTTTGGCAACCACTGTGTCATATTTTGCTGCAAAAACGTCACAGTGTTCTAGGCAAAGCAATCAAAGAATGCAGCGACGCAAGGTTTCCGAGCAAAATACTTGCGTCGCAGCATAATAGACGGGCTGTCTTTATCTCCGCTCTGCCGATAACTGAATACTAAAAGAGGACGACTGACACTTATCTCGATACTCTATCCTGAGAGTATTTCGCTAGCGTGACTGCATACTGACGCAAAAGACATTCACTCCTGCTACAATTGTTAAGGAAATATTTGATTTTTGATTAAAAATCGATTGTTTTCTCGGCTTATTATTACTAATTTTGCGAGATTGAGAATATAAAATGTAATCACATATAACTTTATTTCACTATGCAGAACAAATTGCAGGAATTGACAGACAAACTCTACAATGAGGGACTGTCAAAAGGCAAGCAGGAAGGCGAAGAAATTCTTGCTAAAGCAAAGGCACAGGCTGAGGAGATCATTGCCAAGGCCCAGGCAGAGGCTGCGCAGATTCTTGCTGCAGCACAGAAACAGGCTGAGGAGGTCAAGACCAAGACAGCTTCAGACGTGAAGATGGCAGCAAGCCAGAGCATCGCAGCTACAAGAAAAGACATCGAGACCCTCATCGTAGGCAAGATGACTGACGAGGCAGTGAAGAAGGCTCTCTCTACTCCTGACTTCATCAAGGAGATCATCAAGGCTGTTGCTGAGAAGTTCACTACAGACGGACCTGTAGAGCTCGCACTCATCCTCCCTGAGAGCCTCAAGAAGGACCTTGAGCCATTCGTGACCAAGGAGCTCGCAACCATTCTCAACGCTGGCGTAGAGGCATCTTTCTCAAAGAAGGTTTCCGGCGGCTTCAAGATCGGTCCTAAGGAGGGCAGCTACTTCATCAGCTTCACTGAGGAGACATTCAACCAGCTCATTTCTGAGTACTTAAGACCAACTACCAAGAAACTCCTCTTCGGATAATGAACAACTACGTATACATAATAGCAGGTCTTCCCGACTTCACTCCAGACTGGAGACAGGGTGAGAAGAGCCTTGACGAGTACCTGGATCAGGTCAGGGAGCTTTTGTCCGATAAAGACAACAAGGTCCTCGACTTCATAGTGAGGGGTTTCGACAAGGATCAGATCTCTCCTGAGCTTTACAAGGAGGCGTTGGCACATAGGCTCGGATTCATCAGGGAGTTCTTCCAGTTCGACCTCAACGTGCGCAACCAGAAGGTAAGGTACCTGAACCAGGCCCTGGGAAGAGATCCGGAAAAGGATGTCCTCTCTCTCAGAGATCCTGAGGCAGAAGAGACCGGCCTTGAACCGGAGGAGCCGGAATTCAAGGAGTCTGCAAAGTTGCAGAGCATCCTTGAAGGCCACGACATCCTCGCCAGAGAAAGAGGCATAGATGACCTCTACTGGGACAAGATCGACGAACTGACGCTCTTTGACTACCTGAACTTCGACAAGATCCTCGGAGTAATGGTGAAGATGATGATCATCCGCAGATGGCTCATCCTCGATGAGGAGACAGGACGCGCAATGTTCAAGAAGCTTGTTGAGGAGATTCGCGGCACATTCAAGGGAGTAGAATACACAGAATAAACAAATAACAATTATCTATATGAAAACAACTGGAAAAGTTACGGGTATCGTTTCAAACCTTGTGACTGTAGAGGCCAACGGACCGGTGTCGCAGAATGAGATCTGCTTCATCACCGTAGGTGACACAAAGCTTATGGCCGAGGTCATCAAGGTGAACGGTAAGAATGCCGCAGTACAGGTGTTCGAAAGCACCCGTGGACTCAAGAACGGTGACGTAGTGGAGTTCGAGGACAGAATGCTAGAGGCAACCCTCGGCCCAGGCCTCCTCTCAAGCAGCTACGACGGTCTTCAGAACGACCTCACCACAATGACAGGTGTATTCCTTAAGAAAGGTGAGTACACCGACCCTCTCAACCACGAGAAACTTTGGGATTTCACACCGATTGCAAAGCCTGGCGACAAGGTAGTCGCAGCCGACTGGCTCGGAGAAGTGAAGGAAGGATGGCTTCCTCACAAGATTATGGTTCCGTTCGCATTCAAGGGCGAGTACACTGTCAAGTCAGTGGCTGAAGCAGGACAGTACAACATCGACAAGGTGGTTGCAGTCCTCACAAACGCAGAAGGCGAAGACGTAAATGTAACTATGTGGCAGAAGTGGCCTGTAAAGGTGGCTGTCAAGGGCTACAAGGACAAGCCGAGACCATCAAGAATTATGGAGACAGGCGTACGTGCAATCGACACCCTGAACCCTATAGCAGAAGGCGGTACAGGCTTCATCCCTGGTCCGTTCGGTTGCGGCAAGACAGTGCTCCAGCACGCGATTGCAAAGCAGGGAGACGCAGACGTGATCGTGATGGCAGCCTGCGGTGAGCGTGCAAACGAGGTTGTGGAGATCTTCGCTGAGTTCCCTGAACTCATCGACCCACACACAGGACGCCACCTTATGGAGCGTACAACCATCATCTGTAACACTTCAAATATGCCTGTAGCAGCTCGTGAGGCATCAGTTTACACAGCGATGACAATCTGCGAGTACTACCGTGCAATGGGTATGAAGGTCCTTCTCCTTGCAGACTCGACTTCACGTTGGGCACAGGCTCTGCGAGAGATGTCGAACCGTATGGAGGAGCTCCCTGGAGCAGATGCGTTCCCAGTGGACCTTTCAGCCATCATCTCAAACTTCTACGCACGTGCCGGAATGGTCGTTCTCAACAACGGTCAGACAGGAGCTGTAACATTCATCGGAACAGTATCTCCAGCCGGTGGTAACCTCAAGGAACCTGTGACAGAAT
The DNA here is from genome assembly GCA_017505605.1 of Bacteroidales bacterium. Lineage (GTDB taxonomy): Bacteria > Bacteroidota > Bacteroidia > Bacteroidales > UBA932 > Cryptobacteroides. The sequence goes on from JAFVOX010000011.1 coordinate 44,618, forward strand.
CTACAAAGAAGGCAGCACGCTGCTTCTACGCTCTCGAGCAGAACCGTGCGGACCAGAAGCGCTACCCTGCTGTCAACCCTATCGACTCATATTCAAAGTATCTCGAGTATCCGGAGATCCGCGAGTACCTGAACGAAACCATTATGCCGGGTTGGGTAGAGATGGTAGAGCGCGCAAAGAACATCGTGCGCAAGGGTAAAGAGGCCAACGACCAGATCAACATCCTCGGTGACGACGGTGTGCCTATGAGCTACCACGAGGTGTTCTGGAAGTCAGAGCTCCTCGACTTCGTCATCCTCCAGCAGGACGCATTCGACGACATCGATGCACTCTGTCCGCTTGAAAGACAGAAGTATATGCTCGAGCTGGTTATGGGCATATGCGAACGCGACTTCACATTCGAGGACTTCGAGGAGTGCCGCAACTTCTTCAAGGAGCTCATCAACGCACTCAGACAGATGAACTACTCTGAGTTCCAGAGCGAAAGATTCTACGAATATCAGGAAAAACTCAATAATCTTCTAAGCAATGGCAAATAAGGCATTTCAGAAAACATATACACAGCTGGAGGCCATCACTAAGGCTACAGTATCGCTTAAGGCGACAGGTGTATCAAACGACGAGCTCGCTCTCGTAGACGGCCGCCTTGCTCAGGTGGTTAAGACCAAGGGAGAACTCGTGACACTCCAGATCTTCTCTGGTACCGAGGGCATCCCTACCAACGCAGAGGTTGTATTCCTCGGCGGCGCCCCTACTCTCAACGTAAGCGACGAGCTTGCAGGACGTTTCTTCAATGCATATGGCGAGCCTATCGACGGCGGTCCGGCAGTTGAAGGACAGACAGTCGAGATCGGTGGCCCGTCAGTGAACCCATATAAGAGAAAGCAGCCTTCGCAGCTGATCCCTACCGGTATCGCAGGTATCGACTTGAACAACACCCTCGTATCAGGACAGAAGATTCCTTTCTTCGCCGACCCTGACCAGCCATATAACAACGTAATGGCTCAGGTAGCGCTCCGCGCTGACGTTGACAAGATCATCCTCGGCGGTATGGGTCTTTCAAACGACGACTACCTTTACTTCAAGCACGAATTTGAGGCTGCAGGTGCTCTGGACAAGATCATTTCTTTCGTAAACACAACAGAGCAGCCACCTGTAGAGCGACTCCTCATTCCGGATATGGCCCTTACAGCAGCCGAGTACTTCGCTGTGGAGAAGAACGAGAAGGTTCTCGTGCTCCTTACAGATATGACACTCTACGCCGACGCGCTTTCTATCGTGTCCAACCGTATGGACCAGATCCCGTCAAAGGACTCTATGCCAGGTTCACTCTACTCAGACCTCGCAAAGATCTACGAGAAGGCCGTACAGCTCCCTGAGGGAGGTTCGATCACCATCATTGCTGTGACAACCCTCAACGACGGAGACATCACTCACGCGATTCCGGACAACACCGGTTACATCACAGAGGGACAGCTCTTCCTCCGTACCGACCCTGATTCAGGAAAGGTCATCATCGACCCGTTCCGTTCGCTTTCACGACTGAAACAGCTCGTACAGGGCAAGAAGACACGTAAGGACCACGGTCAGGTGATGAATGCATCAGTACGTCTCTACGCCGATGCTCAGAACGCAAAGACTAAGCTCGAGAACGGTTTCGACCTCAGCGACTATGACCTCAGATGTCTTGACTATGCAAAGGCATATGCTACAAGACTTCTTGCCATCGACGTAAACCTCAAGATCGACGAGATGCTCGACACTGCGTGGGAGCTCTTCGGAACCTACTTCACAAAGGCCGAGACCGGCATCAAGCAGGAACTCATCGACACTTATTGGAAAGGTAACTAACCACTCTGTCATTTCGACAGAAGTGGAGAAATCTAATTTATAATGGCTATTAAGTTTCAATATAATAAGACGTCTCTGAACAACTTGAACAAGCAGCTCAAGATGCGCAAGAACGCCCTCCCTACTCTCAAGAACAAGGAGTCGGCTCTGCGCGTGGAGGTGAAGAAGGCCAAGGACTATTCGGAGAAGCTTATTGAAGATCTTGAAGCCTCACTGAAGAGATACGACTATCTCGCAGCCCTCTGGAACGAATTCCAGCCTAACCTGATCTCCATCACAGATGTAGACCTCTACACAGTGAAGGTTGCCGGAGTAAAGACTCCTGCATTGGGAGAGATCAAGTACGAGATCCACGAGTTCAACGCCTTCAACTGCCCTGCGTGGTACGCTGACGGAGTTGCCATCCTCAAGGAACTCTCAAGACTCGGAATCGAATCTGAGGTCTACCTCGAGAAGGCACGTATCCTTGATTTCCAGAGAAAGAAGACCACTCAGAAGGTAAACCTCTATGAGAAGGTGCAGATTCCTGGCTATCAGGAGGCTATCAGAAAGATCAAACGATATATGGAAGACGAGGAGAACCTCTCCAAGGCAGCTTCCAAGATCGTGAAGAGCAGACACGCTATAGAAGAAGAGGAGGAGCAGAACAATGATAACTAAAATGACCAAATATTCCTTCGTTCTCCTTACAGGAGAGAAGGAGGGCTTCCTGGAGCAGCTTCAGGAGCTTGGAGTCGTGGACATCAGCCGTTCTGTAAAGCCTGTAGACCAGGACTCTTCCGAGATGTTTGCAAAGGTGACAAGAGCCAGAAAGACTCTTGAGTACCTGGAAGGCATCAACTTTTCTAAAGACGCTGACGCTGAAGCAATTGCAAAAGCCACTGTTACAGTTGAAGGCGACCCTGTCGACTTCATCGAGCAGTGCAGAACAAAGCTCAGCGAGCTGAACACCTCACTTGCAAATGCTGAAAAGCAGATGAAAGTGAGACTCCCTTGGGGAGACTATGACAAAAAAGCAATAGATGGTCTTGCAGAACTTGGTTATACTGTCCGCTACTATTGCGTAGACTTGAAACGATACGATCCGGTATGGAGCGAGCTCCAGCCTCTTCAGATCGTCAACAACGACGGTCAGAAAGTATGGTTTGTGACAGTTGCTCCTAAGAGTGAGGAGTACATCTTCCCTGTACAGGAAGTTGCCGCACCTGAAGGAACATACGCAGAGGCTGCTGCAGAAGCAGCACAGATCAAGGCTGAGATCATCGGGTGCAAGGCTGGTCTCTTGAATGCAAAGGACTATATCCCTGCCATCAAGGAAGCCTGCAACAAAGAGCTCGTCGACCTTGACCGCTACCTCGCTGACACTGCAGCATCAAGCGCAGCTGAAGACCACATCACTGTATTCACAGGATTCGCTCCTGTCGAGAATGATGCAGAACTTGCAGAAGCGTTCGAAAAGATGGGTGTACTCTACATCAAGGACGAGGCAGTCGAGGAGGACAATCCTCCTATCAAGCTGAAGAACAACTGGTTCACAAGACAGTTCGAGTCATTCACAGGAATGTACGGAATGCCGGTGTACAGTGAGTTCGACCCGACTTCGATTGTAGCTCCTTTCTACCTCCTGTTCTTTGCAATGTGTCTTGGAGATGCAGGTTACGGTATCGTCCTCCTTCTCTTCGGACTTATGCTCAACAGAGGCTGGGTGAAGTTTGCGATGTTCGACGGACTCGGAAACATCATCTCTATCCTTGGAGCAGGAACCATCGTTGTAGGTACATTGCTCGGTACATTCTTCGGAATGAGCCTGTACGAGGCGGCTTGGGTACCTGAAGCTGTCAAGAACTGTATGATAGTAGGTGAAGTAGAAGTTCCTGGACTCGGAGTATTCAACATCCAGATGCTTCTTGCCCTTGCAATCGGAGTGTTCCACATCTGCCTTGCAATGACAGTAAAGGCAATATGCTACACCAAGAGATTCGGATTCAGACAGACAGTCAGTGCCTGGGGATGGCTTCTCCTCATCGTAGGAGGCATCATCGTAGCAGTTCTGGGAGTTGCAAAGCTTCTCTCCCCTGCTGCAATCAAATGGGCGGTGATCGTGATCGGAGTGCTTTCAGCTCTTGGAATCTACATATTCAACACACCTGGAAGAAATCCTCTTATGAACATCGGTTCCGGACTCTGGGACACCTACAATATGGCTACCGGTATCCTTGGAGACGTACTCAGCTACATCCGTCTCTTTGCCCTCGGACTCGCAGGAGGTATGCTCGGACAGGCGTTCAACAACCTCGGTGGAATGGTTCTCGGAGATGGAAGCAACATCATCCTCTGGCTGCCGTTCATTCTGATCCTTATGTTCGGACACGTGCTGAATATCCTTATGTCATCACTCGGTGCATTCGTGCATCCTCTGCGACTCACATTCGTGGAGTATTTCAAGAATGCCGGCTACGAAGGAAAGGGTGCAGCCTACAACCCACTTACAACCAACAAGGAGTAATCCTCTATAACAAAAAAATAATTAACAAATAACTAATAAAAACTAAAAACATTATGAACGAAATTCTTGGTTACATCGGCCTCGCTCTTATGCTCGGCCTTTCTGGTATCGGTTCTGCAATCGGAACCACTATCGCTGGTAACGCAGCTGAAGGTGCCCTCAAGAAGAACCCTGAGAAGTCTTCTTCTTATATGATCCTTTCTGCGATGCCTGCAACACAGGGTCTCTACGGTTTCGTAGCATTCCTTATGTGGATCGGCAAGGACTTCGCTGCTGACGGTGTTTCACTCTTCGCAGTAGGTCTTGCAGTAGGTTTCATCTGCCTCTTCTCTGCAATCCGCCAGGGTCAGGTCTGTGCAAACGGTATCATCGGTATCTCACAGGGTCACGACGTTCAGACTAACACAATGATCTACGCCGCTTTCCCTGAGTTCTACGCGATCCTCGCCCTCATCGCAGCCCTTATGGTATAATCCAGAAGATATCATAAAATCAAAAAGAATCCGGCTGATATCAGTCGGATTCTTTTTGCATATATACGGATCATCCTATTCTAATGGTCGTGATCGTGGTCGTGGATGACGTCGCGTGAGGTGTCGTTGGTAAGGAGCTTGCCCTGATATTTTCCAGTGAGTGTGTTGAGGAATGCGACCACCTTATCGATCTCTGTTTCAGTCATTTCCACATCGCTCTGGTATATTGCCATATCACGCACAGCCTCTTCAAGGGTCTCGCGTGTGCCGTCGTGGTAGTATGGCCAGGTGTGCTCAACGTTGCGAAGGCCCGGAACTTTGAAGCGATGACGGTCACGCTCAAGCTGTGTTTCCTTATAACGTCCGTTGTCCTCGTTTGTAAGTTCAAGTCCTCTGTCTGCAAAGTAATGTCTGCGCAAGCCCATCAGCTCGTAAGACTGACCTCCAAGGTTCTGACCGACGTGGCAGGTAGCACAGTCATATTTCTTGAAGAGCTCATAGCCCTCAAGTTCTTCTGCAGTAAGGGCTGAGTCGTCTCCTCTAAGCCATTGGTCAAAGCGTGAATCCGGAGTGATGAGGGTTCTTTCAAACTCTTCGATAGCATCAGTGATGTTTGCCTCTGTGAGACCGTCAGCGTACACAGCATTGAATGCCTTTACGAACTTCTTGTCCTCCTTGAGCTTTGCAATGATCTGGTCAAATGACTCTGAAGCCATCTCCACTGGGTTGAGCGGCGGACCTGCAGCCTGATCGGCAAGGGTCTTGGCACGGCCGTCCCAGAACTGCACGAAATTGTAGACTGCATTGTACACTGTCGGAGCATTCACACCGCCAAGCTGGTCATCGACTCCGTGAGAGTACTGATGATTGTCCACTCCGGCTGTCTCCAATGCGTGGCAGGTTGCACAAGAAACTGTGTTGTCTACAGAAAGACGAGGGTCGTGGAAGAGAGCAAATCCAAGCGCAGCTTTAGCCTCATCCACTTCAAGAGCAGAGTCAATCGGGCGTACAGGCTCCCCTGCACGGCTTTCCGGAAGATTGTCTGCATACATTTCCGCACGCTCCTTAAGGATCCAGCCTAGAACTATTTCTCTCTTTGCTTCAGTAAGTGAACTGCCCCAATGTACGAGATAGTACTTCGGCATAGGCATTCTGTCATCAAGGACCACTTTCTCGATCTTTGCAAGATCCACAGGTGAGAACTCTCCGTCCACCTTCAAGGCATCCATAAAAGGTCTGATGTCATAGGCCCTGTAACCTGAATCAATGTCCTTCATCACAATCTTTCCAGCAACCGGAAGCTTTGCATAGAAAGGAAGCTTTGGGTCAGAAGAGTGGCAGGAAAGACATCCGCCCTCCTCAAAGATCTCATAAACCTGCTCATACTGAGGCAGTTCAGGAGAAGGTACCTGATTTACGGCCCTATAGACCACTACCATTGCAGCTGCCACCACCAGCAGCAGTACTGCACACCATTTTACAAGTTTCTTCATAAGAATTATCTGTTATAAACGTGAATACTGTCTTGAGCTGAGGGAAGGTAGTTGACTCCCCACCAGCACATCTGAAGGCATAGGAATGAAAATATGATGACCAGACACAAGGCCCTACGCGACCCCTTGCCCAGAAGACGCAGATGTATGTACATCATATAACTCAGCCAGGTCACCAGCGCCCAGGTTTCCTTAGGATCCCAGCTCCAATAATGGCCCCACGCCTCCTTGGCCCACAAAGCTCCCGAAAGCATACCAACGGTCAAAAAGGCCATACCTATATATATAAGTGTGTCCGCAGCAGGCATCACATCCGCCTTCGGCTTGAAAAGGCCGACCAGCGCCAGCAGGAAGGCACAGCCGAGGAAGGAATATGAGAACATATAGACCGTCACGTGCGGAATGAACCACGGACTCTGAAGGGCAGGCATCAGAGTCTGATCGTGTATCTCAGGCCGCAGGATGTTTATCAATATGAACACCGTCGCAAGGACTGTCGAGAATGAAAGTATCCATCTGTATTTCCAACGGACATATGTAAAGAGTCCGGCTGCAAGGGCAAAGAATGAATACCACAGGCGGGTCTCACCCATCGTCTTCAAAGGAGGACGCTCAAGGCTTAGCCAAAGGCCGGAAATGAATACTGCCAGGATTATCAACGAAATAAACGATAATGCTATGGCATAATTATGACGCAGACGGCTGCGCGCCGGGCTTGAATAACGACCGGAAGCCGACATCATCGCCAGGACTGCAGACACAGCCGAGGTCAGCACAGAAGCGGCCCCGAACCATATGAATATATCCCAAGTCACCATATCATTCCCTTTTTCCGGCAGGTCCCTGGATAAAGAGCAGCAGGGCTCCTGCAATCATAAGTAATATTCCTGTCAAGGCCGTATATTTCCACGGCTCCCTGACGATCTGGAGCACGCAGTTCAATGTACCGTCCATCTCGTCCATATGGTAACCGGACAGATATATATCTTCACCCAATGATACTGAATATGGGTGATTAACACGAAGATTCACAGGCTTTCCGTCAATCAGGACATCAGCCTCATACATCGACGGCATTCCGTTTTCGTAGGTGTCGATGGAAAAGTCCTTAAGTTCAATGTCATAACTCAGCGTCAAGCGGTTTCCTTCCATACTGATTGCCTCACGTGACTTTGCATCAGGCTTAAGCAGGATTCTATATTCCTTCGAGTCCGGAGCGCCCCAGAATGCCGAAGACAAGGCTATGAGAAGACCCGCGTGATTCAGTACGAAACGCCATCTCACCTTGCCGCGACCTGACGCTGAACGGGTGCGCCATCCGCGAATGAGGACAAAGAAAAGCACTGTCAGGAGATACAGCATCATTACCACAGCTGGCCAGGATGACATTATCTCACGCTTGCCAGTGAGGCCCGTAGCCAATGACAATACCGCAAAAAGCGCTATGGATGAGATGGTTGCACCTTTGGAAAGCATAAAGGTGACCAGACGTGATTTCCTGCAGTTTCTCCAAAGAAGCACCACACATAAGGCCCAGAGCAGGGCCAGAATCAGATTCAAAGGGTATGCAAAGAAAGTTGTAGACATATCCATCCGGTCATTGTCTACAAATATAATAATAATTCTTGACATATAAATGCCCCGACAGGCTCTGTATTATGCTCAAAGGTGTTTTATTGGTTATTTGATAAGCTATTAAACATTTTGCATTGACTTTATGAGAAATATTGTATATTTGCATTTACTATAAACCTAAAAAACACAGAAATGAGCCCAGAAGTAATCGCCCAACTCGATGCTATTAAGGTGAATATGAATGAAGAGGGTATGAACACAATCAACATCGTGCTCGCTTTCGTTATGTTTGGAGTAGCTCTCGGCATCAAACCAAGAACATTTGTAGACATCATCAAGAAGCCTAAGTCAATCATATTGGGTATTATCTGTCAGATGATCCTCCTTCCTGCATTGACCTTCCTTCTTACAATCACATTCAAGAACTGGATTTCTCCAATGATCGCCCTCGGAATGATCCTGGTAGCGTCCTGCCCTGGAGGAAACATTTCCAACTTTATAACCTCGCTTTCACGCGGCAACACAGAGCTTTCAGTGTCTCTGACAGCATTCAACACCGCAGCCTGCATATTTACAACTCCTTTGAACTTTTCGTTCTGGGGAAAGATGTACCTCAACTTCGCAGAGAAGCGTATGCTCCTTCCGGAGCTCGAGATTCCGTTCTGGGAGATTTTCAAAACCATCGTGATCCTCCTTGGAATTCCACTCGCACTCGGAATACTTTGCTCGCAGTACCTTCCTAAGGTGTCTCAGAAGCTCAAGAAGCCTATGCAGTACCTCTCTGTAGCCTTCTTCATCGCTATGGTTGTACTCACATTCGGCAACAACATAGATGCATTTATGAAGTGCATCAGGTACATATTCCTGATTGTCCTTGTTCACAACCTTGTCGCCCTCGGCATCGGTTTCGGCACAGGTACAGCATTCAAGGTTCCTTATAAGGACAGAAGAACACTTACAATCGAAACGGGTATCCAGAACTCTGGCCTTGGTCTTGTACTCCTCTTCAATCCGGCAATCTTCGACCCTGCCATCTGGAGCAACAACGGAGGAATGGTAGTCGTAACTGCCTGGTGGGGAGTATGGCACATCATTTCAGGACTTACACTTGCCTATCTCTGGAAAGTCAGAGGAAGAAAAGAAGCTGACGAAGAATAAAAATGAAAAGAAAGATATACGAAAGCAATCTCATATACACTCTTGCAAAGCCTCTGATCATAAGCAGCGTACGCTGGGGATACAGAAAGATGGAGGTAAGAGGTAGAGAGAACATTCCTACAGATGGTTCGGTGATTATTGCACCGAACCATTGTAACACATTGATGGACGCATTGGTAGTCCTGAGTTCAAGCACAGGAAACACAGTGTTCGGCGCAAGAGCTGACATATTCAGGATTCCTATCGTTGCAAAGATTATGTACACGGGAAAGATCCTTCCTATGGTACGCCAGAGAGACGGTCTGAGAAACGTCCTCAAGAACAACGAGACTCAGGAGACCATCGTGGAATGCCTGGAGAACAACGCACATTTCTGCATCTTCCCTGAAGGAAAGCACAGACCGGAGCACTCACTGCAGCCCCTGGGAAAAGGTATCTTCCGTGCAGCCCTGGCTGCAAATGCAAAATTCGGCGACACCAAGCCGATCTACATTGTTCCGACAGGTCTGGAGTACGGAGATTACTTCCGCTACAGAAGCACTTCCCTCGTCACATACGGAAAGCCTATCAATGTCACAGAATTCATCAGGAACAATCCTGTAGAGAATGAAGTCCAGCTCATCGAGCCATTGAGAAAGGAACTTGCTGCAAGGATGTCAGAGATGATAACCTTCCTCAAGGATGACGAACATCTTAAGGCTAAGTGGACTCTGACCAAGATGCTCGCCATCTGCGAGACAAAGAAAGGCTACGGTACTTTCGGAACCTGCCTGTACGACTCTATGATGGAGAACAGAGAGATTGCCGCAGCTGTGGACAAAGCTCTTGAGCAGCATCCGGAGGAGATGAATGAACTTCTTGAAGATGTAGAGAAGTTCGACAAGGCAAGACGCAAGAAGGGAGTGTCGATCTACTCATTCAGAAAGATCAAGAACCCTGTCCTCAATGCCATAGGCAAGGGACTTGCGGCCCTCATAGGACTTCCTTATTGGATCTTCAGCGCGATTACAGCTCTCCCTATGTGGCTGACATTCAATATATTGAAGACAAAGATACGTGACAGAGCCTTCGCCAACACAGCAGGATTCGGTGTCAGACTCATACTTGGTAACATCCTTCTTGTCACTTACGCAGCGATTGCATTCTGCATTATGCATTGGCTCCTGGCACTTGCCCTCACGCTTCTCTTCATCCCGGCATACGGTTATTTCTATGACTACATAGAAGGAATGAGACGCTACATTTCAGATCTCAGACTTATGGGAGACAAGAAGCTGAGAAAGACTTTCAAGGAGATCATAAAATCATATAAGAAGACGTTGTAACTGAAAAACCCTTAAACCCAATTTCTATGAAACCTAGATTTATGATTGCAGCAGCTCTTTCATTGATGCTCTGCATTCCTGCATTTGCAGGCAACGATTCCAAGACCAAGAAAGAAGTACAATACAACGAAAACGGTGAAATCATCAAGACAGGAATCAACTACGGTCCTCTTCCTGTAGTCGCTTTCGATGCTGACCGCGGATTCCAGTTCGGTGCACTTCTTAACCTCTACAACTTCGGTGACGGCAAGAACTACCCTAACCCTAACTCACAGTGGTACTTCGAGGCTTCAGCCTACACCAAGGAAGCTTCAATCAACAGCTACAAGCTCATTGTAAACTACGACAACAAGACCCTTATCCCAGGTGTACGTATGTCCATCTGCACTGGATACTATAAAGATGCAGCCCTTGACTTCTACGGTTTCAACGGCTACCAGAGCAACTACATCCCTATGACAGAGCTCAATGATGAGGGTTACTTCAAGTATCTTCCTGATGCAGCAGGAGAAAAGCTTATGGAGAAGGGCAAGACTCCTAAGGGATTCTACCGCTTCAGCCGTGACCTTATCAAGGCCAAGGCAGACTTCACCGGAAAGATATTTGACAACCTCTATTGGGAGGCCGGCTACAACCTCTCTTGGATGAAGACCGGTTCATTTACTCCTAACGGCTACGAAGTGTTCGCAGGAAACGACTTCGAACACGGAACCACGCTCTTCGACCTTTACAAGGCTTGGGGCATCATCCCTGAGAGCCAGGCAGACGGTGGTCTCACATCAGCAATACGCGCAGGACTTATGTACGACAGCCGCAACATCGAGAACAACCCTACCAAGGGCATCTGGGCTGAGGCTCACGTAATTGCAGCTCCAAAGTGGCTCGGCACAACAGACCCTCACTATAAGTTCTGTGCAACAATGCGTCAGTATGTGCCAATCGTTCCTGAAAAGCTCACATTCGCTTACAGACTCGCTTATCAGGGCACATTCGGAAACAATGCTCCTTGGTATGCAATGCCATTCTACACTAATATGGGACCTAAGGCAGATAACGACGGATTCGGCGGCTATCGCACAGTCAGAGGCTTGATGCTCAACAGAGTACAGGGTCAGGATGTAGGATTCTACAACATCGAGCTCCGCTGGAGATTCATCGACTTCCAGCTTGCAAACCAGAACATCGCATTCGCGCTTTCAGGATTTACCGATGCTGCACACGTATTCAAGGGATACGATCTTGAGAACAAGACAGGAAAGTACCAGGACCTCTATAAGAAGTTCATCGACACCAACAAGGCAGACGGCTTCCACGGTACAGCCGGTGGCGGACTCCGTTTCATTATGAACCAGAACTTCATCGTGGCATTCGAGTATGCACGCTGCTTCAACAAGCAGGACGGCAACGGTGCGTTCTACATCAACACAGGCTTCCTCTTCTAAGAAGATGCAGTCAAAACGAATTAACCCCAACAAATAGATATAACTATGGACCAGTTTACACAAAAGTATGTAGATGGATTTATGGCAGACCTTATTGCCAGGAATCCAGGAGAAAAGGAATTTCATCAGGCAGTCAACGAAGTGCTCGTCAGCGTAGCGCCATATATTGTTGAACACCCTTACCTTATGGATATGAAGATTCTTGAGAGAATCGTAGAACCTGAAAGAATCATCATTTTCCGTGTACCTTGGCTTAATGACGAAGGAGAAGTGTGCGTCAACAGAGGCTACAGGGTGCAGTGCAACAGCGCCATAGGTCCATACAAAGGTGGAATCCGCTTCCATCCGAGTGTGAATCTCAGCATTATGAAGTTCCTCGCTTTCGAGCAGACCTTCAAGAACAGCCTCACTACCCTGCCTATGGGTGCAGGTAAAGGAGGGTCTGACTTCGACCCTAAGGGAAAGTCAGATAACGAGGTGATGAGATTCTGCCAGAGCTTTATGACTGAGCTCCAGAAGCACATCGGCGCAGACACGGACGTACCAGCAGGTGACATCGGAGTAGGCGGACGTGAGATCGGCTATATGTTCGGACAGTACAAGAGACTCCGCGACGAGTTTACTGGAGTCCTCACAGGAAAAGGACAGGCTTGGGGCGGCAGTCCACTCCGTCCTGAGGCTACAGGTTACGGTACCTGCTACTTTGCAAGTGCTATGCTTGCTACCAAGGGAGACAGCTACGAAGGCAAGACAGTTGCCATCTCCGGCTCAGGTAACGTGGCTCAGTATGCGGCACAGAAGGCTATCCAGCTCGGAGCCAAGGTCGTTACAATGTCTGATTCAAACGGTTACATCTACGACCCTGATGGAATCGACGAAGAGAAACTCGCGCACATTATGCAGATCAAGAACGTCTTCAGAGGACGTATCAAGGAATATGTTGAGACTTACCCTACAGCCGAGTATCACGCAGGAGAGCGTCCTTGGTCAGTAAAATGCGACATTGCTATGCCTTGCGCAACTCAGAACGAGTTGAACGAGGAAGAGGCCAAGACACTCGTGGCAAACGGATGCATCTGCGTTGCAGAGGGTGCAAATATGCCTTGTACACCGGAGGCTATCGAGGTGTTCCAGAGCAACAAGCTCCTCTACTCTCCTGGAAAGGCATCAAATGCCGGCGGTGTAGCGACATCAGGACTCGAGATGACTCAGAACTCTATGAGACTCAAATGGACACGCGAAGAAGTGGACCAGCACCTCAAGCAGATTATGACAGACATCCACGAGGCCTGCGTGAAATACGGTACAGAAGAGGACGGATATGTGAACTACGTAAAGGGTGCGAACATCTCCGGATTCATCAAGATCGCAGAGGCAATGATGGCTCAGGGACTTGTTTAGTCTCCGAAAATATATTAATTTAGCAGACTGTTTTCCAAGATTGGAGGACAGTCTGTTTTATTTTATACTTAGATCATTCATTATTATGCATATAGGAATTGCCGGAAACATCGGATGCGGAAAGACCACCCTGACAAGAATGCTGTCCCAGCACTACGGATGGACTCCGAAATACGAATCAGTAACATACAACCCTTATCTTGAGGACTACTACAAGGACATCGAAAGATGGTCTTACAATCTTGAGACCTACTTCCTTGCGCAGCGTTTCCAGGACCTTATCGACATCAACAAGTCTGACGACGTAATCATCCAGGACAGGACCATCCTTGAAGGCGTACACATTTTCGTAGCCAACAACAAGGCTATGGGAAATCTCTCAGACCGCGATTTCGACACTTATATGCACCTTTTCAACCTTATGATGTCTATGGTAAGGGAGCCGGATCTTCTTATCTATCTGAAATCATCGGTTCCTACCCTCGTCTCGCAGATCCAGAAACGCGGACGCGAGTACGAAAAGAGCATAAGCATCGAGTACCTGAGCAATCTTAATGAAAGGTACGACAAGTGGATAAGCGAATATAAAGGTAAAGTGCTTGTGATTGAGGCTGATGACCTTGACTTCGAGCATCGCCCTGAAGACTTCGCAGCCATCACAGACAAGATTGACGCACAACTCTACGGACTTTTCTAGAGCAGATCAGACAGATGGCCATAATACCTCTTGGTGACAGGGATATGTATGGTTTCATTGGCATTGAGTTCCGCAAAGACAACACCTTCCTTGTCTTTGCGGAGTACTTTTATATGGGCTGGATTGACATAATAGGAACGATGACATCGTACAAGGCCATTATCTTGGCAAAGTTCCTCCAAAGCCTTCATAGAGCTACGCAAAACATAGTGTCTGATCTTTCCGTTCTCTGTGTAGAAAATATTCACATAATTCTCTTCTGAAGTAATGTAAAGTATTGAGGATGGAGTCAATACGATCTTCAGATTGTGTCTGTCATCATAAAAGCGCATTCGATTGATCTGCCCGTTATTGGGATCTGAAGCGCTCACGTGTACATCATAGATCTTAAGAGCCTGAGCATAGATGACATACGGAAAGACCAACGACATCGACAGGTACTGAAATGAAGTACTGAAGACTTCAAGATAAGCCATATCCTTTCCTCTGATGAGCCAGACATACAAGCCAATGAAGAAGGAAGTGAATATGACTTCGCAAAGACACCAGAATATATATAAGGGGTAGTTGAAGCGGTGAGCAAGAAAATAATATATCAGCCGGGTGATGATCATCGAAACAAGGATAATACAGGACATAATAGTGATGTGCACGCCGTACATATCGCTTTTAAGGAATGTATCGATACCATCAGGTCTGTATATCAGCATAAAAGCAAAGAAGAAGATCGGAAGGACGATCATCTGGATCAACTGAGGTATGAAATGGCGGAAAGCCTTAGGAAAATTGCTCATTTTTAGTCACAAATTTGTTGGGACAAAATTAATAAATTAATTTTTTAATCCCAAATAATCGATTTTAGTCCCAAAAACACCCAAATTATACCATTTTAATCCCAAATGTCACACTTTCTTGTACCATCAGAATCCGAGCGCTACCTTTGCATCATAAGGTTGACACTAAAACCTGATTCTAAGTTAAAGTACACACTAAAAGGAGCTGTCGGGATGATAGCTCCTTTTGTATTATATCCTCACGTCGCTTCGCTCCTCAGGATGACAAGGAGGGACACTCATCAGGATGATGAGAGAGGAGTTTATTAAAAGCCTGAAAGAGTGAAGAAGATTGTCGGAAGGAGAAGGATAAAACCAATGACAATCAGGAAGAGGATGAACTTCCAGATGTGCTTTACCCATTTCTCGTAAGGAATCTTTGCCACTGACAGGACAGCCATAAGCACACCGGAGCACGGAGTTATCATATTGGTGAATCCGTCTCCAAACTGGAATGCCAGAACTGTAGCCTGGCGGGAAACCCCGATCATATCTGCAAAAGGAGCCATAATTGGCATTGTAACAGCCGCTTTGGCTGATGCAGAAGGTATGAACAGGTTTATAAAGGTCTGAATGCCATACATTCCGCCCAAAGCTCCTACCCTGCCGGATCCGTCAAGCGAGGCGGCCATTGCGGCGAGCATCGTGTCGATGACTTCGCCTTCGCGAAGTATCACGATGATGCCAGCGGCGAAGCCGATTACCAGCGCAGCTGAGAATATATCCTTTGCTCCTTCTATGAAATTCTTTGCAATTTCGTCTGCCGAATAATCCGCAGCCAGTCCCGCAGCGACTGCAAGTGCCATAAAGAGCGCACATATCTCCGAGAGATACCATCCGTAGCCCATTACACCAGCTACCATAAAGACAATGGTGAAAAGCAGGAGATTCAGGATGAAAAACTTTGCGGATTTAAGCAGAGACAGGACTGAGAACAGGACAAACAATCCAGTTAAAGTCCATAATAGCCAAGGTGTTGTAAAGGATTTCTGTCCGACATTGATCACACAGTCCGCTCCATAGTAAGCTGAGAACAGAACAAGGGAGGCTGTGATAAGAGCAAAGCATATCCACGCTCTGAGGCCAGCCTTTTTTGATTCTTCGGCGGCAACTTCCACCTCTGAAGCAGGCTGATCCAGAAGACTGGACTTCTTTACTCTTGAAGCATACCAGAGTACAAAGATGACAGCCGCCAGCATAAGGACAACCCAGCATACAATGCGATACTCTATGCCGGAGAATAGAGGAAGTGCAGCCATTTCCTGAGCTATGCCTATAGTGAAAGGATTCAGCATAGCACCTGCAAAGCCTACGTGGGCTGCAAGATAGACCATAAAGACTCCCACAAATTCATCATAACCGAGAGACTTTGCCAAAGGTATGACTACCGCCACAAAGGCAATGGTTTCTTCACTCATCCCGAAAACGGCACCAAAAAGGCCGAATAGAAGCATCACGGCTATAATGACGATGTTACCTACGCCAGCCTTACGCACAATGGAAAAGCGCTCAAGTTCGCGAGCCTTGCGTATGAACTTCAGGATGCCATCATCAACAGCTTTTGTACTGTTTACAACCCAGAAAGCCCCACCTACTACAAGCACGAAGGCAATGATTCCTGCCTGCTGACTGAATCCTTCGTATAAAGCAGAGAAAATCTGCCAGGTCTGCGGCTTTCCTCCTGGCACGAGCCAGGTCGCAACAGCACACAGGATAAGAACGAAGAATATGATCACATAGGTATTAGGAACTTTGAGTTTCATATATTAATGGATATTGTGTTCGTAGCAAGCTGAGGTTTTGCGACAGTCGTGGAGGTTAATTCTTTCACCGTCAATGGTAACTGTTCCAATTTTATCCAGAAACGCCACATAGTAGCAGGATCCGATATATGGAAATGTCTTGTGTGTATTGGATAGTGTCATCCAGCAGTACTTGTCCCAACGTCTGGTGCATTTGGTCTTTGAATCTGTCCGGCAGTTGCTGATATTTATAGACTCACCGGAAATTGTACGTATGTCACCGATAAAGGAAGATACGTGCCTTCCCGGCACAAAATAATAGCCAACGACGTCCAAAAGGCCTTCAACTGCAGATGGAGAAATATCAGCGGCAATATCATCAAGGCCATAACAGTTGATTTCTGATTCACTTACGCTGCATTTCTCAATTGACGCGTTTCCACTTACAAATCCTATCAATCCACCGACTTCTCCGTGAGGATAGAAAGACTGCGAAGCTGTCACAGAAAAGCCCTGAAATTCAAACGTTCCTGTAAAGAGTTCATCGATGAACACTTCGTAATTCTCTATATATGACCTTTCCACATTACATCCTGATATGTTGGATTCACTTGCAGAAAGGTTCGCAATAAGGGTTCCTATCTTCTGAACTCCGAAGACCTTGCAGTCGTATGCATTGACATTCTGCATTGTGTAGGAGTAACCTCCTGCATTTGAGCACACTATAGCCGCTTGGGCGGTAGAATTAGTCTCGACTTCCGTATGGGTTCCTATTACACAGCAGTTCCTGAAATTCACATCCTTGTGCACGGTGGTTTCATTTGCACTGAGAATAAATGCAGTAGATTTTGCATTGTGCTGACATATAGCAAGATTATAGACAGTGTTTCCGTATCCTTCTAGAAGTTTCACTCTGCTGAAAGGGGTGAAGAGATTATCATCCTCACTCTCATAGCAAGAATCAGTGAAATTTTCTGGAACATTATACTCTCCATCTTCACCTTGTCCATTCATATCTACGCTGGTTGCCAAATAGATGGCTTCAGGAGTAGATGTAGCCTTTCTCAGACCTACAAGATCAGCCGGCGAATATACGACGTAGGCTGTCTCCCCCACCTCGACATCACCGTCATATTCAGGATCTGCCTTCAACGGAGTAATCACAGACACACCGTCCCATCTTGGAGCAAATTCCTTCAATTGCGTCTCCACCTGATAGTTTCCGAAACGCACCAGACCTCTGTGATAAATCTGGCCTCCCAAAAGGTTCTCACACTCAGTTGGAAGGTCTTCACAGAAGGCACTTTTATACTTGTTGGTATATCTGCCCGACAATGCACGTGCCTTTTCATCCCTGCCTTCACCTTTGCAGATGACTTTAGTGTTTTCATCAGCAGAGCTAAGAATGAAAGATAGTTTTTCGTTTCTGTCGTATCCGCTCATCGTTCCGACAAAGCGTCCTGAGTGCAGATCCTCAGACTGCATATAGGCTGTCACCTTGCAATCGCGCAGATCGCATTTTGAAATTGAGACATCCAGCTTTTCCGAGCGATCCTTCTCGGAAACTCTTCCGATGTAGCCGACCAGTCCTCCGGCCTGTCCGGAAACGCCCTTCTTGTAGGTTGTCGAGACATTGACTGACGTAAGGTCACAGTCATTCAGATCGACTTTTCCTCCAAATATAGCTCCTATAAGTCCTCCGACGCGTCGTGGAGCCATCACTTCCGAATCCTTGATCTTGACATTACTGAGGGAAACTTTACCATAAGATCTGCCGATCAAAGCGCCTGTTCCTTCCTCGTTATCAGACTCCGAGCCTATGATCAGGTCATCTATAAGAACATTTGAGACCTCAAAGTTCTTGACATTGGCAAACAGAGCGGAAGCTGAAGGAAGATCCAGACCGTGGATCCTTATCGATCCAGATGCAGCTTTCTTGTAGTCAACCGGTACAGCACCGCCCGGATATATACCTCCATCAACACAGATGTCTTCGAACAAGGCCTCGCTCCTGAAACTGTCAGTCACAGAAATAGGCAAAAGACTCATATCCAGATCATTGCATATATGATATTTTGCTCCTTTCTGTCCTCCTGCTGCCAAAAGGGCAGCAAATTCATTGACAGAGGAAATGGGTATCCATCCATCCTCAGAAGGAGTTGACGGAAGTGCATTATCCTGAATTCCCTTCCACACAAGCGTCTCCCCGTCATAGATAAGGGTGGCGGAAGAACCGGATTCAAAGACCAAAGCCTCTTCCATTGAAGCTGCGATTCTGTTTCCGGAAGCATCCGACATTGCCATATTCACCTTGAGTTCTGATGTACCGTTCATTGGAAAATATCCCGTTCCAAGGCAAGTGAGGCGTTTATCCGAATCGTAATCAGAAAGATCAGACGGAACACTCAACCTGATGATTGCCTTGCCATTGGACTCGGCTGAACTTGCAGCAGGCACAATCTTATGTGGAAGTCCCTCCACTGTCATTTCAACCATAGAAACACTCTGCTCCAAAAGTCTGTTTTTGAAGAAAGCAAAATCCACCTTGGCGACATTGCGCTTCATCCTGATCTCAGAAGGAAGTCCATCTGGATAGATGAACTTTTCAACAGCACTGTATGAATCATATGTTGCGAGATCACCTGATTTAAAATCAGACGGATACTTTACAGACACCCCGTCTCTTATGCCTCCCGGCTTTACTGAATAAACGGAGCCGGAGCCCTTCTGCGCCCACAGATAGACTTCATACGAACATCCTTCCTTAAATGGGATGTCTATCCCTCTTTCCACTATTCCGTTCCTGACAGAATAAGTATAAGTCTTGGGAGACTTCGCATTGGACTCATACACATCTATAAGCAGCCTGTCCACAGCAGGAGCTTCCTGGACCGACAGAGACGAAGCATCAGCATCACGGAAATTCACAGTGAACACTCCCGGAACATCCGGGCCAAGATCATCCGGACGGTTGCAGGACACAACCGACAAGATCAATGTAAAGATGCAGAAAAAGTGAAGTCTCTTCATAAGTTCGAAATTTAGCTTGCAAAGATAGCAATATTATTGAGGCAATACATAATTATTGATGTGCAGCAGACTGAATCACTTCAGTCAGGGTCGGATGGGTGTGGATTATGTCCTGAAGCTGCTTCAAAGTGGATTTTCTGCTGATCAGAGCACAGACTTCCTGCACTATGTCTGACGAATGCGGTCCGAAAAGGTGACAACCGAGAAGCAGTCCGGTCTCCTCCTCCACAATGACCTTGCAGAATCCTTCTGTCTCCCCCATTGTAACAGCCTTTCCGTTGGCTCTGAAGAAGGACTTCAGGCATTTCACCTTAAGTCCTGCCTCCTTGCATTCATCTTCGGTCTTTCCGACAGATGCCGCCTCCGGCGAAGTGAACACGGCAGCCGGCATTACCGTCAGGTCTATATCATTATCTTTTCCCATCATATGATCCAAGGCCACAAGTCCCTGGAATATGGCTGCGTGGGCAAGCATCATCTTGCCGTTGATGTCGCCGACCGCGTAGATGTGCGGCTGGCTTGTCTGCATAACCTCATTGACGACAACGCCTCTCGGGCCTAATTCTACTCCGGCTTCTGCAAGATTCAGAGAATCTACATTTGCCTTACGTCCTACTGCCATCAGCACCTTGTCAGCCACAACTGATTCCTCCTTGCCTTTACGCAGGAAAGTCACCTTGTACTGATCTCCTTCCTTTGAAATGGAGAGCACTTGTGACTGGGTGTTGATGTCGATTCCCTTCTTGCTCAGGCACTGTTTGAGCCTTTTGGCAAGGTCAGTGTCGAAGCGTGGAAGGATCTCCTTGCAGTACTCAAGGACAGTCACTTCACAGGAGAAGCTGTTGAAGATAGAAGCAAACTCAAGTCCTATGACTCCGCCTCCTATCACGCATAACTTTTTGGGAAGCTCCTCCATATCAAGTATTTCCTTAGAAGTGAGGACTCCCTCAAGGTCAGCTCCGGGCACTGGCAGCGAGGCTGAGACCGAGCCTGTCGCTATGATTATGTAATCTGCAGTGTACTCATCATCCCCGACAACTACAGTGTGAGCGTCCTTGAACGAAGCCTTGCCCCTGACAAGGGTTATCAACTTATGGGAAAGCAGGCTCTCAACTCCACCTCTAAGCTGCTCGACAACGGCGTTTTTACGAGCTGTAACAGCTTTGAAATCAAAATTAAAAGCAAGCTCAGAAACGCCAAAGGCTTCAGCTTCACGAAGCTGTTCAAGAAGCTGGGCATTCTTGCAGAAAGACTTTGTAGGGATGCAACCTTCATTCAGACAGGTGCCGCCTACAGGGCCGGCCTCGACTAACACGACCTCCACTCCCCTCTTCGCAGCGGCAAGTGCAGTCTCATATCCGCCGGGACCGGCACCTATAATTATAATCTTCATAGTATATCCTTATATTTCAAAATCGGCTGGCGGGCCGCAGTCGTTTCATCCAGGCGGCGCACCGGCGTTGTGTGAGGTGCTGTCTTCATTGACTCAGGATCCTCAGCCGCTTCCTTGGCTATATGCTTCATTATCTCGATGAAGCCATCCAGGGTCTCCTTTGACTCCGTCTCCGTCGGCTCTATCATAATCGCCTGATGGAAAAGGAGCGGGAAGTAGATTGTAGGAGCGTGGAAGCCGTAGTCGAGAAGTCTCTTGGCAACATCCAGTGTAGTGACGCCTGTAGACTGGTCGGCAAGGCCGTCAAAGACGAACTCGTGCTTGCAGACAGAATCTATAGGAAGCTTGAAGCAGTCCTTGAGCGATTCCTTGATGTAGTTAGCACCAAGAACAGCGAGAGGACCTACCATCCTGACATTCTGCTTACCGAGCATAAGGATGTAGGTATATGCCCTCAGGATGACACTGAAGTTGCCCATAAATCCCGATATGCGTCCGCACGATTGTCCTTTCTCATTCACGACATCCAAAGTTCCGTCTTCAAGCTCAACCACCCTTGGATACGGAAGGTGCTTGACAAGGTGAGATGCCACACCGACAGGACCGGAGCCAGGTCCGCCACCGCCGTGAGGCGTCGAAAAGGACTTATGCAGGTTCAGGTGGAGCACATCGAAGCCCATATCGCCAGGACGTACCTTACCGATGAGAGGATTCATATTCGCTCCGTCATAATACAGAAGTCCTCCGCACTGATGTACAAGGGAGGCAATCTCCTTTATATCCTTTTCAAAAAGACCGAGAGTATTCGGATTGGTCATCATAATTCCGGCGATTGTTTCGTCGAGCAGAGGTTTCAGGTCCTCCACGTCTACAAGGCCGTTTTCTTTTGACTTAACCTGCACGATTTCAAGGCCGCAGACAGCAGCCGAAGCGGGATTTGTTCCGTGAGCGCTGTCCGGAACGATGATCCTGGTACGCTTGAGATCGCCACGGGAAATGTGATACTGCCTGATGACCATAAGTCCTGTAAGCTCACCGTGAGCTCCTGCAAAAGGATTCAAAGTGAACTCCGCCATTCCTGTAATCTCACTGAGCGAGCGTGCAAGTTCAGAATACACTTTCAGTGCACCCTGAACGGTTCTTGCTGGCTGAAGAGGATGCAGACCGGCAAAACCAGGATGAGAAGCGATCTCTTCATTGATCTTAGGATTGTACTTCATCGTACAGCTTCCGAGCGGATAGAATCCCGAATCCACACCGAAGTTCATCTGCGACAGGTTGGTATAGTGACGGACAACGTCCAGCTCACTTACCTGAGGAAGAGCCGGAGCCTCTTCACGGCGAAGGACGGCCGGTATCTCATCAAGACCGGCAGACCAGTTGCGTACAGGAAGAGAAAAGCCCTGTCTTCCTTCCTTCGAAAGGTCGAATATGAGTTTGTCGTAATATTTCATAGCTATTCTCCCCTATTGAATGAACTCTTGAGAAGGGCGACAACTGCGTCAATGTCCTCCTTTGAGATCTTTTCAGTTACACAGAAATTGACAAGGTCAGGCTCCACTTCCACTGCTCCAAATATGCCGAACCTTGCAAGAGCATCCTGAACCTGGGCTGCAGGGATTTCCGCGCGAAGCGTAAACTCCTTAAGGAACGGTTTTTCGAAAGCTTCCGAGAAAAGTCCTGTCTTGAGAAGCTCATCGTGGAGATAATGTGCTCCACCATAAGAAGCTTCGTTTACCTTACGAAGGCCTCCAGGACCCATAAGTGACATATAAACAGTCACATACAAGGCCATAAGCGACTGATTCGAGCATATGTTGCTGGTAGCCTTCTCGCGACGGATGTGCTGTTCGCGCGCCTGGAGCGTAAGCACATATGCACGCTTGCCGTCCACATCCTTGGTTGCTCCCACTATGCGTCCCGGGAGTTTACGGACGTGGTCTTTTGTACAAGCGAGGAAACCGATGTACGGGCCACCATAGCAGAGAGGGATTCCCAGACTCTGGGCATCTCCACACACTACATCTGCTCCCCACTGGCCCGGCGTCCTGATCACTGCAAGGGCAGAAGGGTCAGAGTAGACAATAAGAAGTCCCTTCTGAGCGTGCACCGCATCCGCATAACCAGTAAGGTCTTCTATGATTCCATAACGGTTTATGCCTGGGATAAGAATTCCTGCCACATCGCCTGTCGCAAGTTCTTCCTGAACTGCAGCAAACGAAGTCACACCGTCCAGGCAAGGAATCATAGTGACTCCGATGCCGTTGAACCGCGCATATGTCTTCACCACATCTACAACCTGTGGTAGAAGTCCCTCCGACACAAGGACGCGGCTCTTCTTCTTAGTAGAAGCCATAGCCATCATCACAGCCTCGGCAGCAGCGGTCGCGCCATCGTACATAGAAGCATTGGTCACATCCATACCGGTCAGCTCGGTAATCATCGACTGATATTCAAAAATATAGCGGAGCGTGCCCTGAGACACCTCCGGCTGGTATGGAGTGTAAGCTGTAAGAAACTCGGAACGAGATATGATGTGAGGAATGACTGCCGGCGAGTAGTGGTCGTACGCACCAAGGCCGCAAAGACACATCATCTTATGGTTCTGAGAAGCAAGATCATCGAAATACTGACGGACCTCAAGCTCGGACAATGCATCCGGGAGGTCGTAATCCTGGCGGTAGATGACATCCTGAGGGACATCGGAGTAGAGGTCGTCAAGCGACTCCACTCCGATACGCTCAAGCATCTGTCTCACGTCATCTTCCGTATGAGGGAAATATGAGAATGCCATAACCTGGGATATTTATGCCTCGGCACACATTGCCTCGTATGCGGCTGCATCCATAAGGCCCTCAAGTTCTGACTGGTCAGTCATCTTCACCTTGATGATCCAGTTTGCAAATGCATCCTCGTTGAGAAGCTCAGGAGCATCCTCAAGCTCTTCGTTTACCTCGATGACAGTACCCGACACCGGGCTGTAAAGATCGCTGGCTGCCTTCACACTCTCGACTGCTCCGAATTCGTCGCCTGCCGCAAGCTCATCGTCAACCTCAGGCATATCAACATATGAGAGGTCACCCATAGAATGCTGTGCATAATCTGTGATACCGATGACTGCAACGTCACCTTCAACCTTTACCCATTCGTGTGACTCGCTGTAATAGAGTCCTTCAACTGTCTTTGCCATAATTCAGTGTATTTTAGTGTTATTTCTTATAATTGGTTTCATAAAAACGTTTCTTGCAGACAATGCCCGGGAAGACCTTCTTGCGGATGCGGATTTCGACCTGGGTTCCAAGCTCTGTGTAAGCCTTGTCAACCATAGCCACACACACGCTTCTGTCTGTCGAAATGCTGCGGTAGCCTGTTGTAACCACACCGACCTGCTGACCTTCGATCTCCACAGGATAGCCCGCACGCGGAATAGCCTTATCCTGCAGTTCTATACCCACGATCTTGCGGGAAAGGCCGGCCTCCTTCTGGGCTGCGATCGCCTCTCGGCCGATGAATTCCTCCTTATCCTTCACCTTCACGAACATTCCCAGTCCGGCCTCAAGAGGAGTGATCTCATCGCTGAGCTCGTGGCCGTAAAGCGGAAGGCCTGCCTCGAAGCGAAGCGTGTCGCGGCAGCCAAGGCCGCAAGGAACTACGCCTGCTGCAAGCAGGATGTCCCATATTTCATTCACTGCAGCGTGGCTGCAATATATTTCAAAACCGTCTTCACCGGTGTAGCCAGTACGGCTTACCACCATCCTCTCGCCCTTCCATTCTGCCTCATAATAAGTGTAGAAGCCAAGAGCCGCAGCAGGTTCCAGGCCGAGGGTCTCTACCGCAAATTTCTCAGCCAGAGGACCCTGGAGAGCTATTTCTCCCCACGAATCTGAAGCATTCACCACCTCCACATCATAGCCTTCCTTCTGAGCACAGATCCACTCGTAGTCCTTCGCTATGTTGGAAGCATTGACTACAAGAAGGAAATGGTCAGGCTCGAACTCCTTATAGACAAGGAGGTCATCCACTACTGTTCCATTTGGATAAAGCATCATTCCATAGAGGATCTTTCCCTCCGGAATGCCTGTAATGTTGTTTGAAAAGATGTGGTTCACGAACTTCTCAGCATCCGGACCGCTGACAAAGATCTCACCCATATGCGACACATCGAACATACCCGCAGCCTTGCGCACTGCATTGTGTTCATCAGTGATGTTTGTGTACTGGATCGGCATAATAAAGCCGCCGAAGGGGCTCATCAACGCGCCAAGGGCAACGTGCTTGTCATACAGACAGGTCTTCAAAAGATTCTCTTCCATATTGGTCTATAAGTTTTGTGTCATCCGATGTAAGTGTGACTGCTTCATTGCAGAAATGGTCAATGATAAAGGCCTCAAGTGCTTCTGCAGATGGGATACGGGCAGGGTCAAGACATTCCGCAAGGTTTCTCACCCTCTGACGCACAGACTGGACCTTATGTCTTTCAAGTTTCTCCACAGGGGGCCTTATGGCCTGTTCAAGAGCATCAATGTCGGTGTCATAAAGCAGAGTACCGTGAACTATGGTCCTGTCCGGGAGCTGATGAAGGGCATTTCCGCTCACCTTCCTGCCCTGCACGAGAATGTCATTATGTCCTGACTTTTCCGCATCCAGACCAAGTGAACACAGACACTGCGTCATAGCGGAAAGATACCTATCGAAAACAGAAGAAGCGTCGCCTTTGGCAGCAACATAGGACACCATTATGTTGCCCTTGTCCGAGTACACGCACCCTCCCCCGCTCTTGCGGCGGACTATCTTTACACCGTACTTCCTGCAGTACTCCAAATTCACTTCAGCTTCAAGATCCTGATTGCGGCCGATTATGACTGTCGGCGGTACACGCCACATAAAAAATGCATCACCAGATACATTCTGAGCCACAAATTCCTCCATAGCGAGAAAAAAGATCAGGTCTCTTTCCCCGTCATCAGGCAAGATTATGTGCTTAAATCCCGACATAGCCAAGCATTGCGTCATAATTCTTTCAAATTTATGAAAAATGGATTGAATTAGCGACAGATCGGAGGTGTTTTTTACATAAAAGTTGACATTTTCTCAAAAGAAATCAACTACGGTATCAAATGTGCTTAAGCCACGCAAAAACTCATCGCTATGGCACTTTCACTCAGAGACATTTTCAGATGTATGATGGAGGACAGACTCAGCCCCATCTATGAGGACTCACACATCATTTTCGGGATCGAAGACAACCTTGCAGTAGTCGAATACGAAGAAAAGATCCTCTCGGTAAGACTCTTCTTCAGCATTGACGCGGAGGCCTGCACCCTCTTCCTCGAAGCCTCAAACAGTATGATGCTGACTACGGACATCGTGAAGGCAGTGGTCCTGGACGACAGGACGAACATAATGTTCAGCTGCGAGATGATGTGCGACACGGTGAGGGAATTCAAGAAGTTCTTCCCGCGGGCTGTGGAATATATCAAGGAGGCCGTCATCGAGCACAAGCGCGAGATGAAGCGACTGATAATATCACCGGATATATTATCCGGGAATATAGCGGGAGCGGACGAAGCCGCTCCGCACAATACTAAAAGAAAGCCGCTTTCCTAGGAAAACGGCTTTCTTGATATATATACTTTATTATTTCTGCTCTGGAAGAGTCTTGTGCAGGAGGACTGCACCGAGAACGGCTGCAATCACCGAACCGCAGAGGACGCCAAGTTTAGCCTCATTCAGGAGAGCTGCACCTGAAGTTCCGAGACCTGAATATGAAAGGTCAGCGATGAACATAGACACTGTGAAACCGATACCGCAGATTACGCAGACGCTTGCAAATGCCTTCCAAGTAGTACCCTCAGGAAGCTTGACGATCTTAGCCTTGACAGCTGCCCAAGAGAATGTGAAGACACCGATGAACTTACCTATTACAAGACCGAGCATTGCTGAAAGGCCTACTCCCGAGAAGAGGCTTCCGACACTCATCTGAGACAGGTCGATACCTGCATTTGCAAATGCAAAGAGCGGGATGATGATGTAGCCGATGAGGAAATGCATATTGTCCTCAAGGTCCTGAAGAGGGCTGATCATCTTATCGGCTGCAGACTCAATGCTCTTGAGGACGTGAATCTGGCTATGTGTAAGAACCACGGTCTTATGACGGTCATCCACATTGATCACAGGGAAGATGTTGATATTCTCGCGGATACGCTCAAGATAGTGCCCTGTACCCTTCTTCAGAGATGCAGGAACACAGAATGCTGTGATCACACCTGCGATAGTCGCGTGGATACCGGAGTTGAGCATTGTGTACCAGAGAATCAATCCTACACACACATAGAATGACTTTGCTCTTACCTTGAGGGTGTTTGCAATCACCATCGCCATCACACAGAGTGCAGAAAGGATTATGTATGATACGTGAATATCGGAAGAATAGAAGAGGGCGATCACAATGATCCCTCCGAGGTCGTCAGCTACTGCAAGTGCTGCAAGGAAGACCTTAAGGCCCACTGGAACTCGTTTGCTGAACACCGAAAGTACCCCGAGAGAGAATGCGATGTCAGTCGCCATCGGGATCGCGATACCGCGCTGCATAGCCGGATCTGCCGGGCAGAGAAGCATAAACACGAGTACAGGAACAATCATTCCGCCGCACGCTCCGATGATAGGAAGCATAGCCTTTTCTCTTGTAGACAACTCCCCGATGAGGATCTCTCGTTTGATCTCAAGACCTACCGAGAAGAAGAAGATCGCCATAAGGAAATCGTTGATCACCTGCATTACGGTCATAGTTTGACCATTGTGGCTGAAGAAGTTGAAATTACCGATAGACAGGCTTACCGTATGCTGCCACAATGAGAAGTACCAGTCCTTGAAAGCCGGTACGTTTGCGCAGATAAGAGCCAGTACGGTGAAGAAGATCAGCACCATACTTGAGTTCACGTGCGCCTTGAACTTGCTGATAAAGCTGTAGTTTGTCTGAGTTGTACCCATATTTACAGAATTATAACGTTAGATTAATAATACACGTTCCAAAATTCGGCGCAAAGATATACAATATTTTCATCCATTGTCCTTAAAGATTGAATTAATTGCCATTTGGTGCACGCGTACATATATATTTATCTAAATATATACCTATATTTGCGCCGGTATAGGACAGGACGGACGTGAAGACTTCCATAAATATAAAGGCAATATCGGCAAATGTCGGCAGAGCGTTGCTCATCAACGCCCTGTTTATGCTGTTCTCCATCATAGTCTCCATCATATATGGCTATGACGAGGCTTTCACTCCTCTGGCAATCAGTTTCCTTATCACGGCCATTACCGGAGCCTTTCCCTTCATATTCGTAAAGAGTCCTTCCACGATGTCACTGAAGGACAGCTATCTGACCATCGTTCTTACGTGGCTGCTCTCTTTCATCTTCGGTATGCTTCCGTATGTCCTTTACGGCGGAGAGTTCACCATCATAAACGCTTGGTTTGAAAGCGTTTCCGGTTACACAACAACAGGATCTACCATTCTCTCAGACATAGAGGCCCTGCCAAAGAGTCTCCTGTTCTGGAGGTCCTCCACCCACTTCATCGGCGGATTGGGAGTGATCGTGTTCCTTCTGATCATCATCCCGGGAGCAAGCCCTCTGAAATACAGGCTGTCCAACCTTGAACTGTCTTCACTTTCCAAAGACCGCTACAGCTACAGGTCAGGCACTGTGATCAGGGTGATGACTACAGTCTACATAGGCCTCACCATCCTGGAGACCCTGCTTCTGTGGGCTGCCGGAATGTCCCTGTTTGACGCTGTAAACCACTCTTTCAGCACAGTTGCCACAGGAGGTTTCAGCACCAGGAACCTGTCTGTAATGCACTATGACTCAAACATCATCAACATCATCCTTATGGTGTTTATGACCCTGTCATCAATGCATTTCGGAGTCCTTTATGCGACAGTGATCCACAGGTCGCTCAAGCCTCTGAGACATCCGGTCACCAGGTACTATCTCGGAGTGATTGCAGTTGTGGCTGTACTTGTTTCACTTGTTCTAAGGATAGACTCCCAGGGAAGCTGGGGTGAGTGTCTGATGGCGGGCTCATTCCAGACCATAAGCTTCATCTCCACAACAGGATTCGGCCAGAGCGACAATTCAGTCTGGCCTGCAATGGCCAACGCACTTCTGATATTCGCGGCCTTTCACTGCGGATGTTCAGGATCTACAACCGGCGGTCTGAAGGCAGACAGAGTACTGATTTCATTCAAGGCCCTTGCCAATGACATTAAGAAGAGACTTCACCCGCACTCGATGTTCAGGACAAAGGTAGGTGGCCACGTGGTCAGTGAAGAGCTCGTCTCATCTGTATTCCTATATATAGTGATATATTTCGGCATCACAGTCATCTCTCTGATAGCCCTGCTGCTTTGCGGAGTGGAACTGTCTGAAGCCTTTTCAGGCTCGGTCGCTTCATTGGGAAATGTGGGCCCGGGAACAGGAGCTTTGGGAACTATGGGCAACTACGCCGCGCAGCCAATGGCAGCAAAAATAATCTACACGCTCGATATGTTCCTCGGACGTGTAGAAATATTCCCTCTGATGATTGCCATCTCTATGTTATTCGGCCGCAGAGACCGCTGAATATAAATTATAGTACTGTGTGCTCAAGGAGGATCTTCAGACCCATTGCGATCAGGATTGCGCCTCCGGCGAATTCTGCCTTTGACTTGTACTTTCTTCCGAAAATGTTGCCCACATAGACTCCGGCAGCTGAAAAAGCTCCTGTCACAAGACCGATGCACAGCACTGCTGTCCAGATGTCCGCTCCCAGAAAGGCAAATGAGACACCGATTGCAAGGGCATCTATGCTTGTCGCTATCGCCATTGCCAGCATAATTCTGAAAGAGAAATCAGAATCCGCAGGAGAACAGCATTCTTCTTTCTCAAAGGACTCCTTTATCATATTACCTCCTATTATGGCCAGCAAGACAAAGGCTATCCAATGATCTACAGAAGAAACCAGATCGGCAAAACTCACCCCAAGAAAGTAACCGATCACCGGCATAAGGGCCTGGAAACCTCCAAACCACAGAGCTGTCTTCAAGGCGTGCTGAGGTCGCACCCTGCTAACAGACAAGCCTTTACAGACAGAAACTGCAAAGGCGTCCATAGAGACGCCCACTGCAATGATTAGAAGTTCAAGAAATCCCATTAGAAATCCAAAGTAAGTTTACCCACATTAAGTCCCCACTTCCAGTTCTGGACGATCTTTACATCCTTTCCATCCAGATCTTTTTCGTGATGGATGTCCTCAAGATGAGTGTGCGAGTGACCGCCCACGATGATATCCACGTCACGGACCTGTCCAGCAAGCCTTTTGTCATCGCCGTATCCGAGATGACTGAGGCAGATCACAAGGTCACATTTCTTCTTGTTCTTGAGGAAGCCGGCCAGTTCATTCACAATCGGTGCAGGCTCCTGGTACTGTATACCTTGTGCCATACTGATGTCAACAACACTTGAGACATCGGTAAGAAGTCCTATCACACCGATTTTCTTTCCTCCTCTTCTGAGGATGGTGTAAGGCTTTACGATTCCCTCAAGTGAAGTGCCTGTGAAGTCATAATTTGCGCAGACCACATCTGCCTTAAGATTCTTCAAACGGCGTGCAAGCTCATCTGCACCATTGTCAAACTCGTGATTACCGAGGGTAACGACATCAAAGCCCAAATCATTCATCACATCGATCTCGATGTTTCCTCCGAGCTCTGTAAAATATGATGTTCCCTGGCCAAAGTCACCTGCGTGCACCAGAAGAACATTTCTTTTTCCTTCCTCTTCACGCACCTGCTCGATAAATGCAGCCTGTTCTATCACTCCGCCGCGTCCCTGAAGGTCGCCTGACCTCTGCGGGTCGATGTGGCTGTGGGTATCATTGAAATGCAGAATTGTAAGATCCTGGGCAGAAAGTGAGAATGTCATCACAGCTGCAAGTACTGTCAAAAATATACGTCTCATTTTCTTTTCTTTTTATAGTCATTTACCTTTACACGCCCGTCAGCCTTGTACTCGATCGGTCTTCCGGCTGCAGTTTCCGCATACACGTACTCAAGTACTGCATCGATGACATCAACCTCTGGGAAGGATGTCACCGAAACTGCATTCTCCCTGAGCGTAAGTCCGTCTCCTCCGTCAAGAAGGAAGGAGATGGTAGCGACTCCGTAGACCTTATCATCGTCGATAGGCTCTCCGGCTATCTCCGCTGAGACGAGCTTACCCTTGTCTGCAACTACACGCACTCCTCCGAGCACTTCGAACCTGTCAGCCGCCATATTTCCAAGGATTGTACGGATCTGCTTTCCTGTGTGTTCCACATATATGAGCTGGTTCTTGAACGGGAACATCGAGAGCATATCGTCAAGAATAATGTCACCCTCAGGCATATCCACTCTGATGCCGCCGAAGTTTACGACACCCATATGGACCTTCTTGCCTGCAAGCTGCTCTGTCTTGGCCATAATGATGTCCACAAACCAGTTTGAGAGAGCACTTTCAGGATAGGTAGCCTTCATAGCCTCAGTAGAGTAGCCGATCACATCCTTTACACGGGCCATAGCCGGCTGAGCATCCAGGACAGTACGTGCAGTCTTTGCGACAATCGAATTCTTCCTGTAAGTTTTTCCGTTAGGAGCGACATAACGTCTGCCCTCAAAATGGCCTGTGGTCTCAGACACATTGTCCTTTGACGGCGAAACGACTCCGGTCAACGTGCCGTCGACTTCGACAGCCTCCCATTCGTACTCCTGAGCGGTAGCCGCAAAAGCTACCGCAAGAAGGAGAGAGGAAATAATGAGTCTCTTCATATGATCAATTCTGTTTCAACCATTTCCAAAGGTCCTTGAATGTCGTCTTCTTGCCGAACATAAGGATACCGATCTTATAAATCTTTGCAGAAAGCCATCCGCAAGCAAGGAAGGTAGCTGCAAGAAGTGCTATAGAAAGAGCAAGCTCCCACATCGGAACACCGAACGGAATGCGCGCAAGCATCACGATAGGAGATGTGAACGGAATCATCGAGCCCCACCACACAAGCTGGCTGTCAGGAGCATTGAATGCGTACAATGCTATGAAGAAGGCCAGAAGAAGCGGCACAGTGACAGGCATCTGGAGCTGTGTAGTGTCGGCCTCATTCTCCACAGCCGATCCGATAGCGGCAAAGAATGATGCGTAAAGGAGGTAACCGAGAGCAAAGTAAACGATGAATGCAAAGATGAGCTGACCGTAGTTGATGTCTCTGAGGGTGCTGATGATTGCTCCAAGACCTTCCTCCTGAGCTGCCATATCCGCCATCTGCGCCATATCCACACCACCCATAGAGCCGGCCATCTGCATCATCTGCTCCTGCTGTGCAGTATCACCCATAAGGCTGTCAAGTCCCACAAAGGCAGAAACTCCACCTACGAGAACCACAGTAAGAAGAATCCACAGGAAGAACTGTGTAAGTGCCACACAAGCCACACCGATAATCTTTCCGAACATAAGCTCTGTTGCCTTCACAGAAGACACGAGCACTTCCACTACCCTGCTCGCCTTTTCCTCGATGACGCTCTGCATCACCATTCCGGTGAACATAGCGATGAACATATATATGATGATGGAAAGAATCATAGATATGATCATATATACCTCTGAAGATGTGATCTTCTCTTCGCCTGACTCTCCGAGGGTGTAGGTCGCGATGGTCACATCTGACTTCACATCCTCCATAATCTGCTTAAGATCATCAATTTCGTACTGAGCAAGGCGGTAGTCTTCCACTGCATCATCGATTCTTGCCTGGAGTCCTTCCTTCATAGTCATACTCATAGGCTTGAAGGAGTACGAAGCCACAGAAAGGCTCCTTGCCGCAGAATCTATCTCTGATATAACCACCAGGGCGTCTAGTCCGTAGGTGTCGAACTGAAGTTTCAGGCTGTCAGCGCAATGTCCTGTGAAATCCTCATAGTCTACTTCCTCAGTGTCTGCAAGGTATGGCATAACTATGCCTGAGTTGTCGATCACTGCCACCTTCTTGCCTGTGTCCTTGGCCATAAACATAATCACACTCGGCAGGATACACATTGCCGCGAAAAGGACAGGTACCAGGAAAGTAGTGAGAAGGAATGATTTCTTCTTTACCCTTGTAAGGTACTCTCTTGCGATTATAGTCTTTATATTTCTGATTTTCATAGCGTTACTCCTCCTCTGTTACAAGTTTGATGAATATGTCGTTCATACGCGGAACAAGTTCCTTGAACGAATTTACGCCTACGCCCTGTGCAATGATCTGCTGAATGGCATCATTTGATTTTGCTCCTTCAAGGATCTCAAGCACGGCAGTGTGTCTCTCACCTGCTCCTTCGGCAACATCAGAAAGCACATTGAAGACGCCCTCAACAGAAGCAAGGGGTGTTGCAGAAGTGTAGATAAGCTCCACATTATTGTTGCCGTACTTGCGGCGTATCTCCTCAACGCCTCCGGAGATGACAACGTGAGACTTGTTGATGAGGGCGATGTTGTCGCAAAGTTCTTCAACAGACTCCATATTGTGTGTTGAAAGAATGATGGTCGATCCTTCTTCCTTGAGACGGAGGATTTCCTCGCGGATCACCTGGGCATTTACAGGGTCAAAGCCTGAGAACGGCTCATCAAGGATAAGAAGCGAAGGCTTGTGGACAACTGTAGTGATGAACTGCACCTTCTGGGCCATACCCTTTGAAAGCTCCTCGACCTTCTTGTTCCACCAGCTCTCGATACCGAAACGCACGAACCACTTCTTGAGTTCTGCAGCCGCCTCGCGTGAAGACATACCTTTAAGCTGGGCAAAATACATAGCCTGGTCACCGACCTTCATCTTTCTGTAAAGTCCTCTTTCCTCCGGGAGATAACCAATCTTCTCAACATCGTCCTGAGTGATCGGACGACCATCAAAAAGCACCTCTCCTGAGTTAGGGATTGTAATCCTGTTGATTATTCGGATCAGTGTCGTCTTTCCGGCACCGTTAGGTCCAAGAAGTCCGAAGATCTTACCTTTCGGTATTTCTATGGACACATTGTCAAGAGCAACCTTTTCACCGAAGCTCTTGCAGACATTACTGCATTTAATAAGTTCCATTATGTTTTATCTGTTTAATATTCTTGCTGTAAGCTCCACCATCAGTTCTGCCGGTGTCGCCTCTCCTACATCTCCGCCCTTTCCCTTATAGTCGTACTCCTTGAGAAGGGCAATGACAGCCATACATTTCTTTACAGGATAGTTGCGAACCGCCGTGTCATATTCGGCAAAGAAATACGGGTTAACTCCAAGTACCTTCGCCTTCTGATCATTGGCAGGTCGAGGATTGCGCATAAGCATAGCGCCATACTTCAATATACGATAAAAATGTGTATATAAAGCACTTACGGCAGCCGGCATCGCAAATTTCGCAGACGATCCAAGGTAGGCGGCAATACGCAGAGCCTTTTCCGCATTCTTCACAGACAGTTCCTTTGTCAGCTCGAAGATGCTGAACTGACGGCTTATGCCCACATTCTTCTCGATGTCAGCGGCAGTCACCTGGGTTGTTCCCTCAGGCAGATTCTTGAGCATCTTTTCTGTCTCGATCGCAATCTTGTTCAGGTCTGTTCCCGCGTGCTCTCCCAGAAGGACTGCCGCATCAGGAGCGATGTTCAGTCCCTTTGTCTGATAGAACATCGAGATCCACCTTGCCATCTCGTAGTCTCTCAGCACCTGCGAATCCACAACGACACCCATCTTTGAGACAGTCTTGTACAGAGACTTCCTCTTGTCAGCGCTTGCTCCGTGCATTGCAATAACAAGGACAGTAGACTCAAGAGGTTTCTGACAATATATGGCCAGTTCCTCCAGCGACTTCATCATCTGCGCTTCCTTCACGACCACGAGCTGACGCTCGGCGAACATCGGGTAACGACGGGCAGCGGATATGACCGCGTCTGCGGTTACATCCGCGCCATAGCAGACCGTCTGATTAAAGTCGCGCTCACTCTCATCAAGACAGTGCTCAAGGATTGCATCGCACACCATATCAACATAATACGGTTCATCACCCATAAGGAGATAAACCGGCTTGAAGATGCCGTTACGCGCATCCTTAACGATTTCCCTGCAAAGAGAATCAACCTCTGTAAAACCTTTTGCCATAATCCTACAAAGATACACAGAATTATACAAAAAATGAAGCAACCTTCCGGCTGCTTCATCAAATTTCCTGAATTCTATCTTATTCTGCTTTTTTCTCCTTTGCTTTTACAAGCTTTTCCTTGAGAATGTCGGCGCAATCGACAACTGCGTCTTCGAAGGTCTTAGCATTCTTCTCGACCACGATGGTGCTGCCAGGGATGTGCACCTGCACCTTTACGTTCTTGTTTTCGTGATCTGGAAGCAATGAAAGCGCCACATCCACTCCTGTTACCGCATCATAGAATTTCTCGATACGAGAAAACTTCTTCTCGATAAAGTCCAACAGTTTCTGATCTGCATTGAACTTGATGCTCTGAACTCTAATCTCCATTTTTACCTCCGTTTTTTGCCCTTGGGTGGGCTGATTTATAAATATCCTTCAGCCGGGAGATACTGCTGTGAGTGTAGACCTGAGTTGCCGCAAGTGAAGAGTGTCCCAGAAGCTCCTTTATCGAGTTCAGGTCCGCCTCCTCATTCAGCAGTCCGGTTGCGAGAGAATGGCGCAGGACGTGAGGAGATTTCTTTCCCGTAATGCCCTTGACACCGCCAAGCTCGCTCTTGACTGCCTTGTCCACATAGCCCGGATACAATCTCTGTCCCCGGCTGGTGACAAGCAGCGGCTCTTTCAAAGACCTTTTCCCACCGCACATCGCCTCAACTGCTTCCAAATATAATAAAATTTCCTCACACAACACATCTAAAACCGGAATTTCTCTCATTTTATCTCCCTTTCCCCTCACTTTGACAACTTTTCTGCCAAAATCGACATCTCCGACGTTCATTCCTATCAATTCGGAACGACGAAGACCCAGCCCGTAGAGGACTGATACAATGAGACGGTCCAAGCGTTTCTTATACATTTGCGCTGCACTTTTTGTAGCGGGTTCAAGTTTGAAGGCCTCAAGATCCGTACGGTCAAAGACCATCTTCTGAGTCATATTGAAATACTCCTCAAGAGCCTCCTTCCGGAAGAAGGACGGAAGGCGTTTCTGCTGCTTAGGCTTAGGTACCAGCTTCACTGGATTGGAGTTGATAAGTTCCTTCGAAACAAGGAAGCGGCAGAAACCGCTAAGGGCAGACAGATGGAGTCCGACGGTTCTGGGCGATTTGCCGGAATCCAGCATATTCACTTCATATGACCTTATCTCCGAAGGATTCAGAGAGGCAAGAAGTTCACCGTCGGAGACATCAGCGCCGCCGTGCGTCACCCGCACAAAATCATCAAGGACGTCTGAATATATGGACACCGTCCTTTCGGAATAGCGCCTGACGTCCCTGACATACGATATATATTTATCTATTATATCCATTATTTCACCGGATACATTCCGATTTCGGCTGCTCTTTCGCGCATAAATGCGTCTGCCGCCTCGAAGTTGTTCTCGATGGTACCGTCGAGGATGGCGTTCTTTACAGCCTCCTTGAGCTGGCCGATGACGTTGCTAGGCTCAATACCGAAGAGATCCATCACATAATCTCCGGTGATAGGGTTCTTGAAGTTTCTGATCGCATCCTTGGCCTCGACCTCCACAAGCTTGGTCTTGACAAGTTCGAAGTTGGACTTGAGCCTTGCCACCTTGCGCGGATTCTTCGAGGTAATGTCGGCGCTGCAAAGAAGCATAAGGTCATCGATGTCATTGCCTGCATCAAAGAGGAGCCTTCTCACAGCCGAATCCGTAACTTCCTCAGTTACAAGAGCTATAGGTCTCAGATGAAGATTCACAAGCTTCTGGACATACTTCATCTTCTCGTTGAGCGGCATCTTCAGACCCTGGAAGATCTTCGGGATCCACCTCGCTCCCACAACCTCGTGACCGTGGAAGGTCCATCCCAGAGCCGGATCGTATCTTTTTGTAGCGGGCTTTGCAATGTCGTGAAGAAGAGCAGCCCATCTGAGCCACACATTAGGCTCCGTTCTTACCTTTTCCACTTCGACACCGTCTTCGAAAAGGTAATCTTTGAGAGTACCTTCAGCTATGGCCTGCATCTCTGCCTCTGCTACATTGTCGAGCACCTCAAGAGTGTGGGTGAAGTTTTCCTTATGTCCCTTTCCATCAACACTTTCCACACCTTTAAGCTTTGCAAGCTGCGGAAGGATGTAGTCAAGAAGTCCGGTCTGGTCAAGGAGTTGGAATCCAATGGAAGGCTTCGGGGTTACAAGCATCTTGTTGAGCTCTTCAACTATCCTTTCCTTCGACAGGATCTCCATCCTCTGACGGTTACGGGCGATTGATTCAAGTGATTCGGGAACTATCGTGAATGTCTGTTCCGGTGTAGAAAGCTTGGTTGCAAACCTGATGGCACGGACCATTCTGAGAGGGTCATCACTGTAGGTTGTGTCCGGATCCAGAGGAGTACGGATAATGCCTGCAGCCAGGTCTCTTATGCCTCCGAACGGGTCCACAAGGGCACCGAAGTCATCCTTCTGGAGGCTGAAGGCCATTGCATTGATGGTAAAGTCTCTTCTGAGCTGGTCATCCTCGAGGGTTCCGTCCTCGACTATGGGCTTGCGTGAATCCCTGCGGTAGGATTCCTTTCTGGCTCCCACGAATTCCACCTCTATGCCCTGGAATCTGAGCATTGCCGTACCGAAATTCTTGAAGACAGACACATTGCTGCGCACCTTCTCACCGACCGCTTCTGCCAGAGCGATACCGCTGCCTTCCACCACTATATCTATGTCCTTGCTCGGACGGCCCAGGAAGCAGTCACGCACATATCCTCCGATGACAAAAGCCCTGACGCCGAGGGACCCGGCGACTTCGGATACGATTGAAAAGATCTTATGATCCAGAAATCCTTGTGTTATTGTTGACATATCATTTCAGAATATACCGGCAGCGAAGCGGCTGGGACATATTGTATATTTCCGTCCTTTTCTTCTCTGCGACATATAAAGGTTCTCAACCCGTTAGTGATTATTATATATCTGACATTCAGCACCATATTGTAGCGGACCGCCTGTTCGAGGACTTCCTTGGTGAGCTCCACTTCAGGCCTCTTGCATTCCACCACCACGACCGGCCTTGCCTGACGGTCATAGACCAGGATGTCTGCACGGAACTGCTTGTCGCCAAGTTTGAATCCTGCTTCGCTCATCATCATATGCAGAGGCACCTTTATGTCCTCGGCCAGCCTGCCTATGAACCACTGACGCACTTTCTCTTCAGGAGTCATTGCGACGTGCTTTTTTCGAAGCGGATCCCATATGGTCATTCTGTCTTCCATAGCTCAAGTTTCGCAAGTGCTGAATGGTTCATTGATTGCAGGTTGGTGAAACTTGCGAAACTTCTCCCAACCGCGCCTGCTATATCTACGTTACCTTTCCCCTAAATCCCCTTTCTCGACACTTCGTGCTGCTCGCTGCAAAAGTCCACTGGACTTTTGACTTATCGCTCGCGACCTACCATCGACCTGAAGGTCTCAAAAATCAGCAGCAAAGATAATCAAAAGTTTTTTATCTTTGTGGAAATGGTTCACTTATGAGAAAGGAGAAAAGACAAAGGGACGACCTTGAGATAATATATGAAGACCAGTGGCTTATCGTGGCAGACAAGCCGAGCGGCCTGCTGACAATGTCGACAGGAAAAAAAGGCGAAGACACCGCATATTCAAGGATATATGACTATGCCGGAAAGATCTTCATCGTGCACAGACTGGACCGCGACACATCAGGTGTGATCGTGTTTGCAAAGGACCAGGACACGAAGATCTCGCTTCAGGAGAACTGGAACGAGGCCGTGCAGGAAAGGAAGTACACAGCCCTCATCGAGGGATGGGTGGACGAAGACGAGGGATGGATCCAGTCCTGGCTGTACGAGAACAAGAAGTCGATGAAAGTCCACTGCTTCCCATTCGAAAAGGGGGACAACCCGTCAAAGCCTCCTCGCAAGGACTGGCAGTTCGCCGCAACCCATTGCCAGACACTCAAGCGTGTCGAAATCAATGACTTGAAGTACACATTCGTAGAGTTCGAACTGGAGACTGGAAGAAAGAACCAGATCCGCACCCATTCGCACTGGATCGGTCACCCTATCGCCGGAGACCGCAAATATGGAGCTTCCAGCAACCCGATAGGGCGCCTCGCCCTCCACGCAGGAACTCTCTCATTCATCCATCCGTGGACAGGGAAGGTTATGAAGTTCACTTCACCCCTGCCTCGTACAATGAAGCATTTCCTATAGAACATAAAAACGACACACTATGCATCAAACCTTCAGTCTTCCGTCACGCCAGGACGGTCTTCAGATCAGTTGTCTTGCAACCTATCCCGTCGATGGCACTGAGCCAAAAGGCATCATCCAGTTCGCTCACGGAATGTGCGAGCACAAAGAAAGGTACCTTCCTTTTATGGAATTCCTAAGCAGCAAAGGCTATGTCTGCGTCATCAACGACCACAGAGGACACGGAGAATCAGTCCTCAGCATCGAAGACCTTGGATATTTCTATACAGGAGGTCACGAAGCGCTGGTCGACGACCTTCTTACTGTCAATCAGGAAATGAAGAAGCTGCACCCCGATCTTCCTTGC
This sequence comes from Bacteroidales bacterium, assembly GCA_017505605.1. Taxonomy (GTDB): domain Bacteria; phylum Bacteroidota; class Bacteroidia; order Bacteroidales; family UBA932; genus Cryptobacteroides. The sequence continues at coordinate 84,296 of JAFVOX010000011.1, forward strand.
TACCTTTTCGGTCACAGTATGGGTTCACTCGCAGTACGTTCATACACAAAGAGATATGACGACACCATCGACGCCCTGATAGTCTGTGGAAGCCCTAGCGCAAATCCTGCCGCAGGGGCAGGAAAGCTTCTCACAAGACTCATTGCAGCAATCAAGGGCGACAGACACAGGCCAGCAATCATACAGAAGATGGCCTTCGACGGCTACAACAAAAAGTTCAGCGCAGAAGGACAGAATGCCTGGCTCTCTACAAACAAGGAAAATGTAAGGGCCTACAACAACAGCCCTTTGTGTGGCTACACCTTTACGGCCAACGGCTTCATCGGTCTGTTCAACCTTATACAGGACACCTACTCGGACAAAGGCTGGAAGGTCTCCAAGCCAGAACTTCCGATTCATTTCATCGCCGGCTCAGAAGACCCTTGCATAATGAACCTCAAGGATTTCGACAAAGCAGTCAGCCATATGAAATCCCACGGCTACACCAAAGTGACATCAAAGGCCTACGAAGGACTCCGCCACGAAATCCTCAACGAAACCGGAAAGCAAGCCATCTGGAATGACATCCTCCAGCACCTTGAAGGACTCGAAAAATAAAGAATACGACTGTCTACTTCAGGCAGTCGTATTCTTTTTGCGATGTCGCTGTCCAGGAGATGTAGTCCGGGAGTGACTGGTGCTCTGGAGTTTGCAGAAGGGCCACCACCTTCGTGGCCATCAAGGCTGCAAAAGTACCCTCTAAATCAGGATGAGGAATCGTGTAAGCCTTGCCTATGATTTCCGGAATGCCTCCGACATTTGAGCCGACTACGTTCGCGCCGCAGGCGAGAGCTTCGGCGCAGACCAGAGGCAGTCCTTCGTTCAGGCTTGGCAGAACCAGAACGTCAATGCAGTTCATTATGCCCGGCATTTCTTCAGAAGGCACATTGCCCCAGAACCTGACAGGGAAACCTACCTCGGCAGCGAAGTCATTCTCCACATTCTTACGGAGTTTGCCGTCGCCTATGATCCAGAATTTCAGAGGTCCGTCGTACTGCTCCCTGACTCTGCTGAAGATTCCGTACAGAGTGGACACATTCTTTACCGCCACAAGATTTCCGACAAAGGCCACAACCTTTTCTTCTGTCTGAAGTCCATATTTCTGTCTTAGCGCTGTCCTTTCAGCATCAGGCAGCTTCACAAACTGGTCAGAGGCTCCATTGTAAAGAACATCTTTCTTTGCTGAAACTGTGATTCCATCTGATGCAGTCATCAGAGCCTTGCTGACAAAGAAGTTGCAGGCAGCTCCTTCCATCACAGCGCGTGTCTCTCTGAGTATCAAAGGATTGCGCCAAGGATGTGTGTGGACATCAGACCCGTGCCAAGTGACGAAATATGGCACGCCGTAACGCTTGAAAGCAGCTTTGGCGAGCAGACCACCTGTAAAAGAATGAGCCACTATGCGGTCATACCCTTCAAGTACCCTCACCGCCCTGTCCATAAACCACGAGAAAAAGAAGGGTCTAAGGTGCAACTTATTGACAGTCATATGATCAAAAATCGAGAAACGGTACCACATAAGGCTGTACCTTATGTCATCTATTACCACCTCATCTGTCACCTCAACTTCCGGAGTGTGTCTCAGGCTGCGGGTAAGGGCATTGTCCCTGCTATGCACACAGAATACATCCACCTCACATTTACCAGAAGCGGCAAGGTGCTTCACTCGGTTGTGTACTGCATTGAAGAGCCCCTTTCTATCAAAAGGGCTGCTCTCGAATATGACTGCGATCCTAAGCATTGAACAATGACATTATCTTAGAGATGAGACGATAGGAGCTGATGGAAAACTTCACCTTTCCTATCTTATACAGCAATATATTGAACACCTGTCCGGCACGGATTGAAAATAATCCAAGACGGTTGTCCTTATCCATAAGGTCATATACAAAACCGAGATAGCCTTCATCCAGAAGTGCTGTCTTTCTGCACATAAAAATATTAAGGATGCGGCACACATAGCGTCCGACAAGATCTCCGTGATAAAGGGCAGCAAGTCTTACACTCGAAGGGTACATCTGAGTAAGTTCCTCCAGGACAGCTGCGTACTTTGGAAGGAAACGGCGCAGCTGGATAAGATGAAAGTCCGACTTGATGTCGCTTCCCAGTGACCCTGGCCTGATGTAGTAGCCGTAGACCGGTACAGGGCAAGTCCTTGCAGAGCGGCATCTTGCAAAGAACCCGAACACAAACAGCTTGTCTTCAGCATATTGGAGATCAGTACAGAACCTGAGGTCACCTATGGTCTTGCGACGGAACATCTTGGCCCAGGGGGCGTCCAGCATCTCGCAGTTCTTTCTGATGTTCTCGTCAAAGAACATATTCATCTCAGCAGCCGAATACACTCTGTCACTATGAGGCAGCACCTCCTTATGCGGAACCCCGCCAATGAATCCTGTATATCCTCCGACGACAAGGTCCTCATTTACAACGCCTTCAAACATCCTTTCCACAGCATCCGGCAAAAGCATATCATCCGAATCCACAAACATTATGAATTCACCCTTTGCCAGATCAAGACCTGCATTTCTTGCGCTGCTGACTCCACCGTTCTTTTTATGGATAGTCCTGAAACGAGGGTCTGTTGCCGAATAGCGGTCACATATAAGAGGAGACGAATCCGTACTTCCGTCATCCACCAGGATGACTTCATACGAACTGAAGCTCTGCTCAATGACACTCACCAGACATCTGTCCAGATACTCCTCGGCATTATAGACCGGAATGATTATGCTCAACCTGTTCTTATCCATAAGCTTATCGTTTTGCAAGGGCATCAGCAAGGAACTTTTCCGAATGCTCCTTGAACGCCTTCAACTTTTCATCTACAGCCTCCCAGCCAATGTCTGAAAGGAAATACTCTCCGTCATCTTCCGGATCGATCCCGTGAACCAGTCTTCCATCAAGTCCGAACATATCCAGAAGAGAAGACAGCCTTGCCATACCCCTTCTTGAATTACCGACTGCAAGGAACTTCTTGTGCATAAGAATCGAAAGCACACAGCCGTGGAAAGAATCCGTAACCACGAAATCTGCCTCTGCAAAACCGGCAATCCACTTTTCCACAGACGGCACGACACGTTCATTCAGAGGAAGTTCACGAGCATATGGATTGACTGAAGCGTCATAGACCTGCGCAGACGAAACCCTCGAAATAAAGTCCACAGCAGCCGACTTTTCTTTAGAAGGATCAAGGATATAGGTCAGTATCCTGCCGGCGGCAGGGTGTCCTTCGGACTCGCCTGCCCTTTTCACAAGCTCCGCCAGCTCCGATGCATCCAGAAGCATTACAGGATCTGCAACGTGCACAGCACCCTCATAATCAAGCCACTCCTCACACATCCGCACGGCCGAATCCTCACGCACCGAAACAGCATCAAACTGCTCCAGAAGCTTTCCACAGGCTTCCAACTGCATATATTCGTACTCCAGACGGTCAGTTCCGAATGAGGCCGCATACGCGATCCTCTTCACATCCCAGCCTTCTGCAAATCTCAGAAAGGCATCCTCTATATTCCTGAAATAGAGCGGTCTCCACACCTGGTCGCTGCCGACGACGAAGGCGTCGTACTCACCTTCCTTTATATCCTTATATTCATTGACCATACGAGGGGATATATATTTGTCGACGAACTTCGATGTATTCGCCGCGACGACCGGCAGTTCCCTTGCATACCTTTTCTCGCGGAAGACCTCCGTACCCTTGAATATAGCTGAAGCCATCCTTCGGAGATATATGAAAGGCGCCTTCAGTCCCTTCGGCGCAGGCATCTTGTCCTTGAGGTCGATGACATCGACCTTATGTCCCTGCTGCTCAAGCTTATGCTTCAGCGCATATGCCTGCAGAAGACCGCCGTAGTTGGTGTGAAGCGGCAGTGTGATTATCGCTATATTCATTTGATCAATCTCCTTTTCATATTTGAAAGAGTCCTGCGGATCTTCCTGTATATCTTTTTATGCAGCGGTGTTCTTATGACATATCCCTTCATATATTTGATGAGGTTCTTTGCCGAGTGGACGCCCTTGAAGAATTCCTCCCTTCGTGGCGGCATCTGGACTGAGGTTGCAAAACCTCCGTTTTCCTTTACTGCTTCCGTAGGGTCAACCTTGTATATTTCTTCGATCGCCAAGGCCTCCAGATGGGCCTTTCCCTGCTCGGAATTGACCAGAACCAGAGACACTCCCTTGTCATCATCCATATGCGGAGCCACTTTATGCACGCTCCAGAGGTCGGCCAAAGTGATGTCGCTGCCGCTTCGTCCGTTCCTTGCCGGACAGTTGTAGCACGACGGACGCAAGGTCATATCCTGACGGAAAAGAGACAGGTATATATCATCCTCTGCCGCTATCCTTATATCTTCCGGCTTGACGTCACCCTCCTGCGGAGCTTTAGTGTATAGTACATCATAATGTCTCCAGCTGCGGGTCTTATCCCTGAAATTCACCGACTTAAGCTTGCATTGGTGTGACTCTTCAAATGCCTTCAAGTACTTCTCCCAAAGGCCCGGGCTCGGTACGCCGTGGCAAGCCACATCCACTGCCAGAAGACCTTCAGTCTGATTTCCAAGGTACTTTTTCAGGCCTGCTGTCTGGCAAGGAGTACCCGAGAAAAGTACTTTCCTGCCCTCATTCAGATGGTCCCTCACTTCTTCATAGGCAGAATACAGTTCGCTCTGGACGTATTTTGATCCCTTCAACTTCTCAAGACCTTCCTTGTCGGTAACCTCGATATGCTCAACAGAAAGATCCGGCGCGAAGGCCGCTCCATAAACGACACCACCGTCATCAATGAACTTCGTCGCAAGAGCCGGGAATATACCGCCGGAAGAACTTCCGTCGGAGCGGTCGCCGCTGCGCTGGCCTCCGACTGTCGAGACAGCCCTCGTACGGGCTGCATAGGCCCCTACAGGCTTGACAGGCAGCAAGGGGTTCAGGATCGGACAGACCTTCTCGCATTTGCCGCAGCCTATGCACAGATCAGGATTTGCGACAGGATAGTTGAAGCCTTCCCTGTCGCGACGAGGTACTATGCACTGGGCCGGGCAAGCATTCACGCACGAGAGACAGCCACAGCATTTTGCCTTGTCCGAGATCCTTATCATTTTCTTATCAGTTTTCTTAAATATGTGTATATATCCTGTCTTTCATCCTTGGTGCAACCTATGTAAAGCACTGACACTGCTGCAGATACAGCCGCCACTATCGCACTAAGGAGGAATTTCGCAAAGGCTCCTGCCGCGGTGTCAGCCGGGCTTGCTGCAGTGAGGCCTGAGACCGCAAGTGGAAGAACCAAGGCCACCGCCGAGACCATCAGGACATTGAAATACACCTTCTTTATATGTTCTACCGCTCCATAGCCTGTCTCCCTCTTGAGAAGGTACAGACGGACAAAGAAGCATATCTGCGAAATCATTATTGCAACTGCAACAGTACTCTGAGCGCTTGCTCCTGCTTTCAGAAGCACATAGGACACCGGCAGATTCATCAGCTGTATTCCTCCTACTATGATCTGGTAGTTCCTGATGCGGCCAGTTGCCAGCATTGCCGTGATCATCGGATTCGACAGCGATTCGCTCAGGGCGAAGATCAGGAAGAGCTGAACAAAGAGGACTGTGCCCTGCGGCACATCCTTGAGCCAGATTCCCAGAAGGTACTCAGTGTTGAAAAGCACAGGAAGGGCTATCACGAAAAGCAGATAGAAAGACATCTTTGAAGACTTTCTGATCAGGGCGAAAAGATAGTCGTAATCCGCTGCGGCATAAGACTTTGTAATCTGAGGATTGACAGCAGTCATAAAGTTGGTCACAAAACCCTGGAGTGCGGTGAAGACCTGCATAGCCACTCCCCTTGCGGCATTCATAGCCGGACTGAAGAAAAGATTGACCAGGATGTTTCCGCCGTGATCCCTCAACACACCGGAGCTGACTCCTATAAAATTCCAGCCTGCAAAAGAAAACATCTCCCTGACAAGTCTGGCGTCAAAGACAGGTCTGAAACGACACTCCTCGAAGTTGCGTCTGCAGTACACTCCGTAAGCTATTCGCACTATCAGCACGACCACGGCCATCAGGGCGGAGTAACTTATAAGCCGGTCAAACGGGGCACGAAGGATGAGGAAGGCCACCATCAGGCGAAGAAAACCGTCGAGAAGTCCGATGCAGGCATATGCGGACATACGCTCGTGAGCCGTGATGCTCGCCATCTGCGGCACGCTGAGCAGGTTTATGACAAATGAGAGCACCGAGAAATGCAGTACCCAAGTGGCAGCAGGAATCCTCTCCGGAGCGATGGTCATCTCATTGTTGATGAACCATATTCCCACAGGCTCGGCAACCGCTGCAACTATCAGTGCAATCGCTGCCTGTATGAGCACAGCAGTCGAGTAGACCTTGTTGAGTTGTGAGGCTCGGCTGATGGACTTGTCTTCACCCTTTCCGAGCTCAAAAGTGATGAATCTGGAGATTGCGGAGTTCAAGGCACCTGAGATGACAGTAAACATAGCCACAACTCCGCCCACCACATTATACACACCGTAGTCACTCTCACCAAGTGCACCGAGAACCACACGTGAAGTGTAGAACCCGACCAGCATAAGAACAAGCATCCTGACATAGAGCATCAGGGTGTTCTTCACAATACGTCTGCTATTTTCCGAATGTGCGCCCATAATCCTACAAATATAACATTTTCTGCGGATATCTGCACTTTGCTATGGCGAAAATGCAATGGTTCGCCAGTCGCGAAACAATAAGAAGAAAAAGTTCCCAATTATTTGCTTATGTCAAGTATTCTGCTTAATTTAGTGCTCAAATTGATTTATAACACTAAACACTGAACAGATATGGTACGCTATTGTGTAATGTGGAAGTTCAAGCCATCAGATGGTAAGACTCCAAAGGAACTCGCTGAAGATGTCAAAGAAAGGTATGAGTCCCTCATGGGACTTGTTCCAGGCCTTACAAACATTGAAATCGGCATCAACCGCAATGAAGGAAAGACTTCATACGACGCTGTGATGATCGCTGACTTCGAGAGCTGGGAGACACTTGCAGCATATAAGGCAGACACTATGAGGGACAACGTAATAGAATACGTAAAGACTATTGCTGAAATCAGAGCAAAAGTTGAATACGAAAGGTAATCGGACAACACCGAAACCAAAAGAACGACTTTGAAATTTCAAGGTCGTTCTTTTTTGTCTTAATTGTATTATGGTTTGTCTCAATGGCAATAAACTTGGAATCCCATCATCATTCGTCATATATATCTCGACAATTTTTCGCCCCACCTTCCGATTCTTTCGTAGGTTATCTTTCCGCATAACCAGTCAGTGAAGCGGCCCCACTTCCTGTAAAGGAAATTGAACATCAGGTATGCCGGCACCTGTGAAAGCGATCGTGGAATTCTTCTGATGATGTTCTTGAGGCTATAGACCTGGTCATATATCCACAGATATCCTGAATATAGCTCTTCTGGGGTCATATTCTTAGGCTGCATAACTACCTGGGCTGTATCATATAGTCCAAGATCTCTTGTCAGCAGCCTACCCTCTTCCTCCATCTGCTTATGCAAGGCTGTACCAGGATATGGCGTGAGAATATGAGATGTGACGGTCTCTATTTTATTTCTTACAATCCAGTCCAGAGTTGCCTGAAATGTTTCTTTGGTATCGCTGTCCAGCCCGAAAACGAAGCTGGCATTAATCATTATTCCACGTTTGTGGATCTCTTCGACTGCATATTCGTATTTAGCGACATCATTCTGTACCTTGTGAACACCACTGACTGATGAGGGGTTGATGCTTTCAAAACCAATGAATAGACCCTTGCATCCTGAATCCTTCATCTCATCCAACAGGCCAGGAATATTCACGACATTGATGGACACAGCCGCATTCCAGCGGATACCTGCTTTCTTAAGCTCGGCCATCAGTTCCCGCGTCCATCTGATATTGCCGATGAAATTATCATCAATGAACATCACGTGTTTGATTCCCGATGCCTTGACCTCTGATATGACATCTTCCACGGGTCTACTCATATACCACCTCTCTTTTGAGCTGTTGTAACAGAAGTCACACCTGAAAGGACATCCCCTGCTGGTATGGAAAATGTTACGATATAGATAGTCCCCTTTAGGCATAAGGTCATATGCAGGAGGAACTATCTTGTCACCGCTGAATGAATGAGGGCAAGTATATATTCGTTTAAGAGTCCCTTTCTGAAGGTCCTCCATTATATCAGGCCAAGTCCCTTCGGCTGCTCCAATGCAGATGATCAGACCGTCCCTTTCTGGAACTTCCTCCGGCGCTGTGGTTGGCAGTATTCCTCCCAGCACTACCGGAATCCCTCTGCTGAGATACGTCTCAGCTATTTCCAATGATCTTGGCAATGAGTCAACATTGACTGATATTCCAACGATGTCAGGACTATCCGTCATATCTACAGCCCGTACGTTCTCGTTTTCGACAACGACTTCATACCTGTCTCGGAACATTGCCGCAATCGTGTAAAGTCCCAATGGAGGAGACATCCTGTTCTTCAGGTGCGTATCCATCGGACGCATATGCATCAAGGGCTGTATGAGTTTGATCTGTGTCATTTACGTTTGAACGGATATGGGGTCTGTTCCGTTCTCTTGTAAGTTATATTGTACTTGCTTCGATTCTTCTGCGGAGCTGTCTTAGGGCTCCGGACCAGAGGATTTGGTAATACACAGGCGATGCATACTGCCTGGTGGGTGTTCAGTTTTGCGGCGCTCCTGTCAAAGAAGTTCTGAGCAGCTGCCTCCACACCAAAGACTCCCTTACCCATCTCAGCTATATTCAAATATACTTCCATTATCCTTTCCTTGCTCCATAGGAGTTCGATCAGCAAGGTGTAATAGGTTTCAAACCCTTTTCTCCACCAGCTGTGGCCACAGAAGGTGAAGCAATTCTTCGCGACCTGCTGGGATATGGTGCTGCATCCACGGATCTTCTTGCCTTTGGTTTCGTGCTCTTTCTTCATTTTCTTAAGCTCGAGAATATCAAATCCCCGATGCTCCATAAAGCGGCCGTCCTCAGAGGCTATGACAGCCCTTACCATAACGGGCGAGATATCCTCGATATCAACCCAAGTACGGATGTTCTTATATTCTTTCTGCTCTATGTTCTGAATGCTTCGTTTGAGCATAAGAGGCGTCCACCTGACAGGGACGAACTTATATAGCAGAACCCACGACAGGCTTAACACTATGAAGCCTGTCGCGATTTTTATGAGTAGTGTTGAAATTCGCTTAAACATTCAGCAAAGGTAGATATATTTATCTCTACAAAAATACATCTTTATCTGAATAAACACTCAACTTGCATATATATTCAAATCTATATAAATTTACCGAGGTAATCTAATCTGCAACTGAAGGCCAACGGAAACATATCATAACTCTATAAAAGCAGCATAAAGATGAAACTTTTCATAAGCGCTATCAGCAAGCTCATCATAGGACTCGGAGTGATCGCTACCCTACTCTTTGCTCCTGCCGGGACATTCGCTTTTCCTGGTGCCTGGAGACTTCTGATGCTGCTATTCATACCGATGATCATAATGGGAATTGCGCTCCTGATCTGGGCGCCTGACACCCTATCCCGCCGCCTACGCTCCAAGGAGAAAAGAGTAAAACAGAAGGGAGTAGTTGCACTGTCAGGACTCCTGTTTATAGCCAGCTTCATCCTGGCCGGACTGGACTTCAGATTCGGATGGTCTGAAGTACCTGGTTGGGTTGTCTGGGCAGCAAGCAGCATCTTTGTCCTTTCATACGGAATGTATGCAGAAGTGATGAGAGAAAACGAGTGGCTATCCAGAAGCATCGAGGTGATGGAGGGTCAGAAAGTAATAAGCACCGGACTTTACGGAATAGTACGCCATCCTATGTACACATCTACAATCGGAATGTTCCTGGTAATGCCATTAGTAATGGGATCGTGGTGGGCATTCCTTGTGATGATTCCCTATGTTCCGGCAATTGCTGCACGCATCAAAGATGAAGAAATACTCCTGACGAAGGAGCTGGAAGGATATCAGGAATACAAGAATAAAGTAAGGTGGAGACTTATTCCCTATATATGGTAAGAGGGTGACTTCAATTAGTCACCCTCTCAATTATTTCTTTATTCCATTCAACACCAGAGCAATGACGTCTTCCTTGCGGCGCTGAAGGTACTTTGTCCTTTCTCCCGAGTCACATTCATTCAAGGCATAGCCTCTTGGCGCGACAATGAACGAGGAAACCGTCAGGGACATTATGTCCATCAGAAGGTCTATAGCCTGAATTTCCCTTATCGTTCCCCTGTCAATCTCATCCTCCACGGCCTTTTCGAATTTCTTGAAGGCTCCGCTTCTGCGCTCGTCACGAAGGAAGCGGTCACGGAAATGCGACCATCTTGTCGGGTGCATAATCAGTTCGTTCACGATGAACGGGGCCAGACGGCTGTCAAGTTCAAGGATACTGAAATAGAAATCGATCACATTGTGGATTTTCTGGAAGAAGTCACCCGCCTCCTGCAACGGAGTGTCGAGGTAGTCCAGGATGTGGTCCATCTTTGGCGTGAACACATCCCAGAAGAGCTTCTCCTTCGTACGGAAATAATAGTGTATCAAGGCCTGGTTACAACCCACGGCCTTCGCTATCTCCGTAGTGGAAGTGCCGCTGAAACCCTTTTCAAGAAAAAGTCTTTCAGCAACCCACAGGATTCTTTCCTCAATGTTCTGATTCTTATCCATCGAAACCTATACTTCTACTTTGCACTGTACTTTTTTGTGTGCTCCTCAATGAGGGCTGCATCGCCGAAATAGTCGATTCTCATAGCCTTGCGGACCTCATCAAGAGTCTTTGCAGCCTCAGCACGTGCCTTCTCCGATCCCTTCCGCAGAATCTCGTACACGCCCGGGATGTCCTGCTCGTACTTGTGACGGATCTCACGCATAGGCTGGAGCATTTCCTCGAGGATATTGAGAAGGAACTTCTTGCAGGTGCCGTCACCAAGACCACCTCTGCGGTAGTGAGCCTTCATAGCCTCAAGATCCTCATATTCAGGAAGATACTTTGCGAAATGCTCAGGCTTGCAGAATGCATCGAGGTAAGTGAAGACCACGTTGCCCTCAACTGTGCCCGGATCCTCGATCTGAAGGTGGTTAGGGTCGGTAAACATACTGTTCACAGCCTTCTTCAGTTCCTTAGGAGTACTTGAAAGGTACACACAGTTACCGAGCGACTTACTCATCTTTGCCTTTCCGTCAGTACCAGGGAGACGGCAGCATACTGAGTTCTCAGGAAGCATCATCTCCGGCATAACGAGAGTAGGTCCGTACACAGAATTGAACTTGTGCACGATCTCTCTGGTCTGCTCGATCATCGGAGCCTGGTCCACACCCACTGGAACAGTCGTAGCCTTGAAGGCTGTTATGTCCGAAGCCTGGCTGATAGGATAAGTGAAGAATCCCACAGGAGTTCCCTTCTTGTTCTGATCCTCATCCTCGTTGTCGGAGAAGCCTCTGAGCTGGATTTCCTGCTTTACGGTAGGGTTTCTCTGAAGACGCTGCACTGTCACCAGGTTCATATAATAGAATGCAAGTTCGCACAGCTCCGGCACCTGCGACTGGATGAAGATTGTCACCTTCTCCGGATCAAGACCTGCAGAAAGGTAGTCCAAAGCCACCTCAATGATGTTCTGACGTATCTTCTCAGGATTATCGGCATTGTCTGTAAGCGCCTGAGCGTCAGCGATCATTATGAATATCTTTTCAAATTCGCCGGAATTCTGAAGCTCGACTCTTCTTCTGAGTGAACCCACATAATGTCCGAGATGAAGTTTACCGGTAGGACGGTCTCCTGTCAATATGATCTTTCCCATAGTATTAGTCAATTAGCGTAAAACACACAAATATAATGAAAATATCTCCGAATATGAAGTTATTCGCGAGTATATTGTGTTTTTTCAAGTACGATTCTGTAAAGATTGCAGCCAATCAGGTTGCCAAGCCCTGTGCAGACATCGGCACCGATGTATATTCCTGCGAATGTTGATGAACGTAATATCTTTATCATAAGTGATTTTTATCATCCAGGGATATTTCTTTGACTGTCAGGACGCCGTCTGCCACTGTAAATTTCACATTATGAGAGGCATAGGACATTCCATAGATTCTTGACGGGTCATCGTGGTATGATGGACGCGGGTCAAGGCTGAGGGTGTCGAGCAGAGACTTGTAGAACGGTTCATCTTCAAATTCCAAGCGGATTTCATCGGGAACCACCACCTTCACACTCCTTTCCGGAAGGGTGTCGACATAGCCACAGACAGCCTCAGGATGGGAATCGGCATATTTTATATATGGCTTTATATCATATATAGGTGTGCCGTCCATAAGGTCGGCACCACGTACCACCAGGACCGGCCCTTCGGGACCGTTCGGAATCACTTTTTCGAGGCGCACGCAGGAAAGGCCGAGCGGGTTGGGGCGATATGGCGACCTGGTCGCAAACACACCCATATGACTGTTGCCTCCGAGCCTTGGCGGGCGCACAGTCGGCTGCCATCCCGACGAAAGTCTGTTTGCTGAGAACTCCCAGAGCAGCCATATATGCGAAAAGCCGTCCAGTCCTTCCACAGCGGCAGGAACACGAAAATCTTCCTCAAACACGACAAAGCCCGTCAGCTCGGGGGAAAGCCCGCTCTGACGAGGGATCCCGAACTTCTCCGGGAATTCTGTACGTATGTGTGCTATCGGTCGAATTTCCATAACAACTATGCTGACATCAAAAATGACACAAATATAGGATATTTTGCTAAATTTGCGGAGATATATTTAAGGTATTACTATATATGCAGACATCGGCGGACATTATCATCATCGGAGGCGGCGCGGCGGGCCTTATGGCTGCAGCGGGTGCAGGAAATATATTGGGAGGGGGAGGCAGAGTGATTGTACTCGAAAAGATGGCCAGACCAGGAAGAAAGATAATGATCACCGGCAAAGGCCGATGCAATTTCACCAACGTAAAGCCTTGGAATGAATTCTCAGGCCACGTCTACCCGAAGCCGAACTTCCTGAAACCTTCATTCTACAACCTCAATCCGGAAAAGATGATCGAATTTCTGGAAGACTACGGAATGGAGTCTACTGTAGAACGCGGTGACAGGGCATTCCCCACATCCCACCTTGCTTCGGATGTGGTGGACGCACTCCTGAGGGCGGCGCAGCAGAACGGTGCAGAAGTGCATTGCAACAAGGAGGTCAAATCCATAATCCACAAAGAAGACAGCTATTCGATCAAATGCACTGACTGCTGCGAGTACACATCCGGAAAGCTCATCATCGCAACAGGAGGCCTGTCCTACCCAAAGACCGGCTCCACAGGAGACGGTTACCAGTGGGCAAAGGATCTCGGCCACAGCGTCAAGTCGCTTTTCCCGTCACTGACAGCCATAGTACCGAAAGGCTACAAGAACACCACCCAGGAAAAAGGCCATATCGCCAGAAGCACACCTCTATCTGAAATCGGAGAGGCCCTCTGCGGCAACCAGCTGAAGAATGTGGGTCTGAACATCCACATCGACGGCAATCTGGCGGTCAGCGAATTCGGAGACCTCGATTTCACTGACGGCGGCATAGAGGGACCTATAGGTTTCAAGGTCAGCCGCAAATGCGTGAACTCCATTATAAACGGTTCTAAGGTACGTGCCGAGATAGACCTCAAGCCTGCAGTAGAGATCGAGGACCTGACAGTCCGTATCAACACGCTCTGGAATGAGATTTCCAAGGACAAGAGAAATGCGAACAAGCTCTACAAGGACCGTTTCAGGATCCTTCTGACTAAAGTCCTCCCTATGTCTTTGATTCCGGCATTCATCAGGACATCTCCAGAGATAGACCACAAGACCCTCCCTAAGGCATTGAAAGCCTGGAAGATGGAAATCGTCGGCTATGTAGGTTACGAAAGATGTGTGGTCACAGCAGGAGGAGTGTCGCTCGACGAGCTGACAGCAAAAACCCTGGAATCAAAACTGACCCCAGGGCTGTATTTTGCTGGCGAAGTTCTGGACCTGGACGCCGACACAGGCGGCTACAACCTCCAGACTGCATTTTCGACAGGCTACCTCGCCGGTATTTCCGCTGCGAAAAGTCTTAAATAACTCCTGATCCCAGCATTTCTTCTCCGTCATACCAGACAGCGAACTGTCCTGGTGTGATTCCTCTTTGCGGTGTGTCGAAGAGGATGTACATTCCGTTCTCACGCATTATCACTGTGGCATCCTGCAGAGGCTGTCTGTAGCGGATGCGTACGCGATAGCGGCGGATGTCGCCGGGCTCCATCGCCAGGTCGCGGCGTATCCAGTGGATCTCGGACGGTGCCACGCGGAGGCAGCTGCGCGAAAGGCCTTTATGAGTGTGACCCTCACCTACATATATAATATTCTTATGAATGTCGGTTTCGATAACAAAGATTGAGTCCTTGTGACCTCCGATGTTCAGTCCCTTGCGCTGGCCTATTGTGTAGAACTGTGCTCCGTCGTGCTTTCCTACTATCTTTCCAAACGGATTTTCCTTGTAGCGGGTCTTCTTTATGTGCTTCTTGCCGCTTCTGTAGGTCTCCGTCTTGAATTCGATTTCGTATCTGACCGGTTCCGATAGTCTCAGAAGTTCTTCGTCAGAAAGGGCCGCAATCTTCTCTGCCGAGAAAGGACATCCGGCAGAAGCCGTCTGGGAAGCCTTGTCCTCTGACACGTAGTCGGTGATCATCTTCACGCTCTCCGACTCGTTTACGAGGAGGGACGCGAGCGTATTCTTCATATATATATACTGCTCGTTTTCAGCATAATATGCGTCGTACACCTCGACGACGTCGCCTTCGCACGGTTTCAGCTTCTGCTGGAGGAAGGTCGGCAGGTCGACCTTTCCGACAAAGCATATGCCCTGGGAATCCTTCTTGTCAGCTGACGGAAGGTCTGCCTCGTGGGCAAGTCGCCTTACCTCAGGCTTGATGATGTCCCCTATCGGGAACATAGCCTGAGAAAGCTGCTCCTGCGTGAGCTGGCAGAGGAAATAGCTCTGATCCTTGTTCGGGTCGCTTCCCGCGAGGATCCTGTATATATTCTTGCCTTCTTCATCAAGGAGAGGCTCGCCTGCCTCATTCACAGCTTCTGTCTTCCGGCAGTAGTGCCCTGTCGCGACGTGGTCTGCACCGAGCTTTTTTGCGCATTTGAGGAAGGCGTCGAACTTGATCTCCCTGTTGCAGAGGACGTCGGGATTCGGTGTACGGCCTTTCTCATATTCATCGAACATATAGTCCACCACCCTCTGACGGTACTCTTTGCTCAAGTCCACAAAGTAGAACGGGATGCCTATCTTTCTGGCCACCATTTCCGCTACAAACCTGTCCTCCTCCCACTCGCAGTCGCCGTGGAGGGTAGTCGAGGCGTCGTGCCAGTTCTGCATAAACAATGCAAAGACATCGTAGCCCTGCTGCTTGAGCAGAAGCGCGGCAACGCTCGAATCAACACCGCCGGACAAGCCTATACACACCTTAATTTCGCCATTTCCTGCCATATTATACATTATATTTCGCAAAAAGCATTATATTTGTCAAGATTGCAAAGATAACTCAATTCATTTGTTATGACAAACAAAGAACTAAAAATTGCCTACACCGAGTACACCGCGACTGACCAGCTTGAACAGGTCGAGCAGGAGCTTGTTGAGGCAGCTATTGAAGCAACCAAGACATCATATGCGCCATATTCTAACTTCAATGTGGGAGCTGCTGTAAGACTCGAAGACGGTCAGATCGTCAAGGGTTCAAACCAGGAGAATGCAGCCTATCCTTCAGGAATTTGTGCAGAAAGAACTGCAATGTTCTATGCAGGTGCCAACTACGGCGACAAGGCCATTACAGCCATCGCAGTGGCAGCCAGCCAGAACGGCGTACTCCTTGCCTCACCAGTGTCTCCTTGCGGAGCCTGCAGGCAGGTGATGGCGGAGTACCAGAAGAAAGGCGGCAGACCTATCACCATCATTCTGGTCGGGGCAGACAGGACTTTGAGATTCTCAAGTGTTGACACCCTCCTGCCTCTCATATTTGACAGCATTTAGACACTCCGAGTACACTTTTTTTTGCAACAAATAAAAAAAAGCGTACCTTTGCATCCGGGAAAGTCATACACGACCAGCTCCCTCTGAATCCCCCCAGGGCTTGACCGCAGCAAGGGTAGGAGGTCGTAGCGGTGCGATGTATCAAGCTTTCCCTTTTTTTGTTTATCCCCCTCGAGGGGATTTTTTTATCGGGTATAGTGCTCGATGACACGGGCGATCGCCCTCTGGCAGACCGGGCAGAAGGTTTCTGCAGCGTTGGTCTTCATTCTGCAGTCCGGGTACGGACGGTAAACTCCTTTTGACTGGTAGCCGCCACCTTCATAGACTCCTATGAATGACTCCGGAGTCTTTCCCTCCTTGATTTCCTTCCATACATTTTCCACAGGAGTTGTCGGTATGGAGATGGTTCTCGGGAGCATATCATCCCATTTTGACTGGAAGTCGAAGAGGGTCGTGATGTTCTGTTCCCAAGGTTCGCAGTCAGGATAGTAGTACTCGGAGTACTGGTCATCATAATAGTACTCGTCGCCCAGACCGGCAAAGCTGTGACCGAATTCGTGCACGACCACTGGTTTGAAAGACGGATGATGTGCAGTGGTCAGAGTGTAAGAATTCAGGATGCCTCCACCTCCGTAAGTGTCTGTATTTGCAAGGATTACAATGTGTTCGTATGGAACGCCGGCCAGCTTGTCGTGAAGGTTTTTCAGACGCAGAGTCGTAAGATAGCGGTCCATATAGAAGGTGCTGAAGTGAGACTTGACTGCAGTGTCCTTCCACTCTCCCTCGTAAGGAACGCTGACTCCGCTGTCTTTTGAAGGCAGTGCGATTGCAACAAAATTGAAGCAGTCCTTATAGGTACCGAACGGCTCGTGGGCAAGAATTGCCTCCACGGCCTTGCGGGCGTCTTCGTAAAAGAGGTCCGCCTCTTCGTCCTTATATCCCTCAGCCACAATCGCGACGTCGATCTTCTCCTCCACGCTGCCGCTTTGATGTATATATTTGTGCGGTGCCGGAGTCGGAGTCACCCGACGTATCAGCACGTCAGCAGGATCGACCTGATGACGGTGAGACGAGGCAACATTGCCCTTGACGTCATATAATTCTATATATACATAAGCCTTCTGAGTCGGCATCGGGAGCAGGAAGACATTCTCGAACGCCTTGCTTATCTTTGTAGCTTCTTCCGTGCTCTGCCATTCCTGGAAAAGGGTCGAGAAACAGTGGCGGTATAGGACTTCTCCTGTCTGGGCATCTGTAAGTGTTATCTGCCCGTTGCCTCTGACAGGCACTGTGTCAAGATTTACCCTGCGTCCGGCCCAGCCGTCATAGCAGGACATCTCGTCGAGAGAAATGGCCTGACTCTTGGCAGTTCCTGAGAATATATAATCCACCCTGAGGGTCTTGTCCTGAGCATACACGCCCAAAGAGACAAAAATCAAAACAGCAAAAAGGATAAGCTTACGCATAACAATCTGAATTACAACATTTTGAATAAAATGCCTGCTGTATCAGTGCAGCAGGCATAATCAGTAAATATCTGACAATCAGCGCACTAGATTCTCGAGGCGCAGTTGATGCCGTCCAGGGCCGAGGAGACGATTCCGCCGGCGTAACCGGCGCCTTCGCCGCACGGATAGAGTCCTGCTATCTGAGTGTGCTCGAATGTTTCAGGGTCGCGCGGAATACGGACTGGCGAAGATGTGCGAGACTCGACTCCGAGCAGGAGGGCGTCGTTAGTGTAGTAGCCGTGCATCTTCTTGTTGCCGATCTCCGGGAATGCATACTTGAGTCTGAGTGACACGTGCTCCGGAAGGAGTTCGTGGAGAGGTGCATTCACTGCTCCGGGATGGTAGGAAGTCTGAGGAAGTCCCTGGGAAGGAATCCTGCGGCAGAAGTCCATCATTCTCTGGGCAGGGGCCTTGAGAGAGCCGGTGTAGTCGAACATCGACTTCTCGACATCCTTCTGGAACTGCAGGAGGGCGAGCGGACCGTATTTGGCATATTCAGGAAAATCTTCCGGCTCGATAGAGACGACGACACCTGAGTTAGCCCACTTTGAGTTACGCTGTGAGTTAGACATTCCATTGAGGACGAGCTCGCCTGAAGCTGTTGCAGCCGGAACAAGAATACCGCCCGGACACATACAGAATGAGAAGACTCCCCTGTCAAGTACCTGAGTCACGAAAGAGTACTCGGCTGTAGGCATATGTGGCTGATACTTACCGTGATACTGTATCTTGTTGATAAGTGACTGAGGGTGCTCCACACGCACACCGAGGGCAAATCCCTTGGCCTGGATCTCCCATCCCTTCCTGTCGAACATCTCATAGATGTCGCGCGCAGAGTGGCCGGTAGCAAGGATCACCTTTCGAGATGTGTATATGGTTCCGTCAGCAACGGTCACATCAAAGGAACCGTCACCCCTCTTTACGATGTCGGTAACACGCGAGTCAAAATGGTACTCGCCGCCGTGCTCGATGATGCACTTGCGGATGTTCTCGACAACTGTCGGAAGCTTGTCGCTTCCGATGTGAGGATGAGCGTCAATCAATATGGAAGGATTTGCTCCGAAACGCACAAGCTGATGAAGCACTTCGCGGATGTCTCCCCTCTTTGAAGAACGGGTGTAGAGCTTTCCGTCCGAGAATGTACCCGCGCCACCTTCACCGAAACAGTAGTTGGAGTCCTCATTTACAACACCTTCCCTTGAAAGCTTTGCCATATCATATTTTCTGGCGTGGACGTCCTTTCCTCTTTCCAGGATAACCGGCTTGAGGCCCTTCATCAGAAGGCGGAGTCCTGCAAACATACCGGCAGGGCCGGCGCCAATGACTACGATCGGCTCCGCCGAGGAGACGTCGTTATATTCAGGAAGAACATATTCCTCCATCACCTCCTCCGGCTTGTACACCTCCACCTTGTAGCGGTAGAGGATGTCGTTGCGGGCGTCGATCGAGCGCCTTACTATGCGGTACTTCAACTGTCCCTTGATCTTTGGGGAGACTCCCAGCGCCTTCACCGCCGCTGTCTGTATCTCATCGGCCGTCAACTCGCTGCCGAGCTTGCTTGTTATTTCTATTTCTTTCATATAGTCTCTAAAATTCAGCGATTCTGCTTACCGGTGCCACATCCAGGGATGTCCTTGTGCCGTTCTGGTAGTGGAACCATCCTGCGATGGCTATCATTGCCGCGTTGTCTGTCGTGAACTTGAATTCAGGCAGGAATGTTGTCCAGCCTCGCTTCTTGCCCTCCTCCACGATGCGGGCTCTGAGTCCGCTGTTTGCCGAAACGCCTCCTCCTATGGTTATCTGCTTGATTCCTGTGTCTTTGGCAGCCTTGATGAGCTTGTCCATAAGGATGTCGATAAGGGCTTTCTGGAAGCTTGCACAGATGTCAGCCTTATTCTTCTCCATAAAGTCAGGGTCTATAGCCATCTGGTCACGTACAAAATAAAGGAGTGATGTCTTTATGCCACTGAAACTATAGTCATAGCCCGGAATGTGAGGCTTGGAGAACTTGTACTTGAGCGGGTCTCCTTCCTTGGCGAGGCGGTCCACTATCGGGCCTCCAGGATAGCCGAGCCCCATCATCTTGGAGCACTTGTCAAATGCCTCGCCCACAGCATCGTCAATTGTCTGACCCAGGATTTCATACTCCAGAGGGCTGTTCACCTTTACTATCTGCGAATTACCTCCTGAAACAAGAAGGCACAGGTAAGGGAACTCCGGCTGACGGTTATCACTGTCGTACTGCTTGATGAAGTTTGCAAGGATGTGTCCCTGAAGGTGATTAACCTCGACCAGAGGCTTGTCCAGAGACATTGCCAGGCCTTTGGCAAACGAGGTCCCCACCAAAAGGGAGCCAAGAAGGCCGGGGCCACGCGTAAAGGCAATGGCCGTAATGTCTTCCGGCTTGATACCGGCACGCGTAATCGCCTCACTTACAACAGGTACTATATTAAGCTGGTGCGCTCTCGAAGCAAGTTCGGGGATCACTCCGCCATAGGCCTTATGAACATCCTGACTTGCCAGGACGTTTGACAAAAGATAGCCGTCGGAGATCACCGCTGCCGAGGTGTCGTCGCACGAAGATTCTATTCCAAGAATTATGTCTGCCATAAATATATATTTCAGCAACAATTATTAACGTTTCAGCATAAAATATGCTATCATTTCAAAGGGCAAAAATACTAAAATCATCCGATATTTTTACTATTTTTGCAAGTTGGAATATATATAATATATAGAATTATCAAAAAGGCTCTTGACATATTCAGACTGATCTTTGTGTCCGTCGTCTCTCTGCTGATCGCTGTATGCCTGCTCATTCAGCTGCCGGCGGTTCAGACCCGTATTGCGGACAGGGTGATTGAGAAACTGGACAAGAGCATTGACGCAGAGATCCATCTGGGCAAGATCCACTTCCAGCCGTTCAAGACACTTATGCTCAAGAATGTGGTCATCATTGACCGCGAGCCGATGAGGGATGTCCTTGATTCGACAAAGGCACCTGTGGACACATTCTTCCGTGCCGGCTACATCATTGCCAAGTTCTCGTTGGAAGGACTTCTCAGTAAAAAGGGAATACATCTGAACTCGGTGACAGTGTCAGACGCACAGATGAATCTGGTGACAGAGTACAGGGAGGATCCGCACAGCGACCCTGTCCCGCCTAACAACCTCTCAAGAATATTCCACCTCAAGAGACCTCAAGGCCCGAGGAAGAAGAGTGAAAAGGAGATCTTCCACATCAATCACGTCAAGGTGGAAAATATGGGATTTGCCCTTAAAGACTATGACAGCAGAAGGACACCGTATAAAGGAGGCATTAACTGGGGAGACCTTGACATCAAGGATATACAGCTCGACGCGGATGGCCTCAGATTCAAGGGCGGCGTGATGTATGGAGTGGCAAACAGCCTCTCATTCCGCGAAAGAAGCGGTTTCGCTGCATATGATATGCAAGGAGACGTAAAGGTCGGCAACGGAAAGACCATCATCGAAGATCTCCGTATCAGAGACGGACGTTCAGACTTGAAGCTCCCTCTCTTTATGATGAGTTACGCAAATTCCAGGGCGTTCAGGCATTTCATCGAGAAAGTGAGAATCGATGCCCAAGTGGCAGCCAGCAGTCTCAGTCTCGAGACCTTGGCCTACTTCGTTCCGGCTGTCGAAGGCAAGGACATCACACTTGCCCTCTCAGGATCGATGGGAGGAACAATCTCAGACTTTGCTCTCAAGAATCTTGAATTCTCCACAGACAAAGGGTATATATCGGGAGCCGTAAACGGCAGCGTACGAGGCATTCCAGACATAGCCCAAATGTCATTTGATGTCAATTTAAGCGAACTCCTTTTCACCACCCACGGTGTCAATGACTTTGTAACCATATGGACAGGCAGCAGCATTCCTGAGCTCAGCGACATAGCCAAAGGTATCAGATTCAGCCTTGATGCCCACGCATACGGACGTGCTGACAGGCTTGACATCGAAGTCGGCCTCAAATCAGGCAAGGGAAATGTAAATGCAGGATTCCTCGTTGAGAATCTCATTGCAGGTAAAGGTCCTCTGAAGTTCTCCGGAATGGCTTCCACAGATGACCTCGACCTAAAAAGCATAATGGACAAGATTCCGGTAGGTCCGGTAACAATGAGGACTGATGTCCACGCCACTCTGGGCGAAGAACCTCAGCTCACAGTGGACACACTCCGTATCGACAGGCTGAACTTCAACGCCTACGATTACACTGGCATCATAGCCACCGGAAACCTCCACAAAGGGATTGCCAGCGGAGGCATATCAGTAAACGACCCGAGCCTCAACATCTTTGCAAGCGGCAACCTCACCACATCCAAGAAGTTGAACAGAAAGCTGTACCTGAACGGTTCAGTTGCCTACGCTGACCTTCACGCCCTTAATCTGGACAAGAGAGGCAAGTCGGAAGTGTCATTCGGACTGCACGCAGACGTCAGGACATCACAGGATGGCACCACAAACGGAAAACTTGAGATCAGCAACATAAGAATGGAGAATGCTGAGGGCAGGTACACAATAAATTCCGTGTCACTCACACCTCACCTGAGCAACGGCACTCACAAGCTCCGTCTCCGCTCCGATTTTGCTGACGCTTTCTACAGCGGCTCTGCCCCTGTCACAGAATTCGTAAAGGACATAGTAAACATCACAGCAAAAGAGCAGATACCTTCATTGTTCAAGGAACCGTCATTCGAATGGCACAACGAGAACTACGAATTCCAGCTTCTCACACACAACACATCCGACATCATAGACTTCCTTGTACCGGGTATGTTCATCAACGAGAACACTGCTCTGAACATAAAGATCGAAGAGACAGGCCTGTTTGAGGGTTCTCTTCAGTCCGGACGCATCGCAAAAGGCAACAACTACGCAAAAAGCATCGATGCCGTCATAACCAACTCTGACAACACGCTCAAGGCAGACATCAACGTAGGTGAAGTCGAGCTTGCCAAAATGGTGGCAGAAGGCAACAGCCTGGCGGTCACCGCACATAAAGACAGCCTCAGCATAGGTCTTGCATATGGAGGAATCTCAGAAAACCGAGGTAACATCCTTCTTCACGGAAGACTCGAAAGAAACGAGGAAAGGATAAACACACACGTGGACATTATGCCTTCAGCCTTGTACATCAACGGCAAGGAGTGGAGCATTCCTCATTCATCATTCATTCTTGATGACGAGGTGATGGAGATCGATTCGTTCGAGATTACCAGCGGCAGCCAGAGACTCTGGGCTAACGGAACCATTTCAGAGAAGAGGGACACACTCTCTGTCGGACTTGACGGATTCGACATCACTCTTATGGAGGAGATCCTCAAATACGACATCGGCATCAAAGGAAAGATAACTGGAGATGTGCAGCTGATCTCACCTCTGGAATCCAATGAAATAGCAGTCGACCTCGTCTGCGACTCGACCTACCTTGCAGGAGAACCTCTGGGAACACTGGCAATCAGAAGCAACTGGAACAAGGATCTCCTGAGCCACGATGTGAATGTAAGCAACAGACTGGACGAAACACAGAACCTCGGCGTAAGCGCCCGCTTCTCCCCTTCCAGCAAGTACATCAATGCAGAAATCGACCTCAACAGACTCCAGATCAAGCACGCAGAACCTTTCCTGAAGGATGTATTCAGTCAGATGAGCGGATACGCATCCGGAAAAATACGCGCGGAAGGGCCTCTGAACTCGCTTGACATAACAAGCGAGGAGACACGTCTGGACGAGACCTGCCTGAGGGTGGCTTTCACGAATGTTCCGTACTACGCAGATGGAGCTTTCCATATCGATAACACAGGCGTATATTTCGACGACATCAGCCTCAGAGACGACTACAACGGCACAGGAACGCTTACAGGCAGCATAAACTGGGACCGTTTCCAGAATATGGCCTTCGACACCAGGCTCAGGGTAAATTCGATAGAGGCGCTCAACATCCCTAAGGAAGGGAATGAAGGAATATATGGAAACGTCTTCGGCACCGGAAATATATCCATAACCGGACCGATGAACTCGCTGCTACTGTCGGTGGATGCAGTGACAGCCAAGACGGGAGCCGTTCATATTCCTATGACAAATGCAGCTACCGCCACAGCCACAACCGACCTTCTGCGTTTCAAGGAGCCTGAAAAAGAGATCATCATTGACCCCTATGAGCTTATGAGGGCTGAAATGGCGATGAAGGAGAACCTCAAGAACGACCTGAAGGTCAATGTAAGACTAAGCGCATCACCAGATGTAACGGTCTTTGTCGAACTCGACGAATCCGGAAGCAATATGGTGTCAGCCACAGGTAACGGCATCATAGATCTGGAGATTGGAGAGGACCTCTTCAATATAAACGGTGACTACACACTCACAGGAGGACAGTATGACTTCTCCGCCCTGGGCATTGTGAGCAAGACCTTCGAGATCGAGAACGGCAGCAACATCCACTTCAACGGAGACATAATGCAGAGCAGTCTGGACCTCAATGCGATCTACAAGTGCAAGGCGACCTTGTCTAACCTTCTTTCAGACCTGAATTCTGTAGAAAACAGACGAGAAGTCAACTGCGGAATACAGATTACCGGAAAGCTGAGCAATCCGGAAATAGACTTCTCCATCGAAGTTCCTGACCTCAACCCGATAATGCAGTCGAGAGTTCAAAGCGCACTCAGTACAGATGACAAGAAGCAGAGACAGATGCTTTCTCTCCTGCTCACCAACAGCTTCCTGCCTGACGAGCAGTCCGGCATCGTGAACAACACATCTATGCTTTACTCAAACGTAACGGAGGCGATGGCGAACCAGCTGAACAACATCCTGCATAAGCTCGACATACCTCTCGACCTTGGTCTTAACTATCAGCCGACAGAACAGGGCACGGACCTCTTTGACGTTGCCGTGTCGACACAGCTTTTCAACAACAGAGTGATAGTGAACGGCAACATCGGTAACAAGCAGAATACCATCGGAGGAACACAGAACGACGTTGTGGGCGACGTGGATGTAGAAATCAAGGTAAACAGATCAGGTACAATGCGTTTCGACCTGTTCTCACACTCTGCCGATGTCTACTCGAACTACCTCGACAACACTCAGCGAAATGGAATCGGTATGACCTACCAGACTGAATTCAACAGTCTCAAGAAAGCTATAAAGTACCTGTTCTCAAGCAAAGAGAGGAAAAAACAGAAAAAAGAGTCAAACGAGCAGTCTGACTTGAACAAGGAAAAAGTCGTGATCGACATCACAAGAGACGATTATAACAAATAAGAGAAAGATGACGGAAACCAAAGGAAAACTCTACCTCATACCATCACCGCTTGGAGAGAACGACCCCTCTGAAGTCATTCCTGAGCCGGTGCTCAGATCACTCGAAGGGTTCAAGACCTTCGTTGTTGAGGAGGTCAGGACAGCACGTCGCTACCTGTCGAAGGCCGGCCTGAAAGGCA
The DNA here is from genome assembly GCA_017505605.1 of Bacteroidales bacterium. Classification (GTDB taxonomy): domain Bacteria; phylum Bacteroidota; class Bacteroidia; order Bacteroidales; family UBA932; genus Cryptobacteroides. Next base: position 109,442 of record JAFVOX010000011.1, read on the forward strand.
GGATAGGCGATCTCGAATTCCACGAACTGAACGAGCACACAGACCAGGCAGTGATCGAGGGATATATAAAACTGTTTGAAAACGGCAACGATGTTGCCCTAATTTCCGAGGCAGGCCTTCCGGCCGTGGCGGATCCGGGCGCACAGCTCGTGGCCCTGGCACACAGAAACGGCATACAGGTGGTGCCGGCCGTAGGTCCGTCGTCGCTGATGCTGGCGCTGATGTCGTCTGGACTCAACGGCCAGTCATTCGCCTTCTGCGGATATATCCCTGCAAAGAGTGATGAGCGCAAGAGCAGGCTACGCACCCTTGAGAAGGTGTCAGGCCAGCTGAAACAGACCCAGATCCTCATCGAAACCCCTTACAGGAACGATTCCCTCTTTGCTGACATACTCTCAGTGTGCAGCGCATCGACAAAGGTGTGTGTGGCAGCAAACATCACAATGCCGGACGCCTACATAATGACAAAGAAAGTATCAGAATGGAAGAAGGAGGGCCTGACAATCGGCAAAAGGCCTTGCGTATTCCTGATTCTCGCGTAATAAGGATTATAGATATGAACAATATAGGAAAAATAGAACTCGAAGGAATGGAGTTCAAGGCCTATCACGGCTGTCTTGAGCAGGAAAAGGTGAGGGGCAATCAATTTGTGGTGGATTTCGAGGGTGAACTCGATCTTTCTGCTGCGGCTGAAAGCGACAACCTCGGCGACACGCTTAACTACGCAGACATTTACGAGATCGTCTCATACGAGATGTCCATCCCGTCAGAATTGCTGGAAAATGTAGCAGGACGCATTATGAAGTCTATCGAGAAGTCTTTCCCACAGCTCATCAAGTTTTCTGTCAGAGTGTCAAAGAAAAGACCTCCGGTAGAGGGCATAGCCCAGTGGTCAAGAGTAACACTCTACCACACAAGATAAAATGATATGGGAAAGACCATAGGATTCATAACTCTCGGCTGCAAGCTGAACTACGCAGAGACATCCACTTATGAAAGAGCCCTTCTGAAGGATGGGTTCGAGGCTGTCCCTTGGAGCAAGGGCGCAGACGTCTTCCTCGTGAACACCTGCACCGTGACTGAGCATTCTGACAAAAAATGCCGCAACATAATAAGGAAGCTTCACCGCCAGAACCCTGACTCCCCTATCTTTGTGACCGGCTGCTATGCCCAGCTCAAGAAGTCGGAGATCGAGGCCATCGAAGGAGTGAAATGCGTGTTCGGCGCGGACGAGAAAAGTCTTGTCGTACCTACAATAAGGGATATATTGAACGGCTGTGAAAGCTGCACTTACACTGCCGGAACGTTTTTCCCGGCATATTCCTCAGGCGAAAGGACGAGATCGTTCCTGAAGGTCCAGGATGGTTGCGACTACAAATGTCACTATTGTACAGTACCTTACGCTCGCGGCGAGAGCAGGAACATATCGATAGCTGAAATTGTCAGTCAGGCAGAAGATATTGCTGCTGAGGGCATTGTCGAGGTTGTGCTTACCGGTGTGAACACCGGAGACTTCGGGCGCTCGACTGGAGAGAATTTCTTTGACCTGATCAAGGCACTGAATGATGTGGAGGGCATAGAGCGTTACCGCATATCTTCCATCGAACCGAATCTTCTCACAGAGGAAATGGTTGACTGGATAGCCTCCGGCAGCAAGTTCCTTCCTCATTTCCACATTCCGCTTCAGAGCGGATGCGACACCGTCCTCAAGGAGATGGGAAGACGCTACGACACGGCGGCGTTCGCCCATAAGATTGAATATATACGCAAAAAGATGGAGAGACCTGGCGGTCCGCGCGTCTTCTTCGGCATCGATGTGATCGTGGGCTTCCCCGGAGAGACAGACGAGCTCTTTGAGGAGACATACACCTTCCTGCGCGATGTGATCAAGCCGGCATTCATCCATATATTCCCATATTCACGTCGTGCCGGCACCCCTGCCGCTGCGCGAAAGGATCAGGTGCAGGATTCTGTGAAGACCCTCAGGGTGCAGAGGCTTGAAGAGCTTTGCGCCACCCTTCACGAGGAGTTTGTGACATCTCACAAGGGATTGACTGACAAGGTATTGTTTGAAAGCACTGAAAAGAACGGTATGATGTCGGGCTACACTGAGAATTATATCCGTGTGGAGAGGCCGTTTGATTCAGAGTTGATAGGAAAGATTTCTGAAGTTACTATATAAATGAGTAAGGCAAAGCTGACATTCTTAGGTACAGGCACATCTCAAGGCGTTCCTATGATAGGTTGCGGCTGCGATGTCTGCCGGTCTGAAGATCCTCGTGACAAGAGGCTCAGGGCAAGTGTGCTTGTGGAGTATGAGGGGCTTAGCATTCTTGTGGATGCGGGGCCGGACTTCAGGCAGCAGATGCTGCGGGAAGGCGTAGCGCATCTGGATGCGATTCTTCTGACTCACAATCACAAGGACCACACAGGAGGTCTTGATGACATAAGGGCTTTCAATTACCTGGAGAAGAAGGCTACTCAGATCTACTGCGAGAAGTACGTGGAGGACTCTCTCAGGAAGGAGTACTCCTATGCCTTTGAGGAGAAAAAGTACCCCGGAGCACCTGAGTGGCACATCCATCTGATTGACGAGAAGCCGTTTATGATTGACAGTAAAGTGGAGGTGATCCCGATCAGAGGACTGCATTACAAGCTTCCGGTACTGGGTTACCGATTCGGCAACATAGCCTATTGCACGGATATGAACCACATAGCCGAGGAAGAGTTCGAGAAGCTCAAAGGCCTGGATCATTTTATCATAAACTGCGTAAGATACGGCAAGCACATCTCCCATTACTCTCTTGAAGAAGCGATAGAAGTCGCCCAGAGAGTCGGAGCAAAACATTCGTGGATCACTCACCTGTCTCACCAGCTCCCACGCTATGAAATCCTTGCGTCAGAACTGCCTGAAGGCATCCGGCCCGCTTTCGACGGGTTAACAATACAATAAAAATCAAGGACAACGTCACGTTGTCCTTGATTTTATATTCTAATGCTACATCCCAGAAAGCCTATTTTATAAGGCGTAAGCCGATGCGGAGGCGGTCAAGGTCTACTGAGGTGACCTGGACTTTGATCTGCTGGCGGAGTTTCAGGATCTTTGACGGGTCGGCCATTCCCTTGACTCCCATCTGACTGGCGTGAATGAGGCCATTCTGCTTGATTCCTATGTCGACAAAGGCTCCAAAGGCTGTGATGTTTGTCACAATGCCAGGGAGTTCCATTCCTGTCTTCACATCCTCGATTGTCCTGATGTCGTGTGCGAACTCGAATTCCTGGGCTGACTCGCGCGGGTCACGACCTGGCTTGCGAAGCTCCTGTATGATGTCAGTGACAGTCGGAAGACCGAAGTCTCCGTCTACATACTTGGCAGGATCGATACGTGAGCAGAGATCTGCATTGCCTACAAGTTCCTTGGCAGTGACTCCGAGATCACGGGCCATCTTGTCCACAATGTGATAGGCTTCCGGATGAACAGCAGAATTGTCCAGAGGATTCTTAGCTCCGTGGATGCGAAGGAAGCCTGCGCACTGTTCGAAAGCCTTGGCGCCCAAGCGTTTAACCTTCAGAAGATCCTTTCTGGAAGCATACGGTCCGTTCTCAGAACGGTACTCCACGATGTTATCGGCAAGAGCTGGACCGATTCCGGAAACATAGCTCAGGAGGTAGCTGCTGGCTGTATTGAGATTCACTCCCACATTGTTCACGCAGCTTACTACAGTATTGTCAAGAGTCTCCCTGAGGAGGGTCTGGTCCACATCGTGCTGGTACTGTCCCACTCCGAGTGATTTAGGATCGATCTTTACAAGCTCTGCAAGAGGGTCCATAAGTCGGCGTCCTATCGAGACTGCTCCCCTGACTGTCACATCATAGTCCGGGAACTCTTCGCGAGCCACTTCAGATGCAGAATAGATAGAAGCACCGTCCTCGCTTACCGAGAACACACGTACCCCTGTCGGCAGCGGCACCCTCTTTATGAACTCCTCAGTCTCACGGCCTGCTGTGCCGTTTCCGATTGCAATCACTTCGATATTATATTTCTTGACCATCTCAGACACTGCCTTGATGGCCTTGATCTTTTCATTTGCAGGCGGATGTGGGAATATGGCTTCGTTATGTACCAGATTGCCCTGGCTGTCCAGGCACACGACCTTACATCCGGTCCTGAACCCAGGGTCGATCGCGAGCACTCTCTTCTGACCGACCGGAGCTGCGAGAAGCAGCTGGCGGAGGTTTTCTCCGAATATCCTTATCGATTCAATATCAGCCTTTTCCTTTGCCTCTTTCATTACCTCATTGGAAATAGAAGGTTCCAAAAGGCGCTTGTAGGCATCGTCGAAGGCCATATGTATATGCTCGGCCAGAGGCTGGGACGGATAGCGGCGCTCCTGGCAGAAGTCGTAGTAGAGTTTCTTTCCGCATTTCTCTGCGTCAGCATCTATCTTAAGGCTGAGGATTCCCTCCTCTTCTGCGCGGAGGATTGCAAGAAGTCTGTGTGGAGCGATGCGGTCAAGCGACTCCGAGTAGTCAAAATACGATCTGTACTTCATCGCCTCAGGGCCAGTAGCCTTCTTAGTGGCCTTGGTCACAATTCTGCGTGTCTTGAAGATCTGTCTGAGGGTTTCACGCACAGAGGCTGTCTCGCTTAGCCTTTCAGCAATGATGTCACGGGCACCGGCAAGGGCCTCATCCACTGAAGCGACCTTATCCCCGACGAACTTTCTGGCTTCTTGAACAGGATCCACAATAGACACATTGTACATCTTGTCAGCAAGCGGTTCCAGACCGGCTTCCTTAGCTACAACTGCTCTGGTGCGCCTCTTCGGACGGTACGGAAGATAAAGGTCTTCAAGCTCTCTTGCCTCCACGCAGTCCTCAATCTTCTTGCGCAGATCTGCAGTCAGTGCACCTGCCTGAGAGATGGTCTCCAGGATAGTATCCTTCCTCTTTTCCATCTCTGCAAAGACGTCGTTCCAGTGCTTGATCTCAGCCACTGCGACCTCGTCAAGACCTCCAGTACGCTCTTTTCTATATCTGCTGATGAAAGGGATGGTTGCACCCTCCGAGAAGAGGTTGATACAATTCTCTACCTGCCACTCACGCACATCGACGCGTTGGGCTATATTCTTTATATATATATTCTTCATATTCAGATTGTTAATCGTGCGAGACCTGGCGAAGCTGCTCGCGGTATGCTGAGAAGATCTTTGACTTCGAGACAAAGCCGACATAGGTCCTGTCCTGCTCTATGACCGGCAGATTCCAGGCCTCCGTCTGCTCGAACTTGATCATAACGCTGTCCATCTTTTCGTCGACATAGACATAGGCAGGAGCCGAACGCATAAAATTGTAAACGTGAAGAGTGTCGTACTGTTCGTATTTGAACATATCCCTCCTTATGTCTTCAAGCGACACAAAACCCTGGAAATGGTTGCGCGAATCCACAACCGGGAATATATTTCTCTTTGACTCAGACACAACCTGAACGAGTTCTCCCAAAGTTGCGTCAATCTTTACAGTAGAGAAGTCCGACTCGACCAGATCTCCTGTCTTCAGAAGGGTAAGCACGGCCTGGTCGCTGTCGTGAGTAAGCAGTTCACCCTTCTTGGCAATACGCTTTGTATAGATGGAATAAGGCTCAATCGCCCTTGTCACCGCATAGGAGACAGTAGAAGTCAAGATGAGAGGGATGAGGAGCTCGTAACCTCCTGTCATATCCGCAATAAGGAAGATCGCCGTCATCGGCGCCTGCATCACACCTGCCATCAGTCCGGCCATTCCCACAAGCACGAAATTCTGCTCAGGAACATAGCCCGGTCCTGCAACAAGATTAATGGATCTTGAAAGCACAAAACCTGCAATCGCGCCGATGAAGAGTGTAGGACCGAAAGTTCCTCCGACTCCACCGCCTGCATTGGTCAGGGACATAGAGAACACCTTCAGAAGGAGTACAAGCATAAAGAACACAGGCACAAGCCAGGCCCTTCTGAGCAGGAATGCAAGCACAGTCTGTCCCTCAAGGTCGATGGTGCCACCATTCAGAAGCTCGTGAAGATAGCCATAGCCCTCGCCGAAGAGAGGCGGGAAAAGAAATATGAGAAGACCGAGGCAGGATGCCGAGATCGCCCACCTGACATAAGGTCTCTGAATGCTCTTGATCCTGTCCTCCAGCCACAGAGTCATACGCGTGAAATACACCGAACAGGCTGCCGAGAAGAGTCCCAGCAGCAGATAGTAAGGGATATTGTGCATCGCGAACGGCGAAATCGTGCACTGGAAGGCCGGCTGATCACCAAAGAATATATATGCGACTACCGTCGCCGAAATGGTCGAGAGGAGCAGCGGCAGGATGGAGCTCATCGAAATGTTGAAGAGCAGGATCTCAAGGGTGAAGAGGACACCGGCAAGAGGAGCCTTGAATATACCGGCAACCGCACCGGCTGCGCCGCAGCCAAGGAGAATGGTCATATTCTTATATGACAGTCCCATATATCTGGCGACGTTGGAACCGATCGCCGCACCTGTGTAAACGATAGGCGCCTCTGCACCGACCGATCCTCCGAATCCGATGGTCACTGATGATGCGACCATCGAAGACCACATATTATGTTTCCTGATCTTGGATTCGTTCTTTGACACTGCCACAAGCACTTTTGTGACACCGTGGCCGATGTTGTCCTTCACCACATAACGGACAAAAAGCATAGCCACAAGCATACCTATGCCCGGATAGATGAGGTAGAGAATGCTGTACTCCACTCCGTCGAACCAAGAGGTCAGCGAATGGTGGATGAATTCGATGGCGGACTTGAGAAGGACTGCAGCAAGACCGCAGCATATGCCGACGAAAAGCGACAGGATTATCATCACGTCACGCTCGGACATCTTCTTGAAAAGACGTCTCAGAGGTGAAAGTATGTCCTTGATGAAAAATCTTGAAGCCATAACCTCGCAAAGATAGTAAATAATCAGATATGAGATGTCTCGGCAAGCTAGACAAGACAGAAAAAGTAATAAATAAAAAGGGACAGCGCACTGCTATCCCCTTTTGAATATGTTATTTGTCATAATGTTATTCTCCGTCAGCAGGATCGTCCTCGCCGTTTGAGTACTGGGCGATGTTATCGTCTGGAAGGCTGTCGCCGTCGTTTCCGTCTGCATCGTCGCCGTCCTCACCGTCAAGCCAACGCTCAAGATCCTCAGCGTCATCAGTCTTGACCTTGATCTTAACAAGATAAATGGCATCCGGAATCTCCACTGTAACAGCGTAGAAGTTAGTTCCATCCGGCTTGTCATACTTCACAAGATCCGGAAAATAATCACTGTATCCCTTAGGGTACTTCTCTGCAAATGCGGCTGCCAGTTCGTCTGACATATTCTCGAAACTTACTACCGCTCTTCTCTTAACTGTTGTAGCCATAGTTTATACTAATAATCTTTTATATCATTTGAAATCGGGTGCAAGTGTAGGACATTTTTTTGAATTGAGCAATATAGGCAATAATTTTTTATCAAATTTTCATCTTACTTCCTGTTAAAGAAGAATGATTTCTGCTCTTTCTTGCGCTCAATGTCCCTTTCCACGAAGATCTTCTGCAGATTCTTAGGGTCAAGACCTGTGTAGAACATCACAGAAGATGTGGTCATAGGGGTCGGGGTAAAATCCTGGACCTGGTCCATCCATATGCCCTTCAGAGCAGGATTTCGCGCCAGACGCTGCATCTCCCTCATACCGCAGCCCGGGTGTCCCGAGATGAAATAAGGCACAAGTTCGCACTTCCTTCCGCTCGAACGGACGATCTGGTCGAATTCCTTGCGTAATCTCTCGAAAAGCTTGAATGACGGCTTGGCCATAAGCTTCAGAACTGCATCATCCGTGTGCTCCGGAGCCACCTTCAGACGTCCTGAAGTGTGCTCAAGGATGAGTTCCTTCAGATAAGGATAGGAAGTCTCGTCCACAAAGCCCTTCTCATCGAGGAAAAGGTCGTATCTGATTCCGCTACCTATGTATGCGTGACGGATTCCCTTTGTCTTGGCAATGCGTTCGTACAGTTTCAGGAGACGCTCGTGCGAACGGTCCATATTCTTGCACGGAGCCGGGAAAAGGCAGGATTTGCGGCGGCATTTCTCGCACAGGCTGCGGTCCTTGCCCTGCATTCCGTACATATTTGCTGTCGGTGCTCCCACGTCAGAGATGTTGCCGGCAAAGCCTGGCAGGCCGTTAAGGCCTCTGATCTCCGAGAGGATGGACTCCTCGCTGCGGGACTGTATGAACTTGCCCTGATGTGCTGCAATGGTACAGAAGTTACAACCTCCGAAACATCCTCTGTGAGTGTTGATAGAGAACTTGATCATCTCGAACGCCGGGATGTGCTTTCCCTTGTAACGAGGATGAGGCTGCTTGGTGAAAGGAAGGTCCCAGAAAGAGTCCATTTCTTCCTGAGTAGCAGGAGGATAGGTAGGGTTTATCTGCACATATCCGTTTCCGACCGGCTCCACCAGCACAGGCGGATGCATCATATTTGCGTAAGTCTCGATGATATGGAAATTCTCTGCAAATGCGACCTTGTCCTTGCAGCATCTTTCAAACGAATTCAGCACCACCGCGTCTGTGACCTTGCAGCGGCCGTCCATATAGAATCCCAGCTGAGGGATCTTTCTGATGTCAGAGATGTTTCTGCCGGCTTCGATGGCGCGGGTCAGCTCGAGCATAGGCCTCTCACCCATTCCGTAACAGAGCCAGTCTGCACCGCTGGACACAAGGATAGACGGCATAAGTTCGTCCTTCCAATAATCGTAATGAGACACACGCCTGAGGGAAGCTTCTATTCCACCGATCACAACCGGCACATCAGGCCACAGCTGCTTGAGGATCTTTGTATATACGGTCACGGCATAGTCCGGCCTCTGTCCGGCCTTGCCTTCCGGAGTGTAGGCGTCATCGCTGCGGAGCCTCTTGGCTGCAGTGTAATGGTTCACCATCGAATCCATCGCACCGGAATTCACACCGAAATAAAGTCTCGGAGCACCCAGCTTGCGGAAGTCGCGAAGGTCGTCACGCCAGTTCGGCTGAGGCACGACTGCCACCCTGTAGCCATATTTCTGAAGCCAGCGGGCAATCACCGCCGTACCGAAAGAAGGATGATCGACAAAAGCGTCACCAGTGAATATGATGACGTCAATATAGTCCCATCCAAGAGCCTTGACCTCCTTGGCGGAGGTCGGGATCATATATATATCGTTCTTATTCTCCATACAAGGGCAAATATAAGCAACTGTTTGATTATTCCTATAAAAAATTCGCGAGGCTCTCGCAACCACTGCGAAGGCCCCGCTACTTAACCTAAACTTAAACTATGAAAAACTTCATTGCAAAGATAAGCATTAATAAGAATTTTACAAATCTATTGCACGAATTTTTGCATATTTTAATAATAGTATCTTTTCACCGTGTTCATCAAAGAGGATGTTCGCCTTCAAGTCAGATGAACTGCCGCTGATTTCCTTGATTACACCATAGCCAAACCTATTATGCTCAATGCGTTGACCTGCACGGAGCTGGAGGATAGGAGTCGGTTCGAAGTCTGCCGACACCGCCCTTGGCGGCACCGTCTGCGGCCTGCGGACCGGCGTCGGTGACGCAGGCTGATCCGGCCTGGTCGGAACAGACGGCTGAGGTCTGCGGACAATTTCAGGACGCGAAGACTGGCCGTAGCTGTTGCGGCCTGAAGACATCTGACCGTATGGCTTTGATCCGGCATTGTCCTTCTTCCAGGTTCCGAATGACTGTCTGCGTATCTCCTCCCCCGGCTCGTGGTCCTTGGTCAGAGGATTGAGGATGAAGTTCTGGTCTATCTCACGGACAAATCGACTCGGAGAGTTGCTCTCTGTCTTTCCGTTGCGAAGTCTTGTCTGGGCAAAAGACAGAGAGAGATGCTTCTTGGCACGGGTCATAGCCACATAGAAAAGGCGCCTTTCTTCCTCTATCTCCACATCTGAAGCCATCCAACCTCCTGAAGGGAAGATGTTTTCCTCCATTCCGACCACATAGACATAGGGGAACTCAAGGCCCTTCGAAGAGTGCACTGTCATCAGGGCTATCCTGTTGGCACCGCTCTCCTGGTCATCCACATCGACAGCGCTGAGAAGGGAGACATTCTCAAGATAGTCTCCGAGAGTAACTACCGGAAGGTCCTCAGCTGTGAGTTCAACACCCTCGCCTACAGAACCGTCGGCCTGCATTTCTTCAAACATCTCGTTATGCTTCTCCTCTATATATGCCTTCACACTGTTAAGGAGCTCCTCAACGTTGGCAGTGCGCGACTGTCCCTCGATGCTGGTGTCACTCTTATAGAACAGCAACAGGCCTGACTCCCTAGCGATTGCAGTCGCAACAATGTAGGCATCCTCCTTATTGGAGCGCAGGCAAAGCTTGCCTATCATATCACAGAATGTGCGTATCTTCTGGATGGCCGCCGGCTTCAGTCCGAATTCTTCAAGGTTATCCGAATATGCAGCCTTGAACAGGGAGATACCCTGTTTGCTGGCAGCTGCCGTGAGAGCCGAAAGCGATGTGTCTCCGATGCCTCGGGTCGGCTTGTTGACGATTCTCTTGAATGATTCGTCGTCGTTTACATTGACTACAAGCTTGAAGTACGCCATCATATCCTTGACCTCGGCACGTTCGAAGAACGAATTTCCCGAATATATCATATAAGGAAGGTTGCGTCTTCTGAGCGCCTCCTCGAGGGCGCGCGACTGTGCGTTGGTTCTATATAGAATGGCAAAGTCCTGATATTCAGAACGGTCCGAATTTATCTTCGCAACGATGGACGATGTAACGAGCATTGCCTCCTCCTGTTCGGTATATGCCTGGATCAGCTTGATCTTCTCGCCCTGCTCGCCCATCGAATAACATTCCTTCGGGATGCGCGCCGAGTTTCTGGCAATGAGGGAGTTGGCCGCATCCACGATCACCTTCGTCGAGCGGTAGTTCTGCTCAAGTCGGAATATGTTGTGGCTCGGGTAGTCCTTCTTGAAATTGAGGATGTTCTCGATCTTGGCGCCGCGGAAGGCATATATCGACTGAGAGTCGTCACCTACCACGCATATATTATTATGTCTCTGACCGAGCTTCTTCAGGATGAGGTACTGAGCCAGGTTGGTGTCCTGGTACTCATCGACCATAATATAGTCGAACCTGCCGCCGATTGACTCAAGGGCCTCTGGATGGTCGCGAAGCAATATATTCATATTCAGGAGGATATCATCAAAATCCATCACTCCTGCCTGCTTGCACTTATGGGCGTACAGTTCATATATATCCACCACCCTCGGCTTCTTCGCCGCCGCATCATTCTGCTGCGCCGTCGCATTGCGCCGGTACGCCGATGCCGTGACGAGGTTGTTCTTGGCCATCGATATTCGCGAAAGCACGTCCTTCGGCTTATAGACCTTCTCGTCGAGCTGGAGCTCCTTGAGGCAGGTCTTTATCGCGCTGACCGAGTCGCTTGTGTCGTAGATTGTAAATGTGGAAGGATAGCCCAACGCTTCCGCATATTCCCTTAGAAATCTGATGAAAACTGAGTGGAAGGTGCCCATATAGAGCCTCCTTGCCTTCTTCTCACCCACCATCAAGGCGATTCTTTCCTTCATTTCTGAAGCCGCCTTCTTCGTAAAAGTCAAGGCAAGAATCCTTGACGGCTCGCATCCTTTTTCAAGAATATAGGCTATCCTGCTCGTAAGAACCCTTGTCTTTCCCGATCCCGCACCTGCCACTATGAGCACCGGTCCGTCTACACAACTGACAGCTTTACTCTGCTCGCTGTTCAGTCCCTCCAAAATAGTACTGCATTTGTTTTCCATAACGGGCACAAAATTACAAAAAAATGTGTAACTTCGCGGGCGCAAAATGCAATTTACACACAAACTGTTTTATATAATGTCAAACAACATCTATTTGAAAAAGGGACTTGACCTTCCGATCAATGGAACGGCAGCCCAGAACACCAAGAAGGTGATCGTTCCTGATGTTGTGGCCGTGAAACCTACAGACTTCAGAGGTCTCGTTCCGAAGCTTCTGGTCAGAGAAGGTGACAAGGTCCTCGCAGGTACCCCTGTCTTGGCAGACAAGATGTCTCAGAACATCCTCTTCGCATCTCCGGTAAGCGGAACAGTGCTCGAGGTTGTAAGAGGCGAAAAGAGAAAGTTGCTTGAGGTACGCATCAAGGCTGATGCAAATCAGGAGTATGTGGATTTCGGAGTGAAGAAGGCATCAAGCCTCACAGCCGCGCAGGTGAAGGAGTCTCTCCTTGCTGCAGGTCTTTGGCCAGCCATCACTCAGAGACCGTACGGCATCATCGCCGATCCTGAGACTACCCCTAAGGCAATCTTCGTTTCAGCATTCTCGACTGCACCTCTTGCAGCTAATGTCGAGTACGCACTCAACGGCCAGCTGGACAACATCCAGGCAGCTGTGGACGCTCTCGGTAAGATCGCTAAGGTACACGTATGTGTAAACGCGGCTAACGAGTCTGCAACACTTTTCGGCAAGCTTCAGAACGTGACTCTCCACACTGTAAGCGGAAAGCACCCTGCAGGTAACGTCGGTGTACAGATCCACCACATCGCCCCTATCCAGAAGGGTGAGATCGTGTGGACTGTTTCTCCTGTTATGCTCGCAGCAATCGGAAAGCTTTTCACAACAGGTAAGTACGACGTCAAGAGAAAGATCGCCGTTACAGGACCTAAGGCAGTGAACCCTGCATATGTAGAGGGTTATCCGGGCATCAGCATCAAGGATCTCAAGGAGTACTACAACGAGGGTGAGAACCTCCGCTTCGTAAGCGGCGACGTTCTCTCTGGTACAAATGTCGGAGCAGAGGGCTTCCTCGGATTCTTTGACAACCAGGTGACTATCCTCGAGGAAGGCAACAAGTACGAGCTCCTCGGATGGGCGAAGCCATTCAGATGCAAGCTCTTCAGTGCTTCACACACTTACTTCTCCTGGCTTACTCCAAACAAGAAGTACGATATGGATACAAACCTCCACGGCGGTCCTCGCGCATTCGTTGCGAACGACGTGTACGGAAAGGTTCTCCCTATGGAGCTCTATCCTGTGTATCTCCTGAAGGCGTGTCTTGCAAACGACATCGAGAAGATGGAAAAATTCGGTATCTATGAGGTGGTCGAGGAAGACCTCGCACTCTGCGAGTATGTATGTCCTTCAAAGATCGACATCCAGCAGATCATCACTGACGGTATCGCTCTTATGTTGAAAGAAATGTGCTAAAGCGTAGAATTATGAACGGATTAAGAAATTTTGTAGACAAGATCAAGCCGACCTTTGAGAAAGGCGGCAAGCTCGGATTCCTTCATTCGACATTCGACGCTTTCGAGACATTCCTCTTCGTTCCTAACACTGTGACACGTCGTGGTGCGCACGTAAGGGACTGCGTCGACTTGAAGAGAATTATGATTATGGTTGTGATCGCCCTTCTTCCAGCTATGCTCTTCGGAGTCTGGAACACAGGTTACCAGCACAGCCTCGCTTTCGGCCTCGACTGGGGCTTCTGGAACATCGTATGGTACGGCCTTGTAAAGGTTATTCCTCTCTACCTTGTTTCATATATTGTAGGTTTGGGCATCGAGTTCGTTTCTGCTCAGATCAAGGGACACGAAGTCAATGAGGGTTACCTCGTTTCAGGTATGCTCATTCCGCTCATCGTACCGGTAGACGTTCCTCTCTGGATGCTTGCAATCGCAGTTGCTTTTGCAGTCATCATCGGTAAGGAAGTATTCGGCGGCACAGGTATGAACATCTGGAATCCTGCTCTCCTCACACGTGCATTCCTCTTCTTCTCTTACCCAAGCAAGATGTCCGGTGACCTCGTTTGGATCGGCGGTATGTCAAGAGGTGCAGAGGCTTGGCAGGCAGGCAACGGCCTCGTGGACGGTTTCTCAGGAGCGACTCCACTCGCTGACGCTACTCTCAGCAACCTCCAGCCTAAGCTTTGGGATATGATCGTGGGTACAATCCCTGGATCTGTAGGTGAGACTTCAGTAATCGCTATCCTTATCGGAGCAGTCATTCTCCTCTGGACAGGTGTAGCAAGTTGGAAGATTATGTTCTCTTCAGTTCTTGGTGGACTTGCAATCGGTTACCTCGGCTATGCAGTAGGTGCAACTGACCTCCCAGGCTACTATCAGCTCGTGATGGGTGGTTTCCTCTTCGGTACAGTGTTTATGGCTACTGACCCTGTGACTTCAGCTCAGACTGAGTGCGGTAAGTGGATCTACGGTTTCCTCGTGGGTGCCCTTGCAGTTACAGTACGTATCTGGAACCCTGGTTACCCGGAAGGAATGATGCTCGCCATCCTCCTTATGAACACATTCGCACCTCTTATCGACCACTACGTGGTGGAAGGTTCGATCAAGAGAAGAGCCAAGAAAGTAAAAACCGCTTAATATATATAAGGTATGAATACAAACAGTAATACATATACAGTCATATATTCGATTATCCTTGTCGTGATAGTCGCTGCGGTTCTTGCATTCGCTGCTATGTTCCTCAAGCCTACCCAGGACGCTAACGTAAAGAAGGACACCATCAGCCAGATCCTTACAGCAGCAACATTCCCGGGAGTAGAGGATGCGAAAATCCTTGACACTTACAGACAGGAGATTGAATCAGCAATCCTCGTTGACATGGAAGGAAACAAGGTTGATGACCTTGACATTCAGGATTGCGAAGTTTATGGAACTGCAGATCTCAAGAGACAGATTGCCGCAGAACAGAAGGCTCTTCCGGTTTATATTTTCAAGAACGGCATCACAGTGGTTCCTTGTTACGGAGCAGGCCTCTGGGGTCCTATCTGGGGATATGTCGGTTTCGAGGGTGACCTCAAGACCATCAAGGCTGTCTGTTTCGGTCACAAGGGCGAGACTCCTGGTCTCGGTGCCAAGATTGCTGACGAGCCTTCATTTGCCGAGGCATTCGTAGGAAAGCAGGTAGGAACCGGTGACATCCTTTTCGAAGTTGCAAAACCGGCAAACCGTCAGACCGAGAACAATGGCGTAGATGCCATCTCAGGTGCTACAATCACATCACAGGCTCTCGGCAAGACACTCAACCAGTGGTTCGGTTTCTACCAGAACTATTTTGCAAAGAACGGCGCTTCACAGCCTAGCACTGAGTTCGTTATCGGTGACATCGTCATCGAGAGTGTTGAACCATTTAACGTAGAGGAGGAATAGCATATGGCAAATTTTGACTTTAAAGAAACATTCTTGAACCCGATCTTCAAGGGCAACCCTATTTCTGTCCTTGTCCTCGGTATCTGTTCTTCACTTGCGGTTACAGTTCAGCTGAAGGGCGCATTCGTGATGGGTCTGTCAGTGATCATCGTAACAGGTCTTTCAAGCCTTGTATGCTCACTTCTGAGAAACACCATTCCTAACCGTATCCGTATCATCGTGCAGCTCGTTGTAGTTGCGATGATGGTAATCCTCGTGGATCAGGTTCTCAAGGCATATGCGTACAGCGTCAGCAAGACTCTCTCCGTATATATCGGCCTTATCATCACCAACTGTATCGTTATGGGTCGTATCGAGGCTTTCGCTCTCGGCAACAAACCTTTCGCTTCGCTCGTAGACGGTATCGGAAACGGTGTGGGTTACGCAATGATCCTCGTTATCGTTGCCTTCTTCCGTGAGCTTCTCGGAAGCGGTACCCTCTTCGGATTCCAGGTGATCCCACAGGCAGTGTACGATTTCGGATATATGAACAACGGTCTTATGATCCTTCCTCCAATGGCCCTCATCCTCCTGGGATGTATCATCTGGGTACAGAGAGCAGTTCAGAAGGACCTTCAGGAGAAATAACACATAACTAAAGAATACTATGGCAGATTATATTAGCTTATTTGTAAAGTCGATCTTCATCGACAATATGATATTCGCCTACTTCCTTGGTATGTGTTCATACCTGGCGGTATC
>JAFVOX010000012.1:0-37650 GCA_017505605.1 Bacteroidales bacterium
AAGAGTTATTTGAAAAGCGTGATGAATATGGCTCAGCCAGACAATCGTATTTTTTCTTATCCATTGCCAATTCTCACGTGAGTTCTTCTTAAAGGTTTGATAATCATAAATTCTATATCAAACTTCATCAAAGATAGTGAATTAATATGAGAAAAAGGCTGCTAAAGTGAACTTTAGCAGCCTCTTTTGAGGATATATGTGTGTTACCACACGAAATCGAAGCGGATGTCACGCGGGATGCCGAGGGCATTGACCTTAGCCACGTCAGCGGCGAGTGCCTCGCCGATGTTCGCGTGCTCAGCTGCATATGCCTTGGCAAACTCATAGTTGCCGTCTCCCTGAGTGGTGAGAACGAGCTCAGCCCAAGAGTTTACGCACTCGAGAGCCTTCTCGAAGTCAATATGGTAAGTGCCGTCCTCGTTGCGGGTGAAGGCCTTGTGCTCCTCCATATAGTTGTAGCACATCATATTCGCCTTTCCGTGTGATGAAGCGGCTCCGAAGCGTACCGAACGCACGATGCCACCGATGAATGTAGTGATCGACTCTTCCTTTGAGATGCCTGTGATCTCGCCCATATCGATGAGGGTATTCACGAGGTAGAGACCTACGATGTCAGCCTTCGCCTCTTCCCAAGAAGTCTTCTGGTCACCCATAGCCTGATCCACAGTGCCCTTGCCGTTGATGGTCTGCTTTACTCCGAGACCGTGTGCAACCTCGTGGAAGGTTACATTCCAGAAGAATGCATCTGCGTTGAGGTACTGCTGCTGTGCAGGCTCGATGAGGGCCTGTCCGATAGGGATCACGATCTTGTTGAACTTAGCGTCCATACTGTTCTTGAGCTGGAGGCGGCGTGCTCCCTTGGCTGCGTGTACACGCTCGTCGTTAGGGAGGTTGATAGCGATGGTCTTGCTGCCGGCGTTGCAGTCTCCTGCATAGAAGATTGCGTCATAGACGTTCAGGTCTGATGATGTTCCAGGAACGAAAGTCTTGTACTCAGGTGCACAAGGAAGCTGGGTCTGGAGGTAAGGGAGCATAGACACGAACTTCTCGAGGTCTGCGCTTCTCTTCTCGTCCTTGAGGAGGATGAATGCCTCATAAGAAGCCTTTGCCTCGTTGAACTTGTCGTCGTAGTTCTCGATAGGACCTACAACGAAGTCGATCCTGCTGTCCTTCATATCCATCCAGGCAAGGTCGCTGGCCAGATAGTCGTCAGTGCGGAAGGCCTTGATCCTTTCGGTGAGGTAAGTCTTGAAACCCTCGTTGTCAGAAAGAGCGATAGCCTGCTCCATATAGCCGATGATCTTGTCCAGGTGCTCCTTGTACTCGTCGCGGTACCATACGGTCTTGAGCGAGCCGTCCTCGTTTCTACGGATCACAGTATAGAGACTGAGCTTGTCAGGGTCATCAAAAGCGGCAAACTCTTCTGCAGTGATGTCCTGAGGATAGTAGTTGCATCCGAGAGGCTTCGCTCCTACGCCCTCGATGAACGGCTTGTTGTCGTCGAGACGGTCCCAAGGTCCGTAGTGGAGCATCGCGAAGTCGCGTGCTGCAGGATCCTTGAGGGCTTCCATCTCTGCCTTGTCTCCGTAGGTCTGGAGCCAGAAGAGGTTGTCGCACTCGACTGCTGCCTGGCGGAGAAGGTCGACTATCTGTCTCTCCTGTGTTGTGAGTTGCTCAAGAAGCGGAGATGTCATCTCCACAATTGCGTACTCGTCTACCTTTGCTCTGAGAGCAGCGTCCTCTTTAGGCGCACAAGCAGCCACTGCAATTGCAGCGGCTGCCAGAATAAGTGATTTTCTCATAAATGATTAGAAGCTAAGTGCAATTGCCTTGAAGCTGTCAGCCTTGAGGGCTGCACCACCGATAAGACCACCGTCGATGTCTGGGCAAGCGAAAAGCTCCTGAGCGTTTGTAGGGTTGCAAGAACCACCGTAGAGGATAGAGATCTCCTCAGCGAGCTCACCGAACTTCTCAGCGAGAACCTTGCGGATCTCAGCGTGGATCTCCTGTGCCTGCTCTGCAGTTGCAGTAAGACCTGTTCCGATAGCCCATACTGGCTCGTAAGCAACGATAACCTTTGCCATCTCCTCAGCTGTAAGCTCGAAGAGAACGTTCTTTACCTGTGCAGTGACAATCTCGAAGTGACGGCCAGCCTCACGCTCCTCCTTCTTCTCGCCGATGCAGAAGATTGGTGAAAGACCCTGAGCAAGAGCAAGCTTAACCTTCTCTACAAGCTTAGCGTCAGTCTCACCGTAGTACTCTCTTCTTTCAGAGTGACCGAGGATAACGTACTCGCAACCTACGCCTGCAAGCATATTTACTGCTACCTCACCTGTGTAAGCACCCTTCTCCTTGTCAGCGCAGTTCTGTGAAGAAAGACCTACTGCTGAACCCTTTACTACCTCAGCTACTGGGTAGAGGTGTGTGAAAGGAGGTGCAATGATAAGTTTTACGTCAGCCGGAACTTCAGCTGAAGCTGCTACTACTGCCTTTGCGAGCTCAACGCCCTCTGCAACTGTTGTGTTCATCTTCCAGTTGCCTGCTACGATGTGTTTTCTCATTTCTGTAAAAATTATATTATTGAACTTTATATACTTGCGTCAAAAGCGGTGCAAATTTACAATTATAATTCTTGAATTACAACACCGATATCCTTAGAATTGTTCCACATCCAGATCTTGCCTTTGCTGTCTATTCTGTGGACTTCAAATTCCAAATCGCTTTCCTTGCGGATGTCGTCTGCTGTGGTCCACGATATGCTCGCCTTGAGCTCCTGTCCCTCGTGAGTCGGTCTCTCGTTGCACTTGACAATGAGCCAGTTGCTTAAGGCATCATCATAGATACGGTACTCATTTTCGGTTACGTTCTGTCCGGCCTGCCAGGTCAGTGGATCATAGCTCAGCTGGAGCACTCCCTTGACGGTCAGTGACAGGTCTTCTCTCTCGAGAAGGATTTCATCTATGTCGAAGCACCTGCAGCCGGTAAGGGCTGAAAGGGTGACCAGTAATATATATATGTACTTCCTCATATTCCTAATAATCAACAGTTATCTCTTTCATTACCACTTCCTCCGTGCCGTCAGGCCAGGTGATATATGCCTTCAGCGTACCGTCCTCCTTTATCTGGTAATAGCCGTCCCCTTCCGGTGCGACCTTCTTTCCGTTGAACTTCCATCTGATCTCGGCGGCGTTTGTTGCGTTATATAGTTTCAGCGGGATTCTGGTCAGGACCGGGATGGTACCGTCGGTGTTGAGACGGGAGTTACCTATATATATGTACGGCCACTTCACGACCGGACTTTTCTTGGTCATAAAGTTGGTCTGTACCGCGTCGCCTACCACTCCGTTGATCTCGAAATGGATGCTTGCGGTGTAGGTCTTGCTGTCCGGTTGGAGGCCTTTCAGGGTTACGGCATATTTCCCGGTCTCGTATGGCTTGACCTTCAGTGTGTCTGTGTCCTGTCCGGTCCTGCCGTATACGATTGTGGCTTCGCCTTCGTATTTTCTGCTGCTGTTGAACTGGATGATTGCCCCGTCCATAAACACTTCCTGTGTGATGTCCTGAGCGACAGGAGGTACTTCTGTGCCCGAGAATCCGATGACGTTGAACAGTATTGTGCTGTCGTCACTTCCGAACCTGATGTTTGTGACAGACGCCTCGCTTGACATACCGCTCCAGAAGATGAACCCGTTTCTGCTCTCTGACATAATGGAATTGATTCCGTTGCTTGGAAAGAATATGCCTCTTATGTCTCTGACAGACTGGAGGTAAGCTTCGTCCTTGAGGTCGGAGAAGCTGTCATTCCTGGAATCCGCTTCAAGGAGATTTGCGCACTGATGGTCAGGGCGGCAGTTCACCTCGTTTGCAAAGGTCCATCTGTCGATGGCCCTGAGAGTGTTCTTATAGGTCTCTGAATGTCCGGAGGCTCTTACGCTCTTGTCCACGTGGTAAACCAACATTCCTGCTCCTCCGATACCCTCATCCCACCTTTTGTTGGAACGGCATTCGATCAGGTAGTACTCTCCTTCTGTGTCTGATTCGATTTTATAGTACTTTCCGTCCTCGTTTATCGGCTTGAGCTCGTAGCCGCCGTCGTCCTTGAGAATGACCGGCTTTCCTATTCCGAGTATCTCGCGTTCTATGGCATTGAAGTATGGTGGGGTGTTGCCCCTGTTGATCTGGTTGCCGGCATCCATCAGGGATGTCGATCCCCAAAGTCCTGCGGAAAAACCTCCGCTTTTTGCATAGTCGGTGTCATAAAGGTCCGGCAGACCGAAAGTGTGGCTGTACTCGTGGCAGAAGGTACCTATGCCCGCCAATGTGTTGCTTGTCGCCTGATTCTGGCCCTCTCTTGCAAGTTCGGATGTGCAGGCGTACCTGTCAATCAGCTTGCCATCCATCGTGAATGTGATTCCTGCACCGCTCTTTATGTACCACGCGTGAGACCATATGCAATCATCGCCTGCGCCCCAGGCCTCGTCACCGCCGGCAAAGAATATGAAGACATTGTCTACCTCACCGTCTCCGTCATCATCGTAGCGGGCGAAGTCTATCTTGCTGTCTACCAGTCTGCAGGCATCCACTACCATCTGTTCCGGGTTTTCGTCATTGCCGTCCTTGCCGTTCCTGCCGTAGTAGGCCCTTTCGTGCTGGAGGGTGACTATATCGCTCACGTCAAAGGCAAATTCGATGCTGTGGTTGAACTGCTCGTCGAAGTACTCTTTTGCGCTACCGATGGCTCCGTTGTAGCTGTAGCCCTTCTGAATCAGCATATTGATGAAGTCCCACTTTGTGAATTTGAAGCTTACGTCCTTGAACTGAGCGAGGATCACAAGACCGTGCTTGGTCTTTGGTGTACCTGCTTTTGTGTCTGGGCCGGATTCCATTATTCGTCTTATCAGTGGAGTCTCCTCTTTATGTACTGAACTTCTTTTCAATGCAGCATTTTCCGCCAACTTGTGGAAAGGTATGTCCAGACTCAATGATCTTACTTCTGAAGAGACTTGTGCTCCGACCTTGTGTCCGGTGCTTACCTTCTCTCCCTCGTCCGTGTACTTTGCGTAGTACCACCAGCCGTCCGCCTCCTTGATGATGGCGTTGCCCTCGACAGTTGTTATGATCTTGTAGAATTCGTCTCCTGCCATCCTTCCTTCGAAGACATATCCGTCCGGCTGCTCCAGAAAGACAGGCCCTCTATGGGCCGGTCCGGCGCTAGCCAGCAAGGCTATTGTCATTGTCAGAATGGATATTATCGTCTTAAATTTCATTTTCCTATATTTGCAAACAATTTGCATATATACTCATTATTTGTGAGACTGCCAAGATTATTTATGAGACGAGTCGATTTATTGCTATTTTGTGCTTTTATAGGACATTGGGTGACATTCTCTGCGGGTGCTCAGGAACGGACAGTCCGACTGATCAATGAAGTCGGAAAGTTCGATAACTGGTGCGTCCGGGAGATAAAGGAGTCTGCCGTCATAGGCGGAAACACAGAGTACCTCTACGAATTCTACGGCCGGCCGACCGACACTCTCAGGACAGGAAAACAGCCTTTCAAGGCACCAGAAGGCTATCTTTGGCGTACCAACAACGTCCTTGCAGTCGTGATGGGAGTCGTGAAGACTAACAACACCGTCTATCCGGAAAGAAGGGGAGAGGGCTACTGTGCAAGGATTGAGACCCACATTGAAGAGGTCAAGGCCTTAGGGGTAGTGAATATGGATGTGGTTTGTCAGGGAGCCCTTATCGTCGGAGAGCTGCCTGAGCCGATAACTACCACCAGGGATCCGATGACGAAGGTAGAATATGCGATACCTTTCACCGGTTCGCCAAAGTACCTGCAGCTTGACTATAAGGCAGATGTGGGATATGAGACCGTCCGTGGGACAGGCTTCTCGAAGCTCAAGCCGATGGGAGAGCCCGACTATGCTGAGATCACGATGATCCTCCAGAAGAGGTGGGAAGACGAGGAGGGGAATGTACACGCCCTTCGCGTGGGAACCGGCATCGAACGCATTATGGAAGACATCCCCCAATGGATCAACGGCCATAAGGTGAATATATATTATGGTAATATGACGGCAGAGCCGTCCTATAAGGAATATATGGGTCTGAAGAACGATCCGGAAACAGCCTATCACACTCTCAACTCGAAAGGCCAGGATGTGATGGTCCTGGAGGAAGGATGGGCTCCTGCCTCAACGCAGCCTACCCATCTTGTGCTTCACTTCATATCCAGCTGTGGAAAGGCATTTTATGGCGGTGTGGGTAATGTTTTGTGGGTGGACAATGTAGAAATCGTGATGTAGAGAAAGATTTTGTAATTTTTTTATTTTTTGATGCAACATTTGATTTATTATGTGCATCTTTGCAGCAGGTTTAGGTTTTAGTACACGTTGAGGGACCAGAGAGCAGTGATGTTCGGGTCCCTTTTTTATTGCCTGCCAGGATGGGGTGTCTGGCAGTTGCCTGGTAGATATAATAAAAGCCGCCCCATCGGGACGGCTTTTCTCTTTCTCAGAAGGAAAATTATTTTGTAGCCTCGTTAGACTGCTTTCTAAACTCCTTCATAGCCTTCATAAGGTTAAGAGCAGCCTTACGTGCACGTGCGCCAGCAGCCTTATTACCTTTTTCTACCTGAGCATCTGCGTTCTTTACGAATACCTCGTACTCAGCTTTGATCTGATCAACAAGTTCTTTCATCGTGTTTCAATTTTAATGGTTAATGGATTAATAAACTTCTGCCAAGATAGTCAGATTCCTTAAAAAAACCAAATTTTGTTGTCGAAAAATGTAGTTTTCAATGAGTTTCGCCTATTTTTCAGGCTTTGTGAGGTGCGGCTTCGGCTTAGTGTTGAGGGTGTTCATCGCTCTGTCCGGTCCCATAAGGGCCCAGGCTTTTATGCCATCAATCACTCTTTTGCAAAGCTCTGGCATCTGCTCCTTCTCCTCAGCGCTAAGCTCACCAAGAACGTAGTCAACCTGCTGGCCGCGGCCGAAGTCGTTGCCGATTCCCATCCTTATCCTCGCATATTCCTGAGTTCCGATGAGCTCGTTGATGTTGGTGAGTCCGTTGTGTCCGCCTGCGCTTCCGTTCTTTCTCAGTCTGAGTGTTCCGAACGGGATGTTCAGATCATCAGAGATGACGAGAAGCTGGTCCGGCTGTATCTTCAGCTCGGTAAGCCAGTACCTCACGGCCTTGCCACTGAGGTTCATATATGTTGAGGGCTTCAGAAGTGTGAACTTCCTTCCCTTGAAGGACACCGTCGCCGTGCTGCCATATCTTCCAGACTCGAAAACAATATTGGATGCCTGAGCCCAGGCATCCAATACCATAAATCCCATATTGTGTCTGGTATTGGCATATTCGACGCCGATGTTTCCTAAACCGACAATCAAATAATTCATACCAAATCAGGCTTGATTACTTCTTCTTACCAGCCTGCTGAGCCTCCATCTTAGCCTGCTGAGTTGCACGTGTAGGACGTACTGAGCAGATGATAGTAGCCTTAGGTGATACGATTGTAACGCCGTCATAGTTGAGGTCGCCGGCAACGATCTGCTTACCGATCTTGAGAGGAGTTGAGTCTACCTCGAGGATGTCAGGAAGCTTGTCCATCATTGCGCTTACGCGGAGCTTGCGGCTTGAAACGAGAAGCTTACCACCCATCTTAACACCCTCTGCGTGTCCTGTTACGAGAACTGGAACCTCGATAGTAACTGGCTTATCTTCTGTTACGAAGAGGAAGTCAACGTGGAGAGCCTCGTCAGTTACAGGATGATACTGTACTTCGTGGATAACTGCAAAACCATTTCTTCCATCGCTGAGGTGGAGGTCGATGATGTATGAGTTAGGAGTGTGAGTGATTGTCTTGAGGTCCTTTGCATCGATAGTGAAGAGGATGTTCTCCAATCCGAGTCCATAAATGTTGCAAGGAACCTGTCCTGCTCTACGTACAGCCTTTACTGCTGCCTTGTTGCCAGCTTCGCGAACCTGGCCTTTGAGTTCAATGTGCTTCATTGTCTTAAGTTGTTTAAAATGTGTTACTCAGTCCGGCGCTTGGCCGGACCCCATTGCACCAAAAAGCACCTTTGCTTTTTATGGGGCTGCAAAGATAGACAAATTATTTAAATGTCAAAAGATTAGATGAGAAATTGTTGCGGGTTTCGGCTTTGTTGCCTTTGTGGCTTTGTTGGCCTTGTTGCCGTTGGGGCTACCTTACCAGTCCTGTCGCCTTGTTCCAGTCGAGGGTCTGGTAGTACATATTCAATTCCTCAAAGTAGAATGCTGTGCTCAGGTCTCTTGGCAGATACATACTGAATCCGCTGTAGGTCAAGATCCTGAATTCCTCCATAAATTTTGGGGTGAAGGCACCGTAGATCACGCATTTGTCGAGAGCTTCCTTCAGCTGGGCCATCTCCTGAGCTGTCGCTCCGGCTTCCTGGACAATACTTTTCAGATCATAAAAATATCGGTAGTTGCTTCTGTAGTACTGCTGTACATTTGACATCCTTATCGCCTTGATTCCCGAACGGTGGTTTGTGAATATGTCTTTGCAGACCTGAGCCAAAGGCTCAAGTTCGCGGCAGTCGATAAGTGAAATCGTAGCTGACTGATAAACTCCGCTCTGCTTGATATACTGTGAGAAGTAATCCTCGCAGACGGCCTGCGGGTTAGGGGTCGTGTTCTTCAGAAGGTGCTCTGTCAAGGTCTTGTAGTTGAGTCCTTCAGCAAGAACCTCAGTCTGTGAGAAGCCTATGCGGTCGCATACGTCCCTGAGCTCATATGCCACCTCGATTCCACCCATAAGGCAGGCATCAAAAAGGATATAGTCGAACTTCATCGGAAAAGCGTCTGCAAAATCCCCCAGTTCCATTTCGTATGAAACATAGTTGCCGGCACTTCCTACCTGATCCTGGCCTATGCTCTTGGTCAACGGAAGTGACGGATCATAATCTGGTGCATAATACGGCACCGGTGCTGTAGTGAACTCCTGACCCTGGCTCAGGCCGAACTGCTTCATCAATGACTTCTTCGGGATGTACTCGTAGCTCTCAGGCTTGTTGTAAAATCCGGAAGGAAGATAGCCTGTAGCGTGCGAAGAGAACACCATTCCGTAGTTACCTGCGGGGAAGTTGTTCTTTACATAAGTGAGCACATTGCGGAACTGCTCTGCTGTCGCCGAATGTGTGCCGGCCTCATAGGTGACAAGCGTGTCTGCTACCGGCTGCCCGTCATCTCCTTCGTAAAGCCTTATAAGGTAGGGTGTTGTCGGGATGCCGTACGCACTGCTGCTTTTAGGGGTGTGGGTGTATACAAGAAGGATGTCGTGGTTTGGATAATCCCTAGGAAGCCAGCCTGACTTCAGATCCTCAATGTCCTCCAGAAGGTAGTTCCTGAGGGAATTGTAGCCTGCCGAATAGAGCAGGAGTACCTTTCTGCGGTCTTCATTATGTGTACGGTCGCCGGCGTTTCCTTTGCCTGTGTCAGTGTCGCTGCCAGTGCCCGTAATCCCACCTGGAAGGAACCCTTCCTCCCACTCGCTGACTGTACAGCTTCCTGAGAAAAGCGCAGTCAGAATGCAGAATGCTATACCTAATATGTTCTTGAATATCTTCAAATTATTCATCAATCCAAATTTTAACGCTGCAAAGATAACCAAAAAACCTCTACCCGAAAATTTTATTGCATCCTCTCCCTTTTCTCGACCGCGCGCACTTTCCCGGCAAAACTGTACGCGGTCCCATTCTTTTCGAGGGGACCAAGCGCATTTTCCTGCCCAAAGTGCGCGCGCCCTACCATATCTGGCGACCATAGGAAGCCGAGATGTCTATATATACATATATATATTGTCCTATGGTAGATTATTGTTAACTTTGTCGGCTCATTGGCGTGATTATATAATTTAATGTATTAACGATATGAAATTTTTAGTGAAAATGATTTGTTTTGCAGGTGTCGCTGCGGCGGCTGCGGGATGTGCCGGAAAGGCACAGGAGAGCGAGTTCAAGTACCTCGTGGACGAGTTCGCTGACCTTAAGGTTATGAAGTATGAGGTTCCGGGCTGGGATGAACTTACCCTTCAGCAGAAGGAGTACATCTACCATCTCGGTGAGGCTTCAAAGTATGGCCGAGACATCATCTGGATGCAGAACAACAAGTACAATCTCAAGATCAGAAAGGTACTTGAGAACATTCTTGAGAACTACAAGGGAGACCGCACAAGTGAGGACTTCGCAAAGTTCCAGACCTATGCCAAAAGAGTATTCTTCAGCAATGGTATCCATCATCACTATGCGGAGGACAAGTTCTTCCCAGAGTGCTCACAGGAGTACTTCGCCTCCCTTATGACTGCAGTAGGTGAAGAGGCGGCTTGCGCTGAACTCCTTCCTGTAATCTTCGATCCGACCATTATGCCGGCAAGAAAACTTATGGAGGCAAATGACATAGTGGCTGAGTCTGCAGTGAACTTCTACGAAGGTGTGACCCGTGCTGAGGTTGAAGCTTACTATGCGGCACTTATGGATCCTGACGACCAGACTCCAATCTCTTATGGTCTGAACACCAAGGTTGTGAAGGGAGCTGACGGAGTTGTGAGAGAGGAAGTCTACAAGGTGGGAGGCCTCTACGGACCTGCTCTTGAGAAGATCATCGTGGAACTTGAGAAGGCAGCTGCAGTAGCAGAGAACGAGACCCAGAAGGAGTACATCGCAGACCTCATCGAGTACTACAGGACCGGTGACCTCGAGCTTTGGGACACCTATAATATCAAATGGGTAAACGACACCCTCGGAACAGTAGACTTCGTGAACGGTTTCGTTGAGGACTACAACGACCCTCTCGGCCGCAAGGCAACTTGGGAAGGCCTTGTGAACTTCAAGGATCCTCAGGCGTCTCGCCGTACAGAGCTTATCAGCGCCAATGCACAGTGGTTTGAGGACAACTCACCAGTGGATGCACGCTTCAAGAAAGCTCAGGTAAAAGGTGTGACTGCAAAAGTGATCAATGCTGCAATGCTTGCAGGCGACTGCTTCCCTGCAGCCCCTATCGGTATCAACCTTCCTAATGCAAACTGGATCAGAAGAGACCACGGCTCTAAGTCTGTAACTATCGCAAACCTCACAGAGGCTGCTTCAAAGTCAGCCCAGGAGTCTCCTAAGAGTGCACTCGCAGAGTTCGCCTGGTCTGAGGAAGAGATGGCGGCAGAGAAGAAATACGGTGCCCTCACCAACAATCTCCACACAGACCTCCACGAGTGTCTCGGTCACGGTTCGGGACAGCTGCTTCCAGGAGTAGATCCGAACGCGCTCGGAGAGTACAACTCGACACTCGAGGAGACTCGTGCAGACCTTTTCGGACTCTATTATCTTGCTGATCCTAAGCTTGTTGAGCTTGGTATCCTTCCTGATAATGAAGCATATAAGGCACAGTACTCAAGCTACATCAGAAACGGTATCTTCACTCAGTTCACCCGCGTGGAACTCGGTAAGAAGAATACGGAGGCCCATATGCAGAATCGCAAGCTCATCGCTGACTGGTGCTATGAGAGGGGCCTTGCAGACAATGTGATCGAGAAGAAGGTCCGCGACGGCAAGACCTACTTCGTGGTGAACGACTTCGAGGCATTGAGAGGGCTTTTCGGCGAGCTCCTCGCTGAGGTTCAGCGCATCAAGTCAGAGGGTGACTACAAGGCAGGAAAGGCTCTCGTGGAGAAATATGCAGTGAACATCGATCCTGCCCTCCACAAAGAAGTGCTCGAGCGCTACGCAACCCTCAACCTCAAGCCATACGGCGGATATATCAACCCTGACATCGTTCCAGTGAAGAAGGGCGGCAAAGTGGTTGACTATAAGATTGTCTACAACGAGGACTTTATCCAGCAGCACCTCGAGTACGGTCGCAAGTATGCAACTCTTTAATATTCAGTCTTGAAGATCCTTAAGGACTACGGAAACTATCTCAAGATAGAGCGTGCGATGTCGCAGAACACTGTGGCATCGTACTGCTCTGATGTGTCAGCCTTCCTGAAAGAAATCCCCTGCAGCCCTGAGCTGGTCAAGACCGAAGATATAGAAATATATATAGGTTCAAGGAACGACATCACCAAACGTACCCAGGCCCGTGTGCTCAGCTCGCTGCGTTCATTCTTCAGCTGGCTGGTCATCGAAGGTGTCATCCGGGACAACCCTTGCGACAGAGTGGATTCGCCCAAACTCGGAAGGTATCTCCCTGATGTACTGGCAGTTGAGGAAGTTGTCGCTATAATCGAATCCGTGGATATGTCCTCTTGGCAGGGCATCCGCGACAGGGCCATCCTGGAGATGCTGTACGGCTCAGGCCTCAGAGTTTCGGAGGCGTCAGACCTCCGTATATCCTCGATATATTTCGACGAAGGCTTCGTGCGCGTCATCGGAAAAGGCGACAAGGAACGGCTGGTGCCGATAGGGGAGATAGCGGTAAAGGCGGTTAAGGAATATATGGACAAGCGTCCTGAGCCGGCTACGCCAGCGGACGACGATATCCTGTTCCTGAACAGGTTCGGAGGCCGTATCAGCCGCCAGTCGATATTCAAGATGATAAAGAAGCAGGCGCTCGCGGCAGGCATACGGAAGGACATCTCTCCGCATACCTTCCGCCACTCTTTCGCAACCCACCTGGTGGAAAACGGCGCGGACCTGAGGATGGTACAGGATATGCTGGGACACGAAAGCATCACTACAACGGAAATATATATGCACGTGGAAAGCAGCACCTGGCACCGCAACATTATGGATCACCACCCGCGCAAAGCTGAAGTTGCTGATGAGGCTGAAAATAATAGCTAAGGTTGCCGCACCCTGAAATTTTGCTACCTTTGCAAGGATGTCCTCCGTCATCTCCGACTTGATCGGGGATCTCAGTCAAGGAACGAAGTGACGGCTCTCGTGTCATCCTGAGGAACGAAGTGACGTGAGGATCTGTATATAAAAGTAAATTAAGTATATATATAATAGTATAAAATTATGGACAAGAACAGTTACGCATTGGGTATGAGCATTGCCCACAATATGATGTCATCAGGCATCAAGACTATCGAATTCGAGGATTTCGCAGCAGGTGTGAAGGCTGTACTTACAGGTTCTGAGCCTGCAGTCTCTTTCCAGGAGGCTGGCCAGCTTCTCGACAAGTATTTTGCTGAGATCGAGGCTGAGCAGAAGGCTGAGGCTGAAGCTATGAGCGCTGCTATGCGCGAGGAAGGCGAGACATTCCTCAGACTCAACGCTGAGAAAGAGGGTGTGGTAGTTCTTCCAAGCGGTCTCCAGTACAAGGTGCTTGAGGAAGGTACAGGCAAGAAGCCTTCAGCAACAAGCCAGGTGAAGTGCCACTATGAGGGCTCTTTCCTTAACGGAATGATCTTCGACAGCTCTTACAAGCGTGGTGAGCCTGCAGTGTTCGGTCTCAACCAGGTCATCGCAGGATGGACAGAGGGTGTTCAGCTTATGGCAGAGGGCTCTAAGTACGAGTTCTATATCCCTTACAACCTCGGTTACGGAGAGCACGGAGCTCCGGGCGCGATCCCTCCATACGCAACCCTGAAGTTCATCGTAGAGCTCATCGAAGTCCTCTAACAGTAATCCCCGGCCTGATCGGTTATATATAACCACGTATCTCCGACCTGATCGGGGACCGTATAACCACGTCATCCCCGACTTGATCGGGGACCTTTGAAATGGATATGATGGAAATATTCACCCTAGTCACCGGGGTGATTTATATTATTCTGGAGATCCGCCAGAAGAACCTTATGTGGCTGGTCGGCGTTCTTACGAGCGTCGCCGCTATGTGGGTTTTCTTCCGTCAGGGGCTGTATGCGTCATTCGCCTTGAACACCTACTACCTCGTGACGTCCTTCATTGGACTTTGGCAGTGGAGCAGAGACAAGAAGAGGCTGGTGGCTGAAGTAGCCACGGCTGCCGTCCCTTCGGATGCAGAGGATGCCGATCCTTCAGGTGAAGAGGCAGCGGCTCAGCCGGAAGGGGACAGGATCCATCTGAACAAGCTGACTGCAAAGACTGTAGCGGTCAGTGCTGTAGTGATGGTGCTTGGAACCTTTGGCCTGGTGGAACTTATGCAGTGGCTCAACTCGGCTGGCATACTCCAGGAGAATCCGATGTCCTATCTGGACTCGGCTGCAACCATCCTTAGCGCGATCGCGACCTGGTGGCTGGTTCGATCCTACATCCAGCAGTGGTGGCTCTGGATAGCTGCCGACCTGATGAGCACAATCCTGTGCGCATCCCAGGGGATGTGGTGGATGACAGCACTTTATGCGGCATACACACTTTCAGCCGTATATGGCTGGGCACATTGGCAGCGCAACGGCGAATATATATAGTCTCACCTGTCATATCGAGCTTGTCGAGATGTCGGTATATTTTTAAAACAACCATAGTCAAATGACAATAATAGTAGAAAGCGGCGCCACCAAGACCTCCTGGCGTGCCCTCTGTGACGACGGTTCCGTGCGAGCCGCTCAGACCGCCGGCCTCAGTCCGACCTGTCTGGATGATGACCACATCCGTGGTATTATGAGGAAAGCGATGCCAGTTCTGAATCCGGAAGGGAGGACTGTGTTGCGGGTGTGCTTTTATGGTGCTGGTCTGGTGTCTCCGGAAGCTGCTGCTCCTGTGCAGAGTGCATTGGAGATGTGGTGTCCTTTTGCTCAGGTTGAGTTTCATTCGGACATAGTCGCAGCTGCCAGGGCCCTTTGGGGCGACGGCAGCGGAGTGGTCGCCATTATGGGAACAGGCTCCAACAGCTGCCTATACAAAGATGGCAGGATGGTCAGAAATATACGTCCGGGAGGATATGTCCTTGGCGACGAAGGCAGTGGAGTCGCTCTGGGAAGATCCTTTCTTGCAGACTACATCAAGGGACTTGTGCCGGACGAAGTTTCAGCGGAATTTGACAAGGAATTCGACCTCGACTATGCCGGTATCGTGCGCAAGGTCTACAAGGAGCAGGCGGCCTCGGCATTTATGGGGTCGGTAGCTCCGTTTGTTATGAAATATATTGATAATCAGTATATATATGACTTGGTAAAGGACTGCCTTGAGGTCTTCCTGAAACGTTCGCTCGCCAGATATTGGCAGGATGACCCAGGCAATGCCGATGCCCGCAGGGTCGGTGTGGTGGGCTCGTTCGGATGTGCTTGTGAAGCCATCCTCCGCTCTCTGGCAAAGGACTACGGTCTTGAATTCGTGAAGTTTGTGAAGTCACCCATAGATGAGCTGGTGACATATCATTCTAAAGATTATGGCATATAAAGAAAAATACCCGTCCAAACTGCTTGAAGAAGCCGTGGACGCAATCAGCTCGCTTCCCGGCGTAGGCCGCCGCAGCGCCTTGCGTCTGGCCCTGCATCTGCTCAAGCAGCCGCAGGAGAATGTGCATCATTTCACAGCAGCTATTGACCATCTCAGAGATGACGTCAAGTACTGCAGACACTGTATGATGATTTCGGACGATGATGTCTGTGCAATCTGCTCTGACCGTTCCCGTGACAAGCGTACGATCTGTGTGGTAGAAAACGTCCGCGATGTGATGAGCATAGAGAATACAGGGCAGTATCACGGGGTGTATCACGTACTTGGCGGTATCATATCCCCGATCAATGGTGTTGGCCCTTCTGATATTACAGTCAAGCAGCTCGTGTCGCGAGTTGCAGAGCTTGTCAGTCCGGAAGCCCTCTTCGAGGCGGACACTCCCGGTCTTGACGCTGGTCCGGGCGAAGTCATCCTGGCGCTCAGCGGCGACGTTGAAGGTGAGACGACAGCCTTCTATATCTACCGCCAGATATCCCAGTATGGAATCAAAGTCTCCTCACTGGCCCGCGGTCTTGGCTTCGGCGACGACCTGGAGTACGCCGACGAACTCACCCTCGGCCGCTCCATCATCAATCGCCAAATCTTCAAGCCGTAAGCGCTCCTTCCGACTGTCAGTTACTGGTTCAGGCCATCCTAACTCGTTCAGCGCAGCAATCAGAGCAGACAAAATAATCACTCTGCCTCTCATAACGGTGCCTCTTTCTGACCGTTGTGAGAGGCAATGTGCCTTCTGGGTGTCTCAGTGGTATGTTGTCTCTCATAATGGTATACCGTTCTGACTGTTGCGAGAGCGGATGTGCCTTGTGCGTGCTTCTGTGGTGTGCAGGGTCTCATAACGGTATCTCTTTCTGACCGTTGTGAGAACGGATGTACCTTGTGCGTGCTTCTGTGGGGTGTAGTGTCTCATAATGGTATCTCTTTCTGACTGTTGTGAGAGCGGATGTGCCTTGTACGTGCTTCTGTGGTGTGCAGGGTCTCATAACAGTAGCTTTTTCTGACTGTTGTGAGAGCGGATGTGCCTTGTGCGTGCTTCTGCGGGGTGTAGGGTCTCATAACGGTATCTCTTTCTGACTGTTGTGAGAGCGGATGTGCCTTGTACGTGCTTCTGTGGTGTGCAGGGTCTCATAACAGTAGCTTTTTCTGACTGTTATGAGAGCGGATGTGCCTTGTGCGTGCTTCTGCGGGGTGTAGGGTCTCATAACGGTGTCTTCATCTGACCGTTATGAGAGTGGATGTGCCTTCTGGGTGTCTGTGTGGCGTGCGGTGTCTCATAATGGTGGCTTTGGCTGACCGTTGTGAGAGTTGGTGTGCCTTTGGGATGTCTGTGTGGTGTCTGTCGTCTCATAACTGTATCTTCTTCTGACCGTTGTGAGAGGCTGAGTGCTTTGTGTGTGCTTAAGCATTCTGCACTCACGGGTGTCTTTTCTGCTGACACCCGTGAGACTCAAACCCATCTACAGGTCCGTCTAAGGCACATTGGCTCTCATAGGTGTTAAAGAAAATGACACCCGTGAGAAAGTTACGGATGGGGAAATTGCAGGGCCGATCTGAAAAGGCCATATAATGACTAAATCCCCTATAGAAGAATGTACTGCTTGATGTTGTCGTTTTGTAAAAAATGATTACATTTGCAGGCTTGCCTTTTGTTGGTAAGTCTGTTTCGTAAGGTATTCACTCGTTCCGACGACTGGGCCGGAACTTAAAACGGACGAGTTATGATCTCAATCTTCTACAAGAAAGACGGACAGATAGAGCTTTTCCAGTCGGAGGCGGATTTCGCCAATGTAACATACGAAGATGTAGTCTGGATTGACCTTTTTTCGCCTACCGGAGACGAGAAAAGGGCAACTGAGGCATTTCTGGGCACTACCATTCAGAACAGGGCACAGGCTGAGGAGATCGAAATTTCATCACGATTCTCAGAGACAGAGAAAGCGATCTTCGCCAACACCAGCTACTTGATTCCGGGTCCGGAAGAGTACAATGAAGAGACAGTTTCATTCATCCTTTCAGGAGACATCCTCACAACACTTCGCGAATGCCGTCTGAAGAGCTTCACTGACCTTCAGCGCCGACTTATGGCATTTCCCAAAATGTATCAGTCCGGTCACCTGGTCTTCCTGAGCATATTGGAACAGCGTATCGACCTTGATGCCGATATGGTGGAGCTCGTGTCAAAGGAGATCAGCCAGTACAACAAGAAGGTGAGTCTGGGAGAAGACATCAGCGAGGAATTCCTCATCGACATCAACCAGTTGCAGGACAACACAATGCTCATCCGCGAGAACATCGTCGACAAGCAGCGAGTTATCTCCAGCATCCTCAAGAGTACAAGGTACCCCAAGGAGTACCAGCCTAAGCTGAACGTTCTTCTCAAGGACATATCTTCACTGATCAACCACACCAACTTCAGTTTTGAGCGTCTCGAGTACCTTCAGAACACAGTTCTCGGTATCATCAACTTGGATCAGAACAAGATTATGAAGGTGTTCACCCTCATATCCCTGATGCTTATGCCTCCGACCCTGATCGCGAGCTTCTTCGGTATGAACATCAGCTTCGGAAACTTCCTCAGCAACTCTCCGTGGGTATGGGCTCTTATCCTCGTTATGATGATGGTATCTATTGCAGTGATCTTCTGGGTCTTCAAGAGAAGACGAATGTTCTGATTTTCAGACACTGATATTATAGAAAAATATACGAAAACCTTTGAAAATCCGAAAATTATCCATACTTTTGCGCGCCTTTCAGACCAGGGCGCGCGTTTTTATTGATATAGCGCGTCACGGCGAGGCTCAATAAATAATGTTTAACCCACTAGTTTGTCTTATTAATTTTTAATTATGGCAGAAAACAAGACAGTTGTTGAGGCTGCAGAAGCAGCTCCAGCAGTAGAGACCAAGAAGGTCGCTCTCAATGTGTCAGTAGCTCCAGAGAACTTCGACTGGGATGCATTTGAGAATGACGATGTTTATGGTGGCGACATCGCTACCATCGCTGAGCAGTACAACCAGACACTTTCAAAGGTAGTTGAGGGTGAGGTAGTAGAAGGCGAGGTTACAGCTATCACTAAGAGAGAGGTAATCGTTAACATCGGCTACAAGAGCGAGGGTGTCATTATGGCTCCTGAGTTCCGTTACAACCCTGAGCTTAAGATCGGTGACAAGGTTGAGGTGTTCGTAGAGAACGCTGAGGACAAGAAAGGTCAGCTCATTCTTTCACACAAGAAGGCTCGCCAGCTCCGTTCTTGGGATATGGTAAATGCAGCATTCGCAGCAGACGAGATCGTAAAGGGTTACGTGAAGACACGTACAAAGGGTGGTATGATCGTGGACGTATTCGGAATCGAGGCATTCCTCCCAGGTTCACAGATCGACATCAAGCCTATCCGCGACTACGATCAGTTTGTTGACACAACTATGGACTTCAAGATCGTTAAGATCAACCAGGAGTTCCGCAATGTTGTCGTTTCACACAAGGCACTTATCGAGGCTGAGCTCGAGCAGCAGAAGAGCGAGATCATCGGCAAGCTCGAGAAGGGTCAGGTTCTTGAGGGTACAGTCAAGAACATCACTGGTTACGGTGTATTCGTTGACCTCGGTGGCGTAGACGGACTTATCCACATCACAGACCTCTCTTGGGGCCGTATCAACCATCCAGAGGAGGTTGTTGCTCTCGACCAGAAGATCAACGTTGTTATTCTCGACTTCGATGAGTCTAAGAAGAGAATCGCTCTCGGTCTCAAGCAGCTCAAGCAGCACCCTTGGGATGCACTCGATGCAAACCTCAAGGTTGGTGACAAGGTGACAGGTAAGGTAGTTCTCATCGCTGACTACGGCGCATTCGTAGAGATCGAGCCAGGTGTTGAGGGTCTTATCCACGTATCAGAGATGTCTTGGTCACCAAGACTCCGCATCGCTTCTGACTTCCTTAAGGTAGGTGACGAGGTTGAGGCTCAGGTTCTCACACTCGACCGTGAGGAGAAGAAGATGTCTCTCGGTCTCAAGCAGCTCGTAGCTAACCCTTGGGAGAACATCCGTGAGAAGTATGCTGTTGGTTCAAAGCACAACGCAACTGTTCGCAATATCACTAACTTCGGCGTATTCGCTGAACTCGAGGAGGGTATCGAGGGTCTCGTACACATCAGCGACCTCTCTTGGAGCAAGATCAAGCATCCATCAGAGCTCATCGCAGCTGGTGACGCTATCGAGGTTGTAATCCTTGACTTCGATGAGGAGAACCACAAGCTTTCACTCGGCCACAAGCAGCTCCTTCCTAACCCTTGGGATGAGATCGAGGCTAAGTACAGCGTAGGTACTGTAGTTGAGGCTAAGATCGCAGCTATCACTGACAAGGGCGCAGTTGTAGAGCTTGAGGGTGACGCAGATGCATTCTGCTTCAACAGAGAGCTTGTTAAGGAGGACGGCTCAATGCCTGTAACTGGTGAGACACTCTCATTCAAGGTTACTGAACTTAAGAGAAGCGCTAAGAAGATCACTCTCTCACACGCTAAGACTTATGCAGCAGCTGTAGAGGCTCGCGAGCAGAAGGCTGCAGCTGAGGCTGACAACACTAAGAAGGCTGTGAAGAAGATCAACTCGAACATCGAGAAGACTACACTCGGTGACATCGACGCTCTCGCAGCTCTTAAGAGCCAGCTCGAGTCTAAGTAATCACTTATGAATTTCACTCTTAATGTATTGGGCACGGCTTCGGCCCTGCCCACTACAGAAAGACACCCAAGCGCCCAGGTACTTGACGTACGTGGGCGCTTATTTATGATTGACTGTGGAGAAGGCACCCAGATGCAGATGAGAAAGCTCAAGCTTTCCTTTCTGAAAATCGAGCATATATGCCTTTCGCATATCCACGGCGATCATATATTCGGCCTTTTCGGCTTCCTTTCCACCCTCGGCCTTCTCGGCCGCACCGCACCTATATATATATATGCACCGAAGAACTTTGCGCCCATCCTTGATTTCTTCAAGACGCACTTCGGTCAGGGACTGCTCTTCGAGATCAATTATATATCCCTGGAAATGAAGGAACCGGAGCTGGTCTATGAGAACAGGACGACGGAGATGCTTGCCTTTCCGCTGAATCACAGGCTCGAGACCTATGGCTTCCTGATCAGGGAAAAGATGCCTCAGCACAATGTGAAGAAGGAAGCGATAGCCAGATACGGTCTGACGCTCGCCGAGATTGGCACCCTAAAGAGGGGAGAGGATGTCGTAAGGGAGGATATGGTCATATCCAATGAGGAAGCTGCGTATATACCTTATGAGCCGAGGTCATATGCCTATTGCAGCGACACCGCGCCTTTCCCTGAGCTTGCTGGATGGGTGAGGGGAGCGACGCTGCTCTATCACGAGGCGACCTTCCCTGAGGCAATGTCGGAAATGGCGGCCAAGACCTTCCATTCCACAACCCTCCAGGCCGCCCGCACTGCCCTCGATGCCGGCGTCAAGCGCCTCCTCGTCGGCCACTACTCCTCGCGCTACCCGGACGTCTCATTCTTTCTGGACGAACTCCGCTCCATTTTCCCCGCAACTGACCTGGCCCACGACCTGGACATCATTGAAATAGAACGATAAATTTCGTACATTTGCCTGTATGAAACATATTTCGACACTTATCATCACGTTTGTATGCCTTTTTGCGGCATTTTCGCCTGTGCAGGCCTCTCCGGCTGAAGACACACCTCAGCAGCGATATATTGACAAATATGCCGACCTTGCGGTCGAAGAAATGCGCCGCAGCGGTGTGCCCGCCAGCATTACGCTGGCGCAGGGACTGCTCGAGTCGCGCTATGGCCAGTCTGACCTGGCTGTAAAGGGCAACAACCACTTCGGTATCAAGTGCCACAGCAACTGGAACGGTCCGAAGATGCGTGTGGATGATGACAAGAAGAAAGAATGTTTCAGAAAGTATCGCACGGTAGAGCAGTCCTACCGCGACCATTCGGATTTTCTCCGCTACCGCGACCGCTACAAATTCCTCTTCGACCTCGATCCGAAGGACTACAAGGGCTGGGCATATGGCCTCAAAAAAGCCGGATATGCTACCGACCCAGCCTATCCGAAAAAGCTTATAAACCTCATCGAGGAGTACGAGCTCTATAAATATGACAGGGGCCGTAAATATAAGAACAGCAAGGTCTTGAAAGATCCTGCTCCTGAAGTCGAAGAAACAGGACCTGCTAAAGAGGAAGTGAGTGAACCAGAGGTCGTTACCAAAGAAACTAAGCCAACTAAGACCAAAAAGGAAAAGAAACGGAAGGTCAAGAAAGAAAAGCCTTCCAAGACAGTAGTCGTGAAGTCACCTACGCAGTTGGAGCAACCAAAGCCTGTCAAGGACGAAAAGGCTAAAAACACCTTTACCATAGCCCTTTCACGTCAGAAGTACTCCCTGAACGGAGTACCGTTTATCTATGCATCAAAAGGTGACACCTATGCATCCATAGCTGCGTCAAACAACCTTTTCCAGAAAGAAATCCTTCGCTACAACGACCTTGACGCCGCAGAAGAACTCCTTCCTGGCACCATCGTCTACCTCCAGCCAAAGAAGAAGCAGACAGTGAAAGGCCTCGACAAACATATAGTCGAATCAGAAGGCGAAACCCTCCGCGACATAGCCCAGCGCTATGCCATCACCTTGAAATCCCTCTGCAAAATGAACAACCTTCCGCAGAACCACACCCTCCGTCCGGGGGATGAGTTGCTGTTGAGGAAGTAACTTGTTAAGCAAAATCCCTACAAGATATTGAACCGAGGAGTCTCATTTTGTTAAAAATAAAGCAAAACTTTAAAAAAAGAGAAAAAAGATCATTAAGAAAAAGAAAAATCTGCATAAGGGTATGTGAGAGCTCTTGATTTTTTCACAAATTTGCACGACAGAGAGGGGACAATAAGTCGAGCATAAATTTTTGATCGGCCCACGGTGGGACGATTGCAAACCTAATAATCAAAAATTTATGCAACAAGAGTTCAAGTATGCAGACCTGCTTGATGACGATGTCTTCAAATTGGTCTTTGGACAGGAGTCCAGTAAGGATGTGATGATTGAGTTCCTGAATCAGGTTATTGAGGACAGGAATATTGTTGACCTGACGTTCATAGACAAGGAGATGAAGACTGTGAGCAGGGGAGAGAAGAATTCCATTTACGATATGGCCTGTGACACAGATGATGGAACCAGGATAGTCGTAGAGGTGCAGAGGCGAAAGCAGGCAACATATGTGGAACGGGCGATATACTATTCTACCTTCCAGGTTAGGAACCAGGTGAATGCCGGAAGTGACGATTATGCCTTTTGCCCGGTTTATGTTATCAACATCCTGGACTTCAGCCTTGATGAGAACAGTGGCAATCCGGATGTCAGGACAATGTATCGTCTATATGAAGAAAAGACGCATACACTTCTGACGGACAAACTGACCTTCATCTTCCTCGAACTGAAGAAGTTCAATAAGACAGAGGAAGAACTGGATGGGAACATTCTGGAAGGGATGTACTTCTGCTTTAGGAATATGGCAAAGCTGAGAGCGCGTCCCAAGGCTCTTGCCCACGAGGTCTTCAAGAAGATGTTCCACATCTGCGAACTGATAAATATGGATGAACTTACACGTTTTAAAATAATTACAAAGATGACTACGGAAAGAGATTTACGAAACCAGATGGCCTACGCAAAGAAAGAGGCAATAGCCGAAGGACGTGCAGAAGGTCTTGCCGAAGGACGTGCAGAGGGACGTGCAGAGGGACGTGCAGAGATAGCGCGGAACCTTAAGGCAGCCGGTGTAGACTACGCCATCATCTCTTCTGCAACAGGGCTTGCATTGGAGGATGTCGAGCAGCTATAGAGGGATCTATAATGGAAATACTGTAAGCCTCCGAAGAAATGCATATTGTAGCCGGGATTGCTCCTGGCTACTTTTGCGTTAAAAAGGAACGCATATGATGACTTTAGAAGAAATCCAGTCGCTCGAGAGCTATTGCTCGGAAAACGGCATCACTATCAAGCAGCGCTTGCATAAACTCAATATTACCGAGTCGAACTTTTATTATGCACGACGTGCGCTTACTGCAAGACAAAGTACTTCGGAAGGTTCATTCATCCAACTGGGCAATGCCTCCGGATTAACTTTTCCAGAACCAGCAAGGTCTGCATCCAGTTCACGCAAGGGAAAGAACATCCCTGTAGAAAGTTATATGACCTTGGAGCTTCGCACTGAATCTGGTACTGCAATGAGAATCCAGGGCAACTTCACCAGTGAGCATCTGGGAATCATAATGTCAAGCCTTCGCTAGCTATGTTCAGTCTGGACGACAGTATGCGGTACTGACTGTTCACCGAGCCTTGATGATCTACTCGTTCATCGCCACCTGCAAAGCCTGTGGCATAGAACCGAGAGAATGGCTCGAGGATGTAATCAGACGAATCCCGGAATACGAGAACGGCAGATCAGATGTCACCCATCTGCTTCCTAAGAACTGGAAACGCAACTTCAACGACTGTAATCAACGTTAATAAACTTTGCAAGATGCACTTTACCGGAGGCTTACCTTTTACAAAAGGATCAGTTGTAAGAGGCTAGCGGATACAAGATCGAGGGACCCAGGTTGGGCCCCTCGATCTTAGGGA
This sequence comes from Bacteroidales bacterium, assembly GCA_017505605.1. GTDB lineage: Bacteria > Bacteroidota > Bacteroidia > Bacteroidales > UBA932 > Cryptobacteroides. The sequence goes on from JAFVOX010000012.1 coordinate 24,010, forward strand.
ATCGTCTCGAAGTGTTCCTTTCCTACCAGGCAGATCGGGCAGACCCAATCCTCCGGAATGTCCTCAAACGCAGTTCCGGGTGCAATCCCGCTCTCCGGATCCCCATCTGCCGGATCATAAACATATCCGCAGACAATACAAACATATCGGTCCATATAGCATCAAAAGTTTGTGGAGCGAGTAGTCAAGTTTGGGGCCAAAATGTCACATTCACTTCAAAAACGGCTCAATGACCGCAATGACAGAAGCGAAGCAGCAGGCCGTGGGGCCTGCTGCGATATGACTCAATGAACGCAAACTAACACTAGTCAGGTATTAACTCGGGATTAACAGGGTAGAAATACCACTTGTAACCACCACCGCTAGTACCCCAGAATGGCTCTATTTGATTGAGGTTATAACGCATATAATCTCCGTTAGCTCGCTGTATATCAATATCGTGTCCTGTTTCACTATCCCATCTATTTTTAATATGGAAATTTACTCCCCCATTTCGACTCGCATTAATTTGGAAATCCGCACTTATGTAAAGTTGATTTGAGCCTTGAAGCTTACCGAACGAGTATGAATTGTAGCGTCCTGGACTGGCCTCGTCGCCTTTATAGAATTTAAATATGTTACGCTTAGTAAGTTCCCCTGGCGTTCTATGCACCAAACGTAGATAGCCGTTACTATTCTCCAAACAATAAGTATTAGAACCGCCATCTTGTGCAAATATCATATAGGTTCCTTCGTCTTGCAAGTCCCCAGCTTTTTCCATTTCACGCATCAGCGAAACATTCTTTCCTGAAACCTCAATAGTGGTCATATTAGAGAGGCTAGCAGCTCGAGCAAAATCCTGAAGACTCCAGCGGAACGTATTGCTTGGAATATCCAAAGTTGAGGACGTGGATCTAGCACCATCATATACAGTGATTGGCAATGATTCCATTATGTCCAGGTTGCTGTTGACTGAAAGCATACGCACTGTATTACCAGTTATTTCTTTAACATAAATCATATCTTCTTCTACAAAAGTCCTATAAAGAGCTATTTGTTCATTCTCTCTGACGCACCTGATTGAGGCAGCCGCGTTGCGATTGCCATAACCTTTATTTTGCTCAGAAAATGGTGTGTACAGCGTATTGCCATTATAGGAATATCCTGTCGACAGGACACTATATCTCTCTTTCAAGAATAATAACCTTTCCCGATGATACCCGTTGCTACCATTCACATCGCATATACCATTCTGCAAATCAGTACCTTTAAACACTTTATACCAAAAATGGGTCTGCTGTGGCGACCCCACATCATCACCCTTCCATCCTGCGTATGGGAAAGCCAAAGTTCCAGAAGAAGTAGTAACAGTCACTCTGGAGCCTGCAAATGCGACATTCCCCTCAATTGTTACGGCCTCCAACTCCTGATATGGTACTCTGTACCCATATGGGCAAGGGTCGAAGTCAGTTTTTTCACCAGTTCCTCGCGTAGGATCAAACCCCCATAGGCTGTCATTCCTTTCATATAACCAGTTGTAGAAATACGAAGCAGGCTCTCCAGGATAAAATAGTGCCAAAGGGTATCGTGCAGCATCCTTGACAGTTGGTCTGTTTACAATTTTATCTACCACTGAGTTCTGTACTCCGTTCAATGTAGAAATAGGATTAACAGACATATCAAACAAGTCATAATTATAGGCAGACGGGCCTGGTGAAGGGTCTTTCCTGCCCCATTGATAATAAAGTCCATACGCTTCAAGATTATCATCCCCCGTTCCAGCCACGGACAAAGCACCAAGATTTCTATCCATAAATGAAACAGTTCCATCACCCATTGTCATCTCTACATCATTCACTTCGTCCACAACCCAGATATGCCACGACCATATCACATTTCTTTTATCGTCATAAGCCGCAATTACAGCATTCCCTTCAATTAGGTTATCTGGAGTGCTGTTCTCATTAAGTGTAATACGCACATAATCGTGAATATAGTCAACGTGGGCAATAGGCATAGATGAGTCTTGCCAATATATAGCAACACTAGCAATGTCCTCGTGACGGTAATACGGTAACCCGTCTATTGTTGCAGGAATCTCAGGATAAAAGACAAAACCATCGTACTGCTTATCCTTTCCTTCTTTGAGAAGATCGCTATCCAATATTGTGTAGCAGTTTGCTGTTTCATATTCTCCTTCTTCCTCATTATATGGAGAGAGGTTATTGAAATGCTGTTCACCTTCAGTCGTAACAATGACATCAAGAGTGCCATCTGTCTTAACATCTATGATAATATCGTATATGCACCCTGCCTGCAATAGGGTTTTATATTCACCGCTTATTTCCCACTGAACAGGAAGTTCGGCAGTTACAATACCCGCTTCTGTCACAAGACGTACTGAAGGTACATATTCCGGATCAAGATCATCTCTGCCATCATTGTCTTCATCAATGACCGGGCGGATCAGGGAATAACCAATATATGTCTTGTCTATGTGTGTTTTGCCTTCCAAGTCTATTGGGAGTTGGGAAGTAATTGATCCTAAGTCCAAATCATCCGGAGGATTGTTGTCGAACATATCTGTGCGAATGATCGGAAAATCACGATAGTCTTCCCAGCTCTTGACCTTTCCGAACAAAGGCTCTACTCCTTCATATGGAAGTGATTTGACTCCTCCAGGAACACGATCAGAAGACTCTGAAGTTGTATTCTGAACAGTTGGTAATGCAATAGTTGCGGAACTTGGCTGATCAACCATAATGGCATTATTTATCTTTCCCCACGACGAAAGTATAAGGCTGCTTTTGTCATCAGCCTTAATAAATAATCTAACTGCAGTAAGATAATGATGGAAGGTGAAATAATTGCAATATTTCAGGTCAATGCCATCTAAGAAAGAATTATAATATGCACCAAAAGGTTGAATATTACGATCACAGCCAGGGTTATCATTATTTAAGAAATGCTCTTTATATATTCTTCCTTCACGCATATCAGTCATCATCAGGTCCGTCTTGCCGTCAAGTTTGTTCTTGAACTCGACGCAAACTTCACCATCGATTTCTTTAAAGCAGCCACTATTCTTGAACAACGCCTGAGCATTTTCTTCGCCGATTCCATCGGGAACATCATAAGTGGTAGGATACCATCCGACCATTTGCGAAACATACGCCACGGTATCCTTTACGGAATCTTGCTCGCTTGCATAGTAGTCATATGTAAGACGAGGATTGAAAACGATTGTTCTAAGATATAGGTCCGGAATATTGTTTGCCGGTGATATGAATTGAGCATCCACAATTGTGGCCTCTTTATAAGACGGCATTTCTATATCCCTTATATCGTACTTTGAACTGTGGTAATATTTTTCATTATCTACAGGTTGGGAAACCTTTATGAAATTTCCATCTAATGCCGTAGTTGTAAGCTGCCCTATCAGAGCCCTGGTGAAAGGAACATCTGTAACGGGTGTGCTCATTACGCAAGTGGCATCAATTTCATCAGACACAATGAAACTATTCCCATCCGATGGCAGATTTGGTTCAAACTCCTCTACCTGACAGGAAACAGCCACAAGTATGGCAACTACTATGTATAAATAATTCTGTTTCATAATTATTCTCTTACGCATCTTACAGGAACTGCCATACATTCATTTGAATTGGCACTTTGACCGATGTACTGTGTTGTATTCTGAATATAATAATAGAGGCCTCTGTATACTGAGCCATTGGCAAAAGGACAGGAACAGTTCAAATAACCAGCATTGTTTTCAGGTTCTTCCAACTCACCGCCATTCTTTATTCGTCCAGTTTCCGGCAGCCATTTGGAGTTTGCGCCTTCTAAATTAAATATACCGAAGTCAGTAGATCCTGTAATTTCTTGCCTGTTATCTGTATTTGCTCCTACATTCCATCCAAACAGGACTTCGTGACTGCCGACTTTATATCCGGCTGGGCAAGGATCCCACATAGTTTTAACAAAGGTGTCACCCGTACTTCCTTCCACACCAGTGTATCCCCATATGTTACGAAGAGGGGCTTCTGTATTTTGGTCATTGACATCTACCCACGAAGTTTGCCAATAGTTTCCTGTTGTGTTAGTGTTTCTGTTAAAATATTTGTGTGGGTTCTTAACAGATTCTTCAATCGTTCCAGCTGCTTGAGAAGCAAGAGTGGTTTCTTTGGTCCATACTCCATTTACCTTCCTATATAGCGGGGCATATAAGTTGTTTCCATCGTTTTTTCTAGGCATCGGTAAAGGATCCTTCCTTCCCCATTGATAATAGAATCCTACTGAAGACGGATGGTTATCCTGGGTTAGCTCTGATGCTTGAGACGGTCTCCAAGTTGCACCGATGTTCCTGTCAAGAACAATGTATTTACCCCATTTTTCTTCTCCAACTCCATCAGGAGCAATCCATAGATGCCAAGTCCACACAATCTCATCATTGCTGTCATATCCAGCCAATATTACATTTCCTGGGACAAATGAGTCGCCACTTGGAATATAATAATACGCATTGCCATCAGTCAATCTTCCACCATCAAGTATCTTGACCGGGCAGGCATTCTCAATCTCATCTGTTGTGTGATCATCATCGGCAAATGTTCTGAAACTGCTGCCAGACGTAATGTCACCTTGCCACGCAAAGACATCAATTCTTCGAATAGGCAATGGATTATAACCATTATCTATAAGCACCTGACCGATGTTTCCTTGGCTTAACACAACGTTGAAACCTCGAACACCGTTACCAAGAGTCGTGGCATCAAAACGATAATACCCGGGCTCGGTAATCAAATGGCAATTAGCTGATTGGTTCTCATCCAGGTTGTGGACAACCGGTGTCGAATTTTCAACGACACAACGTATATTCATTTTCTCAACACGTTTTGATTGATCAGATGAGAACCCTCTTTCGTTTATCCTATATACATTAGACATACCTGACTCTGCCGGTGTGGCGGAGCTCAGAAGCTGATCCGGAAAATATACGTCATATTCTCCGATTTCATATATATAACCATCACCATTGGCTCTTGCCGTTCCTGGAACATCTTGGAACGTATGACTATCACTGACTCTGTATCCTAAAGGGCAAGGGTCATACATCGTCTTACGGACATCAACTCTTTCCGCAACATAGCCCCATAGATAATCATAATTGGACTTCAGCCAGTCATTTGATGACGAGTTAATCTCTTTGTCCGGATTCAAGTGACTCTCCGTCATTGTTAGTGGACCGCCGATTGTCTCGTGCTGAGGGAAAATAGGATCTTTTCTTCCCCATTGATAATAAAGACCTTCTGCAATTTCCGGATACAAATCTCCATTATGGACACAAGCTCCAAGGTTTCTGTCTTGAGCTATATAACCGTTTCCATAATTCACATTATACGGTCTGTCTGTAACCCATATATGCCAAGTCCAGATTATTTCACCATATGTGTTGTAGGCAGCAATCACGGCATTACCCATATATGGCAAGGTAAAATCGGTATCTTCTGCCCCATCTACTCCCTCGATATCAAATAGGACATAACCGTCAATGAGATTATGTGTCCTCAATTTAATAAGATCCAATGCGTGTTTTTCATCGTCAGATGTCTTTATATATCCACTATCTGTATGTTTTAAAAGTACATCCGAATGGAGGACCTCAACATAAGCTGGCGTAATGGAAACTGACGCATCCGGCATCACATATGAGTTACCCTCCCAATCTTTCAATGAATTGACGCCATTACCTTTAACGGTAGCATTGAAGCAGTATCCCATATTGCCAGAAGAGGCTATATACGAATTCGATGTTCCATAACGTGACAGATTGGTCAAGAACCTGTTGACGGTCTCCATATCAGCATAATATGGATTGTTATATTCGCCATCGTCGTGCTGCCACTCCTCAACAGTAACCTCTGCGTTCATTACTCCGTGCTCTGAAAATCTGAGAAGGAGATTGTATATGTGCCCAGGTTTAAAGTTTCTGGCAATGGAAACCGGACTTGTAGAATTATCTTCTGACTCAGTCTCTGCAGAAAGGCCTAACAAACCTATAGCAGGGGGCCCTCCAAGGATATGTCCTATCTTAGCTCTGTTGTTGATGCCAACAGGAATAGTTATATCTTGAGGGGTCGAGAACAATGTCTTTGAAGTGTACACATTGTCATCCGGCTTTGGAGAATATGAAAACGAAACTCCTGCATCAGGAGACGTCATATCATCAGGAAGAGTTACATATAATTCTTCCGGCAGATTAATAAAAGTGATGTTTTCTATGTTTCCCCACGCTTGTGAAGCTTGTTCATCTACCGCATATACATAAACATTATATAAGCATAGTGCGTGCTGAAATTGCAGCGGATCTATACCTGATGTATATGTGCCACTCTTGAAATCAGAGACCATAACATCAATGTCATCATTCTCAAAGATGTTGTAAGTGAGCTTGTTACCGTCTTTTGTCCAACTCCCGCTCTTTACAGAAGGATAGCAAGCGGCAAAACCGACTCTCTTGCTTCGATCGGTAAAATATTGGGATTTTTCAAAATTGACATATCTCTTCCACTCATCTGCAGCATCTGGTTCGCCGATCGTAGCTGAAAGAGCCTGCTCGAAGGTGTAGGCAGAAGGATTTACCGTATTACCTTCATCCCACCTTAACAGAGAAATCTCATCAGGAAGGTAAGTATCATAATCAACCGGGCCTGATTTGACAGTAATCGTAGCTCGGGGTATATCAGCCCCAAGTCGGATTTTAAGATTTTCTGGGCCTAATTCATCTAACCCGTTTCTACAAGAAACAGTAACCAGAACAAGAAGTATTGTAGTTAACGTTTTATATAAAGCCTTCATATAGTAAATCAGTTAGGGAGGAATGTTCCTTCTACCATATCAACCTCTTTCCAAGGTGCCACAACTGTCTCAACCTCCACAGATGTATCGATTTTTATATAATATCTTATCTTGTGACCAATAGCAACCCTGTTGACTGAGAGCCTGCTCAAATCATACTCAGCTGTGTATTCATTCTGGACTCCATTTTCAACAACAGTATAGGAAAGTGAGAGAGTTCCGGACAGATCCTGAGGAACAGTCAATACTCTCATAAGAAGAAACTTCTGATCAAAACGGTCATCACCTTGCAAGAAACGAGTCAGTTCTATTGACTCGGAACGATAGTAGTCCACCTTATTGGTACCTGCAACCTGATTCCAGATGTTTCTGTAACCTATAGCTGTTCTATCCTCCAGCTTATGGTCCAGAATTCTATATGTCATCTGGTTAGCTACATCACTTAAGGTCAAATTAGTCAAAACCACCTCATCTTCCCTAGCCTTGGAAATGTAGACTTCTATTGCAGACGTTATACGCTCAAATTGCAGACCCACTATAGGAGTGTATTTTGCATTTGGGCTTACAATGTACGACAAAAGATAGTCAGACCAAGCTCCTGAGTCATTGGAATACACCGTAGGCTGAGTTAATGTAACAACACGTCCCCTGTCGGAAACATCAAGAGCTGCACCGGCTCCTGTGCCTTTAGAAGCGATGTAGCCATAGAACTGATATTCCAGGTTCTGATCCCATCTTTTATCGGAGATCCACAGACCGTTATCTGAACAGCTGATTGTTGTATTGTTGAATACAGGTGCCACAGCGACATCGTTTACTACAACGGGAAGTTTGTTGCTCAATATATAGGACTCATCAGGAACGATAGCCTTGGTTGACCCTTCATCTGTATTCTTTACATATGGGAAGAAGGTTATGTAATCCTCTGTTACCCCATCTTGCTTTACGCAAGAAACAACAGAGAACAAGAGCACGCAAAGTATGTATGTCAATCTTCTCATCATCTCTCTTCAAGAATTAAATCATCTGTTATCCAATCCACCACATCAACAGATTCAAAAATAATAAAGTTATCACCGACATTAATATTATAGGTGTACTTGTAGCCTGCCTGCCAGTTATTGACATTAGCCACTTCTGAAAGTAATCGGTCTTTTATCTCTCTATCAGACATTTGCAGACTGAACTTTATGTCTTCATACTGATCTGCACTATGCGGCCACATAATAAAATACCCGTCACTACTTACTTTACCAATGTTCGAATGGATGAACATACTTCCACCATTGGCAGCGAGTTCGTTTTCCCTAGCTACTCGCATCTGTGCATTCTGTGTGGCAGTAGAAACAATGACAGGCGTGCCTGTAGTCTTGATTTCTGCCGTAGCACGATCTGACATTCCGGTAATGCTGAACTCTTTGAAAGCATTTTCTGAGGTACCGGTATTGACAATTCTGAACCTTACTGCAGCACAAAGGTGCTTGAAGGACAGAGGAACAGGAGAATAATCGTTGTGTATAAGGTCCCTGGATGCGGTGGCATACATAAAATCAAACTGATTATCCAGAGTAAGCTGCCAGGATGATATCTTAAATGTCTGCGATGACGCGCCATCAATGCTAGACTCGTATCCGACGGTTGCACCGACTGAACTGCCATCCTTACCGTTCTTTGAATAATATGCAAAGAACTCGTGCGTTCCGCGCTTTGTCCAAGGAATTTTAGGACTGAATGTCCACTCGCTTCCATTGCACTCCAAAACCCTGCCATCAATGTATTGGACAAGTCCAGCTTCACTCTGATCCTCTTCAGATGGACTAGTTCTGGAATGTACATCGTATATTGTTATCTGACTCCCGGAAGTGTGTAAATTGGAGTTGTCCACAGTTGTTTTCGACTGCAGACCCAAGGTGAATCCTATTTCCGGCGACATCGTCTCCGGTACGGGATTTTTTGAGCAAGCAGCTGTAAAAACAATCAAGAATATGAAGTATGTAGGCTTAATATATCTCATTCCAATCAGTTCCTATTGATGGCATAACTTCTATGAAATCGACGCCAAGAGTAATATGATAACTATACTTTTTACCAGGTTCCCACACTAAAACTGCATCGGTAGGAATAATTAGGTATTTCTCGGTGAGGTGCTTTCCCTCTGCGTAATGTATTCGATAGCGGATCTCAATTTGTACAGCATTACCTGGTATTACCAAGGCCTTCCCAAGTATGGTCTTTGAGTTTGCCGTCAATGAATAGCCATTGTCAACCCCAGATGTCTGTTCGGCATCGCATATACTCAGCGCAATTTCAGGGGTTAGGTTGCGGATCCATTGAGGCTGTTGAGACTCAGCGTCGCGTGATGTGAATGATCCTGAAGAAGGTATCGGATAAGTTGTAATGCTGTGTATATCTATATACTGTGCATCATCAGGGTTCTTAAGCTGTGCTGTGAACTCAATCAGAGAAAGGGCGTGCTTGAAGAGCATACTCTTCTCAACCTTGAACACAGAATTGTCAAGGTCTCCGATTTCAGCATACATAAAATCGAGATAATTGTCCGGATCCAAAGTGTATTCGGAAAGAGCAAAAGTTCCTGTCTCTTTATCGTAGGAGACCTTCGCGTGCAAGGCATACGGGCTATAGGCGGCAAAGAACATTGACCCATATGTCGGCCAGTAATAAGGCTTATGCTCTAGTGTAGCATAGTCATATCCGGCCCAACTTTGGCCATTCTTATGAAAAGCGACGTTGTCAAGATAAGTATAGGTTTCACCCTTGCCTACTGCCCAGGAAGTTCCTGCAGTACTTTCAGTATGGAAAGTCCACAAACCGAAGGTCTCATCGTCAGGATAAGAAGTTCCCTCGATTATAGCTTTGGTATGGCTTTTTGCAAATGGCCTGATCGAAATTTCCTCGCTGCTCAGACCCTCAGGGTTAAGTCTTGAGCAAGAAGCCAAAGCCGTAGCAGTAATGGCTGCCAAGGTATATAGGAAATATATGTGATTATTTCTTGTCATATCGGAACCCACCGGTCCGGTCAGGGGCCGGTGGATTTTGGTGTAGATTAGAGTTCAACTTCAGCTCCAAGAAGTGGCTCCCAAGTTGTAACTTCTGGTTTAAACTTGATCTCCATTGGAGTAATTGAAATGTTGTATGTATACTCCTTTCCTGGCTCCCAAGCTGCAAGATCAATAGTGTGATCCAGTGCTGCACCTCCCGCAAGAGTATAGTTGAATGTAATCTTAGAGGCTGTCGTATATGGCACAGCGAGCAATGTGTAAGTCTTAGGATTAGCAAGACCATATGTTGTTGCCATAGTAACGTCTGTCACATCTGCATGCTCTGACCAAGCTGCCACTGGTGTAGTCTGAGTGTAATCTACAGTATATTTTCCTGTCAATGCAACACCGGTCAGCTTAGCATCGTTGAGAGTAACATTTCCGTCACCTGTAAATTTTACGACAATCTTAGCCTGAGCATGCTTAAGGTTAACAGGAACGTATGCATTTCCTTTACCATAGCCCTTGTCGTCAGTGTTGTCATAATACTCAGCTCCATAAAGGAAGTCAGTCTGGTCTGTAATTTCTGTATAGCCCTTATTGCTTGTGCTCACTGTGAGGATCTTTGTTGAAGAATTGCACTCCGTGCCAGTTGCTGCATATGGTGCATATACAACAAAGTCCAAGGTATGCACAAGTGGCCAATACTTTGATGGAGTAGCAACCCAAAGGTCCCCAGCGCCTTTAGCGAACTGAGTGTTTCCGAAATATTCGCTCTTGTCTTCATTAAGATAAGCATAAACACCCATAGTTCCGAGATTAGCAGTTGTCTGCTCTGCCTTGGTTGCAACGCTAGTTATAGCCTTGAAACCAATTTCCTTCTGAGGCTCATTGTTGATGACCTCTGTCTTGCTGCAAGATGCGAGAGCAGCTATCGCTGCTGCTGCGCAAATAAAAAATCTTTTCATTTTGTTTGTGATTTATGTTTAGTATTAGATTGTCGGAGTAGAAGTAGCAGCAGATGTCCATTCGGTGATGCTAGGATCAATGGTGATTTCAAGCGGTCCTACTGTAATGTCATAAGTGTATTTAGTGCTTGGTGCCCAGTTGCCAGTGTCTCCAAGGCTGAAAGTGTGACTTAAATCAATGCCTCCGTCAATTGTATAAACGATTGTCATAGATTTTGCGACTCCTGTTGTTGGTACAACGAGAAGGTCTGCGCCGGTGTTGTAGTCAGAAAAAGCGTCACCAAGTGCCAATTCTGGATCAATCAAGTCAGAACCAAGATCATCTGTTGCAACCCAGGAAATAGTTGGGAATCTTTCATCATTTCTGTCAGCATACACTACCGTAGCAGTTCCCTCGTGATTTGTGCCTGAGAGAGTAATGCTCTTGACTAAAATAGTAGCTGAGCCTGTCTTTTTGACATTGATATCAATCAAGGAAAGAGCGTGCTTAAAAACTATAGCAACATCTGTTGCTGAAGCTGGTTTAGTTACTCCGCTGCGTATCTGGCTTACAAGTACATCATACTGATTCGTTTTGTTGCTGGCAAGTGTATAAGCGAATGTCAAACCATCTCTACCGGCGGTGATGGCAGCACATTTCGGACTATAAGCGAAAAAGTCAAGAGTACCAGAGACTGGATAGTATTTTGGAGAGTGTGAACCATCCTGCCATCCTGCCCAAGAACTTCCTTTTTTATGAAATTCAAAATCTGCAAAATAAGCTTGGTACACAGAGCCAGTGGCGGCACCTTTGTAATCCGCATATACTCCCATATTGGTGCCTTCCCCAAATGCGGTGATAGGAGCCTTAGTCATAGTTCCAGCGATGGCCTTTAAGCCGATCTCCTGGGGCGCGTCATTGTTTACAACGCTGATTTTTGAACAAGAGGCGAGAGCAATTATCATTGCTGCTGCACCGATGAAAACTCTTTTCATAAAGGTTGGTATTAATTGTTTTACTTTATTTGCTATAGATTTATATCCGTTTTGACTTCTTCCCAATCATCAACAGTTGGAGCGAAACCTCCTCCTGTGATTATCGGCTCAGGAATAACTATTTTGTCAGTTATAATAATATGCCTTTCAGGATTATCCAGGTATTCGTCAGTTATGTCAAAAATAAAGTGGTGTTCACCACCCTGGGTGTCAGTTACGTTAAAGCCGATCGTCAGGTCGTTGGAGAATAGCGGATGCTTACCAAATGTCCTATAATAACCGATCAATGAGTTATGGGTCCTACTCATCTCGAAATATATCGTTACAGCACCTTCCGATTTCTCTCCCGGACCAATGAAGTTTGATTCCACCATACCGGTAATGAGAGCAGACACACTGCTAACCCATTGCAGTCCTTCAATGTTCACAGCTTCTATCAGCCAGGTTTCTACAACAGTTGCAGCATCCATTTCAATAACAATCTCTGTGTCCTCATCAACAGCAAATGCAGGAATGTCGACATCCTTAGAGCGACCGACAAAAAGATGATCCGGCTCGTTGACAATAACTTCCTCTTCTGGAGCCTTGCTGTCATCAGCAGGTTTCTCTGATGATTTATTCTGTTTCTCTTCTTTTTGGGCAGCCATCTGCTTTCTGATTTCCGCACGCTTTGCCAGAAATTGCGACAACTGAGACTTTATGAATGCAGACACTGGGTTGGTGTATGCTTCGACAGTATTAAAATTTGATTCATTCTTCAGGACAGTACTCTCAGTGTTGATATTATAAACGAGAAAATCATAATGACCAGGTTCCGGGTAGATGTACCCTCCTGTCGGAGGTACATAATCCGTATATACAACATCGCCAGTGTGGATGTCGCAAAGCTGCACACACATCAGATCCGGAAGTTTAATATCTTCTTCGTGCACCACCTTTGTGTTGATTCTCAATTTAAGATTTACAGCAGAGCTGGCATCGGAGAATGGACGACGCTGACACGAAGCTGTCATTAGAATGGCAGCAAGCAAAAGATATATCAAACACATTCGCCTCATTTCCGTCCCTCCTTCTTCATAAACGGCAACACTAAACTGACAGCAGCCTTGGTAGGTCCAAAGTAGTCAAAGAGGATATCTCCATCATCTTTGAACAAAGGACCAAATTCTTCATTAACGTGATAATTCCTTGCCCAAGAGTGAATATATCCCAAGGCGATGGTAAACTCAAGATGGAGCCTGTTATTCCTGCCCACTGGCAACGCATATGTGTAATCCAGACCTGTACTGATGAACTCACCCTGCTGACCTGCATAATTGCGCTCAAAATCATAATATCCTGCTGCACCATAGATTCCGATTGAATGGCCTTGAAGTCTGTTTTCTATATTTCGGTTTTTACCAAACCAATAACGTCCCTCAAGAGACCAGCCGAGTAGCTCGAAGCAATTTTTGTTAATCGGATGTGGCCAGACCCACGGATAATAATAATCGCCAGAGACAGACCAGCTGTTTCCTAGTGGTACTTCTAGTCCAAAGTTTAAGGCTGGGACCAGCATATTTGTTCTAAGAGCTAATACCGGGTATTGATGCTGCACCATTTCAGTCACTAACGGCATTGCGATAGCAGCCCGTACCTGTGGAGCTGCCTGCTGCTCTGCCATAGCAGCCTCCATCTTCGCAGCCACCTCCGGCATCGGGTCAATGACCTCTGCCCATACGCAGATCCAGGTTGCAGCACGAAGCTCCGGCATATACCTACGGATGAGGTATTTCCAGGTTATACCCTCGTTCAGCTGCTGAAGTCGCCATTTCCTGGTCTCGTCGCTGATTCCTTTTGTGCGAAGTATCTTGAGGACT
>JAFVOX010000029.1:0-3295 GCA_017505605.1 Bacteroidales bacterium
TCAAAAGATGGCTGAATATTTGGCACCAGAGAAAAAACAGGAGCTTTTCGAGAAGTACGGAAAGTCTAATACTGACACAGGTTCTCCAGAGAGCCAGGTGGCTTTATTTTCCTACCGTATCGCTCACCTTACCGAGCACCTTAAGAGCAACAAGCACGACTACGTGACTCGTCGTTCGCTTCTTAAGCTTGTAGGTAAGCGTCGTCGTGTACTTGATTATCTCAAGGCAATTGACATTGAGAGATACAGAGCTATCGTTAAGGAGCTTGGTCTCCGTCGATAAGCTACATCATAGTAGGAACCGACGAAGGGGGAGCACTCAAAACAGTTTTGGGTTTCCCCCTTTTTCACGCAAAGACGCTTCCTGAGCGCTAACAAACCGACCTGCGGCGCTCCAGTGGGCAGAACAATATATATACGTAACTGTATCTAGAAGCCATCGGGGCTTCGTATAGGCGGAAAATGATCAATTAAAAATAACTCCCATAGGGGGAGGCAGGTTGAAGACAGAAAAAATGAATATCGTAAAAAAGACAATCGAATTATCCGACGGAAGGGTAATTGAAATCGAAACCGGCAAGCTTGCAAAGCAGGCTGACGGCTCTGTAGTCGTTAAGATGGGCGGAACAATGCTCCTCGCGACAGTTACTTGCGCAAAAGACGCAAAGGAGGACGTTGACTTTATGCCGCTCCAGGTTGACTACAAGGAGAAATATGCTTCTGCGGGACGTTTCCCTGGAGGTTTTATGAAGCGTGAAGGAAAGGCTTCCGACTATGAAATTCTCATTGCACGTCTTGTTGACCGTGCCCTCAGACCTCTTTTCCCAGAGGATTTCCACGCTGAGGTATTCGTAAATGTAAACCTTATCTCTGCCGAGAAGGACATTCAGCCGGATGCACTTGCAGGTCTTGCTGCATCATCAGCTCTCGCAGTCAGCGACATTCCTTTCGAGGGTCCTATCTCAGAAGTACGTGTAGCAAGAATCGGTGGCGAATTAAAGATCAACCCTAACTTCAGCGAAATGGCTGATGCAGACCTTGACATTATGGTTGCCGCTACATACGACAACATTATGATGGTGGAGGGTGAGATGAACGAGGTAAGCGAGCACGATATGCTCGAGGCCATCAAGTTCGCTCACGAAGAGATCAAGAAGCACTGCAAGGTGCAGATGGAGCTCACTGAGGCTGTAGGCAAGACTGAGAAGAGAGCATACTGCCACGAGGAGAACGACGAGGATCTCCGCAAGGCTATCCAGGAGTTCTGCTACGACAGATGCTACGCCATCGCTAAGTCAGGCTCGGCAAAGCACGAGCGTTCTGACGCATTCGAGGCACTCAAGGAGGAGTTCTACGCAACTCTCCCAGAAGAGGAGCAGGAAGAGAAGAGGATGATGATCGAGAGATATTATCACGCAGTCGAGAAGGCAGCGATGAGAAATATGATCCTTGACGAGGGTGTACGCCTCGACGGCCGTGACACCACAACTGTACGCCCTATCTGGTGCGAGACAGACTATCTCCCTTGCGCACACGGTTCAGCGATATTCACCCGCGGCGAGACTCAGTCACTTTCGACTGTAACCCTCGGTACAAAGCTCGATATGAAGGAGCGTGACGAGGTTCTCATCCAGGACACAGACCAGTTCGTACTCCACTATAACTTCCCTCCTTTCTCAACAGGTGAGGCACGTCCTCAGCGCGGTGTAGGCCGTCGTGAAATCGGACACGGAAACCTTGCCTACAGGGCACTCAAGCCTATGATTCCTATGGCTCCGGAGAATCCGTACGCAGTTCGCGTGGTTTCTGACATCCTCGAGTCAAACGGTTCATCTTCAATGGCTACAGTATGTGCAGGCTGCCTCGCCCTTATGGACGCAGGTGTGAAGATCAAGAAGCCTGTTGCCGGAGTTGCAATGGGTCTTATCACAGACAAGGACAATCCTAACGAGCGCTACGCCATCCTTACCGATATCCTCGGTGACGAGGACCACCTCGGAGATATGGACTTCAAGGTGACCGGTACAAAGGACGGTATCACAGCTACTCAGATGGACATCAAGGTGGACGGCCTTTCATACGACGTTCTCGAGAAGGCTCTCGAGCAGGCACGTCAGGGCCGTATGCACATTATGGGCGAGATGATGAAGACCATCAGCGAGCCACGTGCAGACTACAAGGAGTTCGTTCCACGTATGATCCAGATCCGTGTTGCAGGCGAATTCATCGGTGCAATCATCGGAAAGGGCGGTGAGACTATCCAGCGTATCCAGCGCGAGACCGGCACAACCATCACCATCACCGAAGAGCAGATCGACGGTGTATCACAGGGCGTTGTTGACATCTTCGGCCAGGATAAGGAAGCTATGGACAAGGCTCTGAACTGGATCAACGGCATCACTGCTGTTCCTGAAGTAGGTACCGTATACCACGGAAAGATCGTTTCAATTCTTGAGTTCGGCGCTTTCGTTGAGATTCTCCCTGGTAAGGAAGGACTCCTCCACGTATCAGAGATCGACTGGAAGAAGACCGAGAAGGTAGAGGATGTGCTCCACGTAGGTGACGAGGTGGATGTAAAGCTCCTCGAGATAGATGAGAAGACCGGCAAGATGAGACTTTCACGCAAGGCACTCCTCGAGAAGCCAGAAGGTTATGTAGAGCCTGAGCGCAAGCCAAGAGGCGACAGAGGCCCACGCCGTGACAACGACCGCCGCGACAACCGCGGACCACGTCGTGACGACAACCGTGGCCCACGCCGCGATGACAGAGGCCCAAGAGGCCCACGTCGTGAGCGTCCGGCTGAGGCTCCAGAGCAGAACAACGAACCGGAGATGTTCTAATCTGAAGAACAGATAATGAATGAAGGACTGGCAGATAATGCCGGTCCTTTTTCATATATCCTGGGAAAGGGATAGAATTACACCTAAAGCAGAAATCATTAAAATCAAAAAAGACAACGAGATTTGATGAAAATGTTTAACTTTGGATGTTGTATAAATTTATCTGGCAGGCAATGACACTTTCAAAACGCATCATCATATTGATAATGTCACTGATATTTGTGACACTACCTTCGTGTGAAAGAACTGAAGTCAAGCAAGAGGAGGACATTGAAAACAATAATGGCCTCTATCCGGAACCAGAACCGGAAAAAGGACCGGAAGAGTTCGTCATCCTTTTCACCAACGACATCCACAGTCAGATCGAACCACTCAGCAAGGATGAGACTTACAATGCCGACAGAGGTGGTGTCAAAAGGATCAAGGCACTGGTTGACAGTGTCAGAAAGGCCGAA
>JAFVOX010000013.1:0-131595 GCA_017505605.1 Bacteroidales bacterium
GAATTCAATTTTTAGTTCTGTGACTCTTTCTCAGCAAGGATAGTCATCATACGGGCGATGTCCTTTCTTGCCTTTGCAATCTTTGATGTATCCTCTAATGGAGAGATAGTGTGGTTTACCTTCATTGTATCGAGGTTTGCTTTCTCAAGCTCGATACGCTCGCGCAAATCTGCGATTGACATTTCGCGTACTTCAGATGCTTTCATTTCTTTTCTCCATTAAATTATTCTACATAATCTCTACGTACCACGAACTTCGTAGTCACAGGAAGTTTCTGTGCGCCAAGACGAAGTGCCTCTCTTGCGATCTCGAGAGATACGCCTTCTGCCTCAATAAGAATACGGCCTGGGATTACAGGGCATACGAATCCCTCCGGATTACCCTTACCTTTACCCATTCGCACCTCGGCTGGCTTCTTTGTGTATGGCTTGTCAGGGAATACTCTGATCCAGATCTTTCCTTCACGCTTCATATAACGTGAAACAGCCTGACGTGCTGCCTCGATCTGGCGTCCTGTAAGCCAGCAGCTCTCCAAAGTCTTGATGCCGAATGAGCCGAACGCAAGCTGGTTTCCCCTCTGTGAGAGACCTTTCATGCGGCCTTTCTGCTGCCTTCTGAATTTTGTTTTCTTTGGTTGTAACATTGCTCTATTACTTTTAATGAAAATATTTCACAATATCCCTAATTAATTGAGTATCAGCTGGTTGGGCGGAGTCGTCCTCAATTATTGGGTTGCAAAGATACAAAAAAATATTGAATTGCAAACATTATTTACACTTTTTTCAAATATTTTCGACCAACAATTACTACTGCTAAGTCGCGTAATTTCGGACACTTACAAGGGGTGTTCATAAAAATATATACGCATTTTCGACCGACGGCAAAACCTCGTATATGACGACAAAAAAAATCCGCCGTTCGGGCGGATTTCAATGATATTGCGAGGGTGTCTACTCGGCCTTAAGGTAAAGGACTCTTGACGACCAGTCATCCTGCTTATGGTAATCGACCTTATGCTTGAGAGGAATCTCAAGGCCGTTCTCCATAAGGAAACGTCCGCTGTAGGATTTTCCTTCATATGGAAGCTCGACATTGTCGATCCTGTTCAATTCATATATTGTATATGTCTTTTCAGGATCAAGTCCTGCCATTTTTACTCTTGGAAGATGGTCGTCATAGAAAGTCTCCAGTTTCCACCAGTAGAACACTGCCTCTGACTTTTCAGGTGAGACATACATAAGCGAAGCCATATTGCGTCCGTCATATGGAGAGACAAGACGATACAGGTCACCGAACTGGACTACCGGACGGATCTTCTTATATTCGGTAATTGCATTGCGGCAGAGAGCCTTCTCTTCCTCTGTCATATTCTTTGGCTGGATCTCCATTCCAAGACGGCCGCTCATCGCTACGTCGATACGATATTTCAGCGACGTGGTACGGAAGACGGTATGGTTAGGAGTAGCGCTTATATGCGAGGCCATAGCTATTGCCGGGAAGAAGTACGATGTTCCCCATTGCATATATACACGCTGGAGGGCATCCGTGTTGTCACTCACCCAGAATTCGTCGAACCAAGGCAGGACGCCCCAGTTTGCACGTCCTCCACCTGACGCACAGGCCTGGATCGTGATATCCGGATATTTTGCGCGGATACGGTCACATACCTTGGCGAAACCGCGGTGATATTCTATATACATATGGCTCTGCTTGTCCTTAGGAAGGTACTGCGATCCGTGGTTGGATATAGGCATATTCGCATCCCATTTGATATAATCGATCTCAGGATTTTCAGTCAGAAGGTCATCCACTATATCGAAAATGAAGTCCTGCACCTTAGGATTAGCCAGGTCAAGAACGAGCTGAGTGCCGCCACGTCCCTTCACAACCTCTCTTTCCGGAGCCTTGATGACCCAGTCCGGATGCTTTTCATAGAGTTCACTTGTGGTGTTGGTCATTTCCGGTTCAATCCAGATACCGAATTTGATTCCGTGCTTATGTGCCTGCTGGACAAGCCACCCTATACCGTTAGGCAGCTTGTTGCGGTCTACCTGCCAGTCTCCGAGTGCACAGTTGTCTGTCAGACGAGGATACTTGACACCAAACCAGCCGTCATCCATAACAAAGAGTTCTCCGCCCATAGAAGCTATGTCTCCCATCATCTGGTCCATTCCCGGCTCATTGATGTCAAAATAGACTCCCTCCCAACTGTTGAGGAGGATCTTGCGTTCCTTATCGCCGTGGGCGAGCTTATATTTCCTGCCCCATCTGTGGAAATTGCGGCTGGCTCCGCTGAGTCCCTCGTCAGAGAAAGTGACAGCAAGCTCCGGAGTCTTGAATATTTCCTTGGATTCAAGCTTATATGCAGAATTATCAGGATTGATGCCGGCATAGAACTCGTGATAGTCTGTGTCCTTGGTGTCAATACGGAGTTCATAATTACCGCTGTAGCAGAGAGCTGCTCCGACAACGCGGCCTGCATTCTCCTGAGGCTTTCCGTCGAGAGAGAACATCACCTCTGCGTGGTCAGTGTGAGAGTTGCGCGAACCGTCCTTGTTCTTGATCACACGCATTCCCCTGTCCAGCGGCTCCTGGACCAGGAGTCCCTCTGCCGCCCAGGTTCCGTGGATATGGCTCAACCACACATCTCCCACGCGAATAGGAAGATAGCCGGAATCAAAACGTGTCAGGGTAACCGGTTTCTTCTCAAGGTTTTCGATCTCAGTCCAGGTCTCTATCATATTCACATCCTGATAGGCCCTGTAGCACACTGTCACATAAAGCGGATAGACTGTATCCTTCAATCTTATCCTTGTCACCTTTGCTGACGGTTCATCTTCTGTAGTAACTCCTTCCACTCTCAGAACTGTGGAAAGGTTTCCGTCCGAATGGGTAACACCCAGAGATGCCTCTGAAGCACACCAGAATCCGTAGGCTGGATAAGCGTTGTGTCCCGGAACACCGGCTGCTTCAAGATTTGCCAGATCCAAGTCAGAAAGTCTGTTTCCGAAATAAAGGATCTGAAGTTCACTTCCGGGCTCTGCCTTGAGAATCATTTCAATGTCCGGTGCAGAGACACGGATCTGAGCTGCGGCAGCAACAGCAGCAGCGACAAAAACAAAAGAAGCTATGATTCTTTTCATAAGATGCACTATATTATATAGGTATATATATTTATATATCAGAGTTTTTCCTTGACGAATGTTCCCCAAGGGCTGAGGTCCTCAGCGCGCCAAGGTCCTTCCGATGCCGCAGACGGATAGAGCATAGAGCAAGTCTCCTTCTTGTCTGATATAGACCAGAATATATAACTTATGTCGTTCTCGTCCATCCATTCTATCCATTCATCTGTGGATTCGGTGTCAATCGGTCCCTGACCGTCTGCATTCATACCACCGCACTCGGTGACAAACAGAGCAAGTCCCTTCGAGATTGCATAATCTCCCTTCTTGCGAAGCCACTCTTTGTGGGTGCCTGCATAGAAATGAAGGGTGTACATAAGGTTGTCATATCCCAAGATAGGATCATCTGCCGCATCATCTACATTCTGTGACCAGCGAGGAGTGCCGACTATGATGACTGCATCCTTCTCTATGGCACGTATGGCCGCTATCACCTTCTCTGAATATTCCTTGATCTCGGACCAGGTGTAATCTATCTGATTTACGTGGTCCTTGTAGGAAGGTTCATTCCAGATTTCATATATCACATTAGGAACGCCCTTGTACTTCATAGCCATATATGTAAAGAATTCCACCGCCGCTTCTGTGTGAAGTCCGTGTGCGTGCCAGTCGACAAGCACATAGACTCCGTTTTCAATAGCAGCGTCCACTATAGTGCAGGCGCACTGCTTGCCGAACTCAGGATTTTGCAGATAATTCTTCACCTGACATTCATTGTCGTCGATCTCTACACCGATCGCCGCGCGCACAACTTCAGCGCCCCAATCGTCAACTATATGTCCGACAGCTCCTGCATTGTAGAAGCGTGGCCAAAGCACGTTCCATCCGAAACTCATTCCCTTGAGTTCTACAACCTCTCCAGATTCATTGACAAGAGAGGTTCCCTCGATATGCAGACGCTCTACCTTAGGAGCCGTACGGGCGCAAGAGAGCACTGAAAACAGAATGAGAAAAGATAACGCTATTCGTCTCATAATTATAATCTTTTAATTATCAATATATTACATTGAATCACCTGCTCCATCTGGCGCAGGTGATTCAGCATAAATGATTATTACTCAGATACTTTCGCGCCACGTTTTGCTGCGAGCTCCACCTGTACGCCTTCCATCTTCTTCTTTGTGAGAGGGTAGAACCAGGTTACAAGGATTGCAAGGGCTGCAACTGCTGCAGGTACCCAGCTCATCAGGATGCGGAGACCTGTGATGGCTGTCTCGGTCTGGACCGCGCCAGCTGTGGTGTCGTAGCCGAAGGCTGCGAGCATCCACATCACGGCTGCGCCACCGAAGGCGCCACCGAACTTCTGGGCCATTGATGCAGAAGAGAATATGAGACCTGTAGAAGCTGTTCCGTCCTTGAGCTCGGAATAGTCAGCCACGTCAGCATACATACTCCACACAAGAGGTGAGATCACTCCTGTGAATGTAGAGATGATGATCTGGAAAGCAAGCATTGCCCAGTAACCGCCTGCAGTTGCAGGAAGGAAGAAGAAAGCGATGCTCAAGCCGACCAAGGCTGCCATTGATATGATATAGGTGCTCTTTTTTCCGAGGTGTTTTGACATAGGTACAGCGAGAACCACTCCGACCATATTTGCAATCTCTCCGATTGAAAGGAAGATTCCAGCAGAAACGAGGAACGCCCACTTGCCGTCAAGAGAAACAAGCTGCTGGATGTAGTCTGCGAAGAAATATGCAGTCGTTGTTCCACGGACTGTGTTGAAGAGGTTGGACGCAAGGGCTGCTCCGATGAGAAGCCACCAAGGCTTGTTGCGTACAAGAAGGCCGAGGTCCTTGCCCACAGACACTGTAGACTCACTTCTGACGTGCTCCTTGGTGAGAAGGAACGAAAGAATGAAGAATAAGAAACAGCACGATGCTATCACTATCATCGCATTCTGCCAAGCTGCAGGGCTTGTAGAAATAGCTGCAAGACCGCTTGCACCCTCGACAGCTACTCTTGTCTTGTCAAACATATTGCAAAGCGGCTCCCAAGCGAAAAGAGCGATGAAGCTACCGCCATAGGCAAAGAACATTCTGTATGACGAGAGTACAGACTTTTCGTCAGAGTCTGCAGTCATCACGTTCAGAAGAGAACCGTAAGGCACATTGATACCGGTATATACGGTCATCATCAGGAGATATGTCACATATGCCCACACCACCTTTCCGTTTTCAGGCGTAGTGAAGAGCAGGACTCCGCACACTGCAAACGGGATGGCGAAGAAGAGGAGATACGGACGGTACTTGCCCCAGCGGGTCTTTGTACGGTCAGCGATTATACCCATCATAGGGTCAGACACTGCATCCCAGATTCGTGTCACAAGCATAAGCACTCCGGCATCAGCAAGGCTAAGGCCGAATACATTTGAGTAAAAGAAAGGAAGGAAGTATGAGAAGAGCTTCCAGAACAT
This sequence comes from Bacteroidales bacterium, assembly GCA_017505605.1. GTDB lineage: Bacteria > Bacteroidota > Bacteroidia > Bacteroidales > UBA932 > Cryptobacteroides. Next base: position 5,596 of record JAFVOX010000013.1, read on the forward strand.
CGATGACGACATATCACCGAAGCCATATCCTATTTTTTCTGATAATTTCATTGGTTATTAGTTTTAATGCTCCCTGAGAGCTCAGAGATGGTTTTTATTTCAGGTTCTTGTCGATAAGACGGTTCAAACGCTTGACGGTCTCACCGGTAGTGAATGCATCAGGCTCTGTGTTCATACAGTAGTCTACAAGGCGGTCCACAGTCGAAGTCGCCACGTGCATACGGGTGTCGCTTGACGCATAGTAGATGAACACCTTTCCGTCCTCATCAGCAATCCAGCCGTTTGTGAAAAGGACATTCATCACATCACCGATATATTCCCAACCTTCAGGTACCATAAAATATCCCGCAGGCTCGGCAATCACCTTTGAAGGATCTTCAAGGGATGTCATATACATATATAATACATAACGGAGGCCTGAAGCGCAGCCGCGTACTCCGTGAGCCAGGTGGAGCCAGCCTCGGTCAGTCTTGATCGGGTGCGGACCTTCTCCGTTCTTGCACTCCTTGATGGTGTGATAGAAACGGTGATTGATGATCTTCTCTTCAGTGATGACCACCTTCTCCATACTGTCCACAAGTGCCCAGCCTATGCCGCCACCGTTTCCGGCATCGATGAAACCATCCTGTGGACGGGTGTAAAGGGCATATTTTCCATCTACGAATTCAGGATGGAGCACCACGTTTCGCTGCTGCGAAGACGATTCCATATCAGGAAGACGCTCCCAGTTGACAAGGTCCTTCGTACGTGCCACACCCGCAGCTGCAACTGCTGACGAGAGGTCACCTGGAGCAGCAGATGGGTCCTTGCGCTCAACACAGAAGATTCCATATATCCATCCGTCTTCGTGAGCTGTAAGTCGCATATCGTACACGTTTGTTGCAGGCTCTCCGTACTCAGGCATTGTGATAGGACGGTCCCAGAAACGGAAGTTATCCACACCGTTAGGGCTCTCCGCCACTGCAAAGAATGATTTGCGGTCAGCACCTTCCACGCGTACCACAAGGACATACTTTCCATTCCACTTTATTGCACCGGAATTGAATGCAGCGTGCACCTCAAAACGCTCCATCAGATAAGGATTGGTCTTCTTATTGAGGTCGTAGCGCCAGAAAAGAGGTGCGTGTGCTCCTGTAAGGATAGGGTTTGTATAGCGCTCGTACACGCCGTTGCCTTCTATAGGCTCGTTTCTCTTTGTAATGAGGGCTTCGTGATTGGCCTTCAGCCACTCGTATCTTTCTTCAAAAGTCATATTTATAACTATAATTAAAGGAACATTATCTTATCAAGAGCTGCAAAGGCCTTGAAGTCATCTTCAGACTCCTGGCCTGGGAATGGAGCGTAGAAATGGTGCTGCATATTGTCGTCGCACGCATTTCTCCAAGTAAGAACATATGAAACAGGGTAATCTTTTATGATAGGATAGAGAACCTCTGTCCACCACTTTGAGTGTTTAAGACCTTCGTGACCTGTTTCTGTGACAGCCATCAGCTTGCCGTGCTCCTGAGCAAAGGCCTTTGTGATGTCAAGCGCATTCTTCATACTTGCCGCATAACGATCATAATCGGTGTTGCAGTAGCAGTCAAATCCAACAAGGTCAATGATTTCGTCACCAGGGTATCTCTCACCGAACACTTCTGCAGCAGAGAGTTCACCAGCTCCAGGTGAATAAGCCCACACAAGGTTGTCCAGACCGCGCTCTTTGACCATATAATCATATGTCATCTGCCAGAGGGCCTTGTACTGCTCTGTAGTGCAGAGGCGCTGTCCCCACCAGAACCAGCTTCCGGTGTGCTCGTGCCAAGGTCTCCAGATAACAGGGATGAGCTCACCGTCGTCAGTCTTGAGAGAGCCCAGGAAATCAGAAGCGTTTGAAAGCCAAGTCATAAAATAGTCGTGCTTTTCTCCTCCCGGAAGAATAGAAGCCACGACCTGGTCTGATGTAACATCCCAAGCGTCACCACCAGTCAACGGGTTGCGCGGATGCCACGAGAATGTCACGATACCGCCACGCTTGTGATGAGCGATGACAGATGCTCGCATATGATCGAAGTTGTTCTTGTCAAGATTCTCTTTCCATCCCATCTCGATGCCACCGAGGTCAAGTCCGTAAACTGCCGGATACTGTCCGCTGGTTGCATAGACATCTGACTGATCATATTCAGTCGCATCTTCAGCAAGCTTCCAGGAGTGACCGTACATAAGGTCATCCTGATGGCCATACATAATCTTTCCATCTTCTACCAATCCTTCGAGTCTGTCAAGAAGGGCTTCCGCAGGAGTCTGAGCGGCTTCCTTAGGGCTGCCGCAAGAGACAAGCGCCGCCACAGCGGCAATAATGGTAATTGGTTTCAGGTTCATAATTCTCTATTTTGGTGCGTTATTATATACTTGTTCAAGTGTAAGATCGTTGTTGTAGGAGTCTATCAGGGCCTTTATCGCCGCTTCTGCCTCCTTGGAACAGAACTGTCCTGTACCGTGATCTATGAAGGCGTGCTTTTCATTTCCGTGGCCCTTGGCGCCGTTGTCCCAGAGTATGCTTGGAACTCCATACATCTTAGAGAGTTTCGCATAGTATCTGAAATAGTACTGCTGGAAGGCCTGCTCGCGCGCGGTTGCACGATTGACGCAGCCGAATTCGCCCATATACACGGGAATACCCTTGGACACGAAATTTTCATAAAGCTTGATGAAAACCTTTTCAAGGTCAGCCTCATTGTTGCCGGCAACCTTCTTGGATGCAGAAGCCGTGTGTCCCCATTCTGATTTGTTTGCAGGAAGAGTGTAATCATATGGATCATAACAATGTACTGCCATCATCATACGGTCCTTCACCACGTCCTTCGGCATCACAAAATTCTCTACTGCGATGTCTACGTTGGTACAATATGCAGGAATACCGAGCATACGGTTGCGGTTGTTCTCGCCTGCAGCGCCTCTGACCGCATCTACAAACGTCTGGTTCCATTCATTCAGGCACTGGTACTGCTTGCCGCCGTCCTTCCTGTTGTCTCCCCAGCCCCAGCCACCGTCGTGGATCTCGTTGAACGCTTCGAATATAAGGAAGTCGCCCTTATCCTGGAACTTATCTGCAATCTGCGACCACATTGCTGCAATCTGCTCCTTTATCTGCTCGTGCACTTCAGGATCTTTAGCAGCTGTCTTTATGTCAAGCCAGTGGTTGCTGTCTGCGCCGTCGTGGTGCATATTCAGAATTACGAATAATCCGGCATTCTCAGCATATCCGACAACCTCTGCGATCCTGTCCAGCCAGGCTTCATTGATCTTATAGTCCGGAGCTGCACCTATGTGACCAAGCCAGGTCACAGGTATGCGCACGGTGCTGAATCCGGCAGCCCTTACCTTGTTGAATGTGGCCTGCGACGCTTTTGGGTTGCCCCATACGGTTTCGCCTGACACGCCGTTGCTATATGCATCAAAATGGTTTCCCAGATTCCATCCGATGCCCATTGTCTGAGCTGGCTGGTCTATGTTGCCGACATCTTCTCCGTCATCGAAGGTCTGGATCACGTCCACATAGATCTTATCTTCCCCGGACACGACAGATATCCTGGTCTTACGGTCTTCTGCGACAGTCATTTTCTCCACGGTCACGGTGACAGGCGTCTGGTAGCCGCCCACCTTGGCTCCCTTCTTCACGGTAAGCCATTTATCTCCCGGAACGAGATAGAACTGCTCGGAAGAAGTCACCATAAATGTCTGTTCCCCACCTTCTGCCGGGAATTCCAGCTGCGGCGTGTCTACAGACAGTTCCATCTGAAGAGACGTCTGAGAGTTGTCCGGACCGCAGCCTGCAAGCACGAACAAGGAAGAAAGGAGGTATAGCAAGTATTTCATAGTGTTGTTTTTACAGGTATTTCTTAAGGAAGTCTTCCCTTGCAACAGACCATCCTTCCTGTTGCCATACATTGTGTCCGGCTGCAGGATAGCATATCCACGACTTTTCAGTCTTTATCTGATTGTAACCGGCAAAGTTTGTGTGTGGAGGACACACAGTGTCCTGAAGTCCGATCGCCATCAGCACAGGGCACTGGATCCTGTCTGTAAAGTTCTTCACATCAAAGTAGCTGAGGCATCTGTAAAGGTCTTCATCAGAGATTCCCCTCTCTTTGGCAGCCTGGATGTACCAATTACCCGGCCAGTCTGCAAGGACAAAGTAGTCCTTATAGTCATTGAGGAAAGGAGCTGAAGGGGCGATGGCCTTGAGCCTGTGGTCAAGCGAAGCTGCCACCAGGGTCAATGCGCCGCCCTGGCTTTCGCCGTAGGCAACAACCCTCTCTGTGTCTGTCTGAGGAAGCGAGCACACAAAATCAATCGCACGGACTGCATCTGCAAATGCTCCTCGATAATAGTACGCGTACTCGTCGCCAAGGCCACGTGTGCACCAGTCATCCTTCTCGCCCGGAACTCTGTTGAAAGCCTGGTTGCGGATACAGAGCATAAACTCTATCCTGTCCGGGTTAGAAGAAGGATCCGCATACCATACGTCACTGCCGTAACCCATATATGAAATGACAGCAGGATACTTGCCTTCTGCCGTTGGAAGGAGAAGGAGACCACTCACCTGCTCTCCGCCAAGTGACTTCATATCAACGCGATAGGACTTGCGGACATCATTGGAATGATCTTCAAGGAGAGTAAACTTATAATCAGGGGCAACAGCTGCAAGCTCTGCAAGCGTCTGCTCCCAGAAAGCGTCAAAGTCAGGCTGCTTGTCCTGATCTGAAACTATCTGCTCAGGATTGAAACCAAGATTTGTACGGTCGATCTCCACCTTTGAACCATCCTCATTAACAAGGCTGAGTACTGCAGCGTAGAAACCTGGTTCGAGATTAAGTCCGAATGAAGTCACAGCCTTGCCTTCCTGGAACTTGACAGTCTTGGAAGCGGTTGTCACCGGGCAGCCGAAGTCTGTAGAAATCTCAAGGAGAAGTTCCGCTTTCTTAGCTGTCGAAGAAGTCAGTTCCACCTCAACTGTATGAGGGCCATTGCCTGTGAAGATTCCGGAATTTTCCTCAAGAACGAATCTAGCTTTCGGAAGAAGAGCCCTTTCGATGGCCTCCGAAGATTCCTTTATGATGGCAGTGGTAGACACATCACTTGCATAGACAGAGTTCAGACCCTGCTGCTCCTGTGCCGGATCACCGCAATAATCATCGCCTGGCTGCCAGTAGATGTTGGTCTCAGACTGACCTGCAAGTCCGCCCCAGCCCCAGAAGTTAAGTCCGGCAAAAAGACCACCTTCTCTTGCCGATTCAATTATACGGCCGAACACGTGCTTGTAGTAAGCGTCGCGAGAGTCAGTAGATGTACCCTGCTTGAACTGGAAGCCGTCACGAGGGAAACCGAACTCTTCAAGAACCACAGGCTTGCCGTATTTTGCTGCAAGCTCAAGATGTGCATCGATGTAATCATCAGTGTTCTTTATCGCCACAGGAAGATTGGTAGCGAGAGTATTTTCACGAACCCAGTTCCAGTTATATGGCCATATATGGATGTTCATATAGTCAATATCCGGACACGAGTGGATCCGCTCATACAGTTCCATACTGTTCTCGCAGCCCATTTCGCCTTCGTTGCCCGACGAGACCATATGGTTAGGGTCTATCGATTTAATCAGCGCAGCTGTTGTCCACATATAGTCAACAAAAGCGTCCTGACCTTCCTTATCAGCCCTGAAACAGCGAGGCTCATTGCCGATCTGCCACGAGAAGATGGCCGGATCATCCTTGTAAGGCTTTCCTGTGACTGTGTTTGTACGGCTCACCACGTGCTTTACGTGATCATAGAACAGTTCCTTTGCCTTTTCATTTGTCACAAACTTAGATACGGAATTCATAAAAGCAGAGTAACCTACCTCGGCAGGAATCAGGGCCTTGCCCTCTCCGGCCCACTCAAGATACATTCCGTATCCGCCTGACCATTCCCAAGAATTGTTGATGTAGAGGACGGCTTTCATATTGCGTTCTCCCATCTCTGCAAGAAGGTAGTCAAGTCCCCAGAAGATAGTGTCGTTGTAGACACCCGGCTCTTTCTGAAGAGTAGGGCTGACACGGGTAGGGATGCCGTCAGGACCATCGCCACCGACAAGGACACGGAGGTTGGTCATACCCAAGGCCTTGAGAGTGTCAAGCTCCGCCTCAAGGCGTGCGCGGTCACCGCCGACGCCTTCGCTGCCGAGAATGGCACCATACCAGAAATTTGTACCGACATAATGTGAAGGATAATCTTCACAGACGAACTTTCCGTCTTTAACCTCAACGAAAGACGGTTTTTGAGCCTGACAGGCACACAGCAGACCTGCTGCAACGACTGTCAGGACAGAAAGAATCCTAGTTTTCATCATTAGATTTAGCGCTAAAAATATATTAACGCAAATTTATGGAAAACGGCGAGGTCAAACAAATATATATTTATCAAATTCTGATACTTTCTAAACAATAACTTTATTCTTCTTGTACATAGCACGGAAGTCACGAGGCGTAAGTCCTCGCTTGGACTTGAAAGTCCTGTTGAAATTGGAAAGGTTGTTGAAGCCGCATTCGTAGCAGATTTCAGATATGTTCTTGGTGGAATCCACCAGGGCTCTCGCCGCATAACCCAGGCGTATATCAACAATATAATCCGACAAAGTCCTTCCGGTCCTTTGACGGAAAAAACGGCTGAAAGCCACCGGGCTCATACCCACAAGAGCAGCCATATCGGTGAGAGTCAACGGTTTGGCATAGTTATCATTTATATATTGCTTAACCTTCTGGACGCGACGGCTTTCCGTACTTTTCTCGGTGTGCGCAAAGGATCCGGACGCCAGGACTCTGGATTCATCAGAGACGGAGAGCTCATACAATATGTACAGGAACTGGAGGAACTGTATGAATCTCTCGTTCTCTCTGGCTATATTGTCCAGCACTGAATATATCTTCATAATCGAGTGAAGCGGAAAAGAGAGTCCGTGCTCCGCCCTCTTGAGCATACGCCTTATGGAAGAGAACTGATTCCTTCCGATAAGTTCTTCGCCGAACAAGTCCCCGGAGAACTGGATAGTGATTTCACGGATGGCCTCCGACTTGCAGGATCCCTGTTCCCAGACGTGCTCAAGGTTTTCACCACCTATCAGAACCAATTCATAATCAGAGATTTCCTCCACACTGTCACCGACAATCCTACGCATACCGCTGCCCTTCTCTATAAAGTTCAGTTCGAATTCCTTATGCTGGTGCAGAGGGTAGGTGAACTCCGTCTTGTACCTCTCTACGATGTGAAAACAGTCCTTGTCTGACAGGGGCGTGATCTCTGTGAAAACCTTGTTCATACTCTTTTTCTGCAAGATAGACAATTATCCATAAAAATGATACTTATTTAACATATATTATCTATTTTCTTTCACTGTTTGACTCCATTTGCCATAAAAAAGTCTTTTTGATTATATTTGTAACAGACAAAACTACAAGACAATGACAAACAAGACTTCCGCAGAATTATTGGCAGCTCAGGCACTTGCCAGACAGGTAAAAAGTGAATTGACAGAGAACATACTACCGTATTGGATGAAAAACATCTGCAATCCGGACGGAGGATTCTATGGCAGAATAGATGGCAAGGGCAACCTGGACCCGACAGCAGAAACAGGAAACATTATGACAGCCAGAATGTTGTGGACATTTGCTTCAGCCTACAGGATTCTTGGTAAAAAGGAGTACCTTGAAATGGCGGAGAAAGCCAAAGCCGTGCTCATCAACAGGTTCTTTGATAAGGAATATGGCGGAACCTACTGGTCGCTGAATCCGGACGGCACTCCGCTCGATTCGAAGAAACAGATATATGCGATAGCATTCACCATTTACGGACTCGCCGAACTCAACCGCGCCACAGGCGACGGAAAGGCATTGGAATATGCCATAAAACTGTTTAACTCGATCGAAGACCATAGTTTTGACACTCAGAAGAACGGCTATTTCGAAGCATTCACCCGAGAGTGGAACCAGATCGAAGATATGAGACTCAGTGACAAGGATGCCAACGAGAGCAAGACGATGAACACTCACCTTCACATCCTCGAAGCCTACACCTGCCTGTTCCGCGTCTGGAAGAATCAGCTTCTTGAAGAGCGCCTCCGCGGACTGATAGAAATATTCGAGCAGCACATCCTGGCTGGCGACGGCCATCTCAAGCTGTTCTTCAATGACGACTGGGAGTGCAACTATGATATATTCTCATATGGCCACGACATCGAAGCTTCGTGGCTCATCCACGAAGCCGCTCTAGTGCTGGGCGACGCAGAAGTCCTCGAAAGGATAGAGAAACTGGTGCCTCGCATTGCGGCTGCAGCCGGCGAGGGCTTTACACCTGAAGGAGGAATGATATACGAAAAGGTCGGAGAAGAGGTGGACAGGGACCGTCACTGGTGGGTTCAGGCCGAGACTGTGGTCGGTTACTTCAACCTTTGGGACCATTTCGGTTCACAGGAAGGACTTGAAAACGCACTTATGTGTTGGGATTTCATCAAGAATCATATCATAGACCGTGAGAACGGAGAATGGTTCTGGAGCCTGCGCGCCGACGGATCTGTAAACCTGGACGATGACAAGGCCGGATTCTGGAAATGTCCTTACCACAACGGCCGAATGTGTATGGAGATAATAGAACGTATAGAATCATATAAATAAGAAACTATGAAACTAAGAACTTTACTATTCTGCTCTGCGGCTTTTGCAGCAGCTGCCTGCAGCGGTCCAAAAGAACCAGCTGTTGTTGAAAACATCGTTGCACACACCAAGGTAGGCGACATCGGAAGCCTTATGGTAAATGCAATCGAGATCACAGTAAGTAACCCAAAGGCTCTGAAAGGACTTACAGCCGAAGACTTTGACCTTGTAAACAATGCTCCGGACGGATTTGTAGACCCGTCTACAGGAGAAGGCCTCAAGGCTCACGAGGATGACGGAATCGTAATCACTAAGAAGAAGAACACCCTCCGCATCGAGGCTAAACCATTCAACATCACCGGACTCAGAGGACAGTTCTGGCGCAGCGAGCCGTGGAAGCTCGTTTGCTCTGCTGACACCAACCTCAACGTAACCCTTGACAAAGTGAACGACAGGCGCATAGTGGTTCTTGACGACTGCATCAAGGGATCATTCACATACGCAGGCCTTACCAGAGAATACATCCTTCACCTTCCTAAGGATGCCAAAGGCAATGTAATCGAAAACGCTCCGCTTCTTGTATGGCAGATCGGAGGCGGTGAGTACAACCGCGACCTTATGACAGCGGTGACTGCTAACCGTTGTGTGACTTCCCTTCCTGAGGCAGGAATTCCTTGCGCGACACTGATGTTTGCAATTGCAAACCCTAACTACTCTTACAGCGCATCACTCGACCCTGAGAAGATCAAGCTTGTCGACCGTAACAATGCCCTCCAGATGGCATTCATCGACACACTCATCGCGGAAGGAAAGGTGGACGGATCAAGACTCTTCTGTGCTGGAGCATCAAGCGGCGGAGGATGTACAATGAGATTTATGATGCAGTTCCCTGACAGATTCAAGGCTGCAATTCCTTGCTGTGCTATGGACCCTATCGTCCCTATCCACAAGGCTCAGGAGAAATATGACGGACAGTTCACAGACGACATCGTGACTGCATTCCAGGATAAGGTGTACAAGTGGAACGGCACAGATATGGAGCTTGCCGACATCGACACACAGGCATTCTGTGCACTTCCTATGTACTTCGTTCACGCAGACTCTGACACGACCTGCAAGGTAATCAGCTCACACGCTTACTACAACGCCCGCAAGCGCCTCGGAGCAACATCAGACCTCATCCAGATCTACGATGACGCCTATATGCAGAAGTTCGGCATTCCTGTAATGATCAGCCACTTCTCGTGGGTACCGCTCCTGAACGACTACTCAGAAGGCACAGCAATGGACTGGCTCGTAAAACAGATGTAGCTTAGAGGATTTTCATTATTTCGGAGGCTGGTCTGCCGGAGTGGAGCAGGGATTTCATCTTGTCCATATACGGGGCTACGTGGGCGAAGAAGAGCTTGTAGCCTTCGCAGAGGGCATTGAGGCCCGTTTCACCTTTGTCTGTCGTGTTGAAGCGATGTTTAGGACACTCACCGTGGCAGGTGAAGAACCATTTACATTTTATACAGTCATCGGGCAGTGCGTTTCGTTTGTCAAGACCGAAGCGCACTTGTTTTGTTGAGTTCATCAAGGTGCGCAGGTCCGTCTCCAGAACATTTCCTATCTTGTAACCCTCATAGACAAAATGGTCACAGGGATAGAGGTCACCGTTATGTTCTATGATCGAGTTGCCGCCACAGGTCTGAGCAAGCGCACAGATTCCAGGCTGGGCACCGCACCAGCAGGCAAGAACCGCATCGAACTGATTTACAAAGACTTTACCCACATCATTGCGCACCCAGTAATCGAATATATCACAAAGGAATCTGCCATATCCTTCGGGGCTGACTGACCACGGCGCTATTCTCGCACCCTGCACCTGCGGGTCGACGATGAGCCCGTCCTTCGTGTGCTCAAGCACCGGCATAAACTGTATGAAGCGAGTTCCCGCCGACTTCAGGAACTGATATATTTCCAATCCCCTTCCTTCGCTCTGCCTGTTGACCGTCGCCATAACGTTGTACTGGACTCCGGCGCGATACAGCTCCATTATTCCCTTTATCACCCGGTCGAAGACTGAGGCGCCGCCTTTTCCGCCTCGATAACGGTCGTGGACATTCTGAGGCCCGTCGAGGGAGACACCGATCAGGAAGTTGTTCGCACGGAAGAATTCCGCCCACTCGCGGGTGATCAGCGTTGCGTTGGTCTGAAGGGTATTATGGATATGTTTGCCGTCGGCATATTTCTTCTGGAAGGCCATAGCCTTCCTGTAGAAATCAAGACCCGCCAACAAGGGTTCACCGCCGTGCCAGTTGAAGAAGACGTCACGCACATCGTTGGCGGCGATATATTCCTTTATGAAGTGTTCCAGCATCTGCTCGGACATACGAGGTTCCTTGCCACCGTATATTTCCGCCTTATCGAGATAGTAGCAGTAGTGACACTTAAGGTTACAAAGCGAGCCCACAGGCTTTATCATAATGTTGAAAGCCTGCGGGCCCGTAATCTTTACGGCATCCTGAAGGGTAAGAGTGTCCTTCAGAACTGCCATTAGAACGGATTCTGTGGAGGTGCGAAGTCGTAGAATGTACCGTAGTCGCTTCTGCGTGGCTTGCCTGGCATATCAGGATAGAACTCTACTTCATCTACCCTTGCCTTAAGGTCAGCTACAGCGGCCTTGAGCTCTTCCGATGCCTCTGCATACATTACAGGATTCTTGAACTCAGGGTCCTTCTTATACTCATAGATCCTTCCGTCCCAGAAATATGCATAGTCGTCATTCATCGCATAACGTGAAGCATATGTGGCAGGGGTTGTCGGCCAGAGCGGGTTGAAATGCACGAGACAGAGGTCCTTGTCGAGAGGTTCCTCGCCCTTGATTTCAGGATAGAGGCTCACTCCGTCTATATTCCACTCCTGAGGAACGTCGATGCCGCAGATGTCGGCGATCGTAGGGAATATATCGGTAAGGTCAGCTATCCTGTCACTGGTCTTGCCGCCGAGCTTGTCGCCCCAGGCTATGATAAGAGGCACGTGTGTTCCCCTGTAGGTCGGAGATCCCTTTCCTCCCCTGACCCTGCTGCCGTCCTTCTGCTTTGACACGATCCTTGTCGAAGATCCGTTGTCGGAAGAGAAGATGAATATGGTGTTGTCCCACACGCCCTTTTCCTTGAGGTGCGCTACCATATTTCCTACCTGCTTGTCCATATATTTGACCATATCACGGAAATATGACGTGTCCTGACCTGCGGTGAAACGGCTCTCGTAGTTCCAGTCCCAGTCGTGCGAATCCGGTGTCGTCACGTGAGGAGTATGCACGAGTGGCTCTGTGAAATAGAGCATAAACGGCTCACCTTCAGCTACTTTACGATCAATATAATCGAACGCATAGTCTTCCATTGCATCCGGTCCGTACGGACAGTACTCGTAGGTCTTGCCGTTGTTGTCGTAGTAGCTGTTGGCGAAACGGTCTGTCTTGTGGACGTCACGGCACTCCTTGTAAAGTTCCACCTGTGCGAGGAAAGACTCGTCGAAGCCGAGCTTCGGAACCATTTCACGCGAACGGCCCATCTGCCATTTGCCGACGATGGCGGTCGAATAACCTGCGTCCTGCGCTACGTGAGCAAAGGTTCTTTCGTCGTCGTTCATATATCCGAAACATACATAATTCTGGTCATTGTACATTCCGGTCATTACCTGGACACGGCTCGGGCTGCTGAGCGGCATTGCATTCATATTCGAATACATAATGCCCTGCTGGGCCAGTGCATCGATGTTGGGAGTTTCATATTCTGCTCCGCCATAGCAACCGAAGCACTCTGTTCCGATGTCGTCCGCGAAGAAGAAGACAATGTTCGGTTTCTGTTCCTTTGCCGGTGTGCAGGCTGCGGCAGCGGCTACCATTGAACCCAATCCGCATATTTTCTTTACTGTCTTCATTACAGGTGGCTAAGATGTTATTTGGTTGTGATATAATCTATTACTTTGACAAGTGCCTGAGGGTCTTTCCACTTTATGCTGTTGGCCTTCAGGAATTCAGAAAATGCCTTCTTGTCTACACCCTCCAAGGCTGACACACTCTTCTTGTTTGCCTGGACAAGGTTGTTGCCTATAACAAGATAGATGTTCACATTGAGAGGGAGTTCCTCTGATTCGTTCTTGATGCTCAGAAGGTCTTCGTAGTTGTTGGTCACAAGGTAACCGTAGTTTCCGTAGTTCTCGTCATATGAGAATCCCTTTGCGGCATTCGACAACGATCCGCCGTAAGCACCGTCATCCCTCACCACAGCCGAATAGTCTGCGAGTTTTTCCTCAACCACAAAGCCGCCCTCTGTCTGAGCGAGGACTTTAAGCAGCTTACCTCCCACATTGCGGAACACATCCTCACCGATAGTGACATAGATAATTCCGGTTGTGGAAACCTCGCTGATAAGTCCGTCCTTGACAAAATGCAGGGCACCCTGTCCAAGATGGATGTTATAGATCGCCTTGCCGGATTTTCCTCCGATCTGGGTGATCTCACCTTCAACGAAGTCAGGATAAATATAAGGCCAGTTTACTGTCGGCAATTCATCCTGTGCGAATGCAGCTGAAGTCAGCAGCATCGCCAAACATAAGGTAAGCAGCTTTTTCATATTGAATTATTCCTTGCGTTCTGCATTTGATTCGAGGAAGAGTTCGTCCATCTGCTCCTGGTCGATGTATGATGGAGAGTCGATCATCACATCGCGGCCCTGGTTGTTCTTAGGGAATGCGATGTAGTCACGGATAGTCTCCTGACCTCCGAAGAGCGAACATACGCGGTCGAAGCCGAATGCGAGACCGCCGTGAGGAGGTGCACCGAACTTGAAGGCGTTGATGATGAAGCCGAACTTGTACTCTGCGTCTTCCTTAGAGATGCCGAGAACCTCAAACATACGCTCCTGCATTGCAGCCTCGTGGATACGGATGGATCCGCCACCGAGCTCTGTACCGTTGAGGACGAAGTCATATGCATTTGCACAGACCTTCTCAAGGTCTTCCTTCTTGTCGCTGTAGAAGAGCTCAAGGTGCTCCGGCTTAGGAGCTGTGAACGGATGGTGCATAGCGTAGAAGCGCTGTGTCTCGTCATCCCACTCCACGAGAGGGAAGTCAACCACCCAAAGAGGTGCGAAGTTGAACGGATCGCGGAGACCGAGGCGGTTACCCATCTCGATACGGAGTACTCCGAGCATATTCTGAGTCTTTCTCTTTGCACCGCAGAGGACGAACATCATATCGCCCTTCTTTGCACCGAGGCGGTCTGCTACTGCCTGAAGCTGCTCAGGAGTGTAGAACTTGTCGATTGAAGACTTGATGCTGCCGTCCTCGTTGATCTTGATGTAAACGAGTCCCTTTGCACCTACCTGAGGTCTCTTCACCCACTCTGTGATCTCGTCGATCTGCTTGCGGGTGTAGTTTGCTGTACCTTCCACGTTGATTGCACCGATGTAGTCAACACCGTCAAACACTGAGAAGCCATAGCCCTTCACGAGGTCTGTGATCTCGTGGATCTTCATATCGAAACGGATGTCCGGTTTGTCAGATCCGTAGAAGTCCATTGCGTCATACCAGCTCATACGCGGGATACGTTCTGCAATCTCTACATTGAGGACGTTCTTGAAGAGGGTTCTCATCATTCCTTCGAATGTGTTGAGCACATCCTCCTGCTCTACGAATGACATCTCGCAGTCGATCTGAGTGAACTCAGGCTGACGGTCAGCACGGAGGTCCTCGTCACGGAAGCAGCGTACGATCTGGAAGTAGCGGTCGTAACCGGCAACCATAAGAAGCTGCTTGAAGGTCTGTGGAGACTGTGGGAGAGCATAGAACTGACCTGGGTTCATACGTGATGGAACCACGAAGTCACGTGCTCCCTCTGGAGTCGACTTGATAAGGTATGGAGTCTCGATCTCAAGGAAGTTCTGAGCATCGAGGTAGTTGCGTACTTCGTGAGCGATCTGGTGACGGATCTTGAGGGCTCTCTGAAGAGGTCCTCTACGAAGGTCGAGGTAGCGGTACTTTGCTCTGAGCTCCTCTCCGCCGTCGCTCTCCTCCTCGATTGTGAATGGAGGGGTGTTTGCCTTGTTGAGTACTTTGATCTCGCTGAGGGTGATCTCGATGTCACCTGTAGGCATCTTAGGATTCTTGCTCTGGCGCTCCACAACTTCTCCTGTCACCTGAAGCACCCATTCACGACCGAGGCTTGAAGCTGTGTCCTGGAGCTCCTGTGATGCGTGTGCGTCCACTACAAGCTGAGTTATGCCATAGCGGTCTCTGAGGTCTACGAATGTCATTCCGCCAAGTTTTCTTGACTTCTGCACCCATCCGGCCAGGGTCACTGTCTGGCCTGCGTTTTCGATGCGGAGTTCTCCGCAGGTGTGTGTTCTGTACATATATCTGATAATTTATATTTTCTTTATGACTAAAATCCTACAAAAATAAACAAATTATTCGGATTAATGTGAGATTGGATAATTATCCTATATTTGCACCCTTATTTTGTACTTATGTGGCTTATTCTTGCATTTGTTTCGGCGACTATGCTCGGCTTTTACGACGCTTCGAAGAAGGCGTCGCTCAAAGGCAATGCAGTACTTCCGGTCCTGCTGCTGAACACCATATTTTCGACCATCATATTCTCCCCTTTCCTCCTGGATTACATCGGCGGCTTCGGCTGGTTCTCGGGAACATTCGCGGACACCGCATCCGGTGCCTCCAATGAACTTCGTGCTCATCTTATGGTGATCCTGAAGGCTTTCATCGTGCTGTCGTCGTGGATATGCGGCTATTTCGGTCTGAAGCACCTCCCCCTTACAATCGTAGGCCCGATCAACGCCACAAGACCTGTGATTGTGCTCGTGGGAGCAATGCTGCTGTTCGGAGAAAGGCTTAATCTTTACCAGTGGACAGGCGTCCTGCTTGCCATCCTGTCCATATTCCTGATGAGCCGGGCAGGAAAAAAGGAAGACATAAACTTCAAGAGCAACAAGTGGATATGGTGTGTCGGCCTCGCCACCATCCTTGGAGCGGTCAGCGGCCTCTATGACAAGTTCATAATGAAGTTGCTCAGCCCGATGTTCGTCCAGAGCTGGTTCAATTTCTACCAGATGATCATAATGTCGGTAATATGCGGACTTATCTGGTACCCTTCGCGCCACAAGACCACACCTTTCCGCTGGAGCTGGGCCATTCCGCTCATATCCATATTCATCTGCCTCGGGGATTTCGCATATTTCACCTCATTGAGCGACCCTGACTCAATGATATCCGTCGTCTCGCTCGTACGCCGCAGTTCAGTGATAATATCGTTCATCTGCGGAGTAATAATATTCAAGGAAAGGAATATAAAGACGAAGGTCTTCGACCTGGCGCTCATCCTGCTGGGAATGGCGTTCATATGGTTGGGAACACGATAGTACTGTCATATCGACCCCACCTATGTCATATCGAGCGAAGTCGAGATATCTTTTAAAAATTATATATCTTTGTAAAGATTTACACAGAAATATATGGAAGTTAGAGCAAAGAAGGCCCTTGGCCAGCACTTTTTGACAGACCTGTCGATAGCACAACGAATTGCCGACGCACTCATCGTACCTTGTCCGGGACTGGAGACCGCAAACGACGCAGCCAATCCTATGCCGGCACTTGAAGTCGGCCCCGGAATGGGAGTACTTACACAGTACGTTCTTCAAAGACCGGAGGTAGACCTCAGAATGGTCGAAATCGACACAGAATCAGTAGATTACCTGCTCGTACACTTCCCCCAGGTAAACGGAAAACTCATCGAAGCCGACTTCCTCAAGCTGAAACTGGAGACATTCTTCCCGGGACAGTTCTGCGTGATCGGAAACTTCCCTTACAACATCTCATCACAGATCTTCTTCAAGGTACTTGACTACAAGGAACAGGTGCCCCAGGTGGTGTGTATGATCCAGAAGGAGGTTGCAGAGCGCATCGCAGAGAAGCCAGGCACAAAGACCTATGGAATCCTTTCCGTACTGTTGCAGGCCTGGTATGACATTGAATACCTTTTCACAGTCGGAGAAGGCGCATTCAATCCGCCGCCAAAAGTGAAATCAGCGGTAATCAGGCTTGTACGTAATCAGAGAACTGAGTTAGGCTGCGACGAGGCGCTTTTCAAGACTGTCGTCAAGACCGGCTTCAACCAGCGCCGCAAGACGCTGCGCAATTCGCTCAAGCCGCTTGTCCGCGCGAAGGCGGACCGCTGCGGATGGAGCGAGGAGCAGCTTGCAGAATTCGTTGCAGATCCGGTGTTTGACCTTCGTCCGGAACGCCTGAGTGTGGAAGACTTCATCAGTCTCACACTGAAACTGGCATAGCCTTACCTGTTGAATGGATCTCCGTCAGGATCCTGACTGACTACCCAACGGAAAGCATTTGTAAAAAGAAGATTCTGGGTCGCGTCGATGTACTCTTCATCGCCGTGGCCCATATTCAGATATATCATCCTGTAGTTCTTGTTGGTCCACACTACAGGCCAGTCTCCCGAGTACACAATGTCCTTGATTCCGAGAGGATAATTCTTTTCTGAAAGAGAGACAAGCACCTGTATGTCAGCACATTCCCTTGGAGATGGAGCCCACTGGTACCATTCGCTCGCCGGAGCGACAAATTCCTTCGGAAGATTGCGTGTGACTGAGTGATCCTGAGTGTCGACTTCCAGAAGAACCGGCTGAGGAGGCCAGTTGTTGCAAAAGAAGACTCCTCCTCCGAGGAACTCGAGCAGCCAAGGCCAGTTCGTGTTGCGATCATTATATGCCGCAGCGTGAAAGCCGACCCATCCTCCGCCGTTTTTCATATATTCTTCAAAGGCCGCCCTTTCCGAAGGAGACCACGGTGCGGCATTCGGCATTATCAGGACGTCGTATTCCTTTAATTTCTCATAGGGATATGCAGACATATCTGTTGTGACTTCCAGCGAGTAACCTTCACCGTAAGTAAGCTTTTTGAAGAATTCTATGGTCTGGTGAGCGAACTGGGCGTGAGCCTCTTCCACATTCTCGGAGTAGTACAGCAAAGCCTTGAATCTCACTCTTTTACCTGCATAATCAGCGCTGCGTGTTGCTGCATATTTCTTTCCAAGGATGTTTTCTGCCACAGTCTTTCGAAGGTCGCCGTCTTCATTGTCTCCATCATAATCCCAGTACATAGCGCCCTTAAGACCGTTTTCCTTTACATATTCGCACTTGATCCTGAGAGAACGCGGATTCTCATAGCCAAGCTGGAGCACACCCTCCTCATCTTCAAGGTACGGAACCATAGCCTTTTCGTCCCATTTTTCCACAACTCCTGTGTGACGATGGAGGTCCTTATAGTCATTGAAACTTGAAATCTTCAGGCCGCCACGACCATAGAAAGGCATTCCAAGCACAAGTTTGTGAGCAGGGAAACCTGCAGCAATATGTGCTTTCACAGCCTTGTCAGATGTTATGCTGCCGCTGTTTTCAGACTCATACAGCGCACTGTGATGTTTCGGTGCGTTAGCCATATCATAAGCCATAATATTCACAAAGTCCATATATGGCTCAATGGCTTTGAAGTCAATATATTCCGCCGACGCTGCACTTGCCAGGGTCAGAAGTCTGTCCTGACCGAGCACCTTACGGAGGTTCTTCATCAGCTTTGTGAAATTCTTGGTGTCATCGGGAGATGAAGATATGTCAGCAGCCGAACTTGTAGGGTACTCCCAGTCGATGTCAATGCCGTCAAGGCCATATTCCTCAACAACTCTCAGACAATCGTCTGCAAAGGACCTGCGGCACTTCTTGTCAGCAGCCATCTCGCTGAAGCGTCCGCTGCCCCAGCCTCCTACAGAAAGCATTACCTTCAGTTCAGGGTTGAGTTTCTTCAGTTCGACCATAGCCTTGAGCCTGTCCGGGTTGTCCACTCTGACACCGTCAAAAGTGTCATTTACGTGACCGAAGGCATAATTAAGATGGGTCATACAGAACGGGTCCGGGATCACATTGCTCCACGAGGTCACATAAGCCACCACGACGCGGTCGCTTTCAGGAACGGTCTGCGAAAAAGAGCTGACCCAGAAGAACAGAACAGAGAAAAGAACAACAAGCAAGCGTTTCATAGCATATAAATATAAAGTTCCTAAATATAGGGAATAATTTTGAACATCTGCCGCCAGTTCTTATCTTTGGTCGGTAAAATTGAAAATTATATGAAAGTATTACTCGTAAACGGCAGTCCTCATAAGGAAGGCTGCACATACACAGCCCTCAAGGAGGTAGAGAAGGAACTCAATGCAGCAGGCGTGGAAACTGAAATCACATGGCTTGGAGTAAAGCCTGTTTCAGGATGTCTGGGTTGCGCAAAATGTATCAAAAGAGGTCCTGAAGGCCAGCCAGCTTCACTCCGCTGCTTCATCGACGATGAAGTGAACGCATTCCTTGACAAGGCAGAGCAGGCAGACGGCTTTGTGTTCGGAAGTCCTGTACACTACGCAGCCCTCTCCGGAGCCCTCACTTCATTTATGGACCGCGCATTCTACGGCAAAGGCAAGGTCTTCCGCTACAAGCCAGCAGCCGGCATCGTAAGCTGCCGCCGCGGAGGCTCGACAGCAGCATTCGACCAGATCAACAAGTACTTCACCATCTCGTCAATGCCTGTCGTCTCATCAAAGTACTGGAATATGGTCCACGGCAACACCCCTGAACAGGTCCTCCAGGACGAAGAAGGAATGCAGGTAATGCGCGAACTCGGCCGCAATATGGCCTGGCTCCTCAAATGCATCGAAGCAGGCCGCGCCGCCGGCATCCCAGACCCGATCAAGGAAAAACCGATAATGACCAACTTCATCAGATAATCAGCAGGCTTGGAGACAGATTCATCTTTGAAAAAGCAAAGAGCTTTTTGCCAAGATCCTTCAACGAAGCTCCGATGTGATAGACATCATCATCCACGATCAGAAAACGATCGTGGATGTTTTGTTTCTGCACAACAGTTACTGGTTCATACTGAGTATTGTGCTTAATAACATCCAACTGGAACTGGGACGACAACCGTCCAGTCTGAATTTCAGCTGACACGCCTGGGGCACGCTTGGACAGCATCAGGAGCACACTTTCATCGACATAATTATCAATCAAAACTACTCGCCGCTGCGCAGATTTGACCAGACCTGTAACGAAGACATAGGCATCAAATATCTGACCGTCATAGAAAATTCCTTCGACCGGAGGAAGGGATGTCCGGACAAAGAAATCGATTTTCTTTTCTTGTTCGTCAAGACGGTTTTCGTGATCATATAATCTACTATATATATTCTTTTCCAATACAGACAATCGTTCATTTATAGCATAGCCTCTCCATAAATATTCTTTGAGGATAGTGTTGGCCCACCTTCTAAACTGCACACCTCGAGAAGACTTTACACGAAATCCTACAGAAAGAATCATATCTAGATTATAGTATTCTACAGAGTAGGTTTTCCCGTCGCCAGCAGTTGTCGCAAAATTTGCGACAACTGGCAAACCAAGAAGCTCCTCCCTTAATGCATTATTTATATGTTTTCCTATTGTTTTGACATCTCTGTCAAACAATTCTGCCAATTGATGTCGATTCAGCCAAACCGTTTCATCCTCAACTCTAACTTCCAGGCGCATAACCTCATCCGGTTGGAATACTACAATTTCACCTTTTTCCATATACTATACGTTAATATCACCTCAAATTTCGAACACACAGTCATTCGCGTCAAGTCCCAAAGAGAGATTTTGCTTTTTCTTTAACAAAGTTTTTCTGAATTTTTAAATTATTTCTCTTTTTTATGAATATAGGCATATTGCGTACACGCAACAGAGGCGGCCCGGGTGGGTCGCCTCTGTTGTATAATATAAATATTTGTTTTTAGAGAGGGAGTGCAGTGAGAGTAACGCAGCAATCACCTCTAAAAACAGATATTTAGTCCTCCTTCTCCTCTTCGAGGTAAGCCTTCAGGAGCTTCTCCTGTACATCACCTGGTACAGGCTGGTAGTCAGCGAAGTCCATTGTGAATGTTGCGCTACCTGATGAGAGTGAGCTGAGAGATGTAGA
This sequence comes from Bacteroidales bacterium, assembly GCA_017505605.1. Lineage (GTDB taxonomy): Bacteria > Bacteroidota > Bacteroidia > Bacteroidales > UBA932 > Cryptobacteroides. The sequence goes on from JAFVOX010000013.1 coordinate 26,340, forward strand.
GTAGCGGTAGAGCTCTGCAAGCGGAACGCGAGCCTTGATGATCTCGAATCCCTTCTCTGAACCCATACCCTCGATGAGAGCACGACGGTTCTGGAGATCTGACATACAAGCACCCATATACTCTGATGGAGTCATAACCTCAACATTGTAGATAGGCTCCATAATCTTAGGACCAGCTACGCGGAATGCCTCTTTGAATGCGTTACGCGATGCGAGTACGAATGAGATTTCATTTGAATCTACCGGATGCATCTTACCGTCGTAAACGTAAACGCGGATGTCACGTGCGAGTGAACCGGTAAGAGGACCTTCGCTCATCTTCTCGTTGATACCCTTGAGGATTGCAGGCATAAAGCGTGCATCGATAGCACCACCGACAACGCAGTTGTAGTACTCGAGCTTACCGCCCCAAGGAAGGTCGAATTCCTCTTTACCCTTGATGTTGAGAACGAGTTCCTTACCGTCTACCTTGAATCTGTTACCTGGGTCAACACCCTCCTGATAAGGAGCGATGAGCAGGTGAACCTCACCGAACTGACCTGCACCACCTGACTGCTTCTTGTGACGGTAGTCAGCAGTTGCAACCTTAGTAATAGTCTCGCGGTAAGAGATCTTAGGAGCCGAGAACTCTATCTCGAGCTTGTTCTCGTTCTGGAGTCTCCACTTGAGTGTGTTCACGTGCTGCTCACCCTGTCCCTTGAGGATAGTCTGCTTCTGTTCCTTGTGGTACTCGATGATGTATGTAGGATCCTCAGCAGCGATCTTAGCCATTGCGTCACTTACCTTCTCCTCATCCTTAGCGTCCTTAGCCTTGACTGCACAACGATACTTATAGTGAGGGAACTTGATAGGAAGATAAATGATGTCTGTACCAGGAGTGCAGAGTGTAACGTTAGTCTTGGCTGCGCGGAGCTTCACTGTACATCCGATGTCACCAGCCTTAAGGTCAGTAACCTTCTCCTTCTTCTTACCTGCTACTGCGTAGATAGCTGTGATTCTTTCCTTGTCACCTGTCTCAGCATTCTCGAGATCCATACCCTCAGTAAGCTCACCGGTCATAACCTTGAAGTAAGCAACCTCTCCGAGGTGAGGCTCGACAGCTGTCTTATATATGAAGAGTGATGTAGGAGCATCCTCCTTGCACTCAAGTTCTTTTCCATCAATTGTGACGCACTTGCGCTCTGCTGGAGATGCTGCAGTGTTGATAGTGAACTCCATCAGACGCTTTACTCCGATGTCCTTCTTTGCAGAGAGACAGAAGATAGGCATAACAGCACCCTCGCGGATACCGATACCGAGACCCTTTCTGATCTCATCCTCTGAAAGGACGCCCTGATCGAAGAATGTCTCCATCAAAGTGTCGTCATACTCAGCGGCACGCTCGATGAGCTCGTTTCTGAGTTCCTCTGCCTGCTCAAGCTGGTCAGCAGGAATCTCGAGGTCCTGACGTGTACCGTTGTCATCAGTAAACTGATAATATTTCATCTTGAGAACGTCGATGAATCCGTTGAATCCAGGACCTACAGTCACAGGATACTGAACGATCACCGGCTTGCCTCCGAAAGTCTCCTTCATTGACTCGATTGTAGTCTCCCAAGATGCCTTCTCGCCGTCGAGCTGGTTGACAGCTGCGATAAGCGGAACCTTGTACTCTGAAGCATAGCGTGAGAAGATCTGTGTACCTACCTCAACACCCTGCTGTGCGTTAACGACGAGGATACCCAGGTCGCAAACCTTGAAAGCGGAAACTGCGCCACCGACGAAGTCATCGGCACCCGGAGTGTCCACGATATTGAATTTTGTGTCCTTGAACTCTGCATAAAGAGGAGTTGCATAGATGGACCTCTGGTTCATCTGCTCGATCTCAGAGTTGTCGGAAACTGTGTTCTTTCCTTCTACTGTACCTCTACGATCAATGACTTTACCTTCGTAAAGCATCGCTTCAGACAATGTGGTCTTACCTGACTTGGTGCTACCCAGCAGAACCACATTACGGATGTTTTTGGTTAAATAAGCTTTCATTAGTTTTATTGTTATGTGTTTGTTATTAGTTCTTTTACGTGTCAAAAATGACACATCCTCGCAAATCTAATAAAATAATGTTGCAATATCAATAAAACTCATAATGTTTTTATCATCAAACACTCACATTACCCTGCCTGAGCATCTTGACTATCTCCTCACAGGACATCCCAAGCTCTCCGTAAAGAACATTGTCAAGGTCGTCGGACCACATTCCCAGGCTGGAGTAAAAAACCGACAGCCTTGCAGCCCTTACATATCTTCCTTTTCTCGAGGCGAAGATCTCGCTGAACTCCTCGTAAATCTTTTCCAATCGTGTGTCCATACATTCAATTTTTGTCTGCAAATCTGGTGTTAAGCAAAATGAAATACAAGCTTTTTCCACTCTTTTCACCGGAAATAACATATAATTTTTCTCTTTTTTTAAAGTTTTGCTTTTTCTTTAACAAGTTTTGCTTGCGATTCGTCGCATTTTCTTGTTTAACGAGCATTTTCTTATCAGATAATTTTGCGTCCAGACATAAGATACGACCAAGACAATCTGAATATGGACAACTCAACCATCAAGGAAAACATCCGACGGATAAGAAATTCGCAAGGCCTGACCCAAGAGCAGATGGCAGGCAGACTCGGCATTTCCCTGACCGCATACAGGGATCTGGAGACAGGCAAGACATCGATGATGAATGCCAATGTAGCCAAGATCGCGATGATGTTCGACACCACCATCGAAGAACTCGTCTTGGGCTACCGTCCTGTGCAGATGCCTGAAAAAGTACTGAGGGAAACCCAGGAGAAATACGGCAAGCACATCGACACGATGAAAAAGAGGATCGAGGACCTGGAAAAACTTGTGGAAAGCCTCCAGGAAACGATTGACACCAAGAATGAAATCATAGGATTGCTCAAAAAATCGCTTGATAAGGACAAATAGATTGTGTAAATTTGCAGAATGCGCAATGAAACACATCTATTGAACTTTCTGCACTCCGACCTGGTGGAAGCAGGCTGCGATGAAGCCGGACGCGGCCCTTTGGCCGGCCCCGTCTTCGCCGCCGCCGTCATTCTCCCAAAGGACTTTCACCACCCTCTGCTGAACGATTCAAAGAAAATGACAGAAAAAGCCCGCGAATTGCTCCGCCCGATCATCGAGCGGGAGGCCATCGCGTGGGCTGTCGAAGAGGTAAGTGCAGAAGAAATCGACACCATCAATATATTGAACGCTTCAATTGCCGGAATGCAGCGCGCGGTCCGCAAGCTGCCTGTCAAGCCGGAATTCCTCCTGATCGACGGCAACCGCTTCAAGCCCTTCGATGACTACAGGTACCAATGCATCGTAAAAGGAGATGCAAAGTTTACCTCGATCGCCGCTGCCTCGGTCCTTGCGAAGACATATCGAGACGAATATATGCGCAAATTGGCACAGGAACACCCGCAATACGGATGGGAAAGGAATATGGGTTATCCGACAAAGGAGCATATCGAAGCCATAAGACGGCACGGCTACACGCCCGAGCACAGGAAAAGTTTCCACGTCAAGGAACTCGAACCTACATTGTTCTGAAAATATAAATCCAGTTATATATGAAAAAGTTTATATCAATGATTGCAGCGCTCGCGATTCTCGCGTGCAGCAGCGCAAAGGCCGACGAAGGAATGTGGTTGCTTCCTCTCCTTCAAAAGATGAACGGCAAAGAAATGAAGAAACTGGGAAGTAAGATCAGTCCCCAGGAAATCTACAGTATCAACAACACATCTCTGAAGGACGCCATTGTCCAGTTCGGTGGCGGTTGTACTGGAGAGATTATCTCTCGCGACGGTCTCCTTGTGACCAACCATCACTGTGGCTACAGCAACATTCAGAAACTAAGCAGCGTAGAGCACGACTACCTCAAAGATGGATATTGGGCTATGAACCGCTCCGAAGAGCTCCCTTGCGAAGGTCTGACAGTAACCTTCCTCGAGAGGATGGAAGACGTCACAGCAAAGCTAGACAAGGCTGAAGCAAAAGCACGCAAAGCTGCAAAAAAGGCAGAGAACGTCGATGAGATAGCTCTCAATGCAAGAGAAGAAGCTCTGAATGCGATCATCAGCGGAATGGAAGAGGATTATCCTCACTGCACAGTAACTCATACAACATTCTATAACGAGAACGTAGACTATGTAATCGTATATAAAATCTACCGAGACGTCAGATTTGTAGGAGCACCGCCTTCATCAATAGGAAAGTTCGGAGCTGACACAGACAACTGGATGTGGCCACGTCACACAGGAGACTTCTCTATGTTCCGCGTCTATGCAGACAAGGACAACAACCCTGCTGACTACTCTCCTGAGAACGTCCCTTTGAAAGCAAAGAACCACCTCAAGATCTCTGTTGCAGGAGTTCAGGAGAACGACTTCACTATGATTATGGGCTACCCGGGACGCACAACCCGTTTCCAGACATCTCCGGAGCTCAAGTCACAGATCGAACTTAACGACATCCGTATCGCAGTGCGCACAATCCGTCAGGACGTGCTTCTCGAGGATATGCTCGCAGACCCTAAGGTGAAGATCCAGTACGCAAGCAAGTACTCAAGCTCATCAAACGGATGGAAGAAATGGCAGGGAATGAAGCTCGCCTTCAAGAAGCTCAACATCATCGGAAGAGCAGAGCAGGAAGAAGCGGAATTCACGAAATGGGTGAACTCAAACGCAAAACTTACAGAAAGATACGGCAACTCGCTCAAGGCACTTGAGGACGCTGTAGAAAGTGGAAGAGAAGCAAATGCCGCATTCACAAAGGCATTCGAGTCAGTCTACAAGATCGAGCTCACCAACTTCGGACTTACCCTCAATATGCTTGCTGCAAGGGAGTTGAGAACAGGAGTCGACACACTCACAGCGATTATGAACGCTTACAACGCCATCGCACCACAGTACGCAGACTACTCCTTCGAGACAGACAGAAAGGTAGCAAAGGCGATGATGAAGTACTACCGTGAGAACGCAAAGCCTGAGAACTACCTCAAGAACCTCCCGGAGGACTTTGCAACCCTGGACATCAATGCATTCGTTGACTGTATCTTCGACAACAGCGCATTCCGCTCTGCAGAAACACTCAAGGCTGCAATCGAAGAAAAGGGTAAGGGCATCTTCGAAGACCCCGCCTGCACAGTGGGAATGTCAATCTACCGCGAGGCACTCGGTGCACAGATGGCGGCAACAGATTCAGAAACAGCCCTTGCAGAAGCACGCAAGCTCTACACAGAAGGCCTCCTGAAGTGGAGAAAGGGCGAGCCAAGCTACCCTGACGCAAACTTCACAATGCGCCTCACCTACGGTACAGTCAAAGGATACGAGCCAAAGGATGCAGTCATCTACAAGCACTACACAACTCTCGACGGAGTAATGGAGAAAGAGGATCCGAACAACTGGGAGTTCGTCGTTCCTGAAAAGCTCAAGACCCTTTGGGAAACAAAGGACTTCGGCCAGTACGCAAGACCTGACGGCAAGATGCCTGTTGCTTTCCTCAGCAACAACGACATCACCGGAGGTAACTCAGGAAGTCCTATTATGAACGCAAAAGGCGAACTCATCGGCCTCGCATTCGACGGCAACTGGGAGTCAATGAGCAGCGACGTAATGTTCGAGCCAGACCTCCAGCGCTGTATCAACGTAGACATCCGCTACGTCCTCTTCATCGTAGAGAAATTCGGAGGCGCAAAATGGCTGATCGACGAAATGACAATTGTAAAATAAACACCATTATTGTCATATCGAGCGAAGTCGAGATATCTTAATAATATAAATGAATATGAATATAAATGATATAAACCTATGGCTCCGCGCCGTCGAACACCCTGCTAAGGGCGACAAGAACATCGTGGAGCTTGGAATGGTGGATAAAGTGGATATAGAAGGAGACAGAGTGACCGTCACCCTCGCATTCCCTAAACACCGCGACCCTCTCGCAGAATATCTTATCGGAAGTACCAAGGCTACAATCATCAGAAATGCACCTGAAGGCACCCAGGTAGAGGTCAAGACAATCATCAAGGACGAAGCACCGAAGAAGAAGCCTGGCCTTGACCTGGATGAAGAAGAACTCAAGAATGTAAAGCATATAATAGGTATAGCATCAGGCAAAGGCGGCGTCGGCAAGTCAACAGTAGCAGTAAACCTCGCTGTGGCACTCGCACGACTGGGATATAAAGTAGGCCTCGCTGATGCCGACGTCTACGGACCGTCAGTTCCGAAAATGACAGGAAGCGAAACGGATATGCCGGACGCCATTATGGACGGAGAAAAGGAAGTCATCCTTCCTCTCGAGAAATATGGCGTAAAATGGATGTCCATCGGCTACTTTGCAAAGCCTGAGCAGGCACTCATCTGGCGTGGCCCTATGGCCTGCAACGCCCTCAAGCAGATGATCCTCCAGGTACGCTGGGGCGAACTCGACTTCCTCCTCATAGATATGCCTCCTGGAACAGGCGACATCCACATCAGCCTCGTCCACGACATCCCGATGGAAGGAGCAGTCATCGTCAGCACCCCACAGGACGTTGCCCTCGCAGACGTAGAGAAGGGAGTCAATATGTTCCGCAACGAAAGCGTCAACAAGCCAATCTTCGGACTTGTCGAAAATATGGCCTGGTTCACCCCTGCAGAACACCCTGACGAAAAGTACTACATCTTCGGTAAAGAAGGCGGTGTAAGAATGGCAGAGAAATACGGCATCCAGCTCCTGGGCCAGATCCCGATCGTCCAAAGCATCCGCGAATGCGGCGATGCCGGCGAACCCGCCGCCCTGAGCTCCCGCCCCGACGGCCTCGCCTTCCTCTCCCTCGCCGAAAAAGTCGCAGAAACCCTATACTAACACAATACCTTATCATCCCCGGCCTTGGTCGGGGATTTTTGTGCAAGCGAAAACTAAAAGTCACAATCTGTGACATCAAACTTGAAAGCGATGCCTTAAAGCTAAGGGTACCTCCGACACTTTTACGGGATTTGTGTCGGAGATACCCAGAAAAAAGAACGGACCTCCGACAGTATTGCTGAAAAAGTGTCGGAGGTCCATCCACCGCAGGCGATTCTGCACAAAACTCTACGATGTAGCAATTCAGATGACACAATAGAATTTCGAGGCGCTTCAAATTATTCTTCGCTAAGGCGCGGCGACTTCGTCGACTACTTGGACACAGCGGACACCACACCCTAACGCTCGAGCGCTACCGTTGAGCGGATCGACTTCGCTCGAGGTGACAGAAAGAAGTGATCGAGGTTAGAAAAAAAGATTATCTTTGCGGCCGTTTTTTGAAAGACTTCGGAGTGTAGTGTTATGAGGTATGGTAAATTGAGCCGCCAGCTGGCTTCTTTGGCTGGTCCTATATTTATTGAGACCCTGCTCGTGATGACGCTGGGTGCGGTGGACACATTTATGTTGAGCCGCTATTCTGACAACAGTGTCGCTGCGGTCGGTGTGGTGAACCAGCTGATGAACCTGGTGTTCCTGCTGTTTGAGGTCATATCCCTTGGTACTTCTATTCTTTGTTCGCAGTATATCGGTGCGGGAAGAAGGGACAAGGTTGTGCAGGTTGTCGGTATATCTTTGATGTTCAATCTGTTGTCGGGAGTAATATTGAGTTCGTGCCTATATCTCTTTGCCGACGATATGCTTCTGCTGATGGGTCTCAGGCCTGACCTTATGTCGGAGGGACTTCCTTATATGAAGATAGTGGGAGGGTTCGCATTCTTCCAGGCCATATCCCTTTCCCTTTCGGCTTCGCTCCGCAGCGCGGACAAGGCGAAATATCCGATGTACGTGTCGGTCGTTGTGAATATCCTTAATATTATAGGTAACTACACGCTCATCTTCGGTAAGTTCGGTATGCCTGCCCTCGGTGTGGAGGGTGCGGCCATCTCAACTTCTGTATGCCGTTTCGTTTCTGTGGTTATCCTGTTCGCGGTGCTTTTCAAGAAGCATATCCCTTCATTCCCGAAGGAACTTTTCACTCCGTTCCCTTGGGTGGAGCTGAAGAACCTGCTTAAGATCGGTATTCCGTCTGCAGGCGAGCACTTCTCTTACAGCCTTTCGCAGGTCGTGATCACCTATTTCATCAATATGATCAGCAACCAGGCCCTGGCCACAAGAAGTTATGTGGTGAATATCGTGATGTTCACATATATATTCGCCCTTTCCATCGCTCAGGGTGGTGCCATCCTCATCGGCCATCTTGTGGGAATGAAGAAGATCAAGGCGGCCCACGCCATAGGCAAAAGGGTGATGAGACTGGGTGTGGCGATGTCGGTGAGCCTTTCGCTCGTGACAGCCATCTTCGGCAGGCACATCCTTGGTATGCTCACTACAGACCCTTGGATCATATCTACAGGAGCCACTATTCTTTGGATTGAAATTCTGCTGGAGAACGGAAGGGCCCTCAATTTCTTCGGTGTAAATTCTTTGAGAAGTGCAGGCGACATCTACTTCCCAGTGCTTGTAGGAATCGTGGTGATGTGGGGTGTGCAGGTGGTCGGAAGCTATGTACTCGGTATCTCGCTCGGCTGGGGACTCATCGCGATGTGGGCAGTCTTCGCCCTGGACGAGAACATCCGCGGCTTCATCTTCCTCCGCCGCTGGAACAGCTTCAAATGGGTCGGCAAAAGCTTTGTAGGCAGCAAATAACTACTTGTTGAATCCTTTGGATGTAAGGAACTCCCAGATTCTGTCCATATGGGTGTAGCTTCCGGTTCCTTCGGAAGAGAAGTGCTGGAAGCAATGATGTCTGGTCGCCAATGTGTGCAGATCCGACTGGATGCCCATCATCAGCATTTTCTCCCAGACCCTGACAGAACCCATAGCCGAATAGCCGTCTGCATCGCCGTGGATAAACACCATCGGAGCTGTGTCCAGATCGAAGGAGAATTCCGGAGCAAGGACATCTTCATCCCTGTTGCCGCCTTGTGAATTCTCACCGTCAAAACCATCTGCAAGAATATAGGCAGGGTATATGCCGACACCCCACTGCACCTTGCAGGACACCCGGTCGGTCTCATCTATCGGCAGATATGACTGATGGCGCGACGAGGTGACTCCCATCAAGGTCAGGTGACCTCCTGCAGAGCTGCCCATTATACCTATATTATCGGGATCCAATCCTCTTTCAGCTGCCTGACTGCGCACAACCCTGATTGCCCTCTGAAGATCCTGCCAAGCTGTAGTGTGCTTTGCAAGACCACCTGCAGGACGCGGAGTACGGTACTTCAATGTCACCACTGTCATTCCCTTTTCATTGAGGTACCTCCTTATCGGAGCAACCTCGAATCCATCTGGATCATTGCCATAATAAGAACCTCCTGAATAGACAATCTGGATGGACTTCGTCGTCAGATTCTCAGGTATATGCCACTCTATATATGGAACACACTGATCCGGCTGCAAATCAGGAGTCCTGCCTTCCGGCCATATATCCTCTTTTTCGTAAAAGGCTCTGCCGTCATCAGAGGCATATCTTTCCATCAGACTCTCATCCTTAGGAAGCGGTCCCATATATCCCATCTGACGCATAAATTCCACTCCCCTTTCAAGTCCGAACGCACCGTGGCCCTTGTCAGAGTACAGATGGAGTTCTGCCGGAACGCCCATACTGCGAAGTTGCCTATATACAAGAGTCGAAGTCTGCGGGGCATATACATCAGTTCCTCCGTGATGCAGGCTCATCGGACAGGTCTTCTCATCAAACTTGAATACATCGCTGAGGGTAACATCTATTCCATACCCCTGTCTTGAAGCAGGAATACCGCTTTCAGCGTCAATGGTACCATAGGCTGGAGCATTGATTATAGCCCAGTTTATATGGCAAGGGATATCATCAACCTTGTCCACCCTCTCATATGTCTGGGTCTGCGAACTTGTGGCCAGAAGAAGACCCAAATGCGAACCGGCAGACATCGAGATGACACCTATCTTCTCAGGATCGAAGCCTCTCTTCTCAGCCTGATTCCTTATCATCCTGACCGCACGCTGACCGTCTTCCCAAGCTGTCTGATAGATTGGAAGACCTACAGGTCTGGGTGTTCTGTACACAAAGTTCACACATTGGAATCCAAGTTCTGTAAACCTTTCGTTCCATTGCTTGATAAGCCCTACATCGCAGCAGCACTCATAGCTCCCTCCTGATATGAGGATCATACATCCGCCGTTACGTTTATCCTCAGCCGGAGCATCATACCATTCTATATATGCCACCCTATGCTTGTCTGCCTTGAAACCGGGACTTTCCAACTCATCCGTCATAGCCGCAATCTGATGATCCTGGCGATGTGGCATCTTGCCCTTCGGCCATATGGTTTCCCTTTCTCCTGCCATCAGGCAGAAAGACACGAAAAGGAGGGTAAACAGCGAGAAAAATCTTTTCATATCAGTCAAATATTATTTCACACACAAACTTAATAAATAATTATATAAATCCGTCAACACGCAGCAAAACATAAGCAACTACAAATCAGTCTCTTACGCAAAATGCCTGCCGTCGCGTGACAGCAGGCATTTTAGATAAAGCGCTAGTGCTCAATTACTTGAAGAGGAGCTGTGCGAATGTATTGAGGTAATATCTCCAGTTGTACCACACGTGACCTCCGTCGCTTGCGAAGAGTGTGTGCTCCATATCGTTTCTCTTGAGGATCTCGACCATAGTCTCTGTGCCTGGCCAAGCGAAGTCGTCAGTACCGCAGCCGATCCAGTAGAGTTTGTAGCCAGCCTTCTTGATAGCCTGCATCTGAGCGTCAACTCCTTCGCCGTCACGCATACCGCAGCTCATAGGGCAGATGTAGTCGAATACGCCTGGGAAGAGCATTGTAGCAGCTGTAGTGTGACCACCACCCATAGAAAGACCTGCGATAGCACGTGCTGACTTCTTAGGAATAGCGCGGTAGTTCTTCTCTACGAAAGGAATGATCTCAGTAACGAGGCTCTTTACGTATGCGTTTGCAAAAGCAGGATCGCGATAGTTGATGTCGCTTGTAGGGAGGTTGAGAGTTACAGCTGCCTGCTGGCCAGGGTTGCCGTTTGGCATAACCACGATCATAGGCTCTGCAAGACCCTTCTCGATAAGGTTGTCAAGGATCTGAGCTGTGCGGCCCATTGAAGTCCAGGCTTCCTCGTCACCGCCACCACCGTGAAGGAGATAAAGAACAGGATACTTGGTCTTCTTGGAAGTCTCGTAGCCGTAAGGAGTGTACACAGTCATTCTTCTGTTGAGGCCGAGGAGTTCGCTGTCATACCACACGTGCGAAACAGAACCTCTCTTGTTAGCCTCCTTATAGTTCTCAGAACGCTCTCCGTCAACAAGGAGCATACTGAGATAGCGCGTTCCGTCGCGCTGCATAAGGACATTGCTAGGGTCGCTCATAGCAACTCCGTCTACGATGAAATGATAGGTGTAGATCTCCGGTGTCGGAGCCGGAATGCTTACTTCCCAAATATAGTTCTCACCTCTTCTGAGCTGAGCTGTATCAAAATAGCTTGGCATCCAGGAACCGTAAAGTTTCACGTCAGTCGCATACTCTGCTCTGAGACGGAAAGTAACGGTGTCATTCTTTACCTCAGGGGATACAACAGAAACACGGCGGAAGTTCGCAAGTTCCTGTGCGTTGACTGCAAGCACCATAAAGGCAGCAGCCAGAAGTGTTATAAATCTTTTCATAATAATGTGGTTTAGTGTTATAGTACAAATATAGGCATATCTCTATATCTATACTTATCTAAATCATCAAGTATTTACACATATGTTCAATTTAACATATATATAAACCTATATATTACAGCGACTTACAAAAAATCACCTGCTCCAGATGGCGCAGGTGATTCAGTATATTACATTGACTGTCAGCGTGTTACTTTACACTGAACTTATAGACACAGTGGTGGGTGTAGGTTTCTCCCGGGCGGAGGGTTGCTGACGGCCATTCAGGCTTGTTCGGTGAGTCCGGGAAGAGCTGGGTTTCGAGGCAGATCGAGGCTCTGCGTGGGTAGAGGACGTTATGTTTTCCTGCTACCTTTCCTGTCAGGAAGTTGCCTGAGTAGACCTGCACGCCAGGCTGGTCGGTGTAGCCCTCCAAAAGAATGCCTGTCACAGAAGAGTAGAGTGAGAATGCCACCTTGGTGTCGTCACCTGCAGTGTTGAGCACCCAGTTGTGGTCGTAGCCGTTGCCGAGACGGAGCTGCTCGTAATCAGCCTCAATGTCCTGGGCCACTGCCTTAGGAGTGCGGAAATCCATAGGCGTTCCCTCAACCGGAACAAATTCTCCGGTCGGAATGAGAAGAGCGTCAGCCGGCGTGAAACAGTCCGCATTGACATAAAGCACCTGGTCTGTTCCCTCAAGAGCGTGATCTCCTGAGAGGTTGAAGTAGGCGTGGTTTGTCATACTGAGCACTGTAGGTGCGTCTGTTGTGCCGCTGAACAGGATATCGACTGCATTGTCATCTGTAAGTCTATATGTCACAGTCGCTGTCACATTGCCAGGGAAACCCATATGTCCGTCCGGATCAGTAAGAGTGAGCTTGAGGGTCTGAGGATCAAGCTGTTCTGCTTCATAGATCTGATACTGCCAGCCCTCGGCACCGCCGTGGAGACAGTTCGGGCCGTCATTCTGATTCAGAGTGACGGTCTGTCCGTCAAGTTCGAACTTACCTCCGGCTATACGGTTGGCATAACGTCCGATTGAAGCACCGAAGTCGCTCGGCTTGGTCATATAGTCGTTGATGTTGTCAAATCCGAGGATGACATCCACCATATTTCCGTCCTTGTCGGGAGCCATCACAGAGACGAGTCGGCCACCGAAGTTGGTCACGCAGACCTCCATTCCGGCTGCATTCTTAAGTGTGTAGAGCGCTGTCGCCTTACCGTCCTTTTCTGCGACAAAGTTCTGAGGATCAAGGCCCGAAAGGGTCAATGAAGATTCACTGGCACAAGATATGGCGAAGGCCGCAAGAACGGCAGCTGCCATTGTCTTAAATATTCTTTTCATAAGGGTTTCATTTATATATGAGATTCCACATATTCACCGAAAGCGACATAGTCCTTATAGAGTTCTTCATATATGGCTACATTCTCTGCTATCGGCTGGTATTCGTGTGCGAAGCCTGAGTTCATTGCATCTCTTGCCGCCTCGACAGACGGATAGGCTCCGGCTGCTGTGGCCGCACACATCGCTGCACCAAGTGCGCAGGCCTGGTCTGTGTTGCAGACCTTGATAGGCATATTGAGGACGTCGCTGAGGGTCTGCATTACAAAAGGAGACTTGAGAGCTATACCTCCAATGCCTATGATGCTGTCTATCCTCACACCCTCACGACGGAACCTCTCCACAATGGCCTTCGAACCGTATGCGGTAGCTTCCACAAGTGCTCTGAATATCATAGGAGCAGATGTTCCCAGAGACAGTCCCGAGATCGCACCCTGCAGAAGCTGGTTTGCATCAGGCGTACGGCGGCCATTCATCCAGTCGAGCGCAAGAACTGCGCTCTCGCCTGGCCTCATCGCCTCCGCCTCCCTGGTCAAACCCGGAATGATAGCATCACAAGCCTTCTCAAGAGCCTCTCCTTCAAGACCGGAAACATTCCTGAGCGGCCATTCAAGCACGCGACGGAACCAGGCATATACATCACCGAAGGCAGACTGACCTGCTTCAAGACCTATCATACCAGGAATGACTGAGCCATCGACCTGTCCGCATATTCCCTTGATGAGCTTGTCACCGATCTCCTCCTTCGAAGCAACCATAATGTCGCAAGTAGAGGTGCCGATGATTCTCACGAATGTATGTTCGCTGATGTTTGCTCCGATTGCACCCATATGGCAGTCAAACGCTCCGACTCCCACAACAACATCTGTTGTAAGTCCAAGTCTGTCAGCCCATTCCTGTGAAAGCTTGCCAACAGCCTTGTCTGCTGTATGAGTCTGTGTAAAGAGTCTGTCGCGGTAGCCGTCAAGAAGAGGATCAAGGCTTGAAAGGAACTCCTGAGGAGGAAGTCCGCCCCATTTCTCGTGCCACATCATCTTGTGTCCTGCCGAACATCTTCCACGAACAATGTCCTTAGAAGATTTGACTCCAGTAATGAGTGCAGGCATCCAGTCACAGTGCTCCACCACTGAATATGCAGCCTTGCGCACAGCCTCATCCTCACGAAGAACGTGCAGGATCTTTGCCCACCACCATTCTGAAGAATATATGCCTCCTTCGTAGGCTGTGTAATCAACGGCGCCTTCCTTATGGCAGGCTTCGTTGATCTCCGCAGCCTCCTTGACTGCAGTGTGGTCCTTCCAGAGGACGAACATCGCATTAGGGTTTTCTGCAAACTCAGGCTTCAGAGCAAGAGGAGCACCTGTCTCATCCACAAAGGCCGGAGTCGAGCCGGTAGTGTCGAATGATATACCTATGACGTTCCCGGCAGTTCCTGCAGGACAGAGCGAAAGAGCCTCCTTGACGCTATCTTCCAGCACCTCGATATAGTCAAGAGGATGCTGACGCCATTTGTTTTCAAGCGGAGTGCAGTAAAGTCCCTTCTTCCAGCGCGGATAGTACTTCACTGAAGTCGCCACGGTCCTGCCGGTAGCCACCTCGACCACGAGTGCCCTGGCCGAGTCGGTTCCATAGTCAAGACCTATCACATATTTATTCGGATCCATAACTATTTGAGGGCTTTATTCAACATATAATATATCTCGTTGATCCTGAGATCCCTCTTGAAGTTCGGGATGGTAGTCTCATCGTTGATAAGGAGCATCTCGATGTCTGCGATTTCCGCATAATCCTCCCAATACTCCGGTGTAAGGTCGTAAGAGAAGCACGAATGGTGAGTACCACCGGCCATTATCCACGCGCCTGCACCGATCTCAAAATTAGGCTTAGGGATCCACAGAGCGGAAGCCACAGGAAGCTTTGGAAGAGGCTTTGACTCTATGCATCTCACCTCATTGACGATAAGGCGGAAACGGCCTCCCATATCTACAACTGTAGCTGCGACTCCATCGCCTGTCTTGCTGGTGAACACCAGACGTGCAGTCTGCTCCTTGCGCACTCCGATTCCCAGATGATGGACCTCAAGCTTAGGCCTTGCATCTGCAATGAGAGGGCAGATTTCAAGCATATGCGCCTGAAGGATAGCCGACTGTTCTCCGTCAAAATGGAGGGTGTAGTCCTCAAGGAACGAACATCCCTTAGGAAGTCCCTGGCTCATAAACCACACTGTACGGCAAAGCGCTGCCGACTTCCAGTCACCCTCAGCTCCAAAGCCATATCCCTCGACCATAAGTCTCTGAGAAGCAAGACCAGGAATCTGGTCGAAGCCGCGTCCTGTCTCATTGACATTCACATCGCCCAGATCATCGAAGTTGGTAGTGAAAGCCTTTGCGTTCTTGTCTTTAAGGACAGCTCGGAGGGTAAGCTCGGCCTTTGCAGAGTTCCACACTTTCCTATAGCCTTCAGACGCCTTGTCCTCGAGCTCCGGAGCGTGGTCATATTCAGAAAAATACACAGCCACGAGGTCATCGACATCCTTATCCTCGACCTTGTCGAAATAGGTCATAACCTCGCTGAAAGGCATATAGTCCACGTGATAGCCGAAGCGCATCTCAGCCTCGACCTTATCTCCGTCGGTTACAGCCACGTTGTTCATCTGGTCTCCGAAACGGATTATCCTCATATCCTGAGAGTCAGCCCACGCAGCTGCAACCCTCTGCCACACTGCTATGTGCTCCAAGGTCTTAGGATCCTTCCAGTAGCCCACCACCGTCTTGTGGTTCTTGCGCATACGTGCAAGGATGTGACCGAACTCACGGTCTCCGTGGGCACTCTGGTTGAGGTTCATAAAGTCCATATCCATAGTCTCCCAAGGAATCTCCTCGTTGTACTGGGTGTGGAAATGGAGGAGAGGCTTGCGGAGCTTCTGCATTCCGTGGATCCACATCTTTGCAGGAGAGAAAGTGTGCATCCAGGTGATCACACCGACGCATTTCTTGTCTGCCTCAGCCGCACTCATTATGTCCGCCACCTCATTGGAAGAGTTGGCTGTACCTTTATAGACAACCTTGACAGGAAGAATGCCGGAAGCGTTCATTCCCTCAACCATTGCTGAAGAGTGGCCGTCCACCTGCACCACTGCATCGCCGCCATAGAGAAGCTGCGCTCCTGTGACGAACCATATTTCGTAATTTTCAAATGCCTTGATCATAATATAAAGTAAGTTTAAGTGTTATTTCTTTTTCTGTCCGTAATACGCATCCGGCCCGTGCTTGCGGCTGAAATGCTTCTCTATGAGATGTTCATTCATAGACAATCCGGGATTGACGCCGAAGGAGATATATGCCATCTTAGCGACCTGCTCCATCACTACGGCATTATGAACCGCGTCGGAAGCATCCTTACCCCAGGAGAAAGGACCGTGATTCTTTACGAGAACACCCGGAGTGTGGGAAGGATCCATCCCCTCGAAGCGTCTTACGATCACATTGCCGGTCTCAAGTTCATATGCACCCTTGACCTCTTCCTCTGTCATATCCCCAGTGCAAGGAATGGCCTTATGGAAGTAATCGGAATGTGTGGTACCTATGTTAGGTATGTCAAGACCAGCCTGTGCCCACGCGGTCGCATAAGTCGAATGAGTGTGCACGACTCCTCCTATTTCCGGCCACGCACGATACAGGGCAAGATGAGTCTGAGTGTCAGACGAAGGGTTCAGGTCTCCCTCTACAATATTTCCGTCAAGGTCGACTACCACCATATCGGATGGCTTCATATTGTCATACGAAACGCCGCTCGGCTTTATCACCACCAGCCCTGTCTCACGGTCAATCGCCGACACATTGCCCCAGGTAAAGATGACAAGTCCGTGTCCCACAAGATCCAGATTGGCCTTGCAGACCTTTGCTTTAAGTTCTTCCAACATAGTGTTTACCAAAGAGTTATATAGAGGATAAGAGTGATGACGCCTATCGCGAGAGCTCCCCAAGCATAAGCCTTGCTTGTGTTGAAGAGTTTCAGGTCAAGAACAAGACCCTTAGGATCCATCTTCTTGTCATTGGCGTCTGACCAGAGCCACACAGCATTGCAGCCCACAAGGACACCGAAGAAGAAGAATGCCTGGAAACCTATGTCATTGAGATAGGCGATGAAATTGTTCTCAGGAGTTGCAGTCTCAGGAAGGAAAGCGCCCCAGATGGTCACGACTGCCGCCATAGCGATGAAGAACAGACCTGTGCCTCCGATTATCTTTGCCCACTTGATCATAGTGTCCTTGTCCTTCTGCTCAGGAAGTTCGCAAGAGATGAATTTCTTGTCAAGGTAAGAGATCAGCACGAACATAGTGACGAGTATCATAAAGATATAACCCGCTCTGAGCTGGAAAGCGACATCGCCAAGGCAGATCTTGAAGAGGATTCCCAGAGGGATGGTAGCGATGGCTGTCCAGATCGCTGCCTTTGTAGAGGCACGCTTCCACAGAAGGCCGAGGCCGAAGACCACGATGATTCCCGGATAGATGAAGCCCGAATACTCCTGGATGTACTGGAAAGCCTGGTCGAGGCCTCCGAGGAGAGGCTTCACAGCAACAGCAGCGATCACCAGAGCAGCAAGCGAAGTGAGACGACCTACATTCACGAGTTTCCTGTCTTCCGCCTGAGGGTTGATATATTTCTTATATATATCCATCGTAAAGAGGGTCGAAGTCGAGTTGAACATCGACGCCAGCGACGAAATGATCGCGGCTGTGAGGGCGGCGAATGAAAGGCCCTTGACAACCGGCGGAGCGAAGTTGCGGATGAGCCAAGGATAGGCGTCGTCAGCGACATTGATGGAACCCTGGAGCATCGCAAACTGGTCAGCGTGCTGAGTCATATAGTAAGCGCACACGCCCGGAAGCACCACGATGAAAGGAATCAGGAGCTTGAGGAAGCCGGCGAAGACAAGACCCTTCTGAGCCTCATCCACACTCTTGGCTGCAAGACCCTTCTGGATGATGTACTGGTTGAAGCCCCAGTAACCGAGGTTTGTAAGCCATACAGCACCCACAACAGCCACGATACCAGGCACATTTGCAAAAGCGCTCGGATTGTGCGACTGCTGGATGACAAGATGGAAGTGGGTGTCCCTGGCATATTCACCCGTAGTGAGGGTTGTGTATACATTCCTGAGACCTTCCATAGCAGCACCGTCTCCGGCAGCCTTGAGGGCGAACCAGGCTGTTACAAGACCGCCGCCGACAAGGAAAAAGACCTGCATAACGTCAGTCCAGGCCACAGAAGCAAGACCTCCATAAATCGAATATATACCAGCTACGATGAAGAGCACCACGATAATCACCATCCTCATCGAAATCATCGTCTCTCCCAAAGCGATGTACACTCCCTGAAGGCCGAGGATCTGCTCGATGGCAAGGGCGCCAAGCCAGGCAACGGAAGTAAGGTTTACGAATATATAAAGGAAGAGCCACAGTACAGAAAAGGCAAGGCCTACGCCGTCATTGTACCTTTCCCTGAGAAACTGAGGAATAGTGAATATCTTCTGCTTGAGCATCACAGGAAGGAGGAACTTGCCTATGACGATAAGGGTCACGGCAGCCATAATCTCATACGCCGCAGTTGCGATACCGTCGCGGAATCCTGTTCCGGACATTCCGATGAACTGCTCTGCTGAGATGTTTGCCGCAATCAGAGAAGCACCGACGGCCCACCAGGTAAGGGTGTTACCTGCAAGGAAGTAGTCGTTCGCACTTTTCTGTTCACCTTTCTTTGTGCGGCCCAAAAAGAGTCCAAGGGCCACAAGGACAACAAGATAGACAACAAGGATGACCAGGTCGACCGTCTTGAATCCTGACGCACCGATGGCGCTGCCGAGATCGATGGACCTCAACGTCTCGCCGATTTGCTGTACGAAATTCATAAGTTTGGGTTATCAGTTGTGGTTATAGTTATGCGTTCTATTTGACAGACAAGCAAATATAAATAAAAACAGAGACTTATCAAAGCCTCTGTTTTTATATGAATATGTATTAAGGTTAGAGTCTTTCAAGCTTCACTGTGAAGTGTCTCATAAGCTCTGTCTCCCATACGATCTTCACACCGCGTGTGATCTCGTGACGACGGTCGTAAACGTTCTTGAGAGCAGCTGCGATCACGTCCATATGGTTGTTTGTGTAGACGCGACGTGCGATGCAGAGACGGAGAAGGTCGAGGCCGCCGAAACGGTTCTCACGAGTCACAGGATCGCGGTCAGCGAGGATATATCCGATCTCGCAACCACGTACACCAGCCTCGATGTAGAGCTCGATGGCGAGTGTCTGTGCAGGGAACTCTTCCTTAGGGATCTGGTCAAGAACGCGGTCAGCGTCAACGAAGAGAGCGTGACCACCTACAGGACGCTGGTAAGGAATTCCGTACTCGTCGAGCTTGGCTGCGAGGTACTGAACCTGCTTGATACGAGTCTCGATAGTCTCGAGCTCAGTGTTCTCGTCAAGACCTACTGCAAGAGCAGCCATATCACGACCGTTCATACCACCGTAAGTAAGGAAGCCCTCGAATGGGATACAGAATCTCTTTGCACCCTCGTACCAGTCCTCGTGACGTGTAGCGATGAAACCACCCATATTCACGAGACCGTCCTTCTTTGATGACATTGTCATACCGTCAGCAAGTGAGAACATCTCCTTGCAGATCTCCTTGATTGTCTTGTCTGCATAACCTTCCTCACGAGTGCGGATGAAGTAAGCGTTCTCAACGAAACGTGCAGAGTCGAAGATCACGCGCTTGCCGTACTTGTCAGCGATTGCACGTACCTCACGAAGGTTCTGCATTGATACAGGCTGTCCACCTGCAGTGTTGTTTGTAACTGTAACGATGATGAAAGGAACGAGGTCAGCGCTCTCTGCGAGTACCTTCTCAAGCTTCTTAGGGTCTACGTTACCCTTGAAAGGAACCTCAAGCTGAGTGTCCTTTGCTTCATCTACTGTACAGTCAACTGCGAATGCCTTGCGGCTCTCGATGTGACCCTTTGTTGTGTCGAAGTGTGAGTTACCTGGAACGATTGCACCTGCAGTAACGAGGTGACTGAAGAGCACGTTCTCAGCAGCACGACCCTGATGAGTAGGGATTACATACTCAAAACCTGTAATCTTTGTGATAGTCTCCTTTAGCTGGAAGAAAGATGAAGAACCTGCATAGCTCTCGTCACCCATCATCATAGCAGCCCACTGACGGTCGCTCATCGCGCCTGTACCTGAGTCTGTGAGACAGTCGATATATACCTGATCTGACTTAAGCTGGAAGAGGTTGTAGTCAGCCTCTTTGATCCACTGTTCGCGCTCCTCGCGGGTACTCTTGCGAAGAGGCTCTACCATCTTGATCTTGTACGATTCTGCAAAAGGTAATTCCATAATTGTCAATATTTTAAGTGTTATTTATTAAAATTTTCAGATTTCAGCCGATAAAGGTAATGATTTTTAATTAATTATCACTCTTTTACTACGAAACTTCCACTAAGTTCAGCTTCGCAGCTTTCACCCACCCAGATTCCGAACTCTCCCGGCTCTTGGGCGAACTTCATATCCTCCCTGCAGAAAGCCATATCCCCTGCTGTCAGAACGAATTCGACCTCGGTCGATTCCCCTGGTTTAAGGGTCACCCTTTCAAAGCCCTTGAGTTCGCGTACCGGCCTTGTCGTTGACGCCACCATATCCCTCATATACAGCTGGGCTACTGTTGTTCCTTCGACATCGCCGACGTTGCTCACGCGCACCTTGATGGCAACATCCTCTCCCAAAGTCACCTCCGGATTGAGAACCTGAAGGTCGCTGAACGAGAATTCTGTGTAGCTCAGACCATAGCCGAACGGATAGAAAGGGGTGTTCGGTGTAAACAGGTAGCTGGTAAGATAATTCTTCTTGGCCTTGTGGCTCTGCGTGTAGTCGATTTCCTTATTGATCGGACGACCGGTACTCTTGTGATTGTACCTGACAGGAATCTGGCCGTCGCAACGAGGGAAGGACATTGTGAGATGACCTGACGGAGAATAATCACCGCTGAGAAGATCCGCCAAGGCATCACCGCCGGCAGTTCCCGGATGCCACACCACCAGAAGTGCATCCATCAGCTCATCAACCGACTCCAAGGCCATAGGACGGCCTGTAACAAGCAGGACTACCACCGGCTTACCTGTAGCCTTGACTGCGGCAAGAAGCTCTTTCTGAGCCTGCGGAAGCTCTACAGAAGTCATCGAAGATGTCTCACCGCTGTGATTTCCCGGCAGACCGAGCGTGAGCACAGCCACATCAGCGGCACGTGCAGCACTGACTGCAGCAGCAACTCCTCCGGATATGTGATTATAGGCATCGCAACCTCTGGTAAATGTCAACGAACCCTCAGGGAAACGCGCCTTCATACCTTGTTCAATGGTCACAGTCCTGCCGGCCTCTGAAAAACCGTCCCAAGTGCCATTCATAGCCCTGGCGTCAGAGATGAACGGACCGATCATAGCGATCTTCTGTCCCTCTTTGAGCGGAAGGACTGAACTCTCATTCTTGAGAAGCACCATAGATTCACGGGCTATCTTGCGGGCAAGGGCTATGGATTCAGGCTTATAGGTCTCACGCGCAAACCTCTCTGCACCTCCGTACCTGAACGGATCCTCGAAGAGACCAAGTTCGTATTTGGCTATCAATATGTTACGACAAAGTTCATCGATATGTTTCTCGGATATTATTCCGTCACGCACGAGTTCCTCACCGTGGTTGATGTAGTCTCCCGAGGTCATTTCCATATCCAGATATGCCTCCAAGGCCAGTCTCGCCGCATCAGTTCCATCGGCTGCAACTCCGT
This sequence comes from Bacteroidales bacterium, assembly GCA_017505605.1. GTDB lineage: Bacteria > Bacteroidota > Bacteroidia > Bacteroidales > UBA932 > Cryptobacteroides. Next base: position 48,212 of record JAFVOX010000013.1, read on the forward strand.
GATTTACCATCTCGTGCACAGCGTCATAATCCGAAACCACGAAACCGTCGAAACCGAGCTCATCGCGAAGGACAGTCTTGAGGAGCCACTTGTTTCCTGAAGCAGGGATGCCGTCGTAGTCGTTGAAAGACGACATTACGGTCGCTGCACCAGCTTCCAAGGCTGCCTGATACACCGGGAGATAGCGGTCACGGAAAATTCTCTCTGACATATCGACTGTGTTGTACTCCCTTCCGGCCTCGGGCGCACCGTAAGCGGCAAAATGCTTCACGCAGGCAAGGATAGTAGTACTGTCGGAAAGGTCCTCACCCTGATAACCTTCGACCATTGCGGCAGAAAGCTTGGCTGCAAGATAAGGGTCTTCACCGGAACCCTCCGACACCCTGCCCCAACGAGGGTCTGCAGAAATGTCACACATAGGAGAGAAGGTCCACGCAAGTCCCATCGCCGAAGCCTCGACAGCAGCCACGCGGGCAGACTGCCTTGTAGCCTCAACGTCCCAGGTACACGAAGAACCGAGGTTTATAGGGAATATGACCTTACATCCGTGGATGATGTCGTGCGCGAAAAGGATAGGAATACCAAGACGCGAGCTGTCAACAGCCAGACGCTGATATATTTCGAAATATTCCAATTCTCTGAGGCTCAGGATAGAACCGACCTCGCCGGCCTTGATCATCTCCTCAAGGTCGTAGGTAAATCCTTCCGGTCCTGTGACCACTCCCGACCTTGGTCGGAACTGGCTCATCTGGCCAAGTTTTTCCCTGAGGGTCATCTTTGCAAGAAGATCATCAGCGAATTTCTCCGCTTCAGTCTTCGGAGCACCGCAACCCGCCATCAGAAAGATGACGGATGCGATGAATAAAAGTCTCTTCATAGGATTATTTCAATGAAATCTTTGCAACCCAGCCACCGCCTGGAGCCATCTTGATGTTGATTTTCCTGTCAGAAGGAAGGTCAACGATTTCCTTCCTGTAGTCGCTTGCAGCACGGTCGGCGTTGGCACCGTCCCTGTGGAGTTCTACCTGATAAGAACCCTCTGGAAGGAAGCTCAGGTCAAGGGTCATCTCACGTGCAGACCAGTCTGTCATAGCACCGACGTACCAGTAAGAACCGCTGCGGCGGGCAATGGCGATATATTCACCCACCTTGCCGGCGAGGCCGCGTGACTCGTCCCATACTTCAGGAACAGCAGCGATGAATTCTGTGCACTCCTTCTCCTTCATATAATTTGACGGAGAGTCACAAAGCATATTGAGAGGTGAGTAGAACACCACATACTCCGCAAGCTGACGGCAGCGTGTTCCCTGGCTCATAGGCTCTGAGTTCACCGGACGGTAATTTCCTCTTGAGGCGTTTCTCATAGCTCCCTGGGTGTAGTCCATAGGACCTGCCACCATTCTGATGTAAGGAACAGTCACGTCATAAGTAACCTGATCGACTGTCACATCGCTCCACTTCATCTGCTCCAGACCGTGGACACCCTCATAGTTCACTACATTAGGATAAGTCCTGTGAAGACCTGTTGGCTTGTAGGTTCCGTGGAAGTCCGCCATCATTCTGTACTTTGCAGTCGTTGCTGCAGCACGGCGATGGAAATCTACCATATACTGGTCATCGCGGTCCATAAAGTCGATCTTGAATCCCTTGATTCCCATTTTAGAATAGTGCTCGCAGACCTTCTCCATATCACGGTCAAATGCCCAGTAACCAGCCCAGAGAATCAGGCCCACATTGCGTTCTGTTGCATATTTCACAAGCATTTCAAGGTCTATCTCAGGCACTACCTGGAAGAGGTCGGCAGCACCGTTCACAGACCATCCCTCATCAAGGATGACATACTCGATGCCATTCTTCGAAGCGAAATCGATGTAGTACTTGTAAGTGTCATTGTTGATGCCTGACTTGAAGTCCACTCCGCGGATGTTCCAGTCATTCCACCAGTCCCAAGCGACCTTGCCCGGCTTCACCCAGCTCCAGTCTGTTGCAGGATCTGCAGGTGTTGCAAGCTTGTACACCAGGTTGTTTGTAACCATATCCACATCATTCTCAGACACAGCGACCACTCTCCAAGGGAAAGTGGTAACACCTTCGCACTTAGCGATATATCCCTCTCTTGACTGTACTTCCATCTGAAGGTTGTTGTGACCTCCCTGCTTCACTTCTGCAGGATATGGTGCGAATCTTCCGCTGAGGACCTGACCTGCATCATAGTTGTAGAGGTACATTCCCGGATAGTTCATAAGGTCAGCCTCTGTAATGAGGATCTTCTTGCCAGAGGGGCCGTCCACCATAAGAGGAAGGAAGGCCAGACGGTCCTTGTTCCACTCACTGACAGGAGTGTAGAAGTAACGGTTCTCGAATGAGTTGTAGAACTGGCTTTCCAAAGTCTCTGTGTGCTGAGTCACATAAGCCGCCCACATATTCCAGTCCTGAGGGAAGGCAAATCTTGCCATCTCCTGCTCGACCTTGAAAGGAGTCTTGAGGTTTGAGATGAAACGGTAAGCCATTCCTTCGTCATAAGCACGGAAGACTACAGAGAACTTCTTGAACTTGAGTGTGATCTCATTGTACTCTGCGTCAGTCTTTCTGACTGCCTTTGACACAGGCTGCACTCCACCGAAGACCTGTCCGTCAGTGGTGAACATACAGATAGTAGAATTCTCCAGAAGGACATCCTCCCCTGAAGTCAGGGTGTAAGAAATTCCGTCACCTGCACTGATGGAAAGACGGAGTCCTCCATCGGGAGATGCGAGTTCATAGGTCTTTGGTGCAGCAGAAAGTCCCACTGCAAGAAGCAATGCTGAGAGCATTAAAGCAAAACGTTTCATATTCAATGTGTTATAGTGTTATAATCCAAGTTGTTCCTTCATACTCCTCAGCAGGTCAAAGGCCTGGAGAGGGGTCATATTGTTAAGGTCTGCGTTGTCAAGTTCCTCCTTGAGCGAAGACAGAAGAGGGTCTTCGAGCTGGAAGAACGAAAGCTGGAGGGAGCCGTCGCTTTCGACACGGCCTTCCTTTATGTTGTGTGGTTTGACTATGTTTTTCTTTTTGAGAGATCCCTCGGCTTCGCTCGGGATGACAGCAGAGATCCCAACTCCCTTCTCCAGCGCCGCCAGAGTCCTTTCAGCCGATTCAAGCACCTGCTTAGGCATTCCCGCCATCCTCGCAACGTGAAGACCGAAGCTTCGCTGAACGCCTCCCTCGACCATCTTGCGGAGGAATATGACATTCTTGCCCACCTCCTTCACGGCGATATGATAGTTCTTCACTCGCGGATATATTTCCTCAAGGTCGTTCAATTCGTGGTAGTGCGTCGCGAAGAGGGTCTTTGCGCCGTCGCCATATTCGTGGATATATTCGACTATCGCACGTGCGATGGACATTCCGTCATATGTCGACGTGCCTCGGCCGATCTCGTCCAGAAGCACCAGCGAACGCGACGAAAGATTGTGCAGGATCATCGAAGTCTCTAGCATCTCCACCATAAAGGTAGATTCGCCTCTTGATATGTTATCGGACGCTCCCACACGTGTGAATATCTTGTCACAATAGCCTATAACCGCTTTATCTGCAGGCACATAGCAACCGACCTGAGCCATAAGCACTATAAGTGCAGTCTGACGAAGAAGGGCTGACTTACCGGCCATATTCGGTCCGGTGAGGATGATTACCTGCTGACCTGAATTGTCCAGGAGGACATCGTTTGCGATGAACTCCTCGCCCACCGGCATCATTGTCTCGATGACAGGATGACGTCCCTGACGGATGTCGATGATCTTGCTGTCGTTCATCTCCGGACGGCAGTACTTGTTTGTCACCGCGAGGTCGGCGAAGCCGCTGAGAACGTCGAGTCTCGCGATGAGACGGCAGTTCTTCTGTATTATGGATATATTCGCCTGGATCTTTGCCACCAGTTCGTTATATATCTGGACCTCAAGGGCATATATACGCTCTTCGGCACCGAGGATCTTCTGTTCGTATTCCTTGAGTTCTTCGGTTATATATCTTTCCGCATTGACCAGGGTCTGCTTCCTTATCCACTCCTGAGGCACGCTGTCCTTGTGGGCGTTGCGCACTTCGAGGTAGTAGCCGAAGACGTTGTTGAATCCGATCTTCAGGGACGATATGCCTGTGCGATCGATCTCGCGCTGCTGCACCTCGAGTAGGTAGTCCTTGCCGTGGCGGGCTATCTTCCTGAGCTCGTCGAGTTCCTCGTTGACACCCGGTGCGATGACGTCGCCCTTTCCGAGCTGGGCTGCGGTCTCCGGATGCATTGTCCTGCCGAGGTAGTCCAGAAGCTCTGCGCAGTCACCCATCTTCGAGATCAGTTCGTCAAGCGCCTGAACGCCCTTGCCGCCGCACAGACTCATTATCGGAGCGGTCTGGCTGAGGCCGCGACGCAGCTGCATCACCTCACGCGGCATAATCTTTCCTGCAGCCGCACGGGAAATTATTCGCTCAAGGTCTCCGACATCGCCTATCATAGTCTGCAGACGCATCAGGTCATCTCCATTGTCGATAAAATGCTGGACTACAGAGTACCTCTTCTCAAGCTCCTCCAGATCCATCACCGGCATAGCCAGCCAGGTCCTGAGCATTCGCGCTCCCATAGGCGAAGAACACTTGTCCATCACCTCGACAAGGGATGTACCCTCCTTTCCTGCTGTGGAAGCAAAGATTTCCAGGTTGCGGAACGTGAACCTGTCCATCCAGACAAACGAATTCTCGTCGATTCGTGAGATAGAGCATATGTTGGTGAGTCCTGTATGCTGGGTCTGCTCAAGGTAGATGATGAGCGCTCCTGCCGAAGTCACCGCCAGAGGGAATGAATCCACTGCAAAACCTTTGAGGGAGTCCACCTGAAGCTGTCTCTTGAGTTTTTCTACCGCATTGTCATAGACAAAGGCCCATTCTTCGAGGGTAGAGACATAGTAGTGGTCACCGTACTTCTCCTTCACACCCTTCTCATAGCCTCTCGGAACAAGGAGTTCCTTTGGAGAGAACGACCCCAGGAGGGTTCCTATGTAGTCGAGCGAACCTTCCGCCACCTGGAAGGTTCCTGTGGAAACATCCAGGAATGCCGCACCGCATTTATCCTTGTAGAATGTCAGGCCGGCAATGTAGTTGTGCTCCTTCTGCTCCAGAAGCTGTTCGCTGAAGGCTATGCCGGGAGTCACCAGTTCGGTGATTCCTCTCTTGACTATCTTCTTTGTGAGTTTCGGATCCTCAAGCTGGTCACACACCGCCACCTTGTAGCCCGCGCGCACCAGTCGCGGAAGATAAGTTTCGAGTGAATGATAAGGGAATCCTGCCATCGGAATGGCACCAGGAGTCGCGCTGGAACGCTTTGTAAGGACGATGCCGAGCACCTTGCTGGCGGTCAGGGCATCATCTCCATATGTTTCATAAAAATCGCCGCACCTGAACAGAAGCACTGCCTCCGGATGTTCCGCCTTCACGGCGAAAAACTGCTTCATCATAGGTGTTTCGGTCGGTTTCTTTTCTGCCATTTTATATTCTTTTATATCAAGGCAAATTTACAGATTTTCCCTCAAACATAAAACACCTGAGCAGGTTATTGAAGTTTTTGTTTACCTTTGTGTGTTTATGAAAAGGGTGCTTATAATATCATATTACTGGCCACCGACAGGCGGCTCGGGAGTGCAGCGTTGGGTGAAGTTCGCCAAGTACCTGCCTTCGGAGGGCTGGCAGCCGGTGATATACACTCCGGAGAATCCGGAGCAGCTGGCGGTGGACGCCTCCCTGGAGGCGGAAGTGCCGGCGGAGGCGGAGGTTATCCGGAGGCGCATTCTGGAACCTTACGGGATATACAAGAAGCTGCTCCGCAGGTCAGGACACAGCAAGGAAGCTGTGGAAGTAAACCCTGTGAATGCCCAGAACAAGTCCTTCGTGCAGAAGGTCGCTATGTGGGTGCGAGGAAACTTCTTCCGTCCGGATCCCCGCTGTCTGTGGATAACTCCTTCGGTGAAATTCCTGAAGAAGTACCTTGAAGAGCATCCTGTAGACCTCATTGTAAGCACCGGTCCCCCTCAGTCTATGCACCTGATAGGCCGCAGACTCTCTCTTGAAACAGGTGTCCCTTGGATTGCAGACTTCCGCGATCCTTGGACAAAGATATTCTATTTCAAGCACTTGTCTATGACCAGGGCCACAAAGAGATGGCATCACAAGATGGAGAAGAAGGTGCTGGATGACGCGACGGCTGTAGTAGCAGTGTCACCTCTTGTCCAGCAGGAATTCCAGGCAATGACACTGACTCCGGTGGAACTGATCACCAACGGCTACGACGAATGCGACTTCCCGGCAGGAAAATGCGAAGAAGCAGCCGGAGGACCTGGCAGGGAGTTCACCATCACCCACACAGGACTCTTCGCCGCAGACGGCAATCCGACAGTGCTGTGGGAGGTCCTTGCAGAAAAATGCCGCAAGGACGACGATTTCAGAAAAGCACTTAAAATCAAGCTCATAGGAAAGACTGACGAGCAGATTACTGCATCACTTAAGGAAGCCGGACTCTATGAAAATGTCATAAATATGGGTTACCAGCCGCACGCAAAAGCCATCGAGGAGCAGCGCAAGGCTTCCCTTCTGATACTCCCGCTCAGAAAGGAGCCGGAATACAAGGCAGTTCTCCCCGGCAAGCTTTTCGAATACCTCGCATCTTGGCGCCCGGTACTGGGCATAGGCCAGACTGACGGCGCAATGTCGATGATCCTGAACTCCACAAAGACAGGCATCGTGCTCGGATGGGACGACAAGACATCGATAGGAAGGTACCTCGACTTCTGCTGGCAGAAGCACCTCGAGGGCACACTGACCGTCGACGACGCGGACATCTCCCAGTTCACAAGACGCAACCTCACACGCCGTATGGCGGAATTGTTTGATAAATGCATATAAAAATATGAACAGAACAGTATTGAAGAACATCGGAATATACGCAGGTATCCTCCTGCTTTTCATCGGCTTGGCCTACGGCTTCACGCCTCAGGTACTCGACGGCAAGATCGTGAACCAGAGCGACATAGCCTCGTGGAAAGGTATGGCAAATGAAGCGGTGACCCATAACCAGGCTCATCCGGAGGACCCTACCGCGTGGACAAACTCTATGTTCGGAGGAATGCCTACAACAGCCACAATCGACAGCTTCGAGGGTGACTGGACCGACGCGATCTATGACTTCCTGCTGACAGGACGCCGCCCTGCGAGCTACCTTCTGATAGCCCTCATCGGAGGCTTCCTGCTTATGCTGTCCATCGGCACAAGCAAGCTTGTCGCCGTCGCCGGAGCCATAGCGATAGCATTCTGTTCCTACAATATGCAGATCATCCAGGTCGGCCACAACACCAAGATGCAGGCTATAGCCTATTTCCCTTGGGTGCTGGCGGGAGTCATATTCACATATAGGGCGGCTATGAGAACCCTCGACTTCGCTCGGAATGACAAGATGGATGACAGTAAGGGAGGTGACGTAGAAAAGGGTTGTAAAGCCTGGCTGCCGCAGACTGTTCTGGGAGCGACCCTCTTCGCCTTCGCCCTGAGTATGCAGATCAAGGCCAACCATCTGCAGATCACATATTACCTGGCCATAGTGATATTCGCCTATGCCATCGGCCTTTTCATATATATATGCCAGGACAAGGCACGACGCAGCACCTTGATCCGCCGCTTCTTCGCGGCGTCGGCGCTGCTCCTTTTCATCGGCGTCGTCGGCATTGCAACCAACGCGAACAAGCTCATCCCTACATACGAGTACACTCAGTACACAATGCGCGGAGGCTCAGAGCTTTCAGGTAGCGGAAACGGGCACAACGACAAGGGACTCGACCTGAACTATGCTACAGCCTGGTCATATGGTATCAGCGAGATGCCAAACCTGCTGATTCCCAACTTCAACGGAGGCTCTTCTTCCGGAGAACTTGCAATGGATTCCGAGACAGGAAAACTCCTGAAAAGAGCAGGACAGCCAAATCTCCGCCAGACACTCAAGCATATGCCTCTGTACTGGGGTCCTCAGCCTTTCACAGCAGGCCCTATGTATATGGGAGCCATTACCATATTCCTTTTCGTCCTGGGACTCATCCTTTGCAAAGGACGCGAGAAATGGTGGCTTGTGGCTGCTACCGTAATCGCTGTCTTCCTGGCCTGGGGAAATCATTTTATGTGGTTTACCAAACTCTGGTTCGACTATGCACCGATGTACAGCAAGTTCAGGACCGTGTCTATGGCCTTGATAGTGCTCCAGGTGACTCTCCCTATGCTCGGATTCTACGTCCTGGACAGGATTATGAAGGAGAAATACCAGAAGAAGGAGTTTATGAAGGCAGGCTACATAGCATTCGGAATCACAGCCGGATTCTGCCTCCTTTGCGCGCTCATCCCTGGTCTTGCTGGCTCGTTCACAGGCAGTGCAGACGCAGGACAGCCTGACATCCTTGTAGACGCGCTTGTCGCTGACCGTCAGGCACTTCTGAAGAAAGATGCCATCCACTCGCTGCTGCTGATCTCCGCCGTGCTCGTCCTCCTGATCTGGGCATTCAGAAAGCCAAAGTCTGATGCGGCAGGTCCTAAGGGATCAGCCGTACGCTTCGGAAGAATGAGCATTGTGGCAGTTGCAGTCATATTCCTTGTGTGGATAGACCTTGCAAGCGTGGGAAAGAGGTACCTCAACAAGAGCCATTTCGTCACTCCGAAAGACTTCACCGCCCATTATGAGCCACGTCTTGTAGATGAGATCATCCACCTTGATGAAGACCCGAACTACCGCGTGCTGGACATCAGCGTCAACACATTCAACGACGCCATCCAGAGCTACCACCACAAGTGCATAGGCGGTTACAGCCCTGTCAAGCTCCAGCGCTACCAGGACCTGATCGACAGGTATATAACAGAGGAAATATATGATGTATATGACGCCACAGAGAACGCTGCAACCGTACAGGAAGTAGAGGCAGCTCTTCCGGAGCTGAAGGTCATTTCAATGCTGAATGGAAAATATATCATCCTCGGCTCAGACTTCTCACCGGTAAGGAACCCATATGCCTACGGCAACGCCTGGTTCGTGTCGGACTTCGTGCCTGCAGCCAATCCTGATGAGGAAATAGCCTTCATCGAAGGCGCAGACCTCCGCACAACAGCCATCATCGGCAATGACTTCGCTTGGGCCCAGGAGGCGATGAAGAATATGTCGGGCTCCCCATCTGCCCTATCGAGCGAAGTCGAGACATCTCCTTCCATCTCCCTCTCCCACTACGCACCGAATGAACTCCGCTACGAGTTCAGCACAGAAACAGAACGCGCTGCAATCTTCAGCGAGATCTACTATCCGAAAGGATGGAAAGCCTGGATCGAGCCAGCTGGAGCATATGGAGAAGTACGTGGAGGCCATTACCAGCCTACATCAGAAGGACATCCTGTAGAACTGTTCCGCGCAGACTGGATGCTCCGCGGCGCTATCATCCCTGAGGGCGAAGGCCAGCTCATAATGCGTTTCGAGCCTGATTCATACCAGCTTGGAGAAGATATCTCCCGCGCAAGCTCGATTGCCCTCATTCTCCTGCTGATCGCCTCCGCTGCCGGAATGATCGTCTTCCACCGCAAAAACAACTAAAGGTCTATAACCAAACGACTTACTGAGAATCACCTGCGTCATTTGTTAAAAGCTTGACTTCAGGTTTGTCCGGCAAATCAAGCAGGGACCAAGTACGCGCTGTTTTTATAATTCACTAACAATCAACAACTTACAGAAAGCAAGTGTACGCGGTCCCTCCCGAAAAGTAGGGACCGCGTACAAAAAACCTATAAAAGTGCACTCGCTCTTCAGCGTATTTCAAGACGAACTTACAAGAGATCGGCTATTATGGAGTCAGGGTGCCGGTTGAGGTAGGCACAAAGCAAGTTGTGCGTGCGTTAAAACCAGGAAGTGAGGAAAGAGTCTGTTGAGGGAATTGAAGTACCATTCTATTTAGCCCAACAGACCTGACACAAAGATCAAGATGATTGCAAGAGGGCAGATGTAACGGATCAGGAACCACAGGACACCGAAGATTCTGGCATTTGTGCTGAGGGTGCCGCCGTTGGTAAATTCGTCATATACATCGGTCTTCTTGAGGCGCCATCCCACAAAAAGGACGGTCAGGAGACTGCCGAGGGTCATCAGGATGTTCGACGACAGGTTGTCGAAGAAGTCGAAAATGTTGCCTCCGTCTATCTTGATGTGGGAGAGAGGTCCGAATGAAAGAGAGCATACCGCTCCTACCACCCAGCAGATCGCAAACAGGAGGGCACCGGCACCTATACGGGAGAATTTCTTCTCCTCAACAAGATAGGCCACACCAACTTCCAGCATTGAAATGGAAGAAGTCACGGCTGCAACAAGAAGGGCAAGGAAGAAAAGGATTGCGATGAATCCACCTGCAGGCATCTGTCCGAAGACATATGGAAGAGTCTCGAAAACCAGACCCGGACCGGTCTGAGGACTGATACCGAAGGCAAAGACCGCAGGCATAATGGCCATTCCTGCCACAAGAGCGAACATAAGGTCAGAAGAAGCTGTCGCAACACTCTGAAAGAGAGGGTTTTCCTTCTTGTCCACATAAGAGGCATATGTCATTATGGTACCGAAGCCGAGCGAGAGGGAGAAGAAGGCCTGACCGAGAGCTGCAGCAATCGCCTTACCGTTTATCTTCGAGAAATCAGGGTTGAACAGATAGTCCAGACCGGCCTTTGCTCCCGGAAGGGTCATTGAATATATGGCTATGCCTATCACGATAAAGAAGAGCATCGGCATCATCACCTTGCTGAACTTCTCGATTCCGTCCTTGATTCCTACCATCACGATAAGAGTCGTCACAAGGAGAAAACCGGTGTGGACAAGCAGGGGTCCCCACGCAGAAGAAACGAAGTCTGAGAACATTGTGCTCAGCGCACTTTGAGATTCTCCTCCTGTGAAAGAGAAGGTAATGGATTTCAGAAGATACTCTACTGACCATCCACCGATTACACTATAGTACGAGAGTACAATCAGAGGGACTATGATAGTGAACAGTCCGACCCAACGCCAGGCAGAGCCGCCTGAAAGATCCCTGAATGCAGAATAGGCATTCTTCTGGCTTCTGCGGCCAATGACAAACTCCGACACAAAGATCGGAAGACATATGACGAAGCTCAGAATTACATATACTATAATAAAAGCCGCACCGCCGTTCTCGCCTACCAGGTAAGGAAAACGCCAAAGGTTGCCAAGTCCTACCGCCGAACCGGCCATCGTAACAAGGGCACCGAACCGGCTGCCGAAACTATCTCTTTTCATATCGAGTATATCTAAAACTATTCACCATAACTCCCTATCTCTCAATTACTTATCCATTATGCCTGCCGACAGGATACAGCAGGCATCTTAAGTAAAGAGCTGTCATTCAGGTGGTTAGGCGGCATTCTATTTTCTTGTATATGTTACAAATTCGAAATTGTAGCCTGCTTCCGGGTCAGTATGTATTTCCGAACGCTCTGCGACCTGCCATATGGACGGATCAATGACCGGGAAATAGGTGTCAGCATCTTCAATGACTGTGTGGACGTGGGTTATGACCATCTCGTCTGCAATCTGCATTGCCTGAGCGTAGATCTGACCTCCGCCGATGACAAAGCACTTTTCTGGATATGTCTCGACTTCGCTCGACAATACAGAAGGAATGGTCGAGGTGGCGGAAGCGACTGCGAAAGCTTCTTCCAGTGAATCTACCACTACAACACCCTCAGGGGCATCATATCCCTTGCGGGATACAATTATATTAAGTCTCTTCGGAAGCGGTCTTCCAATGGATTCATAAGTTTTGCGGCCCATTATGACCGGACATCCCACGGTCGTGCTTCTGAAGAACTTCAGGTCTTCAGAAATATGCCATAGGAGGGCATTGTCCTTACCTATGGCATTATTATCAGCAATTGCTACTATTATACACTTCTTCATAAGACTATACTGCTACCGGAGCCGGAATTCTTGGATACGGATCGTAATCAACGAGCTCAAAGTCCTCGTATTTGAAGTCGAAGATGTCTTTCACTTCCGGATTGATCTTCATTTTAGGAAGAGCGCGCGGCTCGCGTGAAAGCTGTGTTGCAACCTGCTCGAAATGATTTACATAGATGTGTGTGTCACCTGTAGTGTGAACGAATTCTCCCGGCTGAAGGCCACATACCTGTGCTATCATCATTGTGAGGAGCGCATATGAAGCGATGTTGAAAGGAACACCGAGGAACACATCTGCACTTCTCTGATAGAGCTGGCACGAAAGTTTGCCGTCAGCTACATAAAACTGGAACAGCGAATGGCAAGGAGGAAGCGCCATCTTCTCCACCTCAGCGACATTCCAGGCTGAAACGATCATACGACGCGAGTCCGGACTGTTCTTGATCTGGTTGATCACATTGGAAAGCTGGTCTATCGTACGTCCGTCCGGAGTCGGCCAGCTGCGCCACTGGTGGCCGTAGACTGGTCCGAGGTCACCGTTTTCGTCAGCCCATTCGTCCCAGATGGTCACACCGTGGTCCTGAAGATACTTCACGTTGGTGTCTCCGGCAATGAACCACAGGAGTTCATAGATGATGGACTTCAGATGCACTTTCTTTGTAGTCAGGAGAGGAAAGCCCTCGCTGAGGTCATAGCGCATCTGATAACCGAAGACGCTCTGTGTACCGGTACCGGTACGGTCGGATTTCATTGTTCCGTTTTCACGGATATGGCGAAGTAGATCTAAATACTGTTTCATAATAAGATTTCTCGGTTCGTTTCACTCACTCGAAATGACACACCAACGTCGACAAATCGCCGTTGAAGCAAATGTGACATAAATGATATAATATGTCCGGACTATCTGACGCCGAATGCAAAGATTATTGCCTGTTCGTAGACCTCTCCCGGACGGAGGACGCAGCAAGGGTAATCTGCCTTGTTCGGTGCATCCGGGTAGTTCTGACACTCGATTGCTACACCCTCATAGTCGTTATAGATGTGGCCGTTCTTGCCTTCCGGGCAGCCTGAGAGCCAGTTTCCTGTGTAAAGCTGCACACCCGGCTGTGTTGTGTAGAGGGTAAGCTGGCGGCCGCTTTCAGGAGAGTAGAGCTCTGCGCAAAGCTGAAGCTGACCCGCCTCTGCTCCGTCGATCACCCAGCAGCTGTCGTAACCCTTTCCATAGTTCAATGAAGGGAAATCCGCCTTTATGTCCTGTCCGAGAGGCTTCTCGTTGACGAAGTCCATCGGAGTGCCGGCTACAGGCTCGCTCTCTCCGAGAGGAATCTGCGAAGGAGTTGTAGGAAGGTACTCTGAGCAGTTGAATTTCAGGGTGTGGTTCAAGATTGTTCCGCTTCCTTCACCGTTGAGGTTGAAGTAAGCGTGGCTTGTAAGATTGAGTACAGTCGGAGCATCAGCCTCAGCTGTAATGGTAAGACGAAGTTCGTTTTCCTCTGTCCACTCATAGCGGGCAACTGTCTTGAGAGCACCGGGATAACCCATTTCGCCATCCTCGCTGTAGTAAAGGAATTCTATTCCACCTTCGTGCTCGCGGCTTTCCCAGACCTTGTTCTGGAAACCCTCAGGACCACCGTGAAGATGGTTCGGACCGTTGTTTACAGGAAGATTGTACTCTACTCCGTCAAGAGTGAAGCGGCCTTCGCAGACACGGTTTGCAAAACGTCCCGGCACCTTTCCCATACAAGGTCCGTCACCGAAATAGCTCTCCGGCTTAGCATAACCGAGCACCACATCCGACATATTCCCGTCCTTGTCGGGAACGACAGCACTGATAAGTGCGGCACCTATATTACATAATTCAACATAAGCACCGCTGGCATTCTTTACGATATATTTAATGATCTCCTTACCGCAAGAGGTCTTGCCCCAGATTTCCTTTACAATTTCCATAGCTTTTTATCCTAATGTTCACAATCTTCAAAATTAGGATAAAAAAGCTGAAATTCCTATAAATTACCCTATGAAATTAGAGTCCCAAGACGCGGAAAAGGGTCTGTTCGGGTACGTCCTTGAAAAGGACCTTCTTGTTCTCGTCCAGGAGGTATAGGGACGGGATGGCCCTGACGTTATAGAGGTTCTCGGTACGGATCACCAGGTCAGGATCGAAGCCGTTGTACCAATTTTCAGGATATATAGGCATATATGAACGCCACCCCTCGAGGTCCTCGTCTATATATATGTTGAGGACGGCCAACTGCCCGGCAGCTATCCTTTCGGATATGGCTTCGGAGCCGCTCAGCGTCTGGATTATATCATAGCACATAGTACATCCGGGGTTGCTGAAGAAGAGCAGGATCACCGGCGCCTCGATGCTATGAAGGGTACGGATCTTTCCGTTCTTGTCGGCAAAGCGGAAGTCAGCCGCGACCGTTCCGACCTTATTCAGCGAACACATCTTAGCGTCGTACGCATATTTATCCCTCATTTCCTGGGATATACCTTCGTACGAGGCAAGCCTCTTCACGAAGTGATAATATATATCCTCATTCCTCATAGGGGAATTCGGGTCATATAGGTATTTATATGTCAGGTCACAGAAGGTCTCAAACACATTCGATGACGGATTCTTCCTCTCGCACACAAGCGCTCTGTCATAAAGCCTTGCCACCGACTTTTCGACCACCTGCGGTGTCGCCATCGACAGGACAGAGGTCCAGTCAGCGAATTTCTGCTCCACATCGGACATACGTACTCCGCTGACTATCAGAGAGTCAGAAGGATAAGTTCTTTCTGTCTCCGTAATCCCGTCCCAATAATGCAGCGACAGGTACTCCACCGCTTCATTCTGGTCTGTGATCATTCCCGGAATCGTTGCTGCCGGGAAAGGAACCGGCACGAACTTTTCTACCTTCTTGTTCTGTCCGCAAGCACAGATTATGCTTGCCGCTATAATGATTAAGCCTATATGTTTCATTGCCCTAAATTTAGTGCAGACAAAAATATAAAAAATTATTAGATTTGCGAAAGTACCTTATTTTTGAGACCTTTAGGTCGATAGTAAGTCCTCCTCCCGAGGAGGAGGATTTAGGAGGAGGGTAACGTAAACTTTGGAAGTGCGGTGGGTAAAAGTTTCGCAAGTCTCACTAACCTTCATTTAATCAACATTTTATCACTTGCGAAACTTGAGTATGAATAAAATATATAGAATCATCATATCCGCAGCAATTCTGATCCTGCCGCAGCTGGCCTCGGCTCAGTTCTATGTCACTGGCGACGACCCCGGAAAAGCCCGATGGTATTCGATTGAAACCGACAATTTCAAGATAATCTATCCGGAAAACACCGACTCCCTGGCCCGTGTGTATGCGGAAAAACTTGAAAAATACCGCATCCCCGTGTCCAGAACCGCCGGCTATCTGTTCAGCGGCTACAAGATGCCTGTCGTTATGCACGCCTACAACGCCGCCAACGGCTCAGTAGCCTGGGCTCCGAAACGAATGGACCTCTTCACCATACCATCGGCCTACAATCCAGAGCCAATGCCTTGGTCCACAATGCTTTCCGTGCACGAATCCCGCCACGTTGCGCAGATGCAGTTCGGAATGACAGACAACCTTAAACCGGGAAACTGGTTCTTCGGACAGATGTTCAACATCCTTGTGTCCCTCCTCTACCCTTCTATAGAACGAATGGAAGGCGATGCTGTCATCATCGAGACAGCCCTCACCCCTTCCGGAAGAGGCAGAACAGCCGACTTTCTGAACTACTACTGGGTAGCTTTCGACCAGGGAGACTACAGGTCCTGGATCAAATGGAGATTCCCGTCGCAGAAGTACTACGGCCCTGACTACTACTCGCTGGGTTATCTGACTATAGGTGGAATGAGGTACCTGTACGATTGCACCGACTATATGGCCACAGGCTACAACAGGGCAGCCCACAAGCCTCAGAATCTGATGACATTCGACAAACTTGACAGAGATCTCAGCGGGAAGAAGAAAGAGGCTATGTTCCAGGAGATTCGTGACACTATGTACACGCTCTGGAGTGCGTCAGCAGATGCAAGAAAGCCTTACATCTACTCAGAGCCTGTCACTGGAGAAAACAGATGGTACACAGACTACACAGGTACCACAGTGGCAGGAAACGACATCTATGCCATCAGACAGGGCCACGTCGAGACACCGGCAATCGTACGCATAAGCGGCGACGGCAAGGAAGAAATGCTTACAAGACTGCCTTACTACACCTCCTCCCTGCAGTGGTCAGAAGACCTACGGAGCCTCTACTGGAGCGAGACTTTGGAGGATGAAAGATGGAACCTCGAGACCAAGTCCATCATCAGATACATAAAGGACGGCAAGAAATATAAAGTCAAGAGCGACAGACCCCTTCACAACCCGGCACCGACCAGCGAAGGAGGGAAAATGATGACGACCAGATATGAAATCGACGGAAGGTCATATATAGATATGATGGGCGGCGCAGATGGCCATACCATCTGCACCGCTGCGGCTCCCGACACCCTTCAGGTGGTGGAGAGCGCTATGGCCGGCGGCCATATATATGTATCAGCCATATCTGAAAACGGCTATGGAATATACCGTATCGGCGACAACGGGGAGTGGGGAACCGTCCTTGATCCGAAACCTCTGAAAATAAAAGATTTAAAGGCATATGGCGACGAACTGATGTTCACAAGCGACAGGACCGGAGTCAACGAGATGTATCAGTTTGACCCTGCTTCAAGCATTGTCCGTCAGCGCACTTCTCTAAGATATGGAGCTTCTGATTTCCAGTACAGTTCTGACGGAAAGTATCTGCTCTACTCCTCACAGACTCTTGGGGGAATGAGGATTTTCCGCTCCCCGGTGGACTCGCTGCTGGACAGGGCAGTAGACTTCTCTCAGCTGCACAAGTACCCGATTGCTGAGAAAGTCACACAGCAGGAAAGGGAGTACGCAGTTTCTAAGGGAGCTGGCGAGCCTCTGTCTGTGAATATATCCCAGCCGAAGAGGTACAGGAAGGTGCCTCATATGATAGGCCTGCACTCGTGGGCACCTGTGTATGTGAATGTTGACAGGATTATGAATATGTCCTTCGACCACATATGGCAGGCAGCTTCGCTCGGTGCCACAGGCATATTCCAGAACAAACTTTCCACATCGACCGGCGAGTTCGGTTACTCAGCCCATAAGGATCCGTACAACCCGGAGGTATGGCGTCACTCCGGACACGCAAGGATCACTTACACAGGACTTTACCCTGTTCTCGAAGCTAAGGTCAATGTAAATGACAGAGCAGCAAGGCAGTACAATGTCAATGCTTATGAAATGGAGAAGAACAGCTATATGATGGAAATCGCTTCACAGGAGCTGGCGACACCATACGTCGAAGGTATCTTCTCCGCCTATATTCCTTTCAACCTCTCATCCGGAGGATGGTACAGAGGTTTCATACCGAAGGTGACATATTCGATCAGCAACGATATGTTCAACACTTCCGCTTCAATCCTGGGAATGGAGACTCATTATCAGATGCAGGAGGACGGAGAGCTGAAAGAACTGATGAATCCGTCGTTCCGTGAGAGCACAAGCGGAAGAAACACCTTCCGTCACAGTCTGTCCGGATCCCTGAGAGGTTACACCTCGCTTGCGACACCGAACTCTGCTGTCTATCCAAAATGGGGAATCGGAGCGGAAATAGGTGCTGCAGCAAGCCTTGAAAGCAGCGAGTATCTTTCGCCTATAGGTTATTTCTACACCTATGGCTATGTGCCCGGACTGCTTCCGGAACACGGAGTGAGACTTACCGGACTCGTGCAGAAGAAGCTCAACGACGCACCGTTCGGCCAGTCTGCAACCAACTTCCTTCCACGAGGACTCGCATCCAACCATTCTCTGACCAGCTGGATAGCAATACGAAGCAATACTGTTGCGAAAATGACTGCCGAGTATGCAGTTCCTATATACATTGGAGATGTTTCCATCGGAGGATCATTCTTCGCCGTCAAGAGGCTGGTCGTTGCTCCTTACTTCGACTATACCATAACCGGAGAAGGCAATCTCTGGTCTGCAGGTACTGAACTTGCCCTTGACCTGAACAGCATCCTCACCCTCGGCTGGCCTTGTTCAATCGGCCTTTCGGCCTCATACAACGGCGGCCCCGCCCTACAGTCCATCTCCGAAGCCAGCGGCATAGAAATAGCCCGCTGGAAATGTACACCGACGTTTAACGTAACATTCTAAACATATGTCAATCATCAACCAAGCCATCGCGCCCTGCAGCAAATGCGGGCAGCAGCACACAGTAACAGTCTACAAAAGCATCAATATAGCAGACAACCCTGAACTCAAAGCAAAAGTCAAGGACGGTTCCCTCTTCCTGTGGGAATGTCCTCACTGCGGTCAGGTAAACCTCGCCAGATACGAAACCCTCTACCACGACCCTGCTGCAAAGCTGATGCTGTGGTTCATCCCTTCCGGTGAAATCTCAGAGACCCAGATGAAGGCCATCACAATGCACACAAAGGCAATGGGAGGATACACCCTGCGCCGCGTGAACGATATGGGCTCACTGATGGAGAAGGTCCTTATCAATGAAGCTGGACTTGATGACGTAGTTCTGGAAATGTGCAAGTACGTCACCAAACTCGAAATGCTCCAGAAAAGCGTCGGAGCAGAGCAGAAGGAAGAATTCCTGGCCTCAACCTTCCACTTCTACCGCAGCGAAGGTGAAGACGACGAGCGCCTCCTCACCTTTATGTACCCCCTCGGCGGCCAGATGCTCGGCGTAAACATAGGTTGGAACGTCTACCAGGACTGCAAAGCCATCCTCGACCGCAACCCCCAGATCAAACCCGCCGAAGGCTTCGCCCGCATCGACGCCGACTGGCTCGCCAGCGTGATGGCATAGTCGTGCCTCCGGCACTTTCCGTGGACAGCACTCTGGGACCTCCGACACTTTCCCGCCAATACCGTCGGAGGTCCCCTCTTTTTTCAGGGCACCTCCGACACAAACCCCACAAAAGTGTCGGAGGTCCAGCTGCCGCAAGTGATTCTGTATGACACCTAGATATTACTCTTTTTGGCAGCGGACCGAGCTTCCTTCATATGTATAACTATTTTCATATTCCACTGCAACATTCGTAGAACTAAAGAACAATGGTAATGTAGACCACAAAGACCAATAAAATCCAAATTCACCGGAATATCTCAATCCACCATATTCTCCACTTTGATTACCTGAAGTTGGATACCACGCTATACCTGAATCTAACAGCTTAACCAATAGTCCTTTATTCGCCTTATCATATGTACTATCTGCAAAACTTGCATTCTCCCAAAAATCTCCATCAGGTATCCTCCACCCTGGCGGGCAAGGATCATACATTGTCTTTATCCTACCCCACTCTGCATCTTCATTCCAACCATACAACCAATCAAACTTAGACCCTTCCATATTCCAAGGATCACAACAAATAAAAGTAGTAGGATTCTCAATTGAATATTGTACGGTTCCATAATAACTATTGGCTATTACATAGGATGGCCATATAATCGTAGATTTTGCCTCAACACTTTCTTGTATGGAAGAAGAGCCAAGGAACGGGTCCTTTCGATGATGTTGATACAATAATCCCAAAGCTCCCACCTCACCGGGCAACGGAGATGTAGCACCGAGATTGCGGTCCATCATAATTCCCGCTTCATTGATATAAAAATGTTCGTCAGGCTGATCTGTTAACCATATATGCCAAGACCAAAGAACTGTACCCCATTCATCTTTGACAGCAATTACAGCATTTCCCTCTTTATATACATCGTTTACAAAGAAGTATATTTTTTTATTGTTATATAGGACGGACTCTATCAGTTCTCCAACATCTGGTACAGTGCTTGTGCCAAACGATTCCCATAGCACTTCAGCAGAATAAGCATCTTCAACATACTCCATACTATTTCCCCTGACTGAAGGGAAACAATATGCTCCTGATGAACTGATTATGTAGCAATTAGCTGTTCCCTTAAAAGATATATCAGTAGCAGATATCTCACCTGAAACGACAAACTGCTTTTCCTCTCCATATGAGGTACCCCTTGAGTTTGTCGCGTATGCACGTACATAATACGTTACTCCTGACAATAGGCTATGTATATTACTGCTGAAAGAAGATTTACCACCACCTTCTTCAGTTTTGGTCTGAAGATCCACTGTAGGATTTGATCTTTTACTCCATACAACACCTTTGGAGATAATTTCTACTCCACCATCATCCCAAATGACTCCTCCACTTACAGCACTCTTATCTGTTATATCTGCAATATCACTTGTTTCAACTACGGGAAGTTCCGGAAGTGTAGTAAACGAAAAGACATCGCCATAAGCTGTTCCTGCAGAATTAATTGCATAAGGGCGAACATAATACTTCTTGGCCCTAGACAGACCTTTTATATTGAAGGTGAAAAGGTCATCTGAATATGATTCACTCATTATGCTCGATGACAATGGATCGAGATCCTTTGAAGTTCCATATAGAAAACCAACCTTAGAAATTGCATCACCACCATAATACACAACTTTAGCTGAAACCGTTACCGATGATGATGTGACATCCGCATAACCGATATTCTCTAATTCCGGCAATGCTACTTCTGTTTTGAATGACAATACTTCACCATATGATGTCCCTTGAGAGTTTCTAGCATATGCACAGAATGAATATATCTGATTAGGATCGATATCATTAAGCATAGCTGTAAATGGCCCGAGATTTCCATCTACCTGCACCTTATTAGATGAAACTACTTGTAAAGATTCTCCTTTAACCCAAAGGAATCCACACTCAATTATAGGTTCCTTATAATCATCCTCTACTTTACCTAATATCTCTGCACTTGTCGTAGAGACATTCGAATAACCTACAGTAGTCACAAGTGGTGCCATACTTGCTGTTTTGAAAGAAACCACATCATTATAAACTTCACCTGCAGCATTTACTGCAAATGCTTTCACATAATAATCGGTACTGACATCCAAGTCTGTAACTTCAAGGGTAAAATTATTGTCAGTGTATTGTTGACTGACTTTCTGAGAAGATAGTATATCGACTTCAGGATAAATACTATAGTAAAAGCCCACTTCAGAAATTTGAGCACCTCCATCGTCTGTTACAGTTGCGGTAAATAATGCAGAGGTTGTTTTAACATCTACAACTTTTGTAGCTGACAAACTTGGCTTAGAGATACTTGTTACAAAACTATACTTATCTCCGTAAGCAATTCCATTAGAATTCTTAGCATAAGCACGAAAAGAATACTCCTCATTTGGATCAAGTCCCGTAAGTATACCTACATATTCTCCAGTAGCACCCTCTACCTTTAATTTATAGGAATCAATCGTTGGGACAACTGTTCCCGAAGTCCAGACAAAGCCCCTTTCGGTTATATCCTTTCCATTAGCACTATCGACAATTCCTATAAGTACAGAACTATCTGAGGTTACATCCGAATAACCGACTGTTCTGACAGTTGGGATTGAAGATGAAGTGTAAAAAGACTCTATTGCACTATACGATTCTCCTGCTGAATTCCTGACATAAGACATTACATAATATTTAGTATTGGCTGCCAAATCATTGACTTCTATCGAAAATGCATCTTGTGAGTAAGGCTGACTGACTTTTGTTGCAGTCTCTATATTAACTGTCTCCTCAGTGCTATAATAGAATCCTACCTCTGAAACGATTTCACCACCATGATTCTTGACAACCGAAGATAATGCCGCAGATGTAGCAGTGACGGAAGACACAACGACTGAAGCAACTTCAGGCATATCAACCATAGTTGTAAAAGACTTTAATTTACCGTAATAGGTACCTGTAGGATTTACCGCGTATGCACAGAATGAATATTTCTGATTAGGAAGAAGAGCTTTAAGCTCAAGCATATATTCTCCTATCGTTCCCTCGACAATCTTCTTCTGTTTCATATCAACAGGTCCTTCCCCTTCTATCAGTATGAAACCGCGCTCACTGATGTCAGCACCTTTCACCACTTCACCTGAAAGTATAGCACTAACAGATGTGATTTCAGTAGCATCATCAGTCTCGACAAAAGGAACAGCAGGAATTATAAATTCAACAGTATGTCCATACGCCAGATACTCATTATCACGGATATATGGACATATATAATACTGATTACCATCTATAAGATCATTGATACTCACATATACGTTACCGTCATCAGAATACAAACCAACAGTATGATCTCCCTCAACTGACAAAGCCTGAGAATCACCATAACAAAGACCTACTTCGGATACTTCTATGCCTTCGCATATATTCATCTCAAAGGCAATATCTGCCCTCTGTATAATCTCGTCATATGAAACAATTGTCAAAGCACCATACTCCACATAATTATCAAGAGATTCCAAAGCAAAGCAGCATACATCCGAACGAATCTCAGATCCGTTACCATTGGTCACGTACGAACATATATAATAAGTAGAGCCGTATTTGCGAGTTGGAAGCTCTGCAGTAAAAGTATTCTCGTTCATTGTGCATTCTACGACCACTGCATCCACTAAATCTTTGGTTGCACCGACAAGGAATCCGCACTCGTCCACCAACTTCTGCGACCCTCCCGGCACCTTCGAAGTCAGAGAAAACGGCGAATCAGAACAGCCAACCTGAACAAGCGAAGGTACAAGAATATCCTCGGGGGAGCGTTCCTCTTGAAGACAAGACACAGCGAGAAACGCCATAAAAGCAGATATGAATAGCCTCTTCATAGCAAAATGAATTATTCAACAATATTACATCATTACTCCTTTTGACACCGTACAGAATACGCACTTGCCCTTCCTGTAGTTTCAACAGGTCCTCCCAATCCAACAGAAATCCCATACTCAGTAATCGATAAAATTTCAACTTCTGACGAATCATCGTTTGTAACAGACCAATAACACCCGTAATCATAATCATTGTACATACCGTGATCACATACACCTTGAAGGGCTCCTGAAAACGAACTACGATAACCTGCAATCGGATACCATAATTCTGAATTTGATTTTATTCCACGATTATTCTGATCATAATAACAACTATCAAATAAAGAAGTTTTCCATACTTCTGAATCTGGCACTCTCCAACCTGCCGGACAAGGATCGTAAATGGTTTTGTTTGATTGCCAACGACTATTATCTGCCGTTTCAGTGCCCGTATAATACCAGTCATAATTCAAATTATTATAAGAAATGAATGTAGTTGGATTTGCTACGACAAATTCAATTGTACCTATAGAATAATCTGAATATTTGATACTCGGCCAGATTATGGTAGAAGCAGCCACAGATGAATAATCTATGCTTGAAGATCCCATAAACGGATCTTTCCTACCCCATTGATAAAGTAGACCTAATGCGCCCACATCACCAGCAGTAGATGAAAGTGCACCTAGATTACGGTCCATCATAATCATTGCATCACTTGTATATATTTGTTCTTGAGGCTTATCGGTCAACCATATATGCCACGACCAAAGAATCTCCCCATCTTGATTTTTGGCTGCAATCACAGCATTACCTTCAACAAATGGATATGCTGTTACGAAAACTATTTTTTCTTCAGAGTAAGACAGCTGAGAAATCAAAGAACCAATTGTAGGAGTTTTGTAAGTTCCATATGACTCCCAAAGAACATCAACTGAAGCAATATCTCCTACTGGCTCAAAGCTATTGCCTTTTACTGGCTTAAATGAGTATATGTCAGATTGAGATATGATAAAGCTGTTAGAGGCCTCCAAGGCAATTGTCTGAATGTCACCTGTCGTAGTAAATAATCTCTGAGGGCCGTAAGCTGTTCCTGCAGAATTTGTCGCATAGGCTCTGACATAATAAGTAGTACCCGATTCAAGATTTGTCATTTTATTTTCAAATGATGAATTTCCGACGCCATTATCAATATTAAAATCTGATAGTGTTGGGATTCCGAATTTACTCCATACCAATCCCTTGGCCATCACAGATTCTCCACCATCATCTACGATGGCACCTCCTGATACTGCACTATTATCATTAATCTCTGTAACCTCTGAAGTAATAACAATTGGTATCTCTGGTAAGGTTTTGAAAGTGGATATCTCACCATAATACGTACCGACAGAATTGGTCGCAAATGGTTGTACATAGTAGCTTTGAGCTCGACTTAACCCTTTGATACTATAGCTGAAAGAATCTGAAGTATAAGGATTGGACACTTTATCAGAGAATGAAGGATTGAGATCTGGCGAAGTTCCATATATGATACCTACATCTGTAACTCTATCTCCTCCTTTATCAGTAATCACACAAGAAACCTTAGCAGCTGAAGATGTAATATCCGAGAACTCTACGACTTCTACAGCAGGCTTTCCTGCTTTTGTTTCGAAAGTCCTAATCTCACCATAAGCAATACCTTTTGAGTTTATTGCATAAGCACGGTAAGAATATACTTGAACAGGTTCTAACGATTCGAGAATAACCGAAAACTTACCAGTCGATCCTGATACTTTTAATACATTATTTGATATAGTCGGAGTCCCTATACCTGGCATCCATACAAATCCTCTATCTGTAATAGGCTCTCCATTATCACTTGTGACTGATCCAGTCAGTTTAGCATTATGAGACTCTATATCTAAAGGATTATCCGTCACAACTGACGGGATGGTACTTATTGTTTTGAATAGCACCACATCATTTTGTTTTTCACCTATATCATTTACTGCGTATGCCTTAACATAATAATTGGTTCCTACTTTAAGATTCTCTACCAATACAGAAAAGGTATCTGAACTATAGTCTTCGCTGTGTTTACTCGATTTCTGTATATCTACTTGAGAATCAACATCATAATAAAATCCAACTTCAGAGACTGTCGCACCTCCATTGTTAACTATAGTACACGATAGCACAGCTGAAGTTGATGTAATTTCTGTTACTGTCGTAATCGACAGTTCTGGCAAACCTGCCAACGTAAAGAAATACATAATCTCTCCATAAGCAACACCTTCTGAATTTATTGCATAAGCACGGAAAGAATATCTTTCATTAGGTTCCAATCCTGTAAGTACACCTGTATATTCTCCTGTGGTTCCTTCCACTTTTATTTTATACGATTCTATAGTCGGAGCCCCGGTACCACGAATCCACACAAATCCCCTCTCTGTTATGGCAGAACCATTGTCACTTATCACGTCACCCGAAAGAAGAGCACTCATAGAAGTTACATCAGTATAAGCTAACGTCGTAACAGATGGTAAATAAACAGATGTCTTGAAACTTTCTACATCACTGCACACAACACCAGTACTATTTCTAACATAAGCCCTGACAGAATATTTCGTATTTATCTCAAGATCTGACACCTCGAGTGAGTATGCATCAGTAGCATATGGCTGATTAACCTTCAGTGCAGAATCAAAATCAGCATTGGTGGAATAGTAAAATCCTACCTCAGAGACATTCTCACCACCATGATCAGTTACGACACTCGAGAAAATCGCCGACACTGAAGTTATCGAAGAAATCACAGGAGCCGACACTTTTGGCATTCCTACTTCTGTAACAAATGAAATCTCATCACCATAATAAGTTCCGGAAGGATTTATCGCATAAGCGCAAAAAGTATATTTTTGATTCGGTTGTAGAGCCGATAGTTCTGTTGTATATCCTCCGACAGAACCCTCTACAATAATCTTTCTACCCATATCCGCAGCACTGCTCTCGCCCTCGGCAAGCATAAAACCACGCTCGCTGATGTCAGCGCCCTTGACAACCTCGCCCGAAAGCACCGCTCCCTCTGAAGTGACCTCAGCCGCATCATAAGTCTTGACCACCGGCACTGCAGGAATCGAAAATTCCACCACATCGCCATAGGCAAGATACTCGCCATCCCTGAGATATGGACGCAGATAGTACTTATCACCGTCGATAAAACCATTGATGGTTATGTATATAGCGCCGTCGTCCGCAAGCGAACCGGCCGCATAATCGCCCTCGAGGGAAAGTACCTCCGACTCACCATAGCAAAGGCCCGCCTCGCTCACCTCCACTCCTGCCCATATATCCGCAGCAAGGGACAGCTCCGTCGTCTTCGACGCCATATCATACGAACCCACAGTCGCAGCACCGAACTTGACATACTTGTCCAGCGACTCCAGCGCAAAGCTACTCACATCCGACCTGATCTCCGACCCGTGACCATTGGTAACATACGAACATATATAATAAGTCGCCCCATACTTTCGCATCGGAAGCTCCGCCGCGAAAGAGTTGGCAGTCATCGTACCTTCAACGGTCACAGCATCTGCCATATCCTTAGCTGTTCCCACAAGGAATCCGCACTCATCAACCAGCTTCTCCGACCCATTCGGCACTTTCGAAGTGAGTGAGAATGACGATGCCGAACAGTCTACCTGTGCGGGCGACGGAATCAGGATATCCTCCGGAGAGCGTTCCTCCTGGAGGCAGGAGACAACAGCTAAAAGAGAAAGGATGTATATGAATGACTGTTTAATCGAATTCTTCTTCATTTCAATAAGTCTTATAGATAAACTTGCGGAGGCGTTTTTGCCTGACAGACACCTTCTTGATTTTCAATAATTTAACGCATATGCCTGCCGACAGATGACAGCAGGCATATTGCATAATATGATGGGCAGCAGCACTTTGTGTGTCAGACTAGAATGCTATTCCAAGGCCGACTTCGGCTGACGTATACTTGAATGCTGTGTTGGAAACTCCGGCTGAGAGAGCAACCGGACCGAATTTGAAGATGAGTCCTGCTTCGGCACTGATTCCTGAATAAGTGTAGTCACTGATGCCTACCCACGCTCCGTCTGTGTCTTTCCAGAGAACATTTCTTGAGCCATAGCCGGCACCGAGGTAAGGATAGAGAAACTTGGCTGCACGGATGAGAAGACCTCCTGTCACATTCATAATGGTTTCTGTCTTCTCACCTGATGGCCAGAGATAGCCGCCGCCTTCGATGTTGCAGTCGCTCGACGCCGTGTAGGCACCTGCCGTGAAGTCAAAGTTGCTTCTGAACTTCACATAACCGCCGACTGTCTGGACGTATCCCAGCATAAGTCCGTAACTCATACTTGGATAAACACTTGCTGAGGCCATCACAAGAAGGTTCTTCTCATATGGAGCGGTTGGATCCGGAGCGTCTACTGTAAGTACATCCATCTCAGGAGTAAGGGTGATAGTCGAGAATGCAGGATAGTGACGGCTTCTTTTCGTCTTCACCTCGTAGGTTCCGGGAGAAAGATTTCCTGTCCAGGTACCCTCACTGACCTTTTTGCCGTCTATCATAACCTTCACATCATCCGACGCATTCAGAGTCAGAGACGTCACCATAGGTTTCAGGGATATGGTGCGGACAACATTGGTGGTGTCGATTATAACTATACCCTCTGTCTGATGATAGCCTTCTGAAGAGACCTTGTAGGGATAACGGCCGAATGCAGTACGTCGGTTTATGACACCATCTTCGGAGGTAAGGGTCTCACCATCTATTTCCAGAGAAGCAGTGCCAGGGGTAAGATTGAAGGTCAATGTTCCGTAAAGGAGATCCTTGTCCTTAAGCTCCACATTGAATGTCGCGAGTGACGACGAAACCATAACCTCCGCGAAATATTTCTCATCGCCATATTCGACCCTGAGGGAATGGAGACCGGCTGGGACATCAGGAAGAGTCAATATATGCTCATTGCCGATTACTCCCATATATTCATCATCGAAGTACACTTCCGCTCCTTCGGTCTGGCAGACCACAGACACGGGATACTTCACATCCTGCCACGCCTCCATACGGTACTCCTTGTCCGCTTCAAGATCCACAGTGACCGGATTGGAGTCGCCCAGTTCCGGATGACGGAGAAAGAATCTGACTCCAGGTCGTGCTGTCATTTCTATGATCAGGCCATCACCACCTATGGCTACCGGAGCTTTGACCAACTGCACGTTGCCATTGATTACCTTGACCTCGAGACGCTCGATCTCTTCCCTGGTCATCCTGTTTATATGCAGCTTGATACGAGCACAAGGACGATTCGAACGGTCAAGACCGATCTTGTCGATTGCAAGACCTGTAACCGGGTCCAGATTGACCGGAGATATAGATGTCTCGTCAATTACGATGGAATAAGATTGCGAAGTCTGAGAGTAGGCGGAAATGCCGAAAAGCAGTGCAGTCAGCACAGCAACAAGATGAAGTGTGTTTCTCATAGGATTCTTATAAATTCAAGACCCTAAAGTTACAACAATCCATCTTATTTACAAAATGCAATACACACATATATAAACATAAAAAACTACATATCAGCGACTTACTCTGAATCACCTGCGGCAGATGGAGCAGGTGATTCAAGCTAAGCCGCTGACAATGTGCCAGTTAGGTGTCACTATAGATTTTTATCTCTGACCACAATCTGACCGTCAGAGACATCGATGAGGATGACCGAGTCGCGACGGACCTTGCCTTCGAGGATGGATTTTGCCAGGATATTTATCAACTCCTTCTGCATCAAGCGTTTGATAGGGCGGGCACCATACGCAGGTTCATAACCCTTGGTGGACATATAATCCTCGAACTCCTGAGTAAACTCCACTGTAACACCATTCTCAGCAAGCTTTTCCTGAAGATCACGCATCTGCATCTTCAGAATCTCGCGGATGTCGGTCTGCGAAAGCGGTTCGAACATTATGACTTCATCAATTCTGTTCAGGAACTCCGGACGAACCGTGCGCTTGAGCACTTCCAGCACCTGAGCGCGGCACTCAGAAAGCACATCTGCACGTGCCTCCCCTTCAAGCGGCAGACTTTCCATATATCCCTGGATAATGTCGGCACCGACATTTGAGGTCATAATCAGGATGGTGTTCTTAAAGTCGACAGTACGACCCTTATTGTCAGTCAGACGACCGTCGTCAAGCACCTGAAGGAGTGTATTGAACACATCCGGATGGGCTTTTTCGATCTCATCAAGGAGCACTACAGAATACGGTTTGCGACGCACGGCTTCAGTAAGCTGACCACCTTCATCATAGCCGACATATCCCGGAGGCGCACCCACCAGACGGCTCACGGTGTGACGCTCCTGGTACTCGCTCATATCGATTCGGGTCATCATATTCTCGTCATTGAAAAGGAACTCAGCAAGAGCCTTTGCAAGTTCAGTCTTGCCGACACCTGTCGTACCCATAAAAAGGAAGGATCCGATAGGGCGTTTCTCGTTCTGCAGACCGGCACGCGAACGACGCACTGCATCAGCTACAGCCTCGATTGCAACATCTTGACCCACAACTCTTTTATGAAGTTCAGCCTCCATCCTAAGAAGCTTAGTCTTCTCACTTTCCAGCATCCTGTTCACAGGGATTCCAGTCCATTTTGCAACCACTTCAGCGATGTCTTCGGGAGTCACAGCTTCAGTGATGATAGGATTCTCGATGGAAGCCTGCCTTGCAGTAAGCTCCTCTATCCTCGCCTGTACCTGAGACATCTTTCCATAGCGTATCTCCGCCACCTTTCCATAATTGCCTACCCTCTCGGCATTATTCGCCTGGATCTTGTAATCCTCCATCTTCTGACGTGCGTCCTGAAGCTCCGACAGTATGCCTTTCTCCTCATCCCAGCGCTTACGCAAATCCTTCCTTTTAGCCTCAAGTTCAGAGAGTTCGGCCTTTATCTTATCCATCTTCAAAGACACTCCTTCACGCTTTATCGCCTCACGCTCAATCTCCAGCTGACGTATGCGGCTGTCAAGTTCAGCGATAGGTTCAGGCACCGAATTCATCTCAAGACGGAGCTTCGAAGCCGCCTCATCCACAAGGTCAATGGCCTTATCGGGAAGGAATCGGCTGGTAATATAGCGGTGCGAGAGCTCTACCGCCGCGATAAGGGCATCGTCCTCGATACGCACCTTATGATGGTTCTCATATCGTTCCTTAAGACCTCTCATTATGGATATGGAAGCAGCCGGCGAAGGCTCCTCCACCATCACCATCTGGAAACGCCTTTCCAGCGCCTTGTCAGTCTCGAAATATTTCTGATACTCGTCCAGAGTCGTAGAACCGATGGTTCTGAGCTCGCCACGGGCGAGGGCAGGCTTCAATATATTCGAAGCATCCATCGCTCCCGAAGTCCTTCCGGCTCCCACAAGGGTGTGGATCTCATCGATGAAAAGAATGATCTCACCATCACTGTCAACAACCTCCTTCACCACGCCCTTAAGTCGTTCCTCAAACTCTCCCTGATACTTTGCACCCGCTATAAGTGCGCCAAGATCAAGCGAATATATCTTCCTGCTCTTCAAGTTTTCCGGCACGTCACCGTCTACTATCTTCTGCGCGATTCCCTCTGAAATCGCTGTCTTTCCGACTCCCGGTTCTCCTACCAATATAGGATTGTTCTTTGTCCTTCTGCTCAAGATCTGAAGTACTCTTCTTATCTCCTCATCCCTGCCGATGACAGGATCAAGTTTACCCTGAGAGGCCTTCTCGTTGAGATTGACCGCAAATCTGCTGAGGTTTTCAAACTTATTTTCTGCCATAAATCAAATAAAGTTTAATATTAATATAATATAGACCTGTGTATATACACTTACAGCCGTCCGTTCTTCCGAACAGACGGCTTAAAGTCAAATTATATTCCAAAGTCTGTTTACTGACAAAATGTCAGACAGACGTGCTTTTCTGATTACTCAGCTGACTCTTCAGCAGGAACCTCAGCAGAAGGAAGCTCTGCAGGGAACTCTGGAGCTGCTACCTCAGTCTCGATCTTTTCAGTGTAGTCAACATCAGCAGCCTTGTTGCCAAGTGAGAATGTTGTAGCTATTGAAACTACGAAGATGAAGATTACGAGACCCCAAGTGATCTTCTCGAGGATGTCAGCAGTCTGGCGTACGCCGAATGTCTGGTTACCTGCAACAAAGTTGCTGGCGAGTCCGCCGCCCTTTCCGTTCTGGAGAAGCACGATGAGTGTGATGAGAACGCTTGCGATAAGTACAAGCACTGTCAAAACTGTAAAAAGTACGTTCATATCGTTCAATTACTAATTTAATTCGTCGATTTTTTCAATAAGGGATGCAAAGTAAGCACTTTTTTCCGGATATGCCAAAATTAGTTTTGAATAAATGACTTTTGCCTGCTCCGGATAGCCCTGTTCGAGGTAAATTTTTGCCAACGTCTCTGTGTAAAGGTCGAATTCTGTGCTTGATTCCTCATAAGCGGTCTTACCCTGCCCCGCTTTTGCCGCATATCGTGAAAATACATTATCATCAGCCCTGCGTACATCATCATAATCCGACTGAGAAAAATAATCACCTACTCCGGCATATACCTTCCTCTCCCGCACAGGCCTGCCTTCTTCAGAAGCAGGAACTTCAGGTTCGGATATATATGACTTCAGCAGCTGTTCCACATCTGCGTCAGTCCAATCACCGCCCTTCGCCGAGTGCTGCAGGCGGAACATCTTTCCTCTATCGGCGACATACATCGCCGCATCACGGAACTGGGCTTCGCTCCAGTCAGGTCCGCCAAGGCCGCTCATACGCTCGCAGAGCTCCTTGCGAGCGCCACCGAACCACGGATAAAGATTGACGACGCCCGCAAGCTCGTCAATCGTAAGATTCTTCAAGTCTATATATTCTCCCATTCCGTTACCAGTTTGCGACGGTTGCATTGAACATATCCTCACAGAGTTTCTCTATGATTTCCTCACACAGAGATGCCTCGACCGCATCAAGAGACTGATTCGCGTCAAAATCCGCATAGGCGGAAAAAGACTTGTTCTCGAAATCCTCTTCAGGATACTTCCTGTTTACAAAACTTATCTTCACATTGACAGTCAGGCGGTTCATTGCTGCTGACTCGTTTGCAGTGATGGCCGTCGCCTTAACATCATAACCTGTAACAGATCCCACAATCTCGAGGTCTCCATCGATATCCACCAGTTCCAGCTTGGTAAGCTTGATGAATTTCTCCTGAAGAGCCTGAGTGATGTCGTTGCTGAGTGAAGGATTCACTTTCGGCGCCAGATACTCAAAGTAGTTGATTGTCACCGTCTTCACATCCGGCTGAATGGATGTACCTGTGAACGAATATATGCCGCACGACTGAAGCATCGGCAGAGCTATAAGGACTGCCGCTACAACACCTGCAAATGACAATATTGCTTTCTTCATCATTATTTCTGCTTTAGTTTTCTATACAATGTCCTTTCGGATATTCCCAGTTCTGCGGCCGCGGCCTTTCTGTTGCCTCCGTGCTTGCGAAGCACCTTCTCGATCAGTTCCATATTGGAACTTTTGATGGACAGGACCTCTGTTTCAGGCTCGTCAAAATCCTGCTCTTCCGGATCCTCATCGATGTCGTCATATCTTTCAGACATTTCCTGTGCCGGAGCCTGCATTGTCTCTGGCGGAGCAATGGAAGGGAGTTGAGGACGGCTCGGAGCTGATCCGGTTATTATGCTCTTGAGATAGTCCACATCCTGCCTCAACTGGATGATCGATCTGATTATGGCTTCTCTTTCAGCAGCGGCTTCTGGAGAATCCTGGTACGAAGACGACTTCGCAGGGAGGAGGTTAGGCTCTTCACGAGGGATATATCTCGAAAGAATGTCAACATCTATGACACATTTGTCAGAAGCGGCTGACATCTTCATCGACTCCATCGCAGACACTGCTTCAGCTACATTCTTCAACTGCCTGATGTTACCAGGCCATCTGTATTTTCTCAGAAGGATGGAAGCATCTTCGGTAAGCACGACCTTGCTGAATCCGTATTTTGCGGAAAAATCTGACGCAAACTTTCTGAAAAGCAGGTTTATGTCACCCGGCCTCTCACGAAGAGAAGGCATCATCACTGTCACGGCATTGAGTCTGTAATAGAGATCTTCACGGAACTTGCCCTTCGAAACAGCGTGCATCAGGTTCACGTTTGTCGCCGCAATCACTCTGACATCTGTCTTCAGCACTTTCGACGAACCCACTCTGATGAATTCTCCGGATTGAAGGACTCTGAGAAGCTTCGCCTGTGAAGCCATAGGCAGTTCAGCGATTTCATCAAGGAATATGGTTCCACCGTCAGCTTCCTCAAAATAACCCCTTCTCATCTCATTGGCACCTGTAAATGAACCTTTCTCGTGACCGAAGAGTTCCGAATCTATAGTTCCTTCGGGAATTGCACCGCAGTTGATTGCAAAGTACTTGCCTCTCTTGCGTGGGCTGCTGTTGTGGATGATTCTCGGAATGTTCTCCTTTCCGACTCCGCTCTCGCCTGTCACAAGCACTGTTATGTCAGTGGGAGCGACAGCCACAGCGATTTCCAAGGCCCTGTTTAGAGCAGGGTCATTTCCAATTATATCGTATTTATTCTTTAAACTCTGTAAATCCTGATTCGTCATAGTGCAGCAAAGGTACGGAAAAGGGTTGAAATATATTACCAGAAAGGTTAAAAATGATTATCTTTGTAAAATAATACGATTTTAATACAGAATAATTACAACAAAACCTTAAATAATCATAGATAATGAGAAAAATCAACAACCTTTTTTCTTTTGTCGTTCTCGGAATCGCAGCTGTAGCTTGCGGATCTCCTGCAGAAATGGCAAAACAGTCTGAGAATGTAAACGTCGGTTATGGCGACGCTGTTCTCGAAGTTATCGCCGGTGAGATCAACACAGAAGTGACTGTATCTTATCCAGAGGACTACTTCCACCCAAAGGCTATTCTTGAAGTAACTCCTGTCATCGTCTACGAAGGTGGAGAAGTTGCAATGGAGCCGTACATCTTCCAGGGTGAGAAGGTAAAGGACAACTACGAAGTGGTTCCTTCAAACGGTGCAACCATCACAAAGCCTGTACACTTCAAGTATGTGCCAGGTATGGAGAAGTCTTATCTTGAGCTACGTGGTGTAGTAAGACATAAAGGAAAGTTCACAACCCTTCCTACAAAGAAGGTTGCAGACGGTGCAAACACAACTTATATGCTCGTGTGCCAGAACGGAAAGGTAGATTTCAAGGCTGACGGCTATCAGGAGACCATCAAGCAGACTGCTGAGGGTCAGATCCTTTACCAGATCAACAGCTCAAACGTAAGAAACAGCGAGCTCAACTCTGCATCAATCAAGGATTTCCAGGCTGCTCTCGAAGAAATCAAGGCTAATGAGCGCAAGAACATCGTAAGCACAGACATCATCGCTTACGCTTCACCAGACGGAACAGAGGAACTCAATGAGAAACTTTCTGACAACCGTTCATCTTCTGCAGAGAAGGCTTTCGACAAGGTTACAAAGAAGAATAAAGTTGATGCACCTGTAAACGTTTCAAGCATTGCTGAGGACTGGGAAGGCTTCCAGGAACTTATCGCTGCTTCTGACATACAGGACAAGGAACTCATCATCCGCGTACTTTCTATGTACAGCGATCCTGCAGTACGCGAGCAGGAGATCAAGAATATGTCAAACATCTACAAGTCTCTTGCTAAAAACATTCTCCCTGCACTCCGTCGTGCAAGATTCATCGCCAATGTAGAGTACACAAACTACTCAAACGACGAACTCCTTGAGCTCATAGAAGAGAATATCGACGTTCTCGATGAGACAGCACTTCTTCGCGCTGCAACACTCGTAAAGGACAACAATCAGAAGGTTGAACTTTACAAGAAGGCAGCTCAGAAGTATGACAGCAACACAGCTCAGTACAACCTTGCTGCTACATACATCGTTATGGGTGAGAATGACAAGGCTAAGGCTGCCCTCAAGAAGTGCGAGCAGGATGCTGACTGGAACAACGCAATGGGTGTTCTCGCTCTCCGCGACGCTGACTATGGTCAGGCAGGCCGTTACTTCGCAGCTGCTGACAACGAGACAGCAAAGGAGAACCTCGCTGTTATCGACGTACTCAACGGAAACTACAAAGAGGCTGCTGCCAAGCTCGCTGGAAAGAAGAGCTTCAACGCTGCTCTCGTAGCTCTCCTCAACGGAAACAACGCTCCTGCTGCTGAGTTCGAGTGCTGCTGCGAAAAGGGCGCTGCTAAGGCTGCTTACCTCCGCGCTGTTGCTGCTGCACGTCAGGGCAATGTTGAGGCTGTAAACAAGAACCTTGAGGCTGCAAAGGCTTGTGAAAAACTCGCTGAAAGAGCTTCTAAGGACATCGAGTTCGCTATGTACAGATAATATACGCTGATAGAACAAAAGTGGCTGGCCCGTCTGGACCAGCCATTTTTTGTATTTACATATTCCTTATTTCCTTTATCAGTGAAAATAATCTGATTGCAGCCCATATGATGAGAAGGACATACATCGCTGTGTATAATGTGGCAATGTTACCTTCTACTCCTGAACAGATCTGCATTATAAGGAAGACAACAAGGGCAACCAAGATGATGGCAATGATTGCCGCATAGGTTATTTTAAATATCTTATTGTTCATACATATAAGGTATATATCTACGCAAGCCTGCGTGCTCCGTCGCTGATCACAACCGGGATTACAACCGGCTCGTGTCCGTATTTCTCTGCAAAGGCAGTCTTAGCCTTTTCAATGAAAGCTTCATAGAGTTCAGTCTTCACAAGGTTGATTGTACAACCTCCGAAACCTCCTCCCATAATACGCGATCCTGTGACTCCGCACTCCTTGGCAACTTCAGCCAGGTAGTCAAGTTCCTCGCAAGAAACCTCATAATCCTTTGACATACCCCAGTGTGTCTCGTACATTCTGGCACCTACTGTCTCATAATCACCCTTTCCGAGCGCATCGCAGACATCAAGAACTCGTTTTTCCTCACCGATCACATAGCGTGCACGCATATAATCTTCTTCAGAGATCTGGTCCTTGATTGCATCAAGCTGCTCCATTGTCGCTCCGCGAAGGAACTCCTGACCGAGGATCTTTGCAACTCTTTCGCAGGAAGCACGACGGTCATTATAAGGGGAACCTACCAGTTCGTGCTTTACGCAAGAGTTGAGAAGAACAAGCTTGTAACCGTGCTGCTCAGGATCGAACGGGAAGTATTCAAACTCCATTGAACGACAGTCAAGACGCATAAGGTGACCCTTCTTGCCGAAAACAGAAGCAAACTGGTCCATAATTCCGCATTTCACGCCGACATAGTTATGTTCTGTGCTCTGACCGATACGTGCAAGCTCGAACTTGTCTATTCCAAGATTGAAGAGTTCGTTCAGGGCATATGCGTAAGTGCTTTCAAGAGCAGCAGAAGATGACATACCTGCTCCAAGAGGAACATCACCTGAAAATACAGTGTTGAATCCGGCAACATTTCCACCTCTCTTTATAATCTCGCGGCAGACACCGAAAATATACTTTGCCCATCCCTGAGCAGGAACATCCTCCTCATTCAGACCGAACTCTGAATACTCATCAAGGTCAAGTGCATAAGCGCACACCTTATTTGTACCGTTAAGGCTTATTTCAGCGATCATTCCCTTGTCGATTGCACCAGGGAAGACAAATCCACCGTTGTAATCAGTGTGTTCGCCGATAAGATTGATACGTCCGGCAGAAGCGAAGAACTCGCCTTCTGAAAGAAACAATGTCTGAAATTTCTCAGCTATTTTCTGTTTCATAGTGTTATTGTTTTATTTGATAATTCCTGTTCAAATCCCGAAATGGGAATGAAAATCCTCCAAATATAAGAATATATCGAGACTTGACAATGATTTATTGTTGAAAATGAACACGCAGCACTATAGGGCAATGATCACTGACTCCACCCGTATATCGGGGACCCACATAGGTTCGAAGAGGCTTTTCTCCGGGATGTTTTTTCTCATACGTCATCAAAAAAGGCACTCTCACTATCTCCATCCGGCTTTCTGCAGCCAGAGAAGGGCTTGTCATAAACATATCTATAAGTTCCCATTTTCCTTCGTACCTTATAGTCCCTTCCCGCCTTTGATGAAGACCTTCCGCCTTATTGACAAGAAGTCCGTCCAACATTCTGAACTGCTCCGCATCCGGGGTGTCATTGAAGTCACCCATAACTATCATATTATTACTTTTCAATGAATCACACAAATGTTTCAAGGTCTCCATTGCCGCATCCCTCCTGCCTCTCGATTCTTCCTCTCCTCTGAACTTGGAAGGATGGTGATTGACTATAAAATCAGCCACAGAGCCATCTGCAAGGGACATCCTGGCGTGGAGTATGTCTCGCGTCTGCATAGGTTTCCCTTCATAGACAGGTGTCACAAATGAAGTGGACAGAGTGTCCATCACTGATTTCCGGTACAAGAGCGCAACATCGATCCCGCGCCTGTCACCGGATTCTCTGTGGACTATTCCATAGTCATACTTGCGCATAAGAGTACTGCCGAGCATCCTTGTAAGGACTCCCCTGTTTTCTACCTCTGCAAGACCTATCACATCCGGCATCCTCCCGTACCTGTCCGTCAGCCAGAAGACAGTCTTGGCCACAGCATCACACTTCGCATAGAATTTCTTCTTTGTCCAATGCCGGGCCCCCATAGAGGAAAATTCCCTGTCAGAATCCCCTGTCCCTCCATCAAAATAATCAAAGAAGTTCTCTACATTCCAAAACACCACAACCAGAGAATCCTCCCTCTCGCTGCAAGAAGCCTCGAAAATAAAGGAGAGGCACAACGCAACAATACAAACAATCACTTTCATTTTCCAAAGATACCCTCCCTACCCAAGACAATGTTTAAAAAAGAGAAAAATCTACCCCAAAAAAGAGAAATAATTTAAAGAAAAAGAAAAAGTTACCGTAAATTTGCGCCCGAAAAAGAAATTGATAAAAGAATAGAAGAAAATGGCACTTAAATGTGGAATCGTAGGACTTCCTAATGTAGGAAAATCAACTTTGTTCAACTGTGTAAGTTCAGGAAAAGCCCAGAGCGCAAACTTCCCTTTCTGCACAATCGAACCAAACATCGGATCAACCAATGTTCCAGATAAGCGTCTTGAGGTGCTTGAAGGCCTCTGCAATCCAAAGAGGGTGGTTCCTGCAACAGTGGAAATCGTAGACATCGCAGGACTTGTAAAGGGTGCAAGCCGCGGTGAAGGTCTCGGCAACCAGTTCCTTGCAAACATCCGCGAAACTGACGCTATCCTTCACGTACTCCGTTGCTTCGACGACCAGAACATCGTTCACGTAGACGGAAGCGTAGACCCCGTAAGAGACAAGGAAGTAATCGACTGCGAGCTCCAGCTCAAGGACCTTGAGACTGTAGAGAACCGTATTTCAAAGGTTCAGAAGCAGGCAACAACAGGTGGTGACAAAAAGGCGAAGATCCTTTATGATCTTCTCGTAAGATACAAGAATGCACTCGAGCAGGGCAAGTCCTGCCGTACAGTAAAGCCTGAGAATGCAGAGGAAGAGCAGCTTGCAAAAGAGCTTTTTCTCCTTACAAACAAGCCTGTAATGTACGTCTGCAACGTAGATGAGGCATCTGCAAAGGACGGAAACGAGTACGTGGAAAGAGTGCGTGAAGCGACAAAGGACGAGGACGCAGAGATCCTTATCATCTCAGCGAAGATCGAGTCAGACATTGCAGAACTCGACAGCTACGAGGAGCGCCAGATGTTCCTTGAAGAGATGGGACTTGAAGAGTCAGGCGTGATCAGACTCATCCAGAGCGCTTACTCACTGCTCAACCTCCGCACCTACTTCACAGCAGGAGCAGACGAATGCCGCGCCTGGACAATCAACGTAGGAGACAAGGCACCTAAGGCTGCAGGAGTAATCCACACAGACTTCGAGAAAGGCTTCATCCGCGCAGAAGTAATCAAATACGACGACTTCGTCGAGCTTAAATCAGAAGCAGCCTGCCGCGCAGCCGGCAAACTCGGCATCGAAGGAAAAGAATACGTCGTTCAGGACGGAGACATTATGCACTTCCTTTTCAACGTATAAGCGCGTCAAGCGAAGAACAAAGATCAGAATAAGAAGGGACGGGATCGTCGGTATAGATATATCGGATGGTTCCGTCCTTATCATTTATATATATACGGGGAATCCCCGCTTTCGCAAATTTTTCATATATCCGCCTATTCTGCTGCGCAGAATACGGCATAGAAAGGGCGTTATCCGCCCAGTAGGTACTTATATCCCTTTCATCCTGCTCGCGGCTTATAAGGGCAAAAACGGCACCTGCTGATGCATATTCGTTATATATATCCTGGATTATAGGCAGTACCTGCTGACAATCCGGACATATAGTGGAGAAAAAGACTACCACGGAGACAGAACCCTTTAATGATTTGTCTGAGACAGTCGTTCCGTCACTCATCACGACCTTGAAATCAGGAAGAGAATCACCAACCTTCAGATCGGCCCCTCTGACGTCATCCTTTATGCAGGACACCATCAAAAGCGCAGAGATAAGTAAAAATATTAGTGATAGCCTTCTCATCTGTTTTAAAATCAATGCGCACAAAAATAAAAAAATCCTCCGACTCTGAACAGAATCGGAGGATATAATATTCAAGCTTGTCTTCTATTAATAGAAACGTGCTCTGTTGTCCTTGACGTCAGCGTCCTGCATCATTACCGGAAGTACCATCTGAGTAGTGTACTGAACCATCTGTGCATCGCGTGCCTTTGCGTCGTCCTCAGTGAAGAATGCGCCTGTCTCGCGGTCTGTTACCTTGTAGACATAAACTCCGATGCCACCTGCTACAGGACCGTAGATCTTGCCTGTCTCAGCTACTGAAGCAGCACCTACGAATGTAGGATCAAGAGCGCGTACGTTGTCTGAACCGAATGCAACACCGTCCTTGGTGCTTACTGTTGTACCGAGAGCCTCAGCGATTGCCTCCATTGAAGTAAGACCTTCGATCTTCTCAGCAACCTCGAGAGCCTTCTTCTCACCAAGCTTCTCAGAGTAAAGTGTCGCCTGGATAGAGCTTGCTACCTCCTCAACCGGAGTATATCCCTCTTCGTGGATACCCTTGAGAGCAGCGATGATGAAGTAGTTGTTGTCAACAGTGATGATGTTTGAAGCTGCACCCTTCTTTGCATCGAAAGCCCATCTTGTAACTTCCTTAGTGTTGTCGATAGCTCCGAGACGGTTTGCACTCTCAAGCATCTTGTTTACCGGATGAGCATAAACGTTCTCCTCCTCGCAAGCCTTCTTGAAGTTCTCATACTTGCCTGCAGTCTTTGTTGCGAAAGTGTTAGCCTTAGAATAGTAAGAGTTTACTGTCTCCTTGCCTGCAATAGCTTCCTTCTCGAGGATAGCAACCTTCTTCTTTGCAACAGGATCCTTAGTGTCAAGAACCTGGAAAGTAAGACCGTTAACTGTTACAGTTGTGTTCTTCTTTGCAGTCATCACATCCTCGAAACCAGCTGTCTGAGTGATCCAGATAGGCTCTGCTGCCTCAAGTGCACTTTCTACATCGTCTGAGTTTGCTGGAGCATACTTGACATAAAGTGACTCAGGAACCATTGCCTCTTCCATAACGCGTACTGCGTAGAACTTGTTGCCGATTGAGAGAATCTCTGAAACAGATGCCTTGTCGCCGAAAGCGTAGTCATTAACTACCTTTGCAACTGCGTTAAGTTCACCTGCCTTATACCAACGGTTGTCATACTGTCTGTCTGAGTTTGCAAGAAGGAAAGCCTTCATATTGTCAGTAGTAGCGAACTGCTCGTAAACGTCAGCAACAGCCTGGTTTGCAGCTGCGATGTCGTCTGCTGAAGGAACAACCTCGAACACTACGTACTCGATGTCTCTGCTTGCCTGCTGCTTGAAGAACTTCTTGTGAGAGTTGTAGTAAACCTTGATCTCGCTGTCTGAAACAACCACTGTGCTGTCCTTAGCGTAACCGAAAGGTACCATTACAAACTCTACATTGAAAGTGTTGTTTGCATCAGCAACCTCGTTTGTAAGCATAAGAGCGTTTGCGAAGTCAGCCTGAGTGAAGAGAGACATATACTTAGTGTAATACTCCTGAGTCTTTGCTGTCTCAACGAGGTAGTTCCAGTAAAGCTGAAGTCTACCTGTCTGGTCAGTATCCATATAGTCAAGGAACTCACGTACCTTAGCTGTAGAGAATACACCGTTCTCGTCGAAGAACATAGGGTTCTGAGTGAATACAGGAGACTCGATGTTACCTGCGATGATGTCGCTCATCTCCTCTTTTCCTACATAGATACCACCCTTGTTTGCGTTCTTTACAAAGAGATACTTGTCTACGAGTGCCTGCCAAGCTGTCTCTCTGATAGCCGCGTGCATCTGCTCGTCCTTTGCTGTAGAACCTGACATAATCTCGTTGATTGCAGAGTACTTGTCTACATCTGCCTGGAAATCAACATAAGAAATTGCTTTGCCGTCAATTTCACCTACATCATACTTTGAAGACATAGACGATGAAACTGACTGAAGTGTGTTCGGGTCAATGATAAAAGACAACAGCGCTACTGCGATAAGCACTGTTATC
Source organism: Bacteroidales bacterium (assembly GCA_017505605.1). Classification (GTDB taxonomy): domain Bacteria; phylum Bacteroidota; class Bacteroidia; order Bacteroidales; family UBA932; genus Cryptobacteroides. Next base: position 89,686 of record JAFVOX010000013.1, read on the forward strand.
AGGACTCCGAACTTGACACGAATTGTTTCAAGTGCTGCCATTTTATAAATTGTTTTAGATTATTATCGTAATAAATACAATATTGGGGTGCGAAGATAGCAATTTTATCCCAATCTATATCTATTTTTTTGGAAATGGACCAATAAAATTGACCGAATCTATCAAAACTTCCGTACTGTCCTTGACTACAAAAGCGTAGTTATTGAAATTATTGAACAGAGTGTAGCTTCTTGCACGCTGGTCTGCCTCCATTCCATAACCCTGAGCAAAGCCGTCAGGAGATATGATCCTGACATAGCAATGGGTATATATCATCTCAGTCTCCTGGTTCCAATAGAGCGTGTCTGTCTCCATTACCTCCTGGTTGATGAGGTTCTTGACCACTACGTTGCCATATGCTTCCCAAGTCTCTCTACCGTCCTTGTACTTCATATGACGGGCATTATCGGCAACAATCTCTGTCTCAAGCTTTCCTGACTCATCAAATGCGTACACGAAAAAACCGGCAGGGAACAGTTCGTACTGCAAAGTGTCCTTTTCGTATTTTTCCATTCGAGGAGACTCGGCCCTCATCTTGACCATACCGTTCTCTGTCTGCTGCATAAACATATCCTCCACTATCTGTACCGGAGTTTCAGCAAGATTCAGAGCTTCGGCTTCACTTAGTTTTCCTTTACAAGAATAAACGATGAAAGCAACCGCCAGAGCGGTTGCCATCATCTTTAATGTATGTCTGATGTTTTTCAAGTCGGATTACTTCTGTGTTCTTACAGTTGTTACAGCTCTCATACCGCCGCAAGAAACTGTGTAAGACTGACCGTCTGTTACGTCATACATAAACGCCTCAGCTGTCTGTGGATAGTAAGCAGCGTACTGTCTGATGAGGTTGTTTGCATCCTCTGCAAGAGTCTCGTCAGCATTCTTAGCCTTAGTCATATAGTCTACTGCTACCCAGTACTTAGCTCTCTGCTCGATTTCGTTACCTGAACAAGCTACGCTGCCCCAGATTGTACCCATAAGCATATAAGCTCTACCTGCGAGTGTAGGATCGAGGTCAAGTGCCTTCTGAGCTGACTCGAGAGCAAGAGCGTTCTTACCGTTCTTGAAGCAGAATGTAGCAAGCTCGTAAGCATAACCTGCATCAGTCACTGCATCTGAACCCTCAGAAGCGATTGCCTCTTCCATATACTTCACTGCATTGTCAACGTCTGTTCTACCTGCGTAAAGCTTGTAAAGATAGTAAGCAGAAGTGTGTGAAGGCTCAAGTGTGTTCATTGTAGTCACAGCATTGAGGAAAAGGTCGTTGTCTGTACATCCCTCAGTGATACCCATCATTCTTACGATGTTCTTTGCAAGATCAAGGTTCTGTGGGTCAGCCTCATATCTTGGTCCGAAGAGAGCGATGAGGTTGTCACAGCTTGCAACCTGGCTTGTGATGAAGAGGCTCTCGATGTCAGAGATTGTCTGAGCGATGCTTCTTGCCTCAACGTCATTCTTAGGCTTAGCCTCACCAAGATACTTCACAGCGCTCTCATAAATATTGATAACTGATTCGGCATCAAGAGCATCCGCCTTATACTGGTCAACTGCTGTGTTGAGCTGGAAAAGGAAGATGTTAGGTCTTGTCCGCTCCTTTGTCTTTGCAACGATGTCGTTGAGACCTGCGAGAAGCTCAGCAGGGTTGGCCTTCATATAGTTGTACATATCAAGAGCCTTATTGTTGAGCGAGCTTACCGCATATTTTGGCCAGAACTCTACTCTCTGATCATATATTACCATAAGAGAGTCGATGAGCTGCTCTCTATAAGCTGCATTCTTTGCATTTGCCTGGATAAGTCTGCGGACGAGAGTTGTACCGTCTGAAAGAAGCGAATATCTCGCAGTCGGAGGGCAAATGTTGTACGCCTTTCTCCAGTTAGGAAGAGCGGCATCATAATTCTTCTGCTTGTAGTACTCAGTGTAGTATGAGAGATACTTGATACACTCGATACTGTCCGGTCCGAATTTTCCCTGAGCAGATACCTTGCTGCTGAACAATGCTGCAGCAGCTACAAAAATCAACAGTGCAATTTTTTTCATAAAGTGTTATTTGTGTTTTTAATATTTTACTGGTACTGTACTTTTCTGAACCAAATGTCGTGGATGTTGAATCCTATGACGAATGATATATATCTTTCACGGATCATTGAAGGATTCTTCATATTAGCCCTTTGTCCTATGTCCATTCCAAGGCTGATTCCGTTGTGATAATTATGTACCGGAAGAGTCATACCCAACGTCACACCCATTGAATTGATGTTGTTTCCGTCAAGTTTGTAATACGCCTTGTCATAATATGCTCCAAAACGGTAAGCGCATCTCTTGAAATAATACCTGATGTCATTTCTGTTAGGAATGAACTCAAATCCTGCTCTGATGGACTGTGAAACAGTCGAACTGAATGTTGACTGACCTGCAACATTGAATCCTGAAGTCTTGTCAAACCCTGAGTTAGACCAATCTGACCTTATATAGTTTAATTCAGCACTCCAATTTTCTCCGTTCTTGACGGAAATACCTATTCCTATTTCATCGCCGAACTTCATTCCAGCAGCTGAAAGTGTGTCAACCGTGTGTCTCAAAGAGTCCACCACATTGGACTGTGTAGCGTATCTGAAGTTCTTTGAATAACCTTTCATATTGGTACCGAGGCGGTAGGTAGCTCCTATGATCATAGACATATCGCCACCGAGACGCTGCTCGTACTGGAGGCCGAACTTTCCAGTCAATCCTCTTACAGTGATTTCGTTACCGGAATTCAAGGATCTGTAAGAATCGTTGGAATAGTTCATATTGGTGATCTTGTCCAGATTGCCGAAATAGTAGATGGCTTCTGCACCGACAGATAGATTCTTCCACAAAGTCACACCTGCTCCGACAAATGCCTGATACACACTTCCGTTTCCATAAGAATCGTATTCGATGTTGCCGGTATTTCCTATGATTTCCTGATTTGTTTCTACAGATGAGAAATCATAGCCCACATTGCTGAACGGAGTGAGACCTACCATAAAGGCCGATGACCTGTAGATAGGGAATGTCATCACGAAGTCATAAATATTGAATGTGTTGTGAGCTGATCTCAAATCCCCCTGTCTGAAGACGGTATTGTGTGCATCCAGACCGAAGTCTGCCATAAACGACAATGAATCCCTGGCTGTCACTGCAGCAGGATTCGTATAATTTATGAATTTACGGTTTCTTGTGGCTATTCCCACACCTCCCATACTCTTGTTGTACGCCGTACCTTCCTTCGCTATGTCACCTATACCGTAGATAGAATACGGAGAGTACGCGCCATAAGTTCCATCCTGTGCTGACACACAAAAACTTATGACGAGAAATACTGCTACCAGGACTAACCTTTCAATTTTTCTAATCATATTCTACAGCTATTAAAGCCAAACCCATCAATACCAGGTTACAAACTGCAAAGATGGAGTTTTTCATCCGTTTTGCAAAATAAATTGCATCACCACCCGTAAAAACATTGATATTTTCCGGATGATGAGACATATATCCCTCTATCTCAAACATTATGCCTGAAATTACACCAGAAGAGACGGACGTTGCAACATCCGTACCTGTCTCTACAGTTTCTTCCGGAACATCTACAAGAGGAATGGACTTGGCATAGCGGTTTACCGCCTTGAATCTTGTGCGTAGACCCGGTGATATATTACCTCCTTCATATTGTCCTTCAGCGTCGAGAAAATCGACAGTAAGGACTGTGCCGAAATCAAATATGGTACAGTTCCTTTTATTGAAAAGGAATCTTGAAGCTATGATGGAAGCAGCCCTGTCCGGGGATATATAGGAAGGTATATTATGACTTTTCAATATGTCCTCATTCACTATTACGAGCCTTTCGCATTGAGATGATATTCTCTTGAGTGACTGGGGAGACAGGTTCCTGACACTGCAAAGAACAATGGTCTGCGGTTTTTCCTTCGAAGTGAGAGATAATATGAAGTCTACTATTCCTTCCCCTTGATAACGGAATATCTTTCCAAGGGTTATGCCGCTTGTCCAGCAGGCTTTGAGGGCTGTATTTCCTATGTCTATTATAAGATTGGCCATATAAAAAACTATAATTTCTTCAATAATGAATATGCCTTGGCTATGCCGTCCACATTTCTCGATACAATTCTAAGTCTGTTGTCATTCTGCTTGAGTTCAAACACATTAGGATTCATAGTGATTCCTTCAAGCACCTTTGAAAATCTGTCCGAACGGTAGTACTGTGACAGAGGATTGGATATGAAGAAGGCTATCATCACCCCATTCTTTATGATGATCTTTTCAAAACCGAGTTTCTCGCCCAGATGTCTGATCCTTACTATGTCAAACAGTCTTGAAAGTTCTTCCGGAAGCGGTCCGAAACGGTCTTCAAGCCTCGACTTCATATTGTCAAGTTCTTTGTCGGATGAAAGCGAATCGAGTTCCTTATATATCCTTATCTTTTCAGCGGTTATATCGATATAACTGTCAGGAATGAGTGCCAGCTGGTCTGTCTCTATGGTACAGTCTGATACGTAGCTGTCCTGCTTATTCTTTGATGTGAGTCCAGTCTCCACACCGAGTTCTTCCATAGCCTCGGCAAGAATCTTCTGGTAGGTCTCAAATCCCATATCGGTTATAAAGCCGCTTTGTTCAGCTCCAAGAAGATTTCCAGCTCCTCTGATATCCAGGTCCTGCATAGCTATGTTGAAGCCGCTTCCCAGATCAGAGAACGATTCGATGGCCTTAAGTCTGCGTCGGGCATCATCAGTTATGGTAAGGAGCGGAGGCACTATAAGATAGCAGAAGGCACGTCTGTTCGAACGTCCTACACGTCCGCGGAGCTGATGAAGGTCGCTGAGTCCGATATTCTGAGCCTGATTTATTATAATAGTATTGGCATTAGGCACATCAAGTCCGTTTTCTATGATTGTTGTACAAAGCAGCATATCATAGTCACCGGCCATAAAGTCAAGAATCTTGTTCTCAAGTACCTTAGGCTCCATCTGGCCGTGAGCTACGCAGATCTTCATATCCGGCACAAGACGGTGAAGGATGTCGTGGATGGACTGGAGTTCTTCTACCCTGTTATGGAGGAAGAAGAGCTGTCCTCCCCTGTTCAGCTCGTAGTTTATGATCTTCTTTATCTCATCGGAGTCAAAGAGCATTATCTCTGTCTGCACAGGGATCCTGTTAGGCGGAGGTGTGTTTATTATGGAAAGGTCTCTTGCACCCAGAAGCGAGAACTGGAGGGTTCTCGGAATCGGTGTTGCAGTCAGAGTAAGTGTGTCCACGGAAGCCTTGAGCTGGCGGAGCTTTTCCTTGGCACTTACTCCGAATTTCTGCTCCTCGTCGATGACAAGAAGGCCAAGATCCTTGAATTCAAAGCCCTTTCCTATCAGCTTGTGAGTACCTATGACTATGTCCAGAGTACCTGCTTTGAGTCTTTTCTGGATGTCAGCGACCTCTTTGGCTGTCCTCAGACGACTTACATAGTCTATGTTGCAAGGAAAGTCCTTCAGGCGGTTCTTGAATGTGTTGTAATGCTGGAGAGCAAGTATGGTGGTAGGCACCAGCACAGCGACCTGCTTGCTGTCAGCCACGGCCTTGAAGGCCGCTCTGACAGCGACCTCGGTCTTTCCGAATCCCACGTCTCCACAGACAAGTCTGTCCATTGGACAGTCATCCTCCATATCAAGTTTGACTGCAGCTATAGCCTTCTCCTGATCAGGAGTGTCTTCGTACATAAATGAAGATTCAAGTTCCTTCTGCATAAAGGTGTCGGCCGAGAAGGCATATCCCTTAGCCGCCTTTCTTTCCGCATATAACTTTATAAGGTCCTTCGCTATATCCTTGACCTTTGCCTTGGTGCTGGTCTTGAGATTCTGCCAGACCTTCGAGCCGATCTTATGTATCTTTGGAGGCTCGGAATCCTTTGATTTATAGCGTGATATCTTATGTAGGGAGTGCACGGAGACAAAGACCACATCGTTATCCTTGTACATAAGCTTCACTACTTCGTGCATTCTGCCCTTGTCGTCCTTCATCCTGACAAGACCACCGAAAATACCTACTCCATAGTCTATATGTACTATATAGTCCCCTATGGCAAATGAAGTCAGGTCATTGATGGTAAGCTGTTCGCTCTTCTCTACGCTTCGTCTTATGCTTACACGATGGAACCTGTCGAAGATCTCGTGGTCACTGTAGCAGCAGACCTTGTTCTGATGATCGATAAAGCCATTATGGATGTTCTTCTTCGCAATGAACTCAGGCAGCACTGCACCATCCTGGGAAAGAATGGACTGAAGTCTGTCCAGCTGCGACTGCTTCTCTCCATATATCCTCACCCTGTAGCCTTCTTCGAGCCTTTTCCTGATGTCAGCGGTGAGAAGTTCAAAATTCTTGTTGAACGACGGCTGCGGTGATATATTGAATTTTACGGACTCTTCATTCTGACGCGAAAGCGGCACTTCCATATATACCCTTCTGAACCTTTCCATCGTCGGGAAAAAGTCCATATTCTTATACATATCCGACGAATCAAGCCATACGAGCGTCTCGGACGGGAGTATATCCACGATACTCACCGTTCCTGCCTCGTCTTCTGACGAGGATATGTCGGGATATATTTCCGCTTCCCTCACCTTTTCCTTTGAAAGCTGGGTGTTGCAGTCGAATATATTTATGGAATCGATTTCGTCGCCGAAAAAGGAGATACGGAAAGGATTGTTATAGGAATATGAGAATATATCGACGATGGCTCCCCTTATGGCGAACTGTCCCGGTTCCGCAACAAAATCCACCCTCTGGAAACCGCTGTCAAAGAGCGAGTTAACTATGTCTTCGTGACTTATTTCATCTCCTACAGACAACTTCAGAAGGGAGTCCCTGATGTTACGCGGATCCGGAATTCCTTCTTCGAGTGCCGAAGGGTAGGTCACTATAAGCATCTGGCCTTCCTTGTACTCTATGATCTTTCCCACGGCCGCTGTACGCTGCACGCTAAGGGACGACTTGTAATTGCTCCTTTCAAGCCTCTTTCCAGAATCAGGCAGAAAGAAGATCTTGTCACCTTCTATGAGATTATAAAGGTCGGCTGCACAATACTCTGCAGTCTCCCTGTCAGGGAGAACGAGCAGCTGGATTCCGTCGTGGTCCAGCTCGGACACTACAAACCATCGGGCTGAAAGAAACAGTCCGCTGCAGAACACCTCAATACTCGAAGCTATTTTATCCGCAATGTGATTTACGGATTCTGTACTTATCAACATTTTACTCAAAAATCTGTTGATAACCGGTTGAAAACCCAGTTAAAAACTACTGAAAACTAAATTCGTTAATCAGATTTTTCCGTATATAACAGCTGTCGATCCGAATTTCAAAATTTTGTTCCCACTTTTTTCCAAGAACTTCACATCAGGTTTTTCAACAGGTTATTCTAAATATAACTAATTGTATATCAAAGCATAAAAAACCTTATCAACATATCAACAGCCAAATTATCATCATTAATTTTAAATAAATATGTATATTTGTGTATAATTATTTTTTGGTGATATGGCGGCTGATTTCAATCCCCACAATGTCAATGAGGGCAAAGATAAGGAATTGGACGGAATAATCCGTCCGCAGGACCTGCAGGATTTTACAGGTCAGGATAAGATTGTGGCGAATCTGAAGATATTTGTTGCGGCCGCAAAAATGAGGGGCGAGTCCCTGGATCACGTCTTGTTCCACGGCCCTCCCGGTCTGGGTAAGACAACTCTTGCGCATATTATAGCCAATGAGTTGGGAGTCAATATGAAAGTGACTTCCGGTCCTATCCTTGACAAGCCTGGTGATCTTGCTGGTCTGCTGACTTCCCTCGAGGAAGGAGATGTACTTTTCATAGATGAAATACACAGACTCTCCCCTGTCGTGGAGGAGTACCTGTACTCGGCGATGGAGGACTATGTCATAGATATAATGATAGACAAGGGTCCGGGTGCACGTTCTGTACGCATATCCCTTAATCCTTTCACCCTTGTCGGTGCTACCACCCGCAGCGGTCTTCTCACTTCCCCACTCAGGGCCCGTTTCGGCATAACCTGCGCGATGGAGTACTACGACACGATGACCCTGGTGAACATCGTCAGGAGAAGCGCCTCTATATTAAAGGTGGAGATAGACCAGAATGCGGCCTATGAGATTGCTCTTCGCAGCCGTGGAACTCCCCGTATTGCCAATTCCCTGCTCCGTCGCGTCCGCGACTTCGCCCAGGTAATGGGCAACGGCACCGTCGACCTGTCTATCGCCAGGTATGCTCTTGATGCCTTGAATATAGACAAGAGGGGATTGGATGCCATTGACAATAAGATACTTAAGACTATAATTACCAAGTTCAAGGGAGGACCTGTAGGAGCCAATACCATTGCTACTGCAGTGGGTGAGGACCAGGGTACTCTTGAGGAAGTCTATGAGCCTTTCCTTATAAAGGAAGGCTTCATAATGAGGACGCCTCGAGGCAGGGAAGCGACAGAACTTGCCTACAGGCATCTGGGACTTGAAAAAGGAAATATAAATTTGGATGATCCTACCCTATTTTAATTGGTAATTAGCATAAAATTCATTAAAATTGTGCCGAAATTTCAATAACACACTATAAAATGGCCGAAAAACTTATTTCTAAGATTCCTGAGGGACCTTTGTCAGAAAAATGGACAAAGCATAAATCTCAGATCCGTGTTGTCAGTCCTGCCAACAAAAGGAAACTCGAAGTCATTGTCGTAGGAACCGGTCTCGGTGGAGCGTCTGCAGCTGCTTCACTCGGTGAACTTGGTTACAACGTCAAGGTGTTCTGCATCAGCGACTCTCCACGTCGTGCACACTCTATTGCAGCACAGGGTGGTATCAATGCCGCTAAGAACTACCAGAATGACAATGACTCTATTTACCGTCTCTTCGTTGACACAATCAAGGGTGGAGACTATCGTTCACGTGAGGCAAACGTTTACCGTCTTGCTGAGGTGAGCAACAACATCATTGACCAGTGCGTGGCACAGGGAGTTCCTTTCGCAAGAGAGTATGGCGGACTCCTTGCCAACCGTTCTTTCGGAGGTGCGCAGGTTAGCCGTACCTTCTACGCCCGTGGTCAAACCGGACAGCAGCTTCTTCTCGGTGCTTATGCAGCACTCAACCGTCAGATCGCAGCCGGTACTGTAAAGAGCTACCCTCGTTATGAGATGCTCGACGTTGTTCTCATCAACGGTGAGGCAAAGGGTATCATTGCAAGAAATCTCGTGACAGGTAAGATAGAGAGATTCGGCGCACACGCAGTAGTTATCGCTACAGGTGGTTATGGAAATGCATATTTCCTTTCTACAAACGCTATGAACAGCAACGGTTCAGTGGCTCTCCAGTGCTACAAGAAGGGTGCTTATTTCGCAAACCCTTGCTTCGCTCAGATCCACCCTACCTGTATCCCTGTTCACGGCACACAGCAGTCTAAGCTTACCCTTATGTCAGAGTCATTGCGTAATGACGGACGTATCTGGGTACCTAAGAAGATGGAAGACGTAGAAGCTCTCCGTAACGGTTCAAAGAAGCCTTCACAGATCGCTGAGGAGGATCGTGACTACTATCTCGAGCGTCGTTACCCTGCATTCGGTAACCTCGTTCCACGTGACGTGGCTTCACGTGCCGCTAAGGAGCGTTGCGACGCAGGTTACGGTGTAAATAACACAGGTCTTGCTGTATTCCTCGATTTCAAGACAGCTATCGAGCGTCTTGGAAAAGACGTTATTGCAGCACGTTACGGTAACCTCTTCCAGATGTATGAAAAGATCACTGACGTGAATCCATACGAGGAGCCAATGATGATCTATCCTGCTATCCACTACACAATGGGTGGTATCTGGGTAGACTACAACCTCCAGACAACAGTTCCTGGTCTCTACGCTATCGGTGAGGCTAACTTCTCTGACCACGGTGGAAACCGCCTCGGTGCTTCAGCCCTTATGCAGGGTCTCGCTGACGGTTACTTCATCCTTCCGTACACTATCGGAGACTACCTCGCTGGTAAGTTCAAGGAGCCTAAGACAGACATCAATGCCCCTGAGTTCGCAGAGGCTGAGAAGGCTGTAAACGACAAGATCAACAAACTCCTCTCTATCAAGGGTAAGAGATCAGTTGATTCTATCCACAAGGAGCTCGGTCTCATTATGTGGGATTATGTCGGAATGGCACGTAACGAGGCTGGTTTGAAGAAGGCAATCGAGTTGATCAAGGCTCTCAAGAAGGAGTTCTGGTCAAACGTTTATGTAGCAGGTGAGAACGGTGAGTTCAACCAGGAACTCGAGAAGGCTCTCCGCCTTGCTGACTTCTTCGAAATCGGTGAGCTTATGGCACGCGACGCACTCAACCGTAATGAGTCTTGCGGAGGTCACTTCCGTGAAGAGATGCAGACTGAGGATGGTGAGACCAAGCGTGACGACGAGAACTATATGTATGTAGCAGCTTGGGAGTATAAGGGCGAGGATGTTGAGCCTGAACTCCACAAGGAGCCGCTCGTATATGAGAATATCAAGATAGTTACCAGAAACTATAAAGACTAATTGAAATGGATTTGACATTGAAAGTATGGCGCCAGAAAAACGCCAAGACAGAAGGAAAGTTTGAAACCTATCAGGTCAAGAATATATCTCCTGACAGTTCGTTCCTTGAGATGCTCGACATTCTTAACGAGCAACTTATTGAAGAGGGTATAGATCCGGTAGCTGTCAACAAGGGATGCAAGAGCAGTGGTCCGGTTTCATTCGACCACGACTGCCGCGAGGGTATCTGCGGTGCTTGTTCACTCTACATCAACGGCCGTGCACACGGACCAGACGATGAGGTAACAACCTGCCAGCTCCATATGCGTAAGTTCAAGGATGGTGACACAATCACTATCGAACCTTGGAGAAGCAACGGTTTCCCTATCATCAAGGACCTCGTAGTAGACCGTCAGGCATATGACAAGATCCTCCAGGCTGGTGGATACGTATCAGTGAGAACAGGTGGTGTTCCAGATGCTAACGTGATTCCTATTCCTTATGAGGCTGCTGAGGAGTCTATGGACGGTGCAGCTTGTATCGGTTGCGGTGCTTGTGCTGCTACTTGTAAGAACGGTTCTGCAATGCTTTTCGTTGCTGCCCGCGTAAGCTCACTCGCTCTTCTCCCACAGGGTAAGGTAGAGGGTGCAAAGCGTGCTAAGGCAATGATCGCCAAGATGGACGAACTCGGCTTCGGTGCTTGTACAAACACCAAGGCTTGTGAGATGGAGTGTCCTAAGCACATCACAGTATCTCACATCGCACGTCTGAACCGTGAGTTCCTCGCTGCAAAGCTTCAGGACTAATAATCCCTGAATATCAATACAATAAAGGTCGATAATCATCCGATTATCGACCTTTATTGTATTTTAGAATATATATTACCAAAGGAAATTATCGAAAGGGTAGCGTCCGGCGTGGATTTCTGCGACCATCTTGTAGAGGTCTCCACGGAGTTTGTCGATACCGATCTTCTCTCTCGCTGAGATGAATATGCAAGGCGTATTTTCCTTAGCGATCCAGCTGTTTTTGAACTCCTCCAGAGTGTAATTTATCTGCTTTTTAGGCTCAAGAGAGAACTCATCGTACTCTTCATATCTATATGCGTCAATCTTGTTGAATACGACGAATATAGGCTTGTCTATGGCCTTTATATCCCTGAGTGTTTCCTCTACAACCTTTATGTGCTCCTCAAAATTAGGATGCGAGATGTCTACAACGTGCATCAAGATGTCTGCTTCACGCACCTCATCAAGGGTACTTTTAAAGGCTTCCACGAGCTGGTGGGGGAGTTTTCTGATGAATCCTACGGTGTCAGACAGCAGGAAAGGTACATTTTCTATGACAACCTTGCGTACTGTTGTATCAAGGGTTGCAAACAGCTTGTTTTCCGCAAAAACGTCGCTTTTAGCCAGTAAATTCATCAAGGTACTCTTACCTACGTTTGTGTATCCAACAAGCGAAATACGGACAAGAGAACCACGATTTCCGCGCTGTGAAGCCATCTGTTTGTCAACCTTCTTCAACTGTTCCTTCAGTTTTGAGATTTTATCCTGAATGATTCGGCGGTCTGTCTCGATCTGTGTCTCACCCGGACCTCTCATACCAATACCTCCCTTCTGTCTCTCAAGGTGGGTCCACATACGTGTGAGTCGTGGCAGAAGATACTGATACTGAGCAAGTTCTACCTGCATCTTAGCATATGCAGTCTTGGCTCTCTGAGCAAATATATCAAGGATGAGATTTGTTCTGTCAAGGATTCTTACATTCAGCTCTCTTTCGATGTTTCTGAGCTGGGTAGGGGAGAGTTCGTCATCGAATATCACTACTTCGATCTCGTTTTCCTCTACATATGTCTTGATTTCCTGAAGTTTTCCGCTTCTGATGTATGTTCTCGAATCTGGTCTGTCTACCTTCTGAATGAACTTTTTTACTCCGATTGCACCTGCTGTCTCAGCAAGGAATTCGAGTTCATCAAGGTACTCCATAACCTGGCGTTCTTCGTCGTTCTGCTTGATTACACCGACGAATACCGCTCTTTCATTGTGCTGTTCTTCAATGATTTTGGCCATATTAACCCTTTTGTTCTTTACGAAAAATACGGCCGATCAAATGTTTTGGTCGGCCGTAGGATTTATGTAATATAAATTATCTCAACTGGAAAATTACAGGGAAGGTGTAAGTTACAGGAACTGCACGGTCTCTCTGCTTTCCTGGTTTCCACTTCGGTGACATTGAAACCACGCGAACAGCCTCTTTGTCAAGTGAAGGGTCAACACCACGGAGAACCTTAACCTTTGTAACTGAACCGTCTTTCTCTACAGTAAACTGGAGAGTAACACGACCCTGAACACCGTTCTCCTTTGCAATCTCAGGATATACCAATCTCTGGTTCACCCACTTAGAGAACTGGTTAGCGTCTCCACCCTGGAATGATGGTTTCTCCTCAACCAACTGGAATGGGATAGCTTCCTCTTCAACAACTTCCTCTTCTACCTCTACGTAGTCCATAATCTCAACTCCGAGACTTGCGTCATCCTCGAGATTCATAAACATATCATCCTCGAGTTCAATCTCGTCGTCAACGATGTCGATCTGGTCTGAAAGTACAGGAATCTTTGGTGCTGCAGGTGGCGGTGGAGGAGTCTCCTGAGTAATAGGAATGATCTCTTCTTCAAGAACTACCTGTGTAGTGTCGTCGAGAGTGGCAACGTTAGTCTCTTTGCTAGTCCACTCGAAAGCCAAATAAGTGATGAGCAGCGAAACAACCAATCCGATTTCTACGAAAAGGAGCTTCTTGTTCTCAAGACTTGCTTTTTCTGATTTTCTGATTTCCATATTGATTGATATTTTTATATTCCATTTTGCCCGGTAAAGTTAGATATTTTATTTTTTATTTCAAACTTTTTATACATTTTGTAGATTTGCAGAAATTTTTTTGATATGATTTCTTACTTTTTTGAGGATACCGACTTCATTTTTAAAGGTAAAACAAAAAATAACAAATGGCTCCGTCTTGTGGCCGAAAGTGAGATAAGAAGGATAGGGGAGATCTCTATAATTTTCTGTTCTGACAATTATATATTAGATGTCAACCAGCAGTATCTCCAGCACGACTACTTTACAGACATCATCACCTTTGATTATTGTGAGGGTGATAAGTTGTCAGGTGATCTTTTCATCAGTGTCGACAGTGTCAGGGAAAATGCCATTGAATACGGGACCGAATTTTCAGATGAACTTAACAGGGTCATCGTTCACGGTGTACTTCATCTTATCGGCTATGATGATCATTGTGAAGAAGACATTGCTGAAATGAGAAGTAAGGAGAATTATTATCTTTCATTGAGGGAACTGGTGTAGAAAGGTGTTTATGAAAATTTATGATGTTATAGTTGTAGGTGGTGGTCACGCCGGTTGTGAGGCAGCAATGGCAGCATCGAGGATGGGTTCTTCGGTGCTTCTTATCTCTATGGATATGAACAAGTTTGCCCAAATGTCCTGTAATCCGGCAATTGGAGGTATAGCTAAAGGTCAGATAGTCAGAGAGATAGATGCTTTAGGTGGTTACACTGGAATCGTTACTGATGCTTCTACGCTGCAGTTCAGGATGCTTAACAGATCCAAGGGACCGGCAATGTGGAGTCCTCGTGCGCAGTGTGATAAAATACAATTTTCTCTGTACTGGCGAAAAATACTCGAAAGTGCCTGTAAATTAGATATTTACCAAGATACTGTGACCTCTTTTGTCTTCGAAGGATCGAAAATTTCGGGCGTATGTACAACTACCGGTGCAATTTTCAATTCTCAGACGGTTATTTTGACTGCCGGAACCTTCCTTGACGGACGTCTCTTCATCGGACGCAATATGTTCGAGGGAGGAAGAATAGGAGAGTTATCCTCTCACGGACTGACAGCTCAGCTCGTCGATATGGGAGTAGCAACTGCAAGGATGAAGACAGGTACTCCTCCCCGAATAGACATTTCGTCTGTTGACACTTCAAAGCTGACTCATCAGTATGGTGATGAAAATCCGGAAAAGTTCTCTTACCTGCCTTTCCTCTCAACAGCTCAGAACGGAACTCCTCAAATGCCTTGCTTTGTAGTTCACACCAATCAGCAGGTACATAAGATTCTTGAAAGCGGTTTTGGAGACTCACCTCTGTTTTCAGGTAAGATCAAAGGTATAGGTCCAAGATACTGTCCGAGCATAGAGGATAAGTTGAGAACCTTTGCGGACAAGACTGAGCATCAGCTTTTCCTCGAACCTGAGGGTAGGGGAACGAACGAGTACTATCTCCAGGGATTTTCTTCTTCACTTCCGCTGAATATTCAGATGGAAGCTCTTCATCATATAGAAGGACTTGAGAATGCCAAGATTTTCCGTCCGGCGTATGCTGTAGAATACGACTATTTCGATCCTACCCAGCTTAAGCCTACTCTTGAATTGAAGAATATAGAGAATCTTTATTTTGCCGGACAGATAAATGGTACTACCGGATATGAAGAGGCGGCAGCCCAGGGACTGATTGCGGGAATGAATGCTCATCTCAAGGCACACGGTAAAGATCCTTTTATTCTCAATCGTGACCAGGCATATATCGGAGTTCTCATAGATGACCTTATCACAAAAGGAGTGGACGAACCTTATCGTATGTTCACCTCAAGAGCGGAGTACCGTACTTTATTAAGACAGGATAATGCTGATTACAGATTGACCGAGCTCTCTTATAACCTTGGTCTGGCTGATCAGTTCAGATACGATTACACAAAGAAAAAGTATGATGCCATCAATGGTCTCACTGGTTTCTGCGATGAGTCAACTTTGAAGCCTCATATAGTAAATGAATATTTGGCTTCGGTTTCTACTTCGGAAGTCGATTCGAGAAAGAGAATATCCGACCTTGTCTCAAGACCACAGGTCAAGTTGAATGATATTTTGGATTTAGTTCCACGTGGAACAATTTTAAAATATTCCGAGTTTAATTTTGACGATGCCTTTGTGGATCCTACCACTTCGTTACTGAAAGAAGAGGTTGCTTATTCTGATACTTTATCTTATGAGTCGTATGAGTCATTGAGTGGGAAACTTAATCCTGAGTATTCGGAATCATCATACAGGGATGCACTTTATGTTCTCAAATCAAACACAGAGTATCCTGTCTCTATGCTGGATAAGGAACAGCTTGATGCTAATATCATATCCAATTATAAGAGGGATGTCATCGATTCGTGTGAGATTGGAATCAAGTATAAAGGATATATCCAGAGAGAGCAGCAGATGGCTGATAAGATAATGAGACTCGAGAATCTCATCATTCCGGAAGGATTTGACTTCGATAGGGTAGAGAGTCTTTCAATAGAATGCAGACAGAAATTGAAGAGATATTCTCCTCGAACAATCGCTCAGGCTTCGCGAATATCGGGAGTTTCGCCGGCTGATATTTCAGTGCTTCTGGTATATTTCGGAAGATAAAGATAAAAGAAAAAGATGTTCCACGTAGAACATCTTTTTCTTTGTCCGTGTCCTTAAAGTCGTTTCAGGGAGTGTTTTATTATCTCCTCCAGTGTTGCAGACGGCTTTTCTTTTAGCACTGCGGCTACTGCTTTATTTACATTTGCCTTGGTAAAGCCGAGCATTACGAGTGCTGTCACAGCTTCTTCTGAAGCAGAGTTTGAAGCAGGCGAGAACAGTACAGTACTGTCGTTTCCTCCTCCTTTGACGATTTTGTCCTTCAATTCAAGAATGAGTCTCTGGGCACTCTTGAGGCCGATTCCTTTAATGCTCTTTATCTTGTTTATGTCTTCTGAAAGGATGGCATTATTTATCTCTTCAGTAGTCAGAGAAGATAGCATCATACGTGCTGTAGCAGCTCCAACTCCTGACACTCCGATGAGAAGTCTGAAGAGGCTTCTTTCGTCTTTGGTGGCGAATCCATAGTACAGTTCCTCATCTTCTCTCAAGGTGTGATGAATGTAGACTTTTGCCTCTGTCTGACCGCTCAATCTTTCGTAAGTCTGGAGTGAAATCAGTATGTGATAGCCGATGCCATAGGTTTCCAATGTCAGATCTGTCGGAGACAGTTCGGCTATATTTCCTTTGATGTAATCTATCATAATGCGTTTATTATTGTAGCTGTATGCAAAATTATGATAAAATCCTGTAAAAGAAAGATTGTTTTTGCTAAATTTGCGAGTTATTTGCACGTTGTTGAATAGACTCTGAATCATATGAAAGTTGAGCACATAAGATCTATGTTTCCTGCACTTACCAGAAAGGTGTACGGGAAGGATCTTGTGTATTTCGACAACGCTGCTACAAGTCAGAGAGTATCTGCTGTAATTGATGAGTGGAACAGACTCAGTACTGAGTCAAATGCAAACATACACAGAGCTGTTCACCGTCTTGCAGATGAGGCCACCCAGGCCTATGAAGATGCAAGAAATGCAGTAAAGGATTTTCTCAATGCGGAAGACCGCAAGGAAATAATCTTTACAGCAGGTACGACTTCAGCCATAAATCTTGTTGCTTTTTCTTTTGGAGAAGCCTTCGTCAAAGAAGGGGATGAAGTAGTAGTCACAGAAGCTGAGCACCATTCGAACATTGTTCCCTGGCAGCTTATGTGTCAGAGAAAAGGTGCTGTTCTGAGAGTTCTTCCTGTGGATGATTATGGTCATCTCAAAATCGAAGAGCTTGACGGAATCCTCAATGAGAAGACAAGAATCCTTGCTGTTACCCACATTTCAAATGTCCTTGGTATCATAAATCCTGTAAAGGAAATCATTGCGAAATGTCACTCCAGAAATGTTCCTGTACTGGTGGACGGAGCTCAGGGAGCTGTTCATTGTAAGGTGGATGTCCGGGATCTTGATTGTGATTTCTATGCATTCTCGGGACATAAGCTTTATGCTGCAACAGGAACAGGAGTACTTTACGGTAAGAAGAAATGGCTGGAACTTATGCCTCCTTATATGGGTGGAGGAGAGATGGTAGGCAATGTAAGTTTTGAAAAGACTACATATGCACCACTTCCAATGAAGTTTGAGGCAGGTACCCAGAATCTGGCTTCAATACCGACATTAAAACAGGCTATTGAATTTATTAACTTATTGAATAATAAGGAGTTAGAATTATATAATAACAATATAAGGGACTTTCTCCTTGATAAATTGACATCAGACCAGAGGATTACCCTATATGGTGTTCCCCGTGGAACAAATGAGGAGAAAATACCTCTGTTTTCGTTCACCGTGAAGGGGGTACATCACGAAGATCTTGCCCTGATTCTGGATAAGATGGGAATCGCTGTCAGATCCGGACAAATGTGTGCAGAACCGCTTATGGACAGGTTTGGTGTCACAGGTATGCTCAGAGTGTCCATAGCACCTTACAACACTATGGAGGAGGCTGAGTATTTTGTTGAATGCCTTGACAAGGCTATAAATATGTTGATGTAGTATGACTTTATTGGAGGCTGAGAACAGTATTATCGAGGAATTCTCGATGTACGACGAATGGCTCGACAAGTACGAGTATCTTATAGAGCTTGGAAAGTCGCTTAAGGACTATCCGGATTCTGCGAAGACAGATGACAAGCTTATAAAAGGATGTCAGTCGCGAGTGTGGCTTGACTACAGGATTGAGGACGGTAAGATATATTTCAATGCAGATAGTGATGCCATCATTACAAAGGGCATAATATCTCTGCTGATAGGTATATATTCGGGAAGGACTTCACAAGAGATTATGTCTTCGGATTTTTCTGTGGTAGAGAAGATAGGACTCAAGGAGAATCTTTCACCGACAAGGGCAAACGGATTGGTTTCAATGATTGAGAAAATCAGGGAAACAGCAGCCAGAAACGCATAAAACAACTGAAATGAAACTTGAAAGAGACATAATAATGGCTTTGAGACAGGTATATGACCCGGAAATACCTGTCAATGTGTATGATCTTGGCTTGATCTACGAGATCAAGGTGGATGAAGATCATAATGTATATGTGCAGATGACGCTTACAGCACCTAACTGTCCTATGGCGGAGTACGTCGTGGAGCAGGTAAAGACAGCCGTAGAAGATGTGCCGGGAGTAGTAAGTGTAAAGATTGACCTGGTTTTTGAGCCGGAATGGGATAGAAGCAGGATGTCTGAAGAGGCACTTGTGGAACTCGGACTGGATGATTGAAGAGATATAGATCAGATGTTCAAGAGGTCTGATCCGGGTAATACGACGAAGGTACAGCTATATCTTTCCCTTGGCTCAAATCAAGGCGACAGGAGACAAAATCTTCAGGCTGCCTTAAGTTGCCTCAATATAGACTTGAAAACGCCTTATAAGGCCGTTTCTTCGTTTATAGAGACCGAACCTTGGGGCTTTGAATCAGATGAGAAATTTCTCAATGCAGTGGCTCTTTATGAGCTGAATCTGCCGGAAAACTACAATCCCGAGGCTGAAGGTCTGATGATTCTTGAGATATGCAAGGACATAGAACGCAGACTGGGTCGCACAGGAGAGCCGGAATATGACGAAAAAGGGGAGAGGATATACAGGTCAAGGCCTATTGATATAGATATTCTTCTTTTCGGAGACAACAGGATAGACTGCGAGGAACTGACGGTTCCGCACAGACTTATGTATGAAAGGGATTTTGTTATGATCCCGTTGAGAGAAATTAATGATAAAATATAATGCTATTATGACACAGGAAGAACTTTTTAAAATTTTGGTAGCTCACTGCAAGGAGTACGGATTCATTTTCCCTTCAAGTGAGATTTATGATGGTCTCGGTGCCGTATATGACTATGGACAGCTCGGTTCTGAGCTCAAGCAGAACATCAAGAGATACTGGTGGGAGGCGATGACTCGTCTTCACGAGAATATAGTAGGTATCGATGCCGCTATCTTTATGCACCCACGAACTTGGGAGGCTTCAGGTCACGTAGGAGCATTCAACGACCCGCTTATCGACAACAAGGATTCAAAGAAGAGATATCGTGCCGACGTTCTTATCGAGGACTACATCGGCAAGCTCGAAGAAAAGATCGAGAAGGATGTAGAGAAGGGTAAGAGAAAGTTTGGCGAGGCTTTCGACGAGGCGCAGTTCAAGGCTACAAACCCTAACGTACTTCGTAATCAGAAGAAGATTGACGAGGTACGTAAGAGAATGGCTGATGCATTGAACGCCAATGACTTGAATGAACTTCGTCAGATCATTATCGACTGTGAGATAGCTTGTCCTATTTCCGGTACAAAGAACTGGACAGAGGTACGTCAGTTCAACCTTATGTTCAGCACTCAGATGGGTAGCGTGACAGAGGGAGCTAACGTAATTTATCTCCGCCCAGAGACTGCACAGGGTATCTTCGTAAACTATCTTAACGTTCAGAAGACAGGACGTATGAAGATTCCTTTCGGTATCGCTCAGATCGGTAAGGCGTTCCGTAACGAGATCGTTGCACGTCAGTTCATCTTCCGTATGAGGGAGTTCGAGCAGATGGAGATGCAGTTCTTCATCAAGCCGGGTACAGAGCTTGACTGGTTCGCAAAATGGAAAGAGAACCGTATGGCTTGGCACAAGGCTCTCGGAATGGGTGACGACAACTACCGTTTCCACGATCACGACAAGCTTGCTCACTATGCAAATGCTGCAACTGACATCGAATTCCGTTTCCCATTCGGCTTCAAGGAGCTTGAGGGTATCCACTCACGTACAGACTTCGACCTCGGAAACCACCAGAAGTTCTCTGGAAAGAAGATCCAGTACTTCGATCCTGAACTCGGTGAGAACTATGTTCCATATGTAGTGGAGACATCTATTGGTGTTGACCGTATGGTACTTGCTGTCCTCTCTCACTCTTACAAGGAGGAGCAGCTTGAGAACGGTGAGAGCCGCGTTGTTCTCAGCATTCCTGCACCGCTTGCACCAGTCAAGGTTGCTGTGCTTCCTCTCATCAAGAAGGACGGTCTTCCAGAGCTTGCAAGAGAGATTCTTGACGATCTCAAGTACGATTTCAACTGTCAGTACGACGAGAAGGACTCTATCGGTAAGAGATATCGCCGTCAGGATGCCATCGGTACTCCTTTCTGCGTGACTATCGACCACGATTCTCTCAACGACCGCTGCGTGACCATCCGTCATCGTGACTCAATGCAGCAGGAGCGTGTCAAGATCGAGGATCTCCACGCAATCATCTCTAAGGAGGTTAACCTCAGCAACATCCTTAAGAAATTGAAATAGTAACCTAATATCCATACAATTATGAATAAGTTCATCAAATTCGCTGTTGTTGCGGTTATGGCAGTTTTTGCTACACAGACTGCACAGGCTCAGTTCCTCAAGAATATTCTCGGTGGTGCTTCAAACTCTACAGAGACTGCAGCAGAAACAAAGTCATCTGCATACTCAAGCGGACAGACTTCAGGAGCAGCTCTCAAGGCCCTTTATTCTCAGTATAAGGCTGATGGAAAGAACTTGAATATGACCAATATGCAGAATATGCTCAACCTTGCATCTCTTGCTACAAGTGTACAGGGACTCAAGGAGGCTGACGCTGCATATAAGAAGGATTTTGTAAAGGGTCTCATCCTTGGTTCCACAAACCTTGTCACCACAAACAATTCCACATCAGTGATGTCTTCTCTCACCAGCTTCGCGAAGATGGATCTTTCCTCTCTGCTGAACGGTGCTGCAGAAAAGTCTGAAAAGGTGACTGAGAATGCAGCAAAGGATGTTCTTACCAACATCATGTCAAGCGCGACCAAGGAGGCTCAGAAGACAGACCTCTCACAGATACAGAATGCTGCCGAGATAGCATCTTCTG
Organism: Bacteroidales bacterium; assembly: GCA_017505605.1. Taxonomy (GTDB): domain Bacteria; phylum Bacteroidota; class Bacteroidia; order Bacteroidales; family UBA932; genus Cryptobacteroides. Next base: position 111,121 of record JAFVOX010000013.1, read on the forward strand.
TTTCAGGCATATTGAAACTTTTCAAATAAGCTGACAGCATAAACATCAAGGCTCCGGATCCACATGGTCCGGAGCCTTTTTCATGCTCAGGCAGGAATCAATCCTCCTTATATTCCAGAATGTCACCAGGTTGACATTCAAGTGCTTTGCATATAGCTGTAAGGGTCCTGAATCTTATTGCCTTGGCCTTTCCTGTCTTCAAGATAGACAGATTGGTTGCCGATATGCCTATCTTTTCAGCAAGCTCTCCAGAAGACATCTTCCTTCGGGCAAGCATTACGTCTATGTTTACGATTATAGGCATTACTCTTCTGTTTTCTGTTCTTCTGCGTTATCCGGTTGTCCTTTCAGATATGCAGGGAGGCTCATTCCTGCCATGTTGAAGAGTTCTTCGAGAGGCGGCACGGACTTCATCATTCCGGAGATGAAGTTTGAAGTGGCGGTCTTGCCGTCTGCCTGCCCGTTTCCGTCCCATACGGTCACCTTGTCGATCTTTATGCCCTTGACAGCTTCAACCTGGGTCTTGACCAGTTCAGGAAGCTTGTCTGCGATAAGCATCAGGACAGCCTTCTGAGGATCTCCTGCCGCTGCGTTTACGAGCTGCTGGAATCCTTCCGCCTGTTTTGTCAGTACTTCGAGAACACCTCGTGCCTGGGCATCCATCTTCGCATATATGGCGTCAGCCTCACCCTTTGCCATCCTGCGGATCTTCTCGGCTTCAGCCTCGGCTTCGATGATTGCCTTCTCCTTTTCTATCTGTGCAGGGACGACGACATTTGCCTGCTGGGTCGCCTTTTCTCTTTCTGCACGTGCAAGCTCGGCGTCGCGTTCCGACTTGTACGCCTCTTCGAGTGCGAGGGCGGCCTGCACCTTCTCAGCAGCTATCGCTATTCTCGCTGCTTCTGCCTCTTTTTCGCGTCTTTTTGCATCAGATGCAGCGATGGCTATCTTCGAGTTGTTTTCTCCTTCTACGGCCTTTGCATTAGCATCTGCGGTGCTGATACGGGTGTCTCTTAAAGTCTCTGCGATACGGATGTCCTTGTCTCTGTCGGCTTCGGCCTTACCGATCTCACCGAAACGGTTCTGCTCGGCCACGCTCTTCTTGGCGTCGTTGATCGCCTTTGCTGCAGCCTCCTTACCGAGAGCCTCGATATATCCGGATTCGTCACGGATGTCGGTCACATTCACGTTGATGAGCTTCAGACCTATCTTCCTGAGCTCGGCTTCCACATTCATGCTCACGTTAGCAAGGAACTTGTCGCGGTCTGAGTTGATTTCCTCGATGTCCATTGTCGCGATGACCAGACGGAGCTGTCCGAACAGGATGTCTGTCGCAATGTTCTGGATGTTCTCTATGGTGAGTCCGAGAAGTCGCTCGGCAGCGTTTGTCATGTTTTCAGACTCGGTCGAGATTCCGACGGTGAATCGGCAAGGTACGTCGACGCGGATGTTCTGCTTGCTGAGTGCGTTTGTGAGGTTGCACTCGATTGAAATAGGTTTCAGGTCGAGGAATGCATAGCTCTGGAATACAGGCCAGATGAAGGCTGCTCCACCGTGGATACATTTTGCGGAAGACACTCCGCCTGTCTTGTTCTTACCTGTCTTACCATAGATCACGAGAATCTTGTCGGACGGACAGCGCTTGTAGCGCTTGAGGATGGCCGCAAGTGTAACTATGAACACAAATACGGCGATGACGATGATGTAGATCGGTTGCATAGTAGAGGATTGTTTAGATTATAAGTGAATTGATTTCTTCGACCAGAAGGGTAGTGGCGTCAAGTACTTCCACGACCCGGATGGACGTTCCTGTCTTAAGGTCATCTTCAGAGTCTGTGATGGCGTCGTATTCCCTTACGGAATTGTTGATGCTGATCTGCACCTTTCCTGTACCGTTCCTTTCCGCAGGAACGGTAAGATAGACCTTTCCATTGCATCCTGCAGCGGATTTATAGACATCTATGTTTCCGCTCTGCTGCATCTTGCTGAGTCCTTTGAAGAGCATCATCACAGCGAACACAAGCAGGGCGCCGACAGCGAAGGCTATCAGCATGAGAAGCACCTTTGATGCTATCGAGTCTTTCAGCAGGATGGCTGTCCAGCTCATTCCCAGCAGGAAGTTGACCAGATTGCGGAAGGTGTAGAGATTCATTGACGGATCGCCTTCGAAGCCTCCGTCTGCAATGTCGAAATCGGTGTCCATATCCATTTCGACATCTGCTCCGATAAATGTCAGAACAGTTTCAATGATGAAAATGAGTGAAGATGCAATGGCGATGCACCAGAGAATCTTCATGAAAATGTCAAGTGAGGTCCACCATTCAGTCATAGTAAAGCTATTTTTATAAGATTATGTTGCGAATGTAATAAACTATTTTACGAAAAACAATAAATTTATTACTAAAATCATAATATTTTATAAAAATAGCCTTCTGACCCGCCGGAAATCCCCCTTCAAAGGGTACTACCAGCCTTGAGCCTTCATAGGGAGTTCGACTCCGTCCGGAGTCACGATCACTGCTCCCACTTCAGGTTTTGCAAGGTGGCCGATGATGTCGAATGTCTGGAAATCGTGACGGAATTTCTCGTGCTTTCCGATAGGGATTGTGAAGAGCAGTCTGTAGTCTTCACCGCCGTTCAGCGCAGCTGAGATAGGGTCTATATTCATTTCCTTGCCCAGATCGAAGGTCTTTCCAGCAAACGGAAGTTTGTCTACATAGACCTTGGCTCCCAGTCCGCTGTCACGCACAAGGCGTTTTACAGCGTCTGCAAGGCCTCTTGTCACGAGGTAACCATATGAAGGCATAATTTCCGACTCTTCAAGCTGGGTGATCGTCTGTGCATTGATCTGAGGCTTGAGGTAGGCTCCTACAAGGTTCTTGTAGTCGTCAAGCTTAGGCTGTGCCTTTGCGTCTCCGCTCTTCTCAAAGGCTCTTTTCTCTCTTTCAAGCACCTGGAATCCCATATAGGCTGCTCCGAGGTTGTCTGAGACGCAGATAAGATCCATACTTTTGGCTGCTGGTCGTCTCCTTGCCATAAGGAGGGAAGTCTCTCCAATGCAGGAGATGCTGATTGTCAGCCCGTTAGGTGAAGGAAGAAGGTCAAGTGACACTTTCTTATAGCCGTGTTCCTTCGCTGCTGCGACTATTCCTTCCCACACTTCTTTTATATGCTTGAAATCGAGTTTTGATGAGATTCCGAGTCTTACATCCATTGTGCGGGGATGTGACATTTCAGCATAATGCTCGCCGGTCACAGCTGTGACACATTTGTAGCCGAGGTGCTTCAGCGGGAAATATATGAGGTCGAAGTCGATTCCTTCCATAAAGGTACGCGAATGGCTGGTAACACAGCTTTTCGACTCTGTTTCAAACCAGCTGCTCTGGAACGGCTTGTAAGGGGTACCTTCATAAAGTTTTGCGATTGCCTCGACTCTGCCGAGATCTGAGAATGTTTCTTCTGCCATAGTTGAAATAGTATTTGTGCAAAAGTACTCATAAATTCTGTTACTTTATCAATATATCCGCTTTGATATTCTCCAATATCTGCATCTGCTGGATAGCTATCTGATTCAGTTTTGATAATCTCTCGGCTTGCATTATATTGTCATTGATCATAATTGCGTTTATATTCTCCAAGTTAGAAAGACATATAAGTTCATTTATTGTTGCATAGTCTCTCATATTGCCTTTTATATCAGGATGTCCATCTCTCCATTGTTTTGCTGTCATCCCGAAAAGAGCCATATTAAGAACATCAGCTTCATTAGCATATATCTGATTTATCTGTTCTGATGATAAACGTGTCGGAATAAGATTTCGGCTTATGGCATTCGTATGAATATGGTAATTGATTTTTGCCAGTTCTCTTTTAGCAGACCATCCTATCAGTTGACTTTCCTGTTCTTTCATTCTTTGAAACTCCTTGATCAGATAAAGTTCGAATTCCACAGAAATCCAACTTGCAAACTTGAAAGCAATGTCTTTGTGAGCATATGTTCCTCCATATCTTCCGGGACGTGTCGTAATGCCAATTGCATTTGTAGAGGATATCCATTTCTGTGGTGATAGAGTAAATGCATTCAAACCGGCTTCGCTTTTAAACCTATCGAATTCGATAGGTTTAAAAGCAGGATTGAATAAAGTTTCCCACATACCGAGATACTCGATAGTGTTTCGATTGCGCATCCAATTGTTGATGACAATATAAGGATCGTCGCTCTTATAACGAGCAATGTCTGTCAATGAAATGTAATCATTTTCATTGATGCTGAGAATTGTAATCTCAGATTCTTTAACTGATATTTTAGCCATAAATATATAATTTGAGGTTTATTCAAATAAAATATTTATGACTCTCTCCCTGTTGTCCCGTAAAGATGGTTATTATATTCCAAATAGTGCCTGATAACTCATATTTCATATGAAGATTTTTCTTTTTCTTTAAGTTTTTTCTTTTTTTTATAAATTTGCGAGGATTGAAACTATAGTCATATGAAGAAATATCTCTCCTTTTTTATTGCAATTATCTTTACTTTATTTCCGGATGTAGTAGAAGCAAAGAAAGATAGCGAATCAACAGGTCTTAAGGTAATGTCATACAATATCCGTCTTGGATCTGCCAATGACGGAACAAATTCTTGGGGGTTGAGGTATCCTGCTACTGCAGAGATGATCGAAGATCAGATGCCGGACATCTTTGGTGTGCAGGAGGCACTGGCTTCTCAGATCCGTTTCATTGAAGATAATTTCGTCAATTATAAATCTGTAGGAGTCGGAAGAGAGGATGGTAAGAAGGACGGTGAGCATATGTCCATCTTCTGGAACAAGAAGACTGTTTCCCTCTTGAAATGGGGTACATTCTGGCTTTCAGAGACTCCGGAGAAGCCTTCTATGGGTTGGGATGCCGCTTGCAAGAGGACAGCTACTTGGGCTCTTATGAAGTGCAAGAAGACAGGCAAGAAATTCTATTATGTGAATACTCATCTTGATCATAAGGGTGTAGAAGCGCAGAAGAACGGCCTCAAACTCATCGTAGACAGGATTGACGACATCAATCCGGAGGGTTATCCTATGATCCTCACAGGTGACTTCAACATCACCCCGGACAATCCTAACCTCGTGGAGCTCGACTCAAAGATGCAGAGCGTCCGTAAAGTCGCTGAAAAGACCGACAACCACGATACCTTCAACGGCTGGGGAAAAGGTAAGGGCGTAATCGATTATATATATGCCTCAGGTTTCAGCGCATATCCTGAATATCAGACAGTTACAAAAAGATACGCAGACAGGAAATTCGTCTCCGACCATTATCCTATCTGCGCAGTGCTTGTCTTCTAGGCGTTATTTCTTCGCCACGTTGTATTTTATCTGCAGGCGTGTCAGTTCCTCGATGAATGGGGCTGTCACGGCTACGCGGAACTTTCTTGAAAGGAATTCTATATTCCAGCCTTTTTCTGGGTCGTAGAGGAACATTGTCAGCGGAACATTGCCTTTGTTCTGCTTTATGAGTTTGACCAGGCGCTCACGGAATTCCGGAGTGAGCATAGGGGTGGATATGCTGATTGAGAAGCCCTTGATGTAGGTTTCCACTACATTTCCCAGCAGAACGACCTTCTTTACTTTGAAGGCGTATGGGGAGGTCTTTCCCTGAGCTCTTTCTTCCGGCTTGATGAAGTACTTCTCTTCGATCTCTCCTTCTATGAATATGGCGTTGTTTACCTGCATATAGCTCATAAAGTTCTCGTGATCCTTGCCGAAGAGGGCAAGCTCGTAGCTTCCGCCATAGTCTTCTATGATGGTTTTTGACCAAGGTCTACCTGTCTTGGTGGTCATCTGCTGGCAGCTGGTGATGAAACCGGCCACATTGACCTTCATCTTGGTCTTTTTGGCCTCACATTCGGACACGAGAGTGTCTATTTCGCTCACCTGGCAGGTGGTGAAGTTCTCAAGTTCGAAGGCGTACTGGTCGAGGGGATGAGATGAAAGGTACATTCCGACCAGTTCCTTTTCATATTTCAGCTTCTCGAGGATGTCTTCATCGACGTTCATATTCGGGATTTCAGGCCTTTCAGGCTTCATTTCCTCCACTTCGCCGAAGAGTGACACCGAACTTTCTTCGCAGTCCTTCTTGTACAGTTCGCCGTATCTGATAAGGGTGTCAAGGAAGATGTCTCCATTTTTGGCTGGAAGTGTAAACTGCTTTCTGCATATACCGAAACTGTCAAAAGCTCCTGCGTGCAGAAGTGACTCAAATGCCTTTCTGTTGACGACTCCGGACATACGCTCCACAAAGTCATAGATGTCCTCAAACAGGCCGTTTTCTTCGCGTTCTGCGAGGATTGCGCGCACGATGTTCTCACCGAATCCCTTGATTCCTCCAAGGCCGAAACGTATTTCACCGTTTTTATTGACTGTGAACTTGGAATCTGACTCGTTGATGTCCGGATTCAGTACCTTCAGACCGTTCTTCTTGCAGTCATCCATAATCTTCTTGATCTCTTCCATATTGGAGAGATTCTTGGTCAGGTTGGCTGCCTGGAATTCGGCAGGATAGTGCGCCTTGAGCCAGCCTGTCTGGTAGCTCACCCAGGCGTAGCAGGTCGCGTGAGACTTATTGAATGCATATGATGCGAACTTCTCCCAGTCTGCCCAGATCTTCTCAAGAGTTTCCTGAGGATGTCCGTTTCTGGTTCCTCCTTCGATAAAGAGTCCCTTGAGGCCGTCCAGCACGTCCTTGAGCTTCTTACCCATAGCCTTACGGAGGGTGTCCGCCTGGCCTCTGGTGAAGTCGGCAAGCTTACGCGACAGAAGCATAACCTGCTCCTGGTACACTGTGATACCGTAGGTGTCCTGAAGCGTACCTTCCATTTCAGGAAGGTCATATACGATAGGCTGACGTCCCTGCTTACGCTCTACAAAGTCAGGAATATAGTCCATAGGACCCGGACGGTAGAGGGCATTCATCGCGATGAGGTCCTCAAATCGTGTAGGCTGGAGCTTGATAAGCCAATCCTTCATACCCGGAGACTCGAACTGGAACACGCTTGTGGTGTCACCGCGGCTATAGAGAGCATAGGTCTCTGGGTCATCGATTGGAATCTTCTCTATGTCGAATTCTATTCCGAAACGCTTCTTGATGTTTGCCTGGCACTCCTTGATGATGGAGAGGGTTCTGAGACCCAGAAAGTCCATCTTGAGCATACCAACTTCTTCGATATAGTGACCGTCGTACTGCGACACCCACACTTCCTCACCTGTGAGCTTGTCGTTTGCCACACAGATAGGAATATATTCGGTAAGATTGCTTCTTCCGATGATCATCGCGCAGGCGTGTACGCCTGTCTGGCGTACGCAGCCTTCGAGTTTTTCTGCATATGTAAGTACTTCCTTGGTCTGTTCGTTGCCGTTTTCGAGCTCATCCTTCAATTCTCCGTACTTGAGGCAGTTTGAAAGTTTCGGCTTGAACTCCTTGGTCACCTTCTTTCCGTCTTCAATTACAGTAGCCTCAAACGGCTTGTCCGGAACCAGCTTGGTGAGTCTGTTTGACTCATCGATAGACATACGGCTCACGCGCGCAACGTCCTTTATGGCTGACTTTGCGGCCATTGTTCCGTAGGTGATTACGTGAGATATCTGCTCCTTTCCATATTTCTCCTCGATGTACTGGAACACGCGGTAGCGGCCGTCGTCGTCGAAATCGATGTCGACATCGGGCATATTGATTCGGTCAGGGTTGAGGAATCGCTCGAAGAGGAGGTCGTACTTGATAGGGTCTATATTGGTGATCTTCAAGCAATATGCTACAGCCGATCCGGCTGCTGAACCACGTCCCGGACCTACGGATATACCTTCGCTGCGTGCCGCAGCGATGAAGTCCTGGACGATGAGGAAGTAGTCAGGGAATCCCATCTTGCAGATGGTCTTGAGCTCGAATTCGATACGCTCGGCCTGCTCGTTTGTGAGGGTATCTCCGTATCTCCAATGTGCTCCTTTGTAGGTAAGATGACAAAGATAGGCCACCGACCTGCAGAATTCTTCTCCACGCTCGTTGCCGTTCTTGTCGCAGCGTCCTTCGTCGATGATTCCTTTATATTTTTCCAGATAGGTGTCGATGTCGGCAAGGAATTCTTCCGGAAGGTCGAATTTCGGAAGAATAGGGTCTTTGTCGACCTTGAATATTTCTATCTTATCTGCGACTTCCAGTGTGTTGCTGATGGTCTCAGGATGTTTATAGAACATATCAAGCATCTCGTCCTCGCTCTTGAGGTACTCTTCCTGAGTGTATCTGAGACGGTCTGGATCGTCGATATTTGCATTGGTTGTGAGACAGATGAGTCTGTCGTGCGCCGGACCATCCTCCTTGCGCACAAAATGCACGTCATTGGTAGCCACGACCTTGGTTCCGGTCTTTGCGGCCAGTTCGTATATTCCTTCATTTGCCACCATCTGGTGTTCGTACACTTCCTGTGACTGTCCCGGGATGAGGGTCTTGTGCTGCTGCACTTCGAGGTAGTAGTCTGCACCGAAGACTCTCTTGTGCCACATTATTGCCTCTTCTGCAGCCTTCATATCACCTGCTATGATCGCCCTTGGAATCTCTCCGGCGATGCAGGCAGAACAGCATACCAGATCTGAAGAATACTGTTCCACGATTTCGTGGCTTACACGTGGCTTGTCATAGTACTTTCCCTCAATGTGACCTGTAGAGACAATCTTCATCAGGTTCTTGTAGCCATTGTAATTCTTAGCAAGAAGAATAAGGTGATAATAGCCTCTGTGGTCCTTGTCCTTGAGCTTGTGGTCATAGTGACGGGTCACATAGATCTCGCAACCGATGATGGGCTTGATTTCCGGGTACTTTTTCGCCACCTTCAGGAACTCCTTCACACCGTACATATTTCCGTGGTCGGTGATGGCCAGAGCAGGCATTTCAAGCTCTTTGGCACGCGCAAAGAGATCGCCTATGGCCGACTGACCGTCGAGGATGGAGTACTGTGTATGGACGTGAAGATGGACGAATGACATAGCTCAAAATATTAAGGAAGACAAAGATATATAATCTTGGTCTTCCTGTCAAAAATAAAATATATCTATTTGTTAACTTATTGAATATCAATAAGAAAAGTTATTAACACACCAAAATGAATCATTAGAACATATAGTTCAGTCTGAAATAGTATCTGTCCTTTCTATAAGTGCCGTCCTGTTGAGGACGGAAGCGGTTCATCATACCGAATTCATAGCCTAATTCCAGTCCGATCTGTTTTATGATCACCAATCCTATGCTGCCTCCCAGACTCAGGTCAGCCCTTTTATAAAGCATCGATACATCTGTTATTGCTTCTGTTATCACAGGTCGGTATTCTTCATCGTATGGAAAATAGGAATATTCTGAATCTCCTTTGAAATTGTTTTGCTTAAATGCCATATCGATGGCTCCGAACATAGATATTTCCGAGGATGATGACAGTCCAAGATACAATGAGGGACCTGCATAAGCCTTGAAACTCAATATTTCCGGAATGATTTCAAGTTCATATCCCAGTTGTACCGGCAGTGTTATCTCGTGTTCTGTCTGCCGTTCATTTATGTTTATGATGCTGTATTTATATTCTTCCAGGCTTATTTCGTAATTGTAACTTTCATTGTACCATTCAAATCCGTACATAAGTCCTGTGCGGAAACTGAAGTCCTTATAGAGTCTTGTCTCCCACGACACTCCTGCAGCCATTCCGTCTGCAGGAACAGTTTCGGATTCACCGCTTACTGTCACCCGATGTATAGAACTGGTGTATCCTACTCCTATTCCGAACTGTGCCTTAACCGGAAAAACAGCTGTCAGAAGCAGCAGGGCTATGTATAATATCCTTGTATTCATTGACTTATTCAGTGTATTTCAATATCATTTCGGTTCCCCACCAGCTTCCGACAATTCCGATTCCTCCTGCCACATTGGAATATGTAAATGCGGGCGTGCTCATACCTATGGAAGGGAATTCGCTCATTGTCATATGTTTTCCTCTCAGATAAAGGAAGGTTTCCGGTGAAAGTCTATATAGCGTGATGTCGTATTCATTATAGTCTCCGCCAGTGTCTATATATGTTCTGAACGTTACTTTCCCGTTTTCCTTTATGACCTTATGCCTGTCCCAGATAAGTATATTCTTCTCGGTTACAAAGTGATAATTATATATAATCATATCAAAACTTTCAGCCATCGTGAATCCTGGTGCTTCAGATATATTATGGTCGTTGAACACTATACCGTAATAGCCATCTTCATCATCATCTTCTTCATAAACTATCTCTAAAGTTATGAATGATCCTTCCTTTTCCACTATTTCAGCGCTTACAATACGTATCGGCTCAGGTACTACCGTCTCCGCCTTTACAGAAGGATAACCTTTGGCAGAGGCTTTCACTTCTATTCTGTCTCCCGGACGGAGATCTTGCTTGAAACCCAATGAATATACAGGGACAGAACTGAAGTCACTATCTTTACTCTTGTTGAAGGAAATGGATTTGTGTGCCGCTGTACCGGACAAGGTCACTTTTGCATCGAGCGCGCCTATGTCTTCACCTGCAATAGGAATACACGGTATGGCATACAGCAGGTTTTCTTTGCTTTCAGGAGAATTACCTATCATAGTGCACAGAAATATGCACTGCTCGCCGTCTACGCGGCTGAGATCCAATTCAGCCTCGCACGACAGAAGAACAAGAAGAAATATGAATATATAAGGTCTTTTCATACATCAGAATCTTAAGGTGTAGCTGAATGACGGTATTATAGGAAAGATTCCGTAGGTGACACTTTCCAATGTATTTCCGTGTCTCGAAATAGTGGCAAACATTGCATTCATTCTGCAATAGGTGTTGTATATGTTTATGTTCCAGATACTTTCATTCCCTTTGCGTGTGGTCTTTCTGAAATTCATTCCGACATCCAGTCTGTGGTAGTCAGGGAGTCTCAGATTATTGGGACTTCCATAAAGGGCGGTTGTGATTCCATCAGTTATTTCGTAGAAATATCCATAGGCTGTAGCTCTGTTGCCGCTGTGATAGTTCCATCCGGCATAGATATCGAATTTTTCAGAAAATCTGTAGCTGGCCATAATATTCAGCTTATGACGGTTCTCATTCCTGTCGGGATACCAGTCGTACCACAGTTCATTGAACAGTCTTTTGCTCCAGGTAAGTGTGTGGTAGAGAGCAATAGACAGGTTGTCTCTTGTGTATTCCACCTCTGTTTCAAGACCATAGGATCTTCCTTTTCCAAGAATGACAGACTTGTCCCAGTTGTCTATTGGAGGAATGTAAGAATAGCTGTTCCATTGTTCTGTAAGGTTCCTTATTGTCTTGTACCAGCTTCCGAGGCGTATGTCAAGACCGTACGGCAGTTTGAGTGAATATTCTGCAGCAATCTGCCTTGAAAACATAGGGGCAACTCTCTGTGTCCAAGGCATCCATATTTCAGTGGGGAGGTCCAGATACGATGTTCCTGTCTGGTGTGCGAACTGGTTCATCTCAGTGTAGGAAATGTCGAACCTTGAATGTGTGTCTACGTCGAATCTCAATGACAGTCTCGGCTCTAACCTATGTCTTGAGACACCGTCAATTCGGAAGAGGACATATCGTAGACCCGCGTGTGCACTGAAACGTTCGGCAAGTCTCATATAGCCATCTGCATATACAGCCGTCTCGTAGCCGCAAGCATAGCTTTTTTCGTGCATAGAAGTTTCATTTACGCTACCTTTATATCTCCAGGACTTGTTTTTGAACTCTCTCTCAGGATTGAATTCGTGCAGCTGAAATACTGCGCCGAAATCCAGAATCAGATCGGACTGGCCTTTGTAGGTGAAGTCACTTTTGATTGCCGTGCTGCCGGTTATGGAATAGTAGGACTCGTCATAAGTTGCCAAAACGGGGTCACCCATACCTTTGTGACTTGTTTCTATATCCAGATCTGACATACCCCTTGTGTGATAGATGCTTGACCGCATCTGAAGCGACTCAGAAAGTTTCTTCTTCCAGATCAGAGTGGCAAGAAAGTTTCCCCAGTCAATATCCATATTCATTGAATTGAAATACAGATAGGAATTGTCCTTTTCCCTGGACATATATCCTATCCCTAACAGGTCCTTGCCATAGTAAGTCTTGAACTCAAGCACATTGTCGTCAGAAAAACGATGGGTCATACCTGCATTGAAGTCCTGAAATGCGTATTTGAAGTCGTGTCTTCTGTCGTTGTTGCCAGTGTTGATCATAGAGAACACCGGTAGGGTGACAGCATCGAGCCAGCTGCGTCTGAGAGCTATGTTGAATGATGTCTTGCCCTGTCTTATCGGACCTTCCAGCTGCATACGACCGTCAATAAGTCCGATAGACATAGATCCGTGATAATCATACATATCACCCGTCTTTGTCCTTGCGTCTATGACAGATGACAATCTTCCTCCGTATTTGGCAGGAAATCCGCTTTTATAGAAATCTACTTGTGTGACTATGTCAGGATTGAATGATGAGAACAGGCCTCCAAGGTGCCCGGCCTGATAAAGAGGAACTCCGTCCAACAAGAACAGATTGTCGGATCCGTCTCCTCCGTGGACGTAAAGTCCTGAAAGGAGTTCGGTACCGGAGGCCACTCCCGGAAGATTCTGGATGCTTTTGACAACATCAGGAGTGCTCATAAAAGAAGAACCGGTCTTCATATTCAGTTTAGACAGCCGTTTAAAACCGGTGGATGACCTTTTCTCCATATCGCTTGCCTCCGCTACGATTCTAGATTCCTCCAAGGTGTCCACCTGCTCCTTTATCAGTATGGCGAATCCTGCTTTGGATGATTTTCCGGTGAGAACGACATATCTCTTTCTTATTTCCCACTTTATTTCCTGATTCCCAAGAAGGAGGTCAAGGTTTTCTTCAAGGCTCAGCCTGCTGTCTATGTCAAGCTCTGTGCAGACCTTTTCAAGATCAAGTGAGGAATCATATACGAAATTGACCCCATATATTTCGTGCAGTCGGGTGAGATTGTTCTGCAACGTCTGCGATTGGGCGTGCAGCAGGAATGAAGCAAATGACAGAAATATTATGGAGAACAGTCTTTTCATCTTTTAGTCGGTTTGCTTATAGGACGTATTCCTGTTGTAATTGTACCATACGAATATATAAAAAAAGCGGTTCATCCGGAAATGAACCGCTTTTTATCAGGATATGTAAGGATTACTTTCTTGCTTTCTTTGCCTCAGCTTTCTTGGTCACATCGTACATAATAGGTGTAGCGATGAAGATAGAAGCGTAAGTACCGATCACGATACCGAGGATGAGAGCTACTGCAAGACCTCTGATCACCTCACCGCCGAAGATTGCAATTGCAAGCATTGTAACGAGGGTAGTGAGTGATGTGTTCATTGTACGTGAGAGAGTGCTGTTGAGCGCTGCGTTCACGTTGGTCTTGAAGTCTGACTTTGGATGAAGCTCCTTGTATTCACGGATACGGTCGAAGATAACCACTGTATCGTTGATTGCGTAACCGATGATGGTCAGGATGGCAGCGATGAATGTCTGGTCGATATCAAGGCTGAATGGAAGGATTCCTGAGAAGAGTGAGAAGAAGCCGATCACGATGAGTGCTGTGTGTGCAAGACCGGTCACACCACCGAGACCCCAGGTCCATCCGCGGAAACGTACGGCGATGTAGCCGAAGATCACGATGAGAGCAAGTATCACAGCGATGAATGCGTCTCTTGTGATGTCGTTTGCGATGGTAGGACCTACCTTGTCAGAGCTCTGGATACCGTAAGGTGAAGTCTGGGTAGAAGTGAACTGCTCGAGAGTGAGGGTGTTCTTGAAGAATCCCTGAGTAGCAGCGTGAAGCTTGCCCTCGATTTCAGTGTCAACATCTGAAGACTCGTCATTTACCTTGTACTGTGTAGTCACCTTCATCTGATCCTCAGAACCGAACTGCTTAACCTCTACAGAAGCACCGTCGAACTCAGCGAGAACTGCAGCACGTACATCCTCAGTTGTAACAGGCTGGTCGAATTTCACTACATAAGTACGTCCACCTGTGAAGTCAACACCGTAAGTGAAGCCCTTGGTGAAGATGGAAACGAGTGAAATGAGAATGAGTGTACCTGAAACGATGTAAGCGATCTTCTTCTTGCCGATGAAGTCGAACTTGGTGTTCTGGAGGAAGTTTCTTGTAAGCTTGCTGTCGAAGCTGATGTTCTTGCCCTTAGACACTCTGTCATCGAAGATGATTCTTGTGATGAAGATTGAAGTGAGGACTGAAGTGATGATACCGATGATCAATGTAGTGGCGAAGCCCTGTACAGGACCTGAACCGAATACGAAGAGAACGATACCTGTAAGGAGGGTAGTGATCTGACCGTCGATGATAGCTGAGTAAGCGTTTGAGTAACCGTCAGCGATTGCCTTGCTGAGGCCCTTGCCTGCGCGAAGCTCTTCCTTGACACGTTCGTAGATGATCACATTGGCATCCACTGCCATACCGAGGGTCAATACGAGACCGGCGATACCTGGGAGTGTGAGGACTGCTCCGAATGATACGAGTGTACCGAAGAGGAGGATCACGTTGCAGATGAGTGCGATGTCAGCTACAAGACCTGCTCCGCGATAGAAGAATGCCATATAGAGAAGCACGAGGATGAACGCGATCACGAATGAGATGAGACCTGCGTTGATAGATGCAGCTCCGAGTGTAGGACCTACAACCTGCTCCTGGATGATTGTTGCAGGTGCAGGAAGCTTACCTGACTTGAGGACGTTTGCAAGGTCCTCTGCCTCCTCGAGGGTGAACTGACCTGTGATCTGTGAGCTACCGCCTGAAATCTCGTTCTCAACTGTAGGATAAGAGTAGACCATACCGTCGAGAACGATGGCGATCTGCTTGCCGATGTTGTCCTTTGTAAGTCTTGCCCAAGTGTTTGCACCCTCGGCGTTCATTGTCATTGAAACCTGAGGGTTACCGCCTGTGTTGCCATACTGTACGCGTGCGTCGGTAACGCTGCCACCGTCGAGCGGAGCTCTGCCGTCACGTGATGAAGCCTTGATTGCAACGAGTTCGAATATGTTCTCACCCTCGAAGTATGGAGAAGCCTTTACGCTCCACATAGGCTTGAATTCTGGTGGGAAGAGAGACTTGATCTGCGGCATAGCAAGATACTTGTTGATCTTTGCTGTGTCAGCATAGTGAGCATAACCGATGCAAGCGTTTCCTCTTGCGCCTGATGGCTGGAGAACTGCGAAGAGAGGGTTTCTCTTGAGCTCAGCCTCGAGAGCTGCGTCGTTTGCATTGTTCTGAAGCTCAGCTGCGAGAAGGTCATCACCTTCTGTTGCAGTCTCTTCGGCAGCAACCTCTTCTACAGGCTCCTGAACTGCAAGGATATCAGCGAGTACGCTGTTAGCCTCGCTGAGGAAGTTCTCGATCTCAGCGTTGTCATAAGTCGCCCAGAACTCGAGTGATGCTGTTCCCTGGAGGAGCTTTCTTACACGCTCTGGCTCCTTTACACCTGGAAGCTCCACGAGGATACGACCTGTGTTACCAAGCTTCTGGATGTTTGGCTGTGTCACACCGAAACGGTCGATACGGTTTCTCAGGACGTTGAATGAGTTAGAGATTGCGCTCTCTGACTCTGCTCTGATGACCTCGATAACCTGCTCGTCAGTAGACTCAGGACCGATCTTGTCTCTCATCTCGTAAGTTCCGAAGATCTGAGCGAGAGGCATTCCGTTGGCTGTCTCTTTCCAAGCAGCAGCGAAATGAGTGATGAAGTCACCTCTCTCCTCAACGCTGCGCTGCTTTGCGAGAGCAAGTGCGTTTGTAAACTCAGGAGTCTTGTTGCCACCTGCAAGAGCCTTCACGAGGTCCTCGAGCTGCACCTGGAGCATTACGTTCATACCACCCTTGAGGTCGAGACCGAGGTTGATGGATTTTGCCTGAACATCTTTGTAGGTGTAACCTAAATAGATTTTTTCAGCAGAAATTGAATCGATGTACCTCTTGCTTTCCTGTGACTTGATTGAATCAAGGTAAGAGGTCTGGTCTGCTTCAGCAATCTTGCCGAATGCAGCTGAATTCATTGCAGCCTGAGCCTTAGCCTCTGCATATTTCTCTGCCTTGTTTGTCTGAACTTTCTCCACGAGTGTGAATGAAAGCTGCCACAGAGATGCAAGGAGAAGGAGGATGGCTACAAATCTGATAGCGCCTTTACTTTGCATAATAATTTATTGTTTTAATGATATTTGTATGCATTATTCGGGATAATACGGAGTGGCTTTTCCATACCTCCCGCAAAATAGGGCACAAATTTACGATTTTTTTCTTATAAATGAAGTTTATATAAATATTTCTTATTTTTGTAGGCTGAAAATGAGTCATTTTAAGTAATGAAAAGCGCAAATCCCACACATTATATACTATCTCTGATATTATTGCTGTCTTCTGCATTCTCTTTTGCCCAGAATCCGGACGATCTTGTAGTGTCCGGCGATGTCGCCCATATGAATTACGACTTCGATTATGCAGTGAAGGCGTATTCGGAAGCACTTTCCATTATGGAGAAGGATTCTACTGACACCCTTGGAATCCGTCTGCTGAAAGATAGACTCCTGCTCTCGGAAAACGGAAGGAATATGAGGAAGTTCACCTACAGCCCTGCTGTAGTGGCCAGACATCGTTTTTCAATAGAGGATTTTTACCTGTATTACCCTCTTCCGGACAAGAGTTGGAGACCGTCCTCAAATCTTACAGGTGAGGGCTTTGCCCACCCTTTTCATAAGGCAACGTATGCTCCGGAAGGAGCGGAACGCATATTCTATAGTGCTGCGGATCACGAAGGTATATGTAATATATATATGACCGAACTGGAGGACTCCCTTTGGAGCGTCCCTGCCTTCCTTAATGAGCATATGCTCTCGGCGGCCGATGAAATATATCCGATGCTTTCGCCTGACGGCAGGACGCTGTACTTCGCCTCGAAGGGCCTTTACGGCGTTGGCGGTTACGATATATATATGTCTGAATGGTCTGACGAGGAAAACGACTGGGCAGAGCCGGTGAATATGGGATTTCCTTATTCCTCTCCGGCCGATGATTTTCTTTTTGTGAATTCTCCTGACGGACATTACACTATGTTTGCGTCCAACAGAGAGTGCTCTTCCGACAGTGTGTATGTCTATGTTCTTGAATATGATTCACTTCCTGTCAGGAAAGAGGTTAATGATCCCGAGCATTTGCGCAGAATAGCAAGTCTGGAACTTTCCGAGACATCCTTGAAGGAGTCAGATCGTGCTTCTTCGCTTCCGGAAGATGCCAATATACGCAGATATGTGGACAAGATGAATGCGGTAAGGGCATTGAGGGATTCTGTGAATTTCTACCAGAACTCTCTCGAAGATGAACGCAACAGGTTTGCTTTGAGCAATGACGTTTCAGAAAGAGTAGCTCTTACCGATATAATTCTCAGACACGAGTCAAAGATTCCCGATCTAAAAAAAGCACTGGATAAGGAAATATCCGAACTTCAGGACATAGAAATGGATCTTCTCTTCAACGGAATCACCATTGATCCGGAGGAGATTCTCGCGGATACCGACCGTGAGGTGGTAGGAGATGCTACAAGCTATGTCTTTACGAAGATGGATGCAGGCGAACCTCTTGTGCTGGCTATGAAACAGCCTCAGAAGCAGTTTGATTATTCATTCAAGATTGAGCAGGTCGGACAGTTTGCAGAGGATAACACCATACCTTCGGGAATTGTTTATCAGATACAGATATTCAGTTCAAAATCAAAGGCTTCCGTCAAGAGTCTCAGGGGTCTGAGTCCTGTGTTTGAGAAGAGGTATCCTAACACCGGCACATATGTCTACAGAGTGGGTCTGTTCAGGACTTATAATGATGTAATATCTAAACTCAATGCGGTCAAGAAGGCCGGATTCAGGAGCGCGTTCATCGTCGCTTATATAGACGGAGAAGAAGTGAAAGTTGCTTCTGCGCGTAATAAGGAACATACTGCAGTGGTTGAGGAGCACCTTTACAGGGTGTCGTTCGTTCCTGGGGAAGGCGGACTTGACCAGACACTTTCAGCGGGAATAAGGATGCGTGCTGCAGGAAAGGATATGGCTCGTTCAGAGGTCTCTGAAGGAGTGACTTCTTATTCTGTCGGTCCTTTCTCTGACAAGAGACAGGCTGAAGAACTGGCGGACTTCATCAAGTCAATGGATGTGAGTGAAGTTTCGGTAGATATCATAGGAAATACGACTTTAAACGAGTAAATTTGTCCATATGGGATTCATAATTACACTTATTCTGGTCGGCCTCGTGCTGATCTTTGCTGAAATCCTGCTTGTTCCGGGTGTCGGAGTGGCAGGTGTGTTGGGTCTTCTTTCGATGGGAGGATCCTGCTTCTATGCTTTTATGGAGTACGGAGAAACTACAGGTGCGATAGTGACAGCTGTGAATGCTGTGCTGATTGTCGCTCTTACAATATATGTTCTTCGTGCCAAGACCTGGAAGAGAATGTCTCTTGAGACAAACATTACTTCTAAGGCAGTGGAGAACGCCGTTTTGGCTATAGGAGACAAGGGACGTACAATTACCAGGCTTGCGCCTATGGGTTCTGCAAGATTTGCAGATTGCGTTGTGGAGGTGAAGGCTCTTGAGGGAATGATAGATCCTGACGCAGAAGTAGAGGTCGTCCTCATTGAAGACGGTAAAATCTATGTTAAAGTGGTTTATTGATTATAAGTTAATGAAATTCAATTAAATAATATGATTATGGATGCAATGATCGTTGTTTGGATCGCAGTGGCCATTATCGGTCTGGTGATCTTCCTCTGGCTCTTCCCTGTGACTCTTTGGTTCCAGGCTTTGATTTCCGGAGTACGTATTTCACTTCTCCAGCTTGTGCTTATGCGTTGGAGAGGAGTTTCTCCCAACACTATCGTGATGGCGATGGTGACAGGAACAAAGGCAGGTCTTACCCTTTATGCTGATGAGCTTGAGGCTCACTACCTTGCAAAAGGAAATGTTCCTAAGGTCGTCAATGCCCTCATTTCTGCTGACAAGGCAAACATTGCCCTTGATTTCAAGATGGCAGCTGCGATCGACCTTGCAGGACGTGACGTGTTCGAGGCAGTGCAGATGTCAGTTAACCCTAAGGTGATAAATACTCCTCCTGTCACAGCTGTTGCAAAGGACGGTATCCAGCTCATCGCCAAGGCACGTGTTACAGTACGCGCAAACATCAAGCAGCTCGTCGGAGGTGCCGGAGAAGAGACTGTCCTTGCTCGAGTAGGTGAGGGTATCGTGTCATCTATCGGTTCGGCAGAGAGCCACAAGCTCGTTCTTGAGAACCCTGACAGCATCTCAAAGGTGGTGCTTCACAAGGGACTTGATGCAGGAACAGCATTTGAAATTCTCTCTATCGACATCGCTGACATCGACATCGGAAAGAACATCGGAGCAGTTCTCCAGATGGACCAGGCTTCAGCTGACAAGAACATCGCACAGGCTCGCGCAGAGGAGCGCCGCGCTATGGCGGTAGCTCTCGAGCAGGAAATGAAGGCTAAGGCTCAGGAAGCACGCGCCCGCGTGATCGAGGCAGAAGCTGAAGTTCCTCTTGCAATGGCGGAAGCATTCCGCAACGGAAATCTCGGCATTATGGACTATTATAAGATGAAAAACATTCAGGCCGACACAGAAATGAGAGAAAATATTGCAAAACAATAATTTCTTTGTATATTTGCAGTCCCATTCGAAAAATGGGTCAGCTTGGTGAGATGGGTGAGTGGCTGAAACCACCAGTTTGCTAAACTGACGTACGGGTAACCGTACCGGGGGTTCGAATCCCCCTCTCACCGCAGAAAACGGCATTACATATAACTGTAGTGCCGTTTTTGTTTTTAGTATCCCAAAAAATATCCCAAAATCATCTCTGAAAAGCAAGTCATTTGCAGGAAACTACAAGTGGCTTTAATTGTTTGTGAACTGGAAGAGGATTGGCTTTGTGCCGGAGAGAATCGCAGGCATAAAGCCAATCTTCTGATTCCGCTGGCCTATCAGGGCAAGTCTTCAGACGGTTTGTCCGGCTGAAGTCTTGCACGGGCTTTCGTTATCTATTCCGAAAAGTTATATTTGTATGTTGAAGCTGCAACTGTTTTAGATGATTAGGAACCTATATTGAGGAATTAGAGTCCAAGATTACTGAACTCCAGAGGGAACTGTCCAAGAAAGAGCAGAAGATGATCCTCTCTAGAGAGGAAAACAAGAGGATTGCACAGGAGGTAAGAAGTAATAGCTATTATTTACAAAAGATCCGTTAAGACTGAGGCTGAAAATAAGCGTCTGAGGCAACAGTATAAGGAGGTCGTGAATCAGTTGTGTCAGAAGATTTTGGAAATTGAGGATCTCCGAGATAGATTGAGTAAAATTGATTCTTAAGATATCAAA
>JAFVOX010000014.1:0-145682 GCA_017505605.1 Bacteroidales bacterium
GGACCCGCGACGAAGTCGTGGGAGGGATGAAGTCGGAACTCGTTCCGACGAAACCAAGCCAAACTTACCCTACCGCCACTGTCATCATGTCCATATAAATACGAAAGAAGGCGACTAAATCACTTATTAGTCGCCCTCTTTATATTTCTAAAACCGCTGCGGCCTTGACGGCTGCGGCGGTTTTCATATTGATAAATTGAAGGAATCAAAGTATCTTTGCAGGTTATTGGATAAAATTATATTAACCCTTAAATAAAGACAATGAAACACTTTCTCCCAACACTTTTCGTGCTTTGCGGCCTGCTCGCAACAGCCTGCAAGGAGGGTTCTCAAAGCGCTCCTAAGGAAGACACTTACTATGAGACTTTTACTGTCGAACTTGCCGACAGGACATTGACTACCGGCTATTCCGCTGCAATCAGCGGAGTGCAGACTGTGGAGATCCGTCCACAGGTCGGAGGTATGATTACAGACATCCTTATTGAGGAAGGAGAGAGTGTAAAGAAGGGACAGGTTCTCTTTATAATTGACCAGACTCCTTATAAGGCGGCGTACGAGATCGCCATTGCAAACGTGAAGAGCGCAGAGGCTAATCTTTCGACCGCCCAGCTCATTCTTGAGAGCAACAAAGGTCTGTTCGAGCAGGATGTCATCTCGGAATTCGACCTTATGACAGCACAGAACAACCTCACAGAAGCTGAAGCAAGACTTGCATTGTGCAAGGCTGAGGAAGTGAATGCAAGCAACAATCTTTCATATACAGAAGTACGTTCTCCAGTAAATGGAGTAGCAAGTATGATCCCTTACCGAGTTGGTGCTCTGGTAAGCAGCAGCATCGCTCAGCCGCTTGTTACTGTGTCGGATGACAGTCGCGTATACGCCTACTTCTCAATGGCTGAAAACCAGATGCTTGATATGATCAAGCAGTATGGCTCGCTTAACAATGCAATGAGGCAGATGCCTGAGGTTGAACTGGTTATGAGCAACGGTGATGTGTACGAGCACACTGGTAAGATCAATGCAATCAGCGGTACGATCAGCGAAAGCACAGGTGCAGTCAGCATCAGAGCCGTGTTCAACAACCGCAACCACCTTCTCCGTAACGGAGGTAGCGGTACCATCATCATCCCTACTACCCTTACAGGATGTATGGCAATCCCTCAAACTGCAACATACGAGCTTCAGGACCGTAAATTCGTATATAAGGTTGTCGACGGCAAGGCGTCGTCCACAGAGATTCAGGTGGCACCTCAGAACAACGGTACGGAATATATCGTTGTGAGCGGCCTCGAAGTCGGAGACGTCATCGTAGCGGAGGGTGCAGGTCTGATCAAGGAAGGAACAGTAATCAAGAGCAAATCAATGGAGGGTCAGAAGTAATGAACGTAAAGACATTCATCGACCGTCCTATATTTTCGGGAGTGATTTCTGTGATCATTGTCCTGCTGGGAGTGTTGGGCCTGGTAAGACTTCCGATCGAGCAGTTCCCGGAGATCGCTCCGCCGACGGTCAGCGTATCTGCTGCATATGCGGGAGCGAATGCAGAAACAGTGCAAAAGAGTGTGCTTGTGCCTCTCGAGGAGGCAATCAACGGCGTCGAGGATATGATGTATATGGTGTCGTCGGCGACAAACTCCGGCTCTGCCAGCATACAGATATATTTCCGTCAGGGTACTGACGGAGATATGGCGATGGTGAACGTGCAGAACCGAATAGCGTCTGCCCAGAGCCTTCTGCCAGCTGAGGTGACAAAGAGCGGTGTTAATGTCAGAAAAAGACAGACCAGTACCATCAAGGCACTTGCAGTCTACAGCCCTGACAACTCATTCGACAGGAAATTCATCGTCAACTATCTGAAAATCAACATTGAGCCAAGACTTTCCCGAGTAGCGGGAGTCGGTGAAGTGGATGTGCGAGGCGGAGACTACTCTCTCCGTATCTGGCTGGATCCGGGCAAGATGGCGAAGTACGGGCTTATGCCTTCCGACATCTCGGCTGTTCTGGCAGAACAGAACCTTGAGGCTCCTACCGGAACCCTCGGTGCAGAATCCGAGAATACATTCCGATACGTACTCAAGTACCGTGGACGCTACGAGGATGTGACCGACTATGAAAATATGGTTATCCGCGCAGAAAGCAACGGTACAGTGCTCCGTCTGAAGGATGTTGCAACCATTGAACTCGGAGAGAGAAGTTATGACTACTCCGGCAGAGTGAACGGCCATCCTGGAACCACACTTACCATCTCACAGACTTCAGGCTCAAATGCCAACGAAATCATCGTAGAGATCGACAAGGTGGTGGAGGAGATCCGCAAGGATCTGCCTAAGGGCCTGGAGATCGTCGACCTGATGAGTACCAAGGACTTCCTGGACGAGTCTATCAAGAATGTGCTTATGACACTGCTTGAGGCTATCCTCCTTGTGATTCTGGTTGTATATCTCTTCCTTCACAGCTTCCGTTCGACCATTATCCCGACGCTGTCGATCATCGTTTCGCTGCTCGGAACTTTCGCCTTCCTTATGGTGGCGGGCTTCAGTCTGAATATGATCACCTTGTTTGCACTGGTGCTTGTAATCGGTACTGTGGTGGACAACTCCATTGTCGTGGTGGAGGGAGTCCAGGCCAAGTTTGACATAGGTTACAAGTCTCCATACAAGGCAACTGTAGATGCAATGAATGAGCTCACCACTGCCCTTATCGCGACTACATTCGTGTTTATGGCAGTGTTCATCCCTGTGAGCTTTATGGGAGGTACGACCGGAGTGTTCTACAAGCAGTTCGGACTCACAATGGCGGTTGCAGTGGGTATTTCGCTCATCAACTCGCTTACTCTCTCCCCTGCCCTGTGCGCACTTCTTATGCATCCTCCTAAAGAGAGTGGAGAAGAAAAGGAAAGTTTCTCGCAGAGATTCCACAAGGCTTTTGACGCAGGATTCGGAGCAATGGTAGCAAGGTACAAGTACATCGTGCTGTTCTTCTTCAAGCACAGATGGATCACAGGCCTTCTGCTTATTGTAGCCTGCGGAGGACTTTACTACCTTATGAGCACGACCAAGACCGGACTCGTTCCTAAGGAGGATATGGGTTCGATAAATATGGACGTCCGCACTCCTCCGGGCACAAATATCGCCGAAACGGAGAAGGTGCTCGAGGAAATCGACAAGAGAGTCAGAGAGATTCCTCAGATCAAGGTCTACTCGAGGACTACAGGATGGGGACAGATGTTCGGACAGGGTTCCTCAACCGGTAACTTCGTGTTCCGTCTCCACGACTGGAAGGACAGAAAAGGCAAGGGAGACGACATCGACTCTGTAATTCAGGAGATGTACGACAGGACTTCCGACATCACATCTGCCGACATTATGATCTACACACGAGGTATGATTCCGGGTTATGGAGCCAGCAGCGGATTCGAGGTCTATGTACAGGACCAGAAGGGTGGAACGCTTGAGGACCTGCAGAAGATTACAAACGACTTCATCATCGAACTGAACAAAAGACCTGAGGTAAGTCGCGCAAAGACTTCGTTCGACACCAAGTTCCCTATGTACCTTGTGGAGGTGGATGCCGTTCAGTGCAAGAGGAACGGAATCTCTCCGGGCAATGTACTCAGCGTGCTTGCAGGATATGTGGGAGGTAGCTATGCTTCGAATATGAACAGGTTCTCAAAGCTGTATCGTGTTATGCTGCAGGCAGCTCCTGAGTATCGTCTGGACACAGAGTCACTCCAGAATATGTTCGTACGAAACGACAAGGGAGAGATGTCGCCTATCAACCAGTACCTCAAGCTCACAAGAATATATGGTCCGCAGTCCATCTCCCGCTTCAACCTCTTTACAGCCATCTCCATCAACGGACAGGCTGCAGACGGCTACAGTTCGGGACAGGCTATCCAGGCTGTACGCGAGGTGGCAGACAAGGTACTTCCTGCCGGATATGGCTACGAGTTCGGCGGTATGTCCCGAGAGGAGGCTTCAGGCGGAAGCTCGGTGGCTGTGATATTCGTAATATGTATTGTATTCATATATCTCATCCTCTGCGCCCTGTACGAGAGTATATTCATACCTGCGGTCATCATCCTTTCTGTGCCGTTCGGTATTGCCGGCAGCTTCCTTTTTGCGAGGATGTTCGGACTTGAGAACAACATCTATCTCCAGATCGGACTCCTTATGCTGATCGGACTCCTTGCCAAGACAGCCATCCTCCTTACGGAGTTCGCTTCACAGAAGAGGGCTGAGGGAATGAGTATTGCGGCAGCGGCAATGACAGCAGCCAAGGCCCGTCTGAGACCTATCCTTATGACTGCCCTCACAATGATCTTCGGTATGCTTCCGCTTATGTTCTCCACAGGAGTGGGTGCAAACGGAAACATCTCCATCGGAGTGGGTACAGTAGGTGGTATGCTCATCGGAACGATTGCCCTCATCCTCCTGGTGCCTGTACTCTTCATCGTGTTCCAGCACATCGAAGAGAAGGTAATGCCTAAAAAGAAGAAGAACCCTGAAATCGAATAGCTATGCAGAAACTCATATATAAGATAATCATCGTGGCTGCAGCCATCCTGACTCTTGGCAGCTGCAGTATGTACAGGGAATACGAGAGGCCGAAACTTCACTACCTGGACAGCCTCTACAGAAGACTTCCTGACCTGCAGGACAGCAGCTCCATTGCAGAGCTCTCCTGGAGGGAATTCTTCGCCGACACTACACTGCAGGAATGGATCAGGCTTGGAATCTCGTTCAACACAGACCTGAGCATAGCGCGCTTCAAGGTAGACCAGGCCCAGGCAACTCTCCACGCTGCAAGAAGGGCCTTCTTCCCAAGTGCCTCGCTGAGTGCTGAGGCGGGTATCAATGGGGGATCTATGTCCTACAGCCTCACGCCTTCATTCTCTTGGGAGGCAGACATCTTCGGTAAGATGACCAACGCCAAGAGGTCTGCTGCCGCAGCGGTAGAACAGAGTGTGGCCTACAAGCAAGCTGTTCAGACCCAGCTGATTGCTACCATTGCTGAAACTTACTACACCCTTCTGATGCTTGATGCACAGCTTGCTGTCAGCCAGCGCACCCAGAAGACCTGGGAGGAGAACATCCGTACGCTCGAGGCCTTGAAGATGGCCGGAAAGACCAACGAGGCAGCCGTGCTTCAGGCAAAGGCCAATATGCTTGACGTACAGAATTCCATCTACCTCCTGCATAAGAAGATCTTCGAAACAGAGAACGCCTTCTCCTCTTTGATAGGTATTGTCCCCATAATCATAGACAGAGGAACATTGGACGGGCAGGAATTCATCGAGCACCTTTCAGGAGGGCTTCCAGCTGAAATCCTCGGCAACAGACCGGATGTAAGGCAGGCTGAGCTCCAGCTGAAACAGGCTTACTATGCGACAAACCAGGCACGTGCCTCGTTCTACCCTTCTGTGAAACTTGACGGTTTCCTGAGATTTGACCCAAGCGGATTCATCACCGACCTTGGAGCTTCGCTTTTGCAGCCTTTATATGCACGAGGTCTGAACAAGGCACAGCTCCGCAAGGCTGAAGCACAGCAGAAGATTGCCTTGTACGAGTTCCGTCAGAAGCTTCTGGACGCTGGTATTGAGGTCAATAATGCCTTGGTAGCCCTTAAGACGGCCCAGAGTATGGTGAAGATAGACAAGAAACAGATTGTGCACCTGCAGGCAGCCGTGTGGAACACACAGCTTCTGATGAAGCACGGAAACACAAACTATCTTGAAGTGCTCACTGCACAGCAGAAGCTCCTGCAGGCAGAGCTGTCGGAGATTTCAGACAGATATGAAGAAATCCGAAGCGTGATCAACCTGTACCACGCCCTCGGAGGAGGATACAAAAAGGACGGCGAATAAGCCGTCCTTTTATATTTATTTCGCCATCTTGCGGAGGAAACATTCGATTGTGTTTTCCATCAGGCAGGTGATTGTCATCGGTCCGACGCCTCCAGGTACAGGGGTGATTACCGAAGCCTTAGGCTCTACTGCAGCGTAGTCTACATCGCCGCAGAGCTTTCCTGTCTCAGGGTCGCGGTTGACTCCGACATCGATCACGACTGTTCCTTCTGACACCATATCTGCTGTCACAAACTTAGGGCGTCCGATTGCCACCACAAGGATCTCTGCATTACGGGTAACTGCAGGGAGATCTGCTGTACGGCTGTGAGCGATTGTCACTGTAGCATTCTCATCAAGAAGAAGCTTTGACACCGGGAGGCCTACGATGTTGCTTCGTCCGATCACTACCGCCCTCTTGCCCTTGATGTCCACTCCTGCAACCTTGAGCATCTTGATGATTCCCTTAGGGGTGCAAGGAAGGATACAATCCTGCTTCTGCCAGAGTGCAGCTACATTAAGAGGATGGAAACCGTCCACATCCTTCTCCTTTGCGATTGTTGCAATGACCTTGTCCTCGCTGATGTGCTTTGGAAGAGGAAGCTGTACAAGGATGCCGTCAACTGTGTCATCGGCATTAAGCTCTTCGATAAGTCCGAGAAGTTCCGCCTCCGAGATTGTGTCCGGCTTGCGGATTGTTGTGTTCTTTATTCCTACATATTCGGATGCCTTTGCCTTACCTGTAACGTAAGAAACGCTGCCCGGATCCTCTCCTACGAGGATCACCACCAGGTGAGGGACACGTCCGAATATTTCAGGAAAGGTCGCGACCTGCGCCTTCATTTCATCTTTCAGCTGGGCTGAAAGATCTTTTCCTGAGATTATCTTTGCCATAATATATTCTTTAAAGGACTCTCCAGCCGATGTCGCGACGGTAGAAGAGGTTGTCACATTCGATGGATTCCACTGCTGCGAGCGCCTTGTCGTGAGCCTCCTGAAGGTCAGTTCCGAATCCTACTACCATAAGTACACGGCCACCTGAAGTGTAGTACTTTCCATCCTTGCAGGATGTTCCCATATGGAATACCCTTATGCTCTCCGGAAGAGTGTCAAGGTTCTTTATCTCGTAACCCTTCTCATAGTCTCCCGGATAGCCCTTGGATGCCATTACAAAGCCCATTGTCACATTTTCTGACCATTTGATCTCAGGCATTGGAGTGTTGTCGGCAACTGCAGAGAAGATGTCATAGATGTCTGACTCGAGACGTGGAAGCACGACTTCTGTCTCAGGGTCACCGAAACGGCAGTTGAACTCGATTACCTTAGGTCCCTGAGGAGTCTTCATAAGACCGCCATAGAGAACACCTGTAAACGGACATCCTTCAGCCACCATTGCAGCTGCTGTAGGCTTCATCACCTTCTCAAGAGAGAACTCAAGGTCTTCGTCAGTGATGAGAGGGACAGGTGAATATGCACCCATACCGCCTGTGTTTGGTCCCTTGTCGCCTTCGTAGGCACGTTTGTGATCCTGTGAAAGGGTCATAGGATAGACATTCAGACCGTCTACAAAGCACATAAACGAAAACTCAGGTCCTGTGAGGAACTCCTCAACCACAACCTTGCCCTTTCCGAACTTGTCGTCAAGAAGCATATCCTTCAAAGTCTCCTCAGCCTCCTCAAGAGTCTCAGGAATGACCACACCCTTTCCTGCAGCAAGTCCGTCGTACTTGAGCACAACAGGGAAAGATCCCTTCTTCACGTACTCCAGAGCAGCATCATAGTCCTCGAAAGTCTCGAATGCAGCTGTCGGAATGTTGTATTTTGCCATAAGCTGCTTAGCGAAATCCTTGCTGGCTTCGATTGTGGCAGCAGCCTTTGAAGGACCGAAGATTCTAAGTCCTGCAGCCTTGAATGCGTCTACAACTCCTGCTGCGAGGGCCACTTCCGGACCTACAACAGCGAGGTCAATGCCATTTTCAAGAGCGAATGCCTTCAGGCCTTCCACATCTGTGTCCTTCAATGCGACACATTCAGCCTGCTGCGCGATACCTGCATTTCCGGGAGCGCAATAAATCTTTCCAACCTGCGGTGAACGGCTGAGCGCATCAACTATGGCGTGCTCACGGCCGCCGCCGCCAATTACGAGAACTTTTTTCATATATATCAATGTGTTAATTATTTTCCATTACAGACTTGCGAAGATACGATTTTTCCGTGACAATTCATATATCGGCCTTTATTTGTATCTTCGCGGAAGATTATACGCATATATATGAAGAAATTGTCATTCCTGATTGTTCTTTTCCTTTGCTCGTTTGCCGCTGCTGCAGCTGAGAGGAAAGCCGATTCCCTGGCCTTCTGCAACGCAGAATGGACCGTAACCGAATTAGGCAAAGGAGCCACTGCCGCATACGCAAGGGTGGAGATGTTTGACTCTCATCAGAGCATATCTGTAATAAAGTACCCTGCCAGAAGGTTCAAGACCAGATTTGTGCACACCCCGGGTGAATATGCCGGAACAACCAGCGCCACAGCGATCGGCGAAGGAGCAAAAATGGCTATAAACGGCGGCTATTTCAATATGAAGGAGCTTATTCCTTGTGTATATTTCCGTATCGGAGAAGAAGTGTTCAGCATCACAGACAGTTCTGAGGTGTTTAGAGTAAATGGAGTGATCGGATTCAGGGACAAGAGGGGCAGAAGAATACAGATAAAGAGCTGTCTTCCTGATCAGTACCAGGAAGTTACAGGCAAGTGGCATTCGGTGATGGCAACCGGCCCTATGCTTATGTCCGGTTACGAGATCCTTGTTCCAGAGTTCGCCAAAACCGATGAAAACGGCAATGGTATCGACTCATTCAATGACAGAAGACACCCCAGAACAGCTATGGGATATGACAGAAACGGCAATATATGCCTGATCGTAATCGACGGCAGACATAAAGGTCAAGGAGATGGTGCAAGCATATATGAAACCGCCTTGATATGCAGCTTCCTCGGTCTGACAGACGCGATCAACCTGGACGGAGGCGGATCATCCGCCATCTGGAGCAGCGAGACCGGAGTGCTGAACCATCCTTCCGACAACAAGGTCTTCGACCACGCAGGAGAAAGAACGGTTCCGAACATTATCGGAGTCTTCTAAGACAGGCCTATAATTCAAGTTTCAGTGACTTTACTATGCTCCGGAACAAGGTCATCTGATTGAGAGTGCGGACCAGATTATGGTCCTGATAAGCAGTCTTATAATAGGTGTCACCATTTATGTAGTCCGTCAGGAATCTGACAGCCTGCATAAATGGGAATAAAGCCGCAGCATATGGAAGATTGTCTTTTTCCACATCCGTCAGAAAGACTGAAGCAGCCTGTAGATATCCTTCTGTAAATGCGTCATATATATCCATATCAAACTCTACCTTGTCAAACTCAGTACTATCCTCCGCTACAGGATTCGCGGCTGTCCTGAGAAAGTCACCGTAGTCTGAAAAGATGAAACTCGGCATCACGGTATCTAGATCAATCACGCAAAGAGTACCGCCATCTTTGTCGAAAAGCATATTGCTGACCTTTGTGTCGCAGTGGCAGATGCGTTTTGGAAGAATACCCTCACGATGCATACGCTCTGCCTTACACATCTGAAACATATAATTGTTCATTTCTTCCAGAAGCTGCTGCACTTGCGGCTCTGCACATCTGCCGGCTGAGTCAGCTTTCACTGCCTCCTCCAGCTGCCGGGCCCTCAACTCCATATTATGAAAATCCGGGATAGTCTCCCCTATATGATAAGGTATGTCAGCCAGCATAGCCTGAAATTCCCCGAAAGCTTTTCCTGCGCATCGCGAAGATGCAGGAGTAACTTCAGTCACTGTCACAGAATTCTTTATGAACCTCGACATTCTCCAGTAGGAAGAATCATCATATACATAAGTACGGGAAGAACCTTTCACCTTTATGAATTCCAGCACTTTCCTGTCAATACCATCAGTTCCGGAGGATTCAAGACGTGAACGGATGTGGGATGTCACATATTCTATATTGCGCTGAAGAAGCTCAACATCCCTGAATATGGAATCATTGATTCTCTGCAGGACATAATCATCATCTCCATCCGTATGAACCAGATAGGTGTCATTGATCAATCCATCCCCTAAAGAGCTGACCTCCAAAACATTCCCACGAAGGTCAAAATGGGTGGCAATGTCTTTCAATCTCTTCATTTTCATTCAACTGAAGCATAACTGAAACCATTGAGAACATCCCATTCCCCACGAGTAAAATCCGGCACCTCGACAGGTCTGTTGCCATTCTCGAGAGACAAGCGTGAAAGGTCGCTTACACAGCACCACTCCGCAAGGTCGTAGACATCCATATCGAGTGGAAGGCCGTTATGCAGGCAATACACGAGCCTGTAATCCATAATGAAGTCCATTCCACCGTGGCCACCCACACTTCTTGCCAGTTCAACAAACTCCGGGCTCATCAAAGGATTCGGATACTTCTGCTGAAGCTCTTTCAAGGCATCACCTGAGTAGATCTTCTCTGTTCCAAGAGCATCATATCCCCCTTCAAGGGAAGATTTTTCACGAAGGCAGTAGAGCTGGACCGGATATTTTCCTGCATATCCGTCTGTGCCTACCACTTGATACAAGCGGTCATATGGACGTGGAGTCATCACGTCGTGCTGAATGAGCATAGTCCTGCCTTTCTCTGTACTGATGAGGGTAGATGTCTGATCAGCATTCTTGAATTCTGGACAAGGCACACCGTTCTTAAGTTCGTATATTTTCGGACCATTTATCGGCTTTGTGTCCATCGACACA
The DNA here is from genome assembly GCA_017505605.1 of Bacteroidales bacterium. Lineage (GTDB taxonomy): Bacteria > Bacteroidota > Bacteroidia > Bacteroidales > UBA932 > Cryptobacteroides. Next base: position 10,666 of record JAFVOX010000014.1, read on the forward strand.
AGTGTCTTCATCCTGTCACCGCGATGAATGCCGAGAACCTGACACACAGGGCCTATTCCGTGAGTCGGATAGACGTCTCCCCTATGTTCCTTGTTATACTCCAACCTCCAGCTTTCCCAATACTCATCCCAGTAAGGATCCAGGCAGTGATGATAAGCTCCCTCAACGTGGATGACCTCACCAAAGACGCCTTCCTGAGCCATAGACAGTGTGGCCATCTCAAAGAAATCGTACACGCAGTTTTCCAGCATCATACAATGCCTGCGAGTCTTCTCTGACATATCGACGAGCGCCCAGATTTCTTCAAGCGTTGTCGCCGCAGGCACCTCTATCGCAACGTGCTTGCCACATTCCATAGCATATAATGCAATAGGAACGTGGTTCTTCCAATCTGTACATATATACACAAGATCCACATCACCGCTCTCACACAACCCTCGCCAAGATTCTGCTTCACCCCCGTATGACTGTACACCTTCAATCCCTCTCGCCTTCAATCTGTCGGCACTACTGTTCACCCGCTGCTGTTCTATGTCGCATATAGCAGTAATACGGCAGTCTGGAACATATGTCAGGCGCTCTACAGCACCTCCGCCACGCATTCCCAGTCCTACAATTCCAATCCTGACAGTCTCAAGCGGCTCAGTCTTCAGACCTAGCACACTTTCCTGCCCTGCAGGACGCTTCGGCACATCAGTCCTGATGACCCCGTCATTATCCTTACACGAAAACAGCGACATAGTCGCAAGCATAATCAGAAAAAGAAACCTTTTCATTACTGTATGTCATTAATCATTGCGAATATACTGAATAAATCACAAACACACAACGCTTTACCCATCAACCATTTACAAAATATGCCTGCTGTTGTTTTGCAGCAGGCATATTTTGTATCGTGTTGGTGTACAGGCATTTAGGCGGCATTTACTAATGCTTGAAGTGGCGCATTCCTGTGCAGAGCATTGTGATGCCGCACTCGTTTGACTTCTTCACTGAATCCTCGTCACGTACGCTTCCGCCTGGCTGGACGATTGCCTTCACGCCGTACTCTGCAGCGAGGGTCACAGTGTCATCGAATGGGAAGAAGCCGTCTGAACCGAGTACAAGACCTTCTGCCTTGATGTCCTTGCCGGCTTCCTTGAGGGCAGCCTCTGCCTGCTCGAGAGCGATCTTGGCTGAACCCACACGGTTCATCTGACCAGCTCCTACTCCGAGGGTAGCACCATCCTTTACTACTACGATTGCGTTTGACTTGACGTGCTTTACTATTCTCCAGGCGAAGTCAAGGTCTGTAAGCTGAGCCTCTGTAGGCTGAGCCTCTGTCACGCACATATCTGCAACAACTGTCTTTGTGTCGATGTCCTGCTCCTGAACGAGGATGCCGCCGTTCATACTTACGTACATATTGTGACCGCCCTGCTCCTTGCTCATATCCACCTTGAGGAGACGGAGGTTCTTCTTTGTGCAAAGCACTTCGAGTGCCTCATCAGTGAAGCTTGGAGCCATAATGATCTCGAGGAAGATAGGCTTCATAAGCTCAGCCACTTCCTTATTGACCTCACGGTTCACAGCTACGATACCTCCGAAGATGCTGACCTTGTCTGCCTCATATGCCTTCTTCCAAGCGTCTACTACGTCTGTTCCGATCGCTGCACCGCAAGGGTTCATATGCTTGAGACCTACACAGAACGGAGCCTCGAACTCGCGTACGATGTTGAGGGCTGCATTGGCGTCCTGGATGTTGTTGTAGGAAAGTTCCTTTCCATTGAGCTGCTCAGCTGTTGCGAGTGAGAAAGGTACCTTGTCAAGTGTTTCATAGAACTTAGCGTTCTGGTGAGGGTTCTCACCGTAGCGGAGGCTCTGCTTGAGGTCGTACTCGAGGAAGAGCTTCTCGTTCAGACCTGCAGCCTTGCGCATATAAGTAGCGATCATCATATCGTACTCAGCGGTGTGGGTGTAGGCCTCAGCCGAAAGCTGGAGACGGGTCTCTTTTGTTGTGTTGCCTGTCTCACGGATCTCAGCAATGATCTTTGCATAGTTCTCAGGGTTGCAGACTACAGTCACTGCGCTCCAGTTCTTGGCTGCAGAGCGAAGCATTGAAGGGCCTCCGATGTCGATGTTCTCGATGGCGTCCTCCATAGTCACGTCAGGCTTTGCGATTGTCTGCTTGAAAGGATAGAGGTTGACGCAGACCATATCGATGAACTCGATTCCGTTCTCCTTGAGCTGTGCGATGTGGCTGTCAAGGTCGCGGCGGCCAAGGAGACCTCCGTGCACCTTTGGATGGAGTGTCTTCACACGTCCGTCGCAGATTTCAGGGAAGCCTGTGATCTCGCTGATGTTGATTACCTTAAGTCCTGCATCCTGCAGAAGCTTCATAGTTCCTCCGGTTGCGATGATCTCCCAACCGAGCTCGACTAACTGACTGGCGAATTCTACTACGCCGGTCTTATCACTTACACTAAAAAGTGCTCTCATAATGTGTATATGGTTAATTGAATATGCCCGAGCAGGTCGGGCAGGCTGTTAATAAATAAATTCTCCGAATTCCGAGCGGATGATGAGTTCCTTGTGGTCGCACTCCTCTACTCTGCCGACGATCTGTGCGTCGATGCCGAAGCTCTTGGAGATGGCAATCACTTCCTCTGCGTGCTCAGGTGAAAGGTACACCTCAAGACGGTGGCCCATATTGAACACCTTGTACATCTCAGCCCAGTCTGTGCCGCTCTGATCGTGGATAGTCTTGAAGAGAGGTGGAACAGGGAAGAGGTTGTCCTTGATCACGCGGATGTTGTCTCCTACAAAGTGAAGGATCTTTGTCTGCGCACCGCCTGAGCAGTGCACCATACCGTGGATCTGCGGTCTGAGTGCATCAAGAAGCTTCTTCACTACAGGGGCATAGGTACGGGTAGGTGAAAGGACAAGCTTGCCTGCGTCGATCGGCGATCCCTCCACAGCGTCTGTAAGCTTGAGGCCGCCGCTGTACACAAGATCCTCAGGAACGCCCTTGTCATAGCTTTCAGGGTACTTCTCGGCAAGATACTTCGAGAACACGTCGTGACGCGCGCTGGTAAGACCGTTGCTGCCCATTCCTCCGTTATATTCCTTTTCGTATGTAGCCTGGCCGTACGATGCGAGACCTACGATGACGTCGCCAGGACGGATGTTGGCGTTGTCGATCACGTCGCTGCGCTTCATTCGGCAGGTAACTGTCGAGTCCACGATGATTGTGCGCACGAGGTCACCCACATCGGCTGTCTCACCGCCGGTTGCATACACGCCCACTCCCATCTCGCGAAGCTCAGCAAGAAGTTCGTCTGTTCCATTGATGATGGCGCTGATGACCTCACCCGGCACAAGAAGCTTGTTGCGTCCGATTGTCGAAGAAACGAGGATATTGTCTACTGCTCCTACACAAAGGAGGTCGTCGATATTCATAATGAGCGCATCCTGTGCTATACCTTTCCACACACCGAGATCACCTGTCTCCTTCCAGTAGAGGTAAGCGAGAGAAGACTTGGTGCCGGCTCCGTCAGCGTGCATAATGTTGCAGTACTCAGGATCTCCGCCCAGAATGTCGGGGATAATTTTACAGAATGCCTTTGGGAAAATACCTTTGTCGATGTTCTTGATTGCGTTGTGCACATCTTCCTTCGAAGCGGAAACGCCACGCTGCATATACCTTTGGTTGCTCATAATGAATATTTTAATTACAAACTGCGAATATAGCAAATTATATTGGACTTTTGCCATATCAGGGTTATCTTCTGACGTCACTTCCCTGCACGGTAGAGCTGCCAGGAGTTGTAGATGTTGTGCCAGATGCTGTAGAGTCCTCCTATGATGGCAGTTTCCGGAGTCATAAAAGTGTAGCCCATCCAGATTGCAAATACTGTATTCTTCTGGCCAAGAGACTGGCCGGCAGTTACTGTGCGCACAGCTTTGCCGCGCTCCTCGGCTTCCGGACTCACGTCCTTGCGCCTCGGGCGGTAGCTGCTGCCCACAAAACGTCCTGCCGCAAATTGAAAAGCACAGCACAACAAGGAAATAAGGCCCATATAAAGCAGCAGGGAGACGCTTAAGCTGCTATGTACTATAGACTTTGTCGTCACTGTAATGGCCAAGGTAAGGGCAACAGCCCATAAATAGAAGGCCAGGTCAGGATAAGCCAGCAGGCGCTTATGAAGTTTCGGCATAAGATAGCGTACCAGCCAGGCTGCCAGGCAAGGCAGGATCAGAAGCGGGAATATCTTGGCCACAATGATGCAGAATCCCGTCGCAAAGTCCATTCCCTGGACCGGATGGATCAACGGCACGATGAGCGGCACAAGAAGAGCAGTCAGGAGGTTTATAAGGACTGTATATGTCGTTATACCCGCCACATCACCTCCCAGTTTACGGGTCACAACCGCTGCAGCTGTCGCTGTCGGGCATATAAGGCACAGCATAGCGCTCTCGATCAGCACCACCTTGCCATAATGGTCAGCCTGCGAAGACCCGATGATCCACACAGCGATCAGACCCAGTATGGTGAAAAGGCCTCCCTGGATCAGCAGGAGCCACCAATGCCAGCGGTGGAGCTTCAGATCCTTCGGCTCGATACGGCAGAAGGTAAGGAAGAGCATTGAAAATATAAGAAGAGGCTGCACCACGGCGATAGCCTCGCTCAGGAACGGTCCGGCCCGATGGACCGGCTCCGGCATTATATGATATAAAAGATATATGGATGCTCCCGCCACCATTGCGATGGGAAGCATCCACTCTCTTATTATACTCTTTATATTCATCAATATTAATATATACCCCTGCCTGTTGAAACGGTTCTTTCGATCATTGTCTCTGCCGTATACTCGGGATTGCGGTCCTTCTGCCACACTCTGACCTTCACAAGGGGATTATCTTCATCTCTCATATCAATTGCGAGAGTAAGATAGCCCTCATCCGCATAGTTGTTTGAGAAATAATGCTGTTTCACCTGTACGGCATATATGCCTTCCTTCTCATTGTAGCCCTTGTCTGCTACACATTCATCAAAGCGTATATTTACAAATTCCTTGCTGTGAAAACTGCGTCGCAGGTCAGTGATATATTCATTCTTGGTCTTTGTCTGATAACGCACCGTCTCCGCCGGAAGATTCAGAACCACCCCGTCACTCGCCTTGACTGTCGAATTCTTCAGCTGAGTACCGACAATAATGTAGGCATCATCTGCAAATACATTTTCTATGTATTTTATATCTCTCAGACAATAAGCTGTCCTGTAATCCTCCAGGAAAGTCAACAGAGTGAGTCTTCCCTTGTCTTCCCAATCCATAGACATTATATGTTCCTCTGCACCATACGAAAGGGTGTAAGCTACAGACTGGATCATATCATTGTTTGTGTTGATCCTGAAGGTCACATTCTCGACAAAAGCTCTGTTTCCCTTGAATTTCAACCTGACAGGAATACTCTTGCACAGCAGAAGTGAATCCATCTGCAGGAATCGGAACTCAGGTTTTCTGATTATGGATGGATTTCCTTCGGTCACGATTTTCTGGAAGTCATCCCAGCCGTCTTCAGTAAAGAGTTCACGCAAAGACTGAGTGTCTTGCCCCTCGATGCCATCGACAATGGAAGACATCATACCTTCAAATTTCGAGTAGTCCTTGATCTCTGACTCAACCGGCTTATGCTTTTCCACTGACTTCTTGAGGGAATTAGTCACTGCTGACTGGAGGCTTTCTGCCGAAATGACGATACCGCCTGTCTTCTCACCCAATATTGCGTCATCAACCTTTACCTTTATCACCTGTTCATCAAACTTCAAGTTACCTGCCGGAGAGGTAAGAATAGTGTATACATCAGACTGCTCAATTCGCGCAAGGTCTAACTGAAGGCAATCTATGTCAATTTCGAAGTTGTTGACAGCACTCCTCATATCCACTGCTGATATGCCGTCCTTTACTGAAGCTCCTTCTGACCAGTCTCTACCATTGTAGTAACTGAAAGGAAGACTTTGAACCGGCTGGCCTTGATACATAAAATCCAGGGAATACGTACAAGGGAAGAGGGCATTCGGCTGATTATTATCTTTCTTATCAACAACCTCCACAGTAATGTCTGAGAGGATCTTTCTTATGGCTGTTATACAATGCTGGCGCACTCCCACTTTTACACCCTCCACCTCGATGTCATTGTGTGGGTAAGACTTCAGAAGAGCCGCCGCCCACGTGTAATACATCAATGCATCTTCAATATTGTTAAGCTCCAAGTTATACAATGCAGCCTCTATATTGTCCTTAATCCTGTTTTTGCACTCATCATATCTGTGCTCCCAATCGGACTTGTGTATATACCTTAACACTCTGTAACTGCCGTCACGGCCAGGGGGATAATCATAGCGTTTCGCGTTCTGAATGAAGAGCGAACTTTGGATTGTTATGTTATCAGAGTACTGAGAAGAGCTGGTGTTACCGTCTGTGCTCATCGTCTGTTCAGTAGAATAGGAAGATACGTGAGATACCAGAGCGGAACTTTTTAAAAGACGGTTATAAGCATCCTGATCAGCTTCCTCCAATGTCTTTCCTGCTCCTTCCGCACAAACATACTCATCGCTTTTCTTGATTGCCTCTATCTCTCTCAATGACTGTGCTGAGAGAGACATAGTTGCAAAAAAGGCAACAAGCAATAATATTTTTTTCATACTCAAGTGGTTATATGATAATTTTACTTAGGTGCAATCTTATAAAGTACCGCTGCTATTATGGCAAAGACGATATTCGGCAGCCATAGGGCAAGTGCAGGAGAGAGTGTGTCCGTGTGCACGAACATCTGGCTGAATCGCAGGAAGAGGATGTAGGTAAATGCCAGAGCGATACCGATACCAATGTTCCAGCCGATTCCTCCCCTCTTCTTTTTCGATGACAAGGCGACTCCCATAATGGTCAGAATGAAAGCCGAGAACGGAAGCGCGAAACGTGTGTTCTGTTCGATCAAGGCCATCTTTACGTTGGCATCGCCTCGCATCTTCTGGACCTCGATCAGTTCATTCAATTCATTATAGTCCAAGGTCTGCACTGTCTTCTCGTTTACGAAGAAATCCTGTACGGTCAGTGGTATGAGTGTGTCCAGCTGGCGGCCGCTTCTGATGTTGTCGGTAAGGTCTTCGTTGTACTCACGGATGAAATACTTCTTCAGTCTCCACACTCCCTTGGTGGTGTCATAGACAGCCGTCTCAGCTGAAATCTTGGACACAAGTCTGTGATCCTCAATCTTTTCAAGGGTAAAACGATAGGCTGTGTTGTTCCACGAGCTGAAGGACTCTGCATAGGCAAACTCTCCCGGTGCGATCTGGTAATGCACATTTCTTCCAAGGCTCTTGGTCTTGGTCTTGAAGTACTGTTCCTCAAAGGCGACTCGCGTCTTGTTCGCGTCGGGTATGATGAAAAGGTTCAGCCACAGCGAAAGGATGGCGATGAGCGTGGCGGAAAATATGTACGGAACCATCATCCTGTGGAAGCTGATTCCACACGAAAGGATGGCTATTATCTCCGAATCCGCGGCCATCTTCGAGGTGAAGAATATGACCGTGATGAACACGAACAGAGGACTGAACATATTCATAAAATATGGAACGAAGTTCACATAATAATCGAATATGACAGCCCTGAGCGGAGCTTCCTTCTCGACAAAGTCGTCAATCCTCTCACTGATATCGAATATGATTACGATACCGATGATAAGAAGAAGTGCCACAAAAAATGTGGATATGAACTTCTTGACGATGTAGACGTCGATTTTTCTTGGTCTTAAATCTATCATTTACATTAGAGTCTTGTCATTATCCTGCGTACGGTTTCATCCTTCCACGCCTTGAAGTCTCCGGCCTTGATGTGCTTGCGGGCTTCGCGCACGAGGTCAAGATAGAAGGCGAGGTTGTGCTCGCTTGCGAGCTGGCCTGCGAATATCTCACCAGCCACAAAAAGATGGCGCAGGTATGCCTTTGTATATGTATGGTCAACGAACGACGCTCCCTTCTGATCGATAGGAGAGAAGTCATCAGCCCACTTTTTGTTCTTTATATTTATGATTCCGTCCCAGGTGAACAGCATACCGTTGCGGCCGTTGCGGGTCGGCATCACACAGTCAAACATATCCACACCTCTTGCTATGCCTTCAAGGAGGTTCGCAGGAGTACCGACACCCATAAGGTAGCGAGGTTTGTCTTCCGGCATTATCGGACACACGACTTCAAGCATCTCGTACATCTTCTCAGTCGGTTCGCCCACCGCGAGACCGCCGATGGCGTAGCCTTCACGGTCGAGGGCTGCGGCGTGCTCCACCGCTTCCCTGCGGAGGTCCGGATAGACACATCCCTGAATGATAGGGAACAGGGCCTGAGAGTAGCCGTACAGAGGCTCGGTCTCATCAAAATGCTTTACGCATCTCTCCAGCCATTTCTGAGTCAGTCTGAGAGACTTCTTTGCATAGTTGTAGTCAGCATCACCCGGGCAGCACTCGTCAAAGGCCATCACGATGTCGGCACCGATGGCACGCTGGGTGTCCATATTGTTTTCAGGTGTGAATATATGCTTTGATCCGTCGATATGTGAACGGAATATGCATCCGTCCTCGGTAAGTTTTCTGATCGGGCTGAGGGAAAAGACCTGGAATCCGCCGCTGTCGGTGAGGATAGGCCTGTCCCAGGACTCGAACTTATGAAGTCCGCCTGCCGCCTTGAGAACGTCAAGGCCCGGACGGAGGTAGAGATGGTAGGTGTTGCCGAGGATGATCTCGGCCTTTATGTCTTCCTTGAGATCTCTATGATATATACCCTTTACCGATCCTACAGTGCCCACGGGCATAAAGATCGGGGTCTCGATCTGTCCGTGGTCAGTGGTAATCACACCGCAGCGGGCAGCGGACTGAGGGTCATTATGTGTCTTTACAAATTTCATATAAGGCAAGGCCTGAAAGGCCATATAAAAGTTTTAACCCACAAAGATAGTAAAAGTTGGGCAAAAACCCGTATATTTGTCTGCCTTTGGCGTTTTGACAACTAAAAACAATTAATAATACTATGAACAAATCCATCAAACTCAGACTGATCGTGATGAACATCATCCAGTGGGCTGTCTGGGGTGCTTACCTCACATCTATGGGAAGCTACCTCGCAAATGTCGGACTGGCTGAACGCATCGGTATCTTCTATGCGATGCAGGGCATCGTGTCTATATTTATGCCGACCCTTATGGGTATTGTAGCAGACAAATTCATTCCTGCACAGAAGCTCCTCGGCTACTGCCACGGCATTGCAGGCCTTGGAATGCTCGGAGCGGGCTTCTACGGTATGATGGCCGGAACAGAAGTCTCTTTTGCAGTCCTCTTCAGCCTTTACGCAATCGGTGCGGCATTCTATATGCCTACCATCGCGCTCTCAAACTCTGTTGCATACAACATCCTTGAGAAGAACGGCTATGACACAGTGAAGGACTTCCCTCCTATCCGCGTGTTCGGTACAGTGGGATTCATCCTCGCAATGCTTTTCGTAAACTTCGTGACAAACGGACAGGGCGTACAGTACCAGCACTCCTACAACCAGTTCTTGGTTTCCGGAATCCTCGGAATCGCTATGCTCGTCTACTGCTTCACTCTTCCGAACTGCCCTTGCTCTCCATCTACCGGAGAGAAACAGAGTTTCGCCCAGAAGATGGGACTCGACGCATTCTCGCTCTTCAAGGACAGACAGATGGCCATCTTCTTCATCTTCTCTATGCTTCTTGGAGTTGCGCTTCAGATCACAAACGGCTTTGCAAACCCGTTCATCTCTCACTTCAAGGAGGTTCCTGAATTCGCCGCGACTTGGGGAGCACGCAATGCAAATGCTCTGATCTCCATTTCACAGGTATCCGAGACCCTCGGAATCCTCCTCATCCCTGTAGCAATGAGACTCTTCGGAATCAAGAAGGTGATGCTCATCGCAATGTTCGCCTGGGTACTCCGTTTCGGTCTCTTCGGAGCCGGTGATCCAGGTTCCGGAGTGTGGATGCTCATCCTTTCTATGCTTGTTTACGGAGTCGCATTCGACTTCTTCAACATCTCAGGATCCCTCTATGTGAACCAGAGGACCACAGGAAAGATCCAGAACAGCGCGCAGGGACTCTTTATGCTTATGACCAACGGTATCGGAGCTACAGTCGGCACATTGAGCGCACAGGCGATCGTAAACCACTTCGTATATAACGCAGCCGAGCCAAACTGGAGCGCAGCGTGGTATGTATTCGCAGGCTATGCACTCGTAGTGGCCATCCTCTTTATGATTCTCTTCAAAGAGCCTAAGGACAACACGAAGTTGGCATAAAGCCATATAAAAAACTACCGGCTGAATGCAGGTGACGTGCCCCCCGGCTAGGGGGTGCCCTCGGAGAGGGCGGGGGTCACCGGAATTCAGTCGGTAGTTTTTTGTATCTACCTCAGACTACCTTGTAAGTCCGAGCTTCTTCATAAGTGCCTCTGGCTGAGGATCGTGGCCACGGAAATTGCGATAGATCACCGCTGCCTCCTCTGTGCTTCCCTTTGAAAGGATATTCTCACGGAATGAAGCTGCAACCTCGTTGTTGAAGATGCCCTTTTCCTTGAAGAGTGAGAATGCATCAGCCTCAAGCACCTCTGCCCACTTGTATGAGTAGTAACCTGCAGAATAGCCGCCTGAGAAGATGTGAGAGAATGAGCCCGAGAATGCAGTACCGCTCACTGCAGGCATAACTGCATACGGTGCAAGAGTCTTAGCCTCGAACTCCACAGTGCTCTCTGAAGGAAGCTCTGTAAGAGTGTGCCAAGCCATATCGAGAAGACCGAAGTGAAGCTGACGTACCTGTGCATAGCCTGCAAGGTAGTTCTTTGCCGCCACGACCTTGTCGATAAGTTCAGTAGGGATAGGCTCACCTGTCTGATAGTGCTTTGCGAATGAGTTGAGGTACTCAGGCTCGAATGCCCAGTTCTCCATAATCTGTGAAGGAAGCTCCACAAAGTCACGGCTTACGCTTGTACCTGTAAGCGAGCCATAGCGTCCTTCTGCAAAGATTCCGTGAAGCGCGTGGCCGAACTCGTGGAGGAAAGTAGTGAGCTCGTCGTGAGTGATGAGGGCAGGAGCGTCAGCTGTAGGCTTTGTAAAGTTGCATACGATGCTGATGAAAGGTCTCTTCTCCACACCGTTCTCAATGCTCTGTCCACGGAACTCAGTCATCCACGCACCACCTCTCTTGCTTGCGCGTGGGAAGAAGTCAGCGTAGAAGAGAGCAAGATGGCTGCCGTCAGCATCCTTCACCTCGTACACCTTCACATCCTCGTGGTAAACCGGAACATTGTCAAGTTCCTGGAATGAGATGCCGTAAAGACGAGATGCAAGACCGAAGACCGCATCAATGCAGCTCTCGAGCTGGAAATATGGCTTAAGCTCCTCTGCGCTGAGCGAGTACTCTGCCTGCTGGTACTTCTCTGACCAGTAGCTGAAGTCCCAAGACTCAAGTCTCTCACCCTCGAAGCCGTTCTTCTTTGCATATGCAAGCACATCAGCCACATCCTTCTTTGCAAAAGGCATTGAAGGCTCAAGGAGGTTCTTGATGAACTCAGTCACTGTAGCCTTGCTCTTTGCCATTCTCTCTTCAAGGGCATAGTCTGCATATGTCTCATATCCGAGGATGTTTGCAATCTTGATTCTGAGGTCAACGATCTTCTTCACAATCTCTGTGTTGTCGAACTCGCCTCCGATGGCTCTTGTGTTGTAGGCTGTCCAGATGTCCTTGCGGAGGTCACGCTTCTCGCTGTACTTGAGGAACGGGCTGTAGCTTGGTGCATCGAGAGTGAACGCCCAGCCCTCAAGGCCCTTCTCTGCAGCAGTCTCTGCCGCCATAGTCCTTACAAACTCAGGAAGACCTGCAAGGTCAGCCTCGTCTGTAATGTTGAGCACATAGGCATTTGTTGCTGCAAGAACGTTCTTGCTGAACTGAAGAGTTGTAAGCGAGAGTTCCTCAGACCACTTGCTGTAGAGTGCCTTGTCCTCGTCAGAGAGGTTTGCTCCTCCACGTACAAAGCCCTTATAGCTGTCCTCAAGAAGAGTCATCTGATCCTTTGCAAGACCAAGTTCATCTTTCTTTTCATACACAGCCTTAACTCTCTCAAAGAGCACTGGGTTAAGTGAAACATACATCGAGAACTCTGTCATCATAGGAGAAATCTCCTCCGCAATCTGCTGGAGTTCATCATTTGTATTGGCCTCCATAAGGTTATAGAAAATGTTGGCCACCTTGTTCAATGCACCTCCAGAATACTCCATAGCCTCGATTGTATTCTCAAAAGTAGGCTCATCAGGATTTGCAACAATAGCGTCAATCTCCGCCTTAGCCTCTGCAATAGCGGCCTGGAAAGCAGGAAGATAGTGCTCATTCCTGATCTTGTCAAATTCCGGAGCTCCGAAAGGTGCGGAAGACTCAGTAAGAAGAGGATTCTTCATAGTACAACTGCTGATAAGTGCAAGCGCTGCGCCTGCGATAATAAGTTTCTTTGTCATAAAATATTATAAATAAGTATTATGTACATATATAATAACCTGCAAAGATACTCAAAGATTTTTTAATTTCGTTATCGAATATACCTTCGTCTCAGTCATTCTGTATTTAATGTCATAACAACCGTAAATGTAATGCCTTCCCGAGCGATGACAGGAAGTCATCACGGACGGTGTAAACCCCTTCATAATCATTTCTCCCAGATCCGCCGAGTCACTTCCCTCACGTACAAGCGAATCCAGGATCTCATAGTTCTTCCTGATCAGAGCATTGACCTTGTTCCTGTACAGTCTTCCTTTCTTCGTCTGCTCGTTATGGTACTTTGACTTGCAGTCATCACAACAGAACCTCTTGTCAGTACGGCCATACCGTATCAGGTCTCCACACTCCAGACAATACGGCATATGCCTCTCATACTTCTTGTAACACATAAGACTTTTTTGACACAAAAATCAGAAGTCCGCCTTGATGCCGCAATATGCAAAAGCAGATTTTTCTCTTTTTTTAACAAGATTTTTCTTTTTCTTTAAAACGCAAAATGTTAAAAATTTATTTTAAACATTAAAAATTCGACAATCTTTTATAAAAAAAGAAAAATCTGACATTCAGGCAGTTGCCCCGAGGAACAACCTGCTCTCTTTTTTCCTTACTTTGCCCTCAACCTACCAAGCGCGCATAAGATGTGGGGAAGACCAAGTATTACATTTAAAGAGAGAAAATCTTATGGAACAACACCTGAACAGGATCGAACTGAAGGGCCGACTCGGAAGCATCAGGACCAACGAGGTAAACGGCACCAAAGTAGCCAACTTTTCAGTCATTACAGAGATCCTTTACAAAACAAGGGAAGGCCAGGTCATTTCAGAGGCCACCTGGTTCAACGTCACATTGTGGGACAGCAAGGATGCTCCCGATTTCAGCCAGTTTGCCAAGGGTATGCCTATCCACGTAACAGGAAGGATGCGTACCTACAAGTACACCTCGGCAGAGGGTGTCGAAAAGACCTTCTACGAAGTACTGGCCAGCAAGGTCAGATTCCTTGATGCAGAGGAGTTTGACCACATCTGATAGACCAGCGCAACCATCAAGAATATGCAACCAGGGTGCAGTCCGTCAAGGCGCTGCACCCATTCGTCGGACATTTATCTGATTTCATCATATTTGTTACCCAAAGGGTAAGGAAATTTCATAAAAATAGAATATATTTGCGCCCGTTTTAGAAAGAGATTAAAATAACTGTTATGGCACAGAATTTCAAAGACGGCAGATGGAGCCGCAAAATCGACGTTGCTGACTTCGTTTTCAGCAACATCACCCCTTACGAAGGAGACGCTTCATTCCTTCAGGGCGCGACAGAAAGGACAAAAAGACTTTGGAACAAGTGCCTCGAGGCAATCGAGGAAGAAAGAGCAAACGGTGGTGTAAGGTCTATCGACAACAAGACCATTTCGACAATCACATCACACGCTGCCGGATATATCGACAAGGATGACGAGCTCATCGTAGGACTTCAGACAGACGAGCTTCTCAAGAGAGCCATCAAGCCTTTCGGAGGCTGGAAGGTTGTAGAGAAGGCTTGTACTGAGAACGGCATAGAGCTTGATCCTGCTGTAAAGGACATCTTCGTTCATTACAGAAAGACACACAACGACGGTGTGTTCGACGCTTACACTGAGGAGATCAGGAAGTACCGCTCACTCGGCTTCCTTACAGGTCTTCCAGACAACTACTCAAGAGGACGTATCATCGGTGACTACAGAAGACTTGCACTCTACGGTATCGACAGACTCGTAGAGGTGAAGAAGCAGGACCTCAAGCACCTCACAGGTCCTATGACAGAGGCAAGAGTAAGACTCCGCGAGGAAGTTGCAGAGCAGATCAGAGCTCTGGGCGACATCAAGACTCTCGGAAGCTTCTACGGCCTTGACCTCAGCAGACCGGCCACAAACGCACAGGAGGCAGTTCAGTGGGTTTATATGGCTTACCTCGCTTCAGTAAAGGAGCAGGACGGAGCTGCGATGTCACTCGGTAACGTGTCTTCATTCCTTGACATCTACATCCAGTATGACCTGGACAACAACCTCATCGACGAGTCATTCGCTCAGGAGCTCATCGACCAGTTCGTAATGAAGCTCAGAATGGTACGTCACCTCCGTATGGGTTCTTACAACGACCTCTTCGCCGGAGACCCTACCTGGATCACTGAGGCTATCGGCGGACGCTTCACTGGCGGAAAGAGCAAAGTCACAAAGACTTCATTCCGTTTCCTCCAGACTCTCTACAACCTCGGACCGTCACCAGAGCCGAATATGACAGTTCTCTGGCATCCTAACCTCCCAGAGGGATTCAAGGAGTTCTGCGCTAAGGTTTCCATCGAGACCAGCTCAATACAGTACGAGAACGACTCGCTTATGCGCCGCGTAAGAGGCTGCGATGACTACGGTATCGCCTGCTGCGTTTCTTACCAGGCTATCGGTAAGTCTATCCAGTTCTTCGGAGCACGTGCCAACCTTGCAAAGGCTCTCCTTCTTGCATTGAACGAGGGACGCTGCGAGAACACAGGTACTGTGATCGTAGAGGGCATCAAGCCTCTCTCAAGCGACGTACTCGACTTCGAGGAGGTAATGGAGAACTACAAGAAGGTAATGCACGAGGTTGCACGCGTGTACAACGAGACAATGAACATCATCCACTATATGCACGACAAGTACTACTACGAGAAGGCACAGATGGCGTTCATCGACACCAACCCTACAATCAACCTCGCTTACGGTGTAGCAGGTCTGTCAATCGCAGCTGACTCACTTTCAGCGATCAAGCACGCAAAGGTGACAGCTCACCGCAACGCAGACGGCCTTACAGACGGTTTCGAGATCGAGGGTTCATATCCGCAGTTCGGTAACGACGACGACAACGTTGACTCAATCGCAAGAAAGATCGTGAACCTCTTCAGCCACGAGCTCAAGAAGTTCCCTGTCTACAAGGATGCAGAGCCTACCCTTTCTCTCCTTACAATTACTTCTAACGTAATGTACGGTAAGAAGACAGGTGCAACTCCTGACGGACGTGCCAAGGGCGTAGCTTTCGCACCAGGTGCAAACCCAATGCACGGTAGAGACTGCCACGGAGCGATCGCATCACTCTCATCTGTAGCAAAGCTCGACTATTATGACTCAAAGGACGGTATTAGCAACACATTCTCTATCGTACCTAAGTCACTCGGTCCTACAGACGCTGACAGAGTTGACAACCTCATCACTATGATGGACGGCTACTTCAGCAAGGGAGCTCACCACCTCAACGTAAACGTTCTCAACAGAGAGATGCTCGAAGACGCAATGGAGCACCCTGAGAAGTACCCACAGCTCACAATCCGCGTTTCAGGTTACGCTGTGAACTTCACAAAGCTCAGCCGTGAGCACCAGCTTGAGGTGATTGCAAGAACATTCCATCAGTCAATGTAATGATAAAGGTTCATTCATACGAATCTATGGGAACATACGACGGGCCGGGCTTAAGGCTCGTCGTATTTTTACAGGGCTGCCCTTTCAAGTGCCTGTATTGCGCAAATCCTGACACCATCCCCTTCGAAGGAGGCACAGCCACAGAGATCGAAGACATCGTAAGCCGCGCAGTAAACCAGAAGGCATTCTTCGGAAAGCGCGGAGGCGTCACTTTCTCAGGCGGAGAGCCGACAGTCCAGGCAAAGGAGCTGATCGGACTTGTACGCAGACTTAAAGAAGAAGGAATACACGTATGCATCGACACCAACGGAGGTATCTGGAACAGCTACGTGGAAGAACTCCTGTCGCTTGTCGATCTCGTGCTCCTGGATGTGAAGCAGTTCAACGACGGCAGGCATACAGAGCTTACAGGACGCAGCAACAGCCAGACCCTCAAGACAGCACAGTGGCTGGAAGAGCACGGAAAACCGTTCTGGATGAGGTACGTCCTCGTACCAGGCATAAGTGATTTTGAGGAAGACATCCGCGCACTTGGAGAGCACTTCAAGACCTACAAGATGATCCAGAGAGTGGAAATCCTCCCCTACCACACCCTCGGAGTCCACAAATACGAAACTCTCGGACAGGAGTACTCCCTCAAGGAGACTCCGACCAACACGCCGGAACAGCTCGACAGAGCAAAGGCGCTGTTCGACGAGTACTTCGACTGCGCAATGATGAACTGACAAATGACATATATATTTAGAATCATCCGAGGCAATCGGATGATTCTTTTTTATATATTTGTCATCGCTAAGTCAAAGAATATAACATTATGAAAGATGTAGCATTGGTGCTTTCGAGCGGAGGACCGAGAGGATGGGCCTATATAGGCGCCATCGAAGAGCTTGAAAGTCGTGGCTATAACATCACATCGATAGCCGGAACATCCATCGGATCACTCGTCGGAGGCATTTATGCAGCCGGAAAGCTCCCGGAGCTGAAAGAGTGGCTCTTCACTCTCAACACGTGGAAGGTCTTCGACCTTATGGACCTGTCGATCAGTATGAATCATCTTGTAAAGGGTGACAAGGTGATAAATGCCCTGAAAGAGATAGTGCCGGACATCGACATCCGAGACTTGAAGATACCTTTCAGAGCAGTTGCAGCTGACCTTCACACCGGAGAGGAAGTTGTCTTTGACCAGGGGCCTCTTTTCGAGGCGGTAAGAGCTTCCATATCCATACCGTCGCTGTTCAGACCTGTGAAATACGGATTCAGGACACTCGTTGACGGAGGTATCGTCAATACAATGCCGATAAACCGCATAGTCAGACACGACGGTGACATATTGATAGCCTTCGATGTGAATGACATTGATGTCGACAAGATGAGGGGACTGCTGATTGAAGATGCTCAGAAAGCTGAAGACAGGCTAAAGGAGGAACAAGAGCTGGACCAGGAAAACAAGAAGGTGATGAATTCCGTGAGGAACAATCCGACTCTTTCTGTAATGGACAAGATCCGACTTGTGACAGACCAGGGAATAAAGGTTCTGAACCACGCTTGGAACAAAGATACCAGCGAATCTGAGATCCAGTCATTCGATGACAACTACTACAGCATACTGTCCCGCACGTTCTCCATTATGAACCACGCTCTTGCAAAAGCGGCCGCAGAGAGTTTCCCACCTGATGTGCTGGTCAAGATGCCATTCGACGACTATGATGAAATCGCTGATTATGCTCACGCAAAGGAGATTTCAGAAGCCGGACGGAAACTGATGAAAGCAGCTCTTGACAGATACGAATCAAAACTAGAAAACAATTAAATAACCATAAAACCAAACTTACTATGCTGAGAAAGATCAGAATCATTCTGGCATCCATCTTCTTCATCGGAGTAACGCTGCTGTTCCTTGATTTTACAGGAACCTTGCACGCGTGGCTTGGATGGATGGCAAAGATCCAGTTTCTGCCAGCCGCTCTGGCACTCAATTTTGCAGTAGTTGCAGTACTGCTCATCCTGACACTGCTTTTCGGCAGAGTCTATTGTTCAGTGATATGTCCTCTGGGCATAATGCAGGACATCATCTCCTGGATTCACGGAAAGACAAAGAAGAAGAACCGTTTCCGCTTCAGTTATTCCCCTGCCAAGAAATGGCTCAGATACGGCGTTCTCGCGATATTTATTGCAGCCCTGATCGTGGGAGTGCATTCTCTTGTCGCCCTTGTGGCACCATACAGCGCATACGGACGAATTGCTTCCAACCTCCTCGCACCTTTATATGGCTGGGGCAACAACCTCTTTGCCCGGATTGCTGAAAGAGCCGGCAGCTACGCTTTCTACAGCACTGAAGTGTGGATCAAGTCCATCCCTACTTTCGTTATTGCTGCTGCCACATTTGTCACAATCTTCATTCTGGCTTGGAAGAACGGCAGAACCTGGTGCAACACCATCTGCCCGGTGGGTACATTCCTAGGTTTCTTCTCAAGATTCAGCCTTTTCGCACCTGTGATAAACACAGAGAAATGCCGCAACTGCGGTCTTTGCGCAAAGCAGTGCAAGGCAGCTTGTATCAATTTGAAGGAACACGAGATTGACTACAGCAGATGTGTGGCTTGTATGGACTGTATAGACACCTGCAAGGATGGAGCTATCAGCTTTGCAAGAAGGATTCAGACAAAGCAGGCTGTGAAGAAGGATGCAGACCAGGGCCGCAGAGCATTTATGGTAGGCACCGGCCTTGCACTTGCAAGCGCTGCCACAGCTAATGCGCAGAAGAAGGTTGACGGAGGACTCGCCCCTATCATTGACAAGACAGTGCCTCAGAGGGAAACACCGCTCGTACCTGCCGGAGCAATCAGTCTCAAGAACTTCACAGACCACTGCACAGGCTGCCAGCTCTGTGTTTCGGTCTGCCCTAACCAGGTTCTCAGACCTTCGACCTCACTTATGAACCTTATGCAGCCACAGATGTCTTATGAGCGTGGCTACTGCAGACCTGAGTGTACAAAGTGTTCTGAAGTCTGCCCTGCCGGAGCTATCCTTGAGATCACCAAGGAAGAAAAGTCATCAATACAGATCGGTCACGCTGTAGTCGACCTGAGCCTGTGCCTGGTGAATACAGATGAGGTAAAATGCGGCAACTGCGCCCGCCACTGCCCTGCTGGAGCCATCAAGATGGTCCGCAAGAATCCGGATGACCCTAAGTCTCTGATGATCCCGACAGTGAACGAGGAGAGATGTATCGGCTGCGGAGCCTGCGAGAACCTCTGTCCGGCAAGACCGATAAGCGCCATCAAGATTGAAGGCCACGAAGTACACAGAACAATCTAACGACAACTGCTATGAAACACGATATAAACAGAAGAGAATTCCTCAGAAGAGGCGGTGCTGCTGCACTTGCGATAGGTGGACTCGGTGCGCTGAACGGATGCAAAAGCAAGGGAACCGTTCAGAACGAATCGAAGGAAGCCTCAGACCAGCTCGGAGAAATGACCTACAGAACCAATCCGAAGACCGGTGAAAAGGTCAGCATCCTTGGCTACGGCTGTATGAGATGGCCGATGATCAAGGACAAGGACGGCAAGGACATCATTGACCAGGAGGCAGTCAACAGGTTGATTGACCACGCCCTGGAGAATGGTATAAACTACTTCGACACAGCTCCTATGTACCTTCAGGGTCAGAGTGAGGAGGCTACAGCAAATGCCCTCGTACGTCACCCTCGCGAGAGCTACTATATCGCCACAAAACTGTCCAACTTCGGAGACTTCACCTATGAAGGCGCGATGGAGATGTACAAGCGCTCGTTCAAGCGTCTCCAGACAGATTATATAGACTATTACCTTCTCCACTCCCTGGGAGGAGGAGGAATCGCAAACTTCAACAGAAGATTCGTCGACAACGGAGTGCTTGACTTCCTTCTCAAGGAAAGAGAGGCAGGACGCATCCGCAACCTCGGATTCTCTTACCACGGAGACAGCGAAACATTCACACAGCTCCTGGAGCTTCACGACAAATACCACTGGGATTTCGTGATGATCCAGATGAACTATCTTGACTGGACACACGCCGGCGGAGCTACAGCTGAGTTTATGTACACAGAGCTGGAAAAGAGAGGCATACCTGTAAACATTATGGAACCGCTTCTTGGAGGACGACTCTCAAAGGTTCCTGACCACATTGCAGAGCGTCTGAAAGAGCGCAATCCTGAGGGATCGGTAGCTTCCTGGGCATTCCGCTTCGCTGGATCTCACAAAGGCGTGATGACTGTTCTCAGCGGTATGACATATATGGAGCACCTCAAGGACAACCTTAAGAGCTTCTCCCCTCTGGTACCTCTCACAGAAGACGAATTTGCATTCCTGGAAGAGACTGCAGGACTCATCAGCAGCTATCCGACTGTTCCGTGCAACGACTGCAAGTACTGTATGCCTTGCCCTTACGGCATCGACATCCCTGCCATCCTCCTGCATTACAACAAATGCGTCAACGAAGGCAACATTTCCCAGTCACAGCAGGACGAGAACTACAGAAAGGCCCGCAGGGCGTACCTGGTCAGCTACGACAGGGCCGTACCGGCACTGCGCCAGGCAAGCCACTGCATAGGTTGCGGCCAGTGCGAGGAACACTGTCCTCAGAAGATCAGAATCCCTCGCGAGCTGCATAAGATCGACAGATATATAGAAAAGCTCAAACAGGAGACTCTATAGTAATAATATAAATACATAGTGACCTTTATCTCCACCGACCCCCGCCCAACTTTGTTGGGCACCCCCTAGCCGGGGGTGGTATGTCGGTTACGATAAAGGTCACTAAGTATTTAATATCGAACTATTTCAAAGAGTCCGGGATGGTGCAGGTGTTATATATATATGTCTGTATTCCTGCTTTCTGTTCACTCATAGTCAAGGTTCCTTCCTCGCGAGAGACCTCGTACGAGGCTCCCCAGGCCTTTCCGTCTGAATACTTGCCGGTCAGGACAGACTCTGTAAGAGTCCAGGTTCCTTCATATTTTCTATGACGACCTTCTCCGAGTTTCTGCCACAGTGCAAAGGTGTTGTCTTCCTTGAAATCAATATAGACCTCAATAGTTTCTGTTCCTATCTGGGCAGACTTTGTTTCTATAATATCAGTCAGCTCCCACTGTCCTGTAATATCAATAGTCTTTGGCTGCTTTTCGCCGCCACCGCAGCTTGCCATAATCAACGAGACAGCAAGCATCATTATCAATCTAAACTTCATAATTTCCTTATTTTAGAGCCAGCCTCCGTTATTTACTTTGAAAGGTCGTGAGATGATGCTCACCTCCTGTGTGATCTCCATACCACCGACTACATCATCGCCACCTACTACAGTACCGCCGCCTACAGCCTTGATGGTAACTTTACCTGAGCCCATCTTGGTAGGATGGATGTAGAGACGTCCGAATTCCATATATGGATCAGCTGCAAGTCCGAGAGCCTCTCTGTCCTTATCAGACACTTCGACAGAAAGATAGGTGAGGTTCTTAGACGATGTTCCGAAGTACTCTGACACATCGACCCAACCATTTTTGCCCATCTCTGCAGTAAGACAAGGGACACCTTCAATCTTCATCATAAAGATCCACGCGTCGATGGATCCTGTACCCATCTTCTTCATATACTTTCCAAGATTCAAAGAGCCAGGGCTTCCTTGCATCTGTACATAAGTCTTTGTTCCGTTAAGACGTGAGTCAAAGTCATTCGCTGAAGAAACCAACATATTCTTAAAATCCCTGATATGGAATTTCTTGCCGATCTTCTGGGAATATGCAATACCAAGCGCAGCTATTCCCGATACGTGAGGGCAAGCCATAGAAGTACCTTGCTTATATCCATATCCGCTTGGAGCGACCTTCAACGGCACAGTCGAGAGAATCATTCCCTTATATGAAGTCCAAGGCGGAAGATAAGCCTCTCCACCAGGTGCAACGATATTACATCCAGGACCATAATTCGTATAGAAAGTAGGGAGGTAATCAGGGCCAAAGGCAGATACAGAGATGATATCATTCAGTGCTCCAGGATATCCAGCATATGGGTCTCCGTCATTACCAGAGGAGTAGATAGCAATACCTCCGTCTAGAACATCATTATTCTTGCTAGCCTCGAAATACCTTACTGCAGCCGCCTCAGCACCATCTTTAGAGAGGAACTCACCATCTGACATAAATGCCCCTCCCGGATATCCATATGAGCAGGAAATGATTGAAGCGCCATTATCAGCAGCATATTTGATGGCACGTGATGTAAAACGTGTTTCTCCGCCATAGCCCTGCGAGAATATCTGGCAGGACATAATCTTGACTCCGTCATTATTACCGGTTCCTCCAGCGACTCCGGCCATTCCGACTCCATTATTGTTGACAGCGGCGATGATTCCGGCACAATGTGTAGCGTGGCCGGTATCATAGTTTACATCCCTATCATAATTTATTTCACCTTTACCATCGACGAAGTTAAAACCGTGGATATCGTCAATATATCCATTGCCATCATCATCGACTCCTTGCTTACCATTTTTCTCTACCTCATTCACCCACATATTAGGGACAAGGTCAGGATGAGTATAGTCAACACCTTGATCGACCACTGCTACAATTATCGAAGGATCACCAGCAGTAAGAGAACTCCAAGTATCCTTGATGTTGATATCAGCTCCCGCATATGCTGTAGAAGCAATTGAAAGATCACCAAGGTTATAATAGTTCCATTGTTCTGAAATCAGAGGGTCATTGAACCCTAAATCGCTCATAGCGGCTCTTGTAGCAGGTGCTTCCACAGGGCCTTCATATGGGAAAGTCAGGCCATCGGTAGCCAGCTTCATCCTGATGTCATACTCTACAAGACTCACTTTGTTACTTTCAGCAAGCTTACGGGCAACCCCATCGATATCAATACCTTCTGCAATATTGGCTACATACCACCTATCAAGCTCGAACTTCTTCTCAAGTTCTTCCTTGCCAGGAGTCGAGGGGAAGAGGGGCTCGAAATCAGTGATCTGCCCAACAGCAAGCTCAGCGAGCTGTCCATCTGTAGGAACAGCAGCGAATTTTACCAACAGACCGTCTGAAGAAGCTCCTGCCTTGGTATGCAAAATCTTATCCTCTATACGAGGAATTTCCAACGACATTCCGTCCTCTATCTTCTGGCAGCTCCAGACAAAAGCAGTCATCAGAAGGAAGGCTAAAAATGATACTTTCTTTATCATAGTTTTTGTATTTATTATAAACGTCGAAGTCTAGGAGGGATCCCTCCCCCCTAGACTTAATGAATATTTTACAACAGATCCGTATTATCTGTACAATGCAGGTGTTGCATCATTGATTATTGAGAAATCAGTTGTGTTTGAGTTATAAACCGGAGCTGACTCAACTGCTGAGAATGCTGCAGGCTGAGCAACGTACTCGCCCTGAACACCGGCAGCCTGACCAACAGTCTTGATAGCATTTGCTCTGTCGATAGCAGAGTGGATGCGGCCGCGCTCAGTCTCAACATAGTTGATCTCTGTCTCAATGTTGAATGACAGGTTCTGGAGATCCTGCTTGCTCATACGAGCTGCTGCAGGAGCGAGACCGTTGTCATCAACTGCAGGATCAACGAGGAGAACATCCTGGTAGCAAGACATATTACCTACTGCCGAAGCACAAGCCTCATCAGAGAATGCTCTGAGGAACCAGCCGTTGAAACCATATGAACCGGTAGCGTCAACAAATGCGATGTAGCCTTCTCTTACAAAACCACCGAGCATAGTGTATGAGTTGCCGTGTCCATAGAGGCTACCGTCAGCTGTGAGATACATCACTGCAGTGTAGTAACCACCGTTTGCAGTCTGAGGGAAGTAGTTAGGAAGCTGATAGAGGACTCCACCATAGTACTCAAAGTCCATAGTGTCATCGAATCCATAATACTCTGCCTCTGCCTGGAACATACCGCTGAGCTTCACGTACTCTGTAACGAGTCCGCTCTCGTCAGCTGGAAGATCTTCGTATGGACTGTCAGCGATTGTAATCTGACCCATATAACTTCTGAGTGGATTCTCACCGAAGAAGTCTGTAGCGTAGTAGTTATATGTTCCGAAATACCCCTCTGATGTTGCTGGAAGAAGCTCACCATTGATGTCTGCGATTGAGTAAGGAGCATAAACAGGGAGTGGATCACCTGCAGTTGTCCAAGGAGCGGTAGCAATGATCTTCTGCTCGTAACCATTTGAAGCCCAAACAAGGAGATAGTACTCAGTTCCTGGAGTAAGTCCTCCCATAACGTCTACAAACACATCTGTGTTGATCTTCTCAAGAACCTCTGCAGGCTCAGAAGCTACTGACATAAGAGCTGAAACGCATCCCTGCTGATTTGAAATGAAGTCAGCAGCTGTGAACATTCCGATCTTCACGTCTACAAGATCCTGACCATACACGTAGTACTCGATTGCAGTCTCTGGAGAAAATCCCTGTGGAACATACTTGTCAGCTGCACCAAGACCTGCTGTTACAATAACAGGAACTTCATCATTAGCAGCGACATAAGAGATTACGAGTGAAGTTGAGCTCTGAGCTGTACCTTCGCTGTCACAACCAACTGCAACAATTGTGTACTCACCTGTAGTCTCGAATGAGAATCCTACTACTGCTGCAGGGACATTACCCTCTGCATCGGCAGCAGGCTTGGCTACAACCTGAGCATTTTCATCTTCAGCGATCTCTGCAACCTTAGCCTCAAGGTCACCCTTAGAAAGAGGACCTTCGAATGCGGCATACTTGATTGTCTGAACATCAGCACCGAATGTAAATGCTACCGGCTGAGTTCCCTGCGATGCATAGCCAGCCTCAAGAGCGATAGTGTAGTCTGTAAGGATAGCTCCAGGGAGAATGATTCTTGCAAGACCATTCTTATTAGCATAGTAGAATCCCATATCCTGGTAATCCTCCATTGCGAAAAGAAGTCCCTGAACAGGGAAGGTGATTACACCATTCACGAGACTTCCGTACGCTCCGGTAGCAACGTTGAATCCAGCTTCCTGACAAAGGGATGCAGCCCAAGCCATTCCATATCCCCAATCCCATCCGAGCGGCTGGGCAGGAACATAGACTTTACCTGGATCAGAAGCATTTACGGTAAAGTATACATCCTCTTCAACATAGTCACCTGGTTCATTGAAAGGACACAGTGAAGTGTAGAGATTCTTCAGATAGTATATACCAGGAGTTGTCTCCTTGGTATAGACCTCACACTGCCACTCTTGATTCGGAACACTGAAAAGAGCTGTAAGAATGTCCTCTCTATAAGTCGCAGTTCCCATAAGGTCATATCTCTCTATAGTCACAGAGTAGTTAAGGAATGTAGGATTTGCTCCATAAACAAGTGCATACTCAGGATCAGTGATCTCGAGAGTGAGGGAGTACTCTGTTCCTGCTGCTGCGTTAGGGAAAGTAACAAGGAGATTAGCCTCGGTCTGACCGTCAACGAACTTGAGTTCAGGTACATTGAAGATGCCCTCCTCTGAAACTGTAACTTCTACCGGTACTGTGATGTCACCATCCTCAGTGAGACGCTTTACAACGAATTCAACTGCTGGAGTCTCACTTGGGTCCATAGTGTGGGCGCCTGCAGCTTCCTGAGTCGGGAAGTATACACCGTAACATCCCTCGAGCTCAGGCTCGCCAGGCACATAGACCTGTTCCTCAACCTGGCAAGAAACAGCCAGGAACGAGAAAGCGGCGAACAATGAAAATAAAATCTTATTTAGTTTCATAATAAATCTTGTTTTAAAGGTTCACGACCATTATTTGCCAGACCAGAGAGTAAGCTTACCTGATGGGTCAGGGTTGTTTGTGCTTTCTGTAATACCCTTGTTTGCCTGGAACTCAGCACGTGTGATCACGATGTTCCACTGTGGTGAACGACCCTCTGAGTTATAGCAGAATACAGAGGCGTGGTTTGTTCCCTCGTAACCTCTTGTAATACCCTCAGCAAGACGCTTGTAGTCGTAGATAAGGATACCCTCACCCCAGAACTCGATTCTCTTCTGGAGAAGAAGCTCGTCAGTAAATGACTCGAGGTCAGCGTATGCTGAACAGTCATAAGATCCGTCAGAAATACGATTTCTCATAAACTCGTTGAGAACAGCCTGTCCTGCAGGAATGTTACCGTCAGCAGCAAGAGCCTCAGCCTTGATGAAGTACATCTCCTCTACACGCATAAGTGGGAAATCGGTAGCGTTACCGGTAGTGTAATCTACACACTCACCCTGTGCAGGACGGAACTTGATTGACTGATATGGAACTACGTCTGAAAGGAATCTTTCCTTGTCATCTGCAGTACCGGCAAACTTGTAGTCGTATGGCTGCTTGCCTGCCGGATTCTCTACATATGCAGGATCAAGCCAAGAGTGCTTTCTGAAGTCCTTGTCGCTGATCTTCTCATAAGTAGCCTTGCTCATAGAGAACTTTGTAAATGGAGCATATCCCCAAGATCCCTCAGAAGACATATGTGCTGTGAAGCAGATGATGTTACCAAGGTTCTCTGAAGAAGTAGTAAGACCCCAGATCCAAGAGTTGTTAGCTGCACCGCTGTTGAATCCTGTTGTAGGATCTTCCCACTGAGCCTGTGTAAGAGGAGTTCTTCCACTTGCAGTGATAGCCTGATCTGCATACTCAGCTGCCTTTGCATAAGCACCTGCGTCACCTGCAGCACCCATTTCAAGATATGCTCTTGCATAGAGACCGTAAACAGCTCCAAGTGATGGCTTTGTGTAGCCGTTAGCAGCTGGATCAAGATAAGTCTCTGCCTTCTCGAGCTCTGAAAGGATGAATGCGTACATCTCCTCTCTTGGAAGACGAGGATTGTTTGTTGCACTCTCCTCAGTTGTTTCCTCAGTTACAAGAGGAACTGTAAGGCCGAGAACACTGCTTACGTCAGTGTATGCATTTTCCTTTGGCTCATAAAGACGTGCAAGATCAAGGTAGAACATTGCTCTGTATGCGTGAGCTATACCGAGGTAGTTCAAATCCTCTGAATTTGCTGTCTCAGGATTGATGATAGAGATGATGTCAGTACAAGACTTGATGTAAGTATAATATGCATCCCAGAAATAAGAACAACCGATGTATTCTGATGACATCGCTGTGTTCTGTGCGTATCCTCCTGCCCAGTTGTAACCAGTCTCAGTTCCTCCGAAAGCGAGGTCCTCCAACATATTCTCTGTACGGAATGCAAGGCTCGGATAACCGAAGTCTGAATGCTGTCCATAGTTGCTGTAATAACCCAGGAAGCCTGTTGTGGTCATTGACGAAGGAATAGCATTCACCATTGCCTTAAGCGCTGATGCAGACTTTGCCACCTGTGCGGAAGTCTGAGTGCTTCCCTGAGGGAAGGTCTCCTTGATACATCCGGTTGCAAGGACAAGTCCAAGCGCGATTGATATGTATTTTAATGTTTTCATAACCTTTTCCCTTTATTAGAATGTGATGTTGATACCACCTGAAATAGTTCTTACAGGTGAGTTGTTTGCATAGTTAGTAGCTCCAGTGAAGCTGTAACGTGGGTCAAGACCCTTTCTGCGTGACCAGTAGAATACGTTGTCGCAAGAAGCTGAAACTCTGATCCTGCTTACGTTGAACTTCTGAGTGAGATGCTGTGGAATTGTGTAGCCGACCTGAACATTCTGGATGTTGAGGTAGCTTGCATCCACGAGGAAGCGGTCAGAAGTTGCATTGATGTTCTGGTCGAGGTACTGGTAACGAGGCATATCTGAATCCTTGTTTGTCTCGCTCCAAGCGTTGAGGACGTCAACGTGAACGTTTGATCCGAGTGAAGTTGTCGGAGCACCTACGAGGGCTGCATAACCTGAGTCATAAGTAAGACCACCGATTGAGTAAGTGAACTGAGCGGCAACGTCAAATCCGTAGAAACGGAGGCTTGTTCCGAAACCACCATAAAGGAGTGGTGTAGGATTGTCGCACAGATACTCTGTAGCCTCTGAATACTCTGTTGTTGTCTTGCGGCCTGTAACGATAGGGTTACCGTTCGCGTCAAGCACTTTTTCACCCTTCTCATCAAGCTCATATGTATCGGCGTACCACATAGGGAGACCGTTAGTCTTGTCTACGCCGGCATACTTCTTCATAAGGAATGTGTTGAGAGGAAGTCCCTCACCCACGAACTTATTTCCGCTTGCATAACCCTTGTAGCCTTCGATCTCACGAGTCTTTCTTTCCTCTGGGAGCATTGTGATCTTGTTTGTGTAGTGTGTAGCGTTTGCATTCACATCCCAGTAGAAGTTCTTCTTGTTGAAGATAACGCCGTTGAGTGCGAGCTCGACACCGGCATTTCTCATATCACCGATGTTGTCATAGTAACCCGAGTAACCAAGAGAAGCAGGAACGGTGAAGAAGAAGAGCATATCAGAAGTCTTTCTGTAGAAGTACTCCACTGTACCGCTGATTCTACCCTTGAAGAGGTCGAAGTCAACACCGGCATTCATATTGGTGTTAGTCTCCCAAGTAATCTCCTTGTTACCCTTTGAACCGAAAGCGATAGCGATCTGTCCCTCGTTGTTAGAGATTGAGTAAAGGTCAGTGTAGAGGTAGTTTCCGATGCTGTCGTTACCCTGGCTACCGATAGAAGCCTTAACCTTGAGCATATCTACCCAAGAAGCGTTGAACCAAGGCTCGTGGTTGATGAGCCAACCTGCACCGAATGACCAGAAGTCACCCCATCTGTGATCAGGATGGAAACGTGAAGAAGCATCACGACGGTATGAGGCACTGAGGAAGAGCTTCTCGTCATAGTCGTACTGAGCACGTGCGAGGTAACCCTCGTTGTTGTACTCGCTTCTGCTTGAAGCTGCACCCTGTCCGTCAACAACGGCACCGTTGAGCTCGGTGTTGTCCATTGAGAAGAGGTTTGTCTTGTAACCGCTCACTGAATAGCTCTGGCTGAGGTAAGACTCGTGTCCGAGGAGAACGCTCACATTGTGAGCTCCAAAGCTCTTGTTCCAGTTGAGGAGCTGCTGGAAGTTGAAGTAGTAGCTTCTGCTGTGACCTACCTGGATAGTACCGCCTGTAGGAGCGAACTGTCCGTAGTACATATTGTTTACAGATCTGCTTCTTGTCTCATCTACTCCGAAACCTGCGTTTACAGTGAATGCGAAATCCTTGAGGAAAGTGATGTCAACGTGACCGTTTCCTGTGAATGCATTACCCTCTGAGTTGTTGATGTCGAGAGTTGCAAGCTGAAGGGCATTTGAGTTCGGCTGATAAGGACGCTCGAAACCAGCGTTCGCACCGTTACCGTAGTCGTAGCGAAGGAGGCCGTTCTTGTCTCTAAGGATGTTACCTTTGCCATCACGGATGAATACAGGATAGATAGGAGCCACATTTGCAGCGAATGCGAACATATTTCCTGATGATCCTGATGATCCCTCATCCGAGTTACCGTTGTTCCAGTTGAACTTGGTGTAACCCATATTCATACCTACGTTGAGCCACTTCTTAGCCTGGTAGTCACTCTTGAGACGTGCAGTGTAGCGGTACATATCCGCTCCGTCTACGATACCCTTGTTGTTGAGGTAACCGAATGAACCGAAGAACTGAGCCTTGCCTGAAGTACCTGAAACGTTGAGGTTGTACTCCTGACGGATAGACTGCTTGTAAGTCTCAGCCATCCAGTCATCACCCTGGAGGAGATAATCCTCATCCTCATAGGTTACGATACGGCCGTAAGTAGCATTAGGATTGAGCTTACCGTTAGTTCCGATGAAAGCCTCACCCTCAGGAACTGTGTAGATAAGGTAACCGAGACCACCGTCTACAGAAGGACCAGTAACGTTCTTTGCAGCTTTTGCATTAGCCTCAAGATGTGAGAGGCCCTGCTTGTCAACGTAGTAGTTATAGAGAGCGTTGTAGTGTGTCTCATAGTATGTAGCAGGATCCTTGATGTAATCGTAGTGCTGGAGAGCCTTGGTGTTGAGACCGATCTTAGATTCGAAGTTTACGACTGCATCACCGGCCTTTGCCTTCTTGGTTGTGATCATAATGACACCGTTTGCACCACGAGCGCCATAGAGAGCATTTGACGCTGCATCCTTGAGGACTGTCATTGACTCGATGTCCGCAGAGTTGAGGTTGTTCATATCGCCGCTGTAAGGAACGCCGTCCACGATGTAGAGAGGGGCGCTGCCGGCAGAGATAGAGCTGATACCACGGATGATGATGCTTGGAGAGCTTCCGAGCGATCCTGAAGATGTTGTCATCTGCACACCGGCAACAACACCCTCGAGAGCGCGTGTCGCATCTGATGACTGCACCTTGGCGATGTCAGCAGATTTCACAACTGTAGCCGATCCTGTGAACGACTCTTTTGTTGCGGTACCGAAAGCGACAACGATAGTCTCTTCGAGAGCCTCTGTGTCAGGAGACAGAAGCACGTCGTGCTTTGCCTTTCCAGAAACCGCGATCTCCTGTGAGACGTAACCCACAGAAGAGAAGATAAGGACTCCGTCAGCAGGCACTGTGAGTGAGTAATAACCGTCACCGTCTGTGCTGACACCTGTCATAGTACCTTTAAGCTGAATTGAAGCGAAAGGTACGCCTTCACCAGTGGAAGAATCCTTGACAACACCTGTGACTGTCAGATTCTGACCATAGGCCAGAGCTGAAACAAGCATTGCCATTGCCATGAAAAATAGTTTGATCTTTTTCATCTGGTTGAACTTTTAGTTGTTAAACATAAATTTATTGAATTTGTATTTTTCAGTACAGTACACTACACTAACTGCACGTAAAATCGAGCGATTTTAGGAACAGCTCGAAATGCAAATATAATAAATTTTTAATTTCAAATCAAAATTTAACAATCTTTAAAACCAAAATCTACAAAGGGCAAAAAGTGTGCTAATCTTCAACACTTTAAGCATACTCCCTCAGATTGATTAACTATTTAAGATATAGTACAGTAAAAATTACAATTATAAACCTCACTCAATGCTTATGATTTAATATCGTTATAAGCAAATTATAATAAAAATTCGACATTCAGATTGGTCACTCTAATGAAAATACGAGAGTTTAGACAAGTCTTCGTTTATAAATTACATCTGTACTCCTTACAAACTGTAACTTCATTATTCGAAACACACTCGAGACCACCGTTGGTAATTTTCATTAAAACGACTGCTGTACACTATTATAACCCAACATACCGGTTTCTTCACAATCGTATACAAGAACTGACATATTGTAATCAGACAACAAGGAGCAAGGATATACGGAAAATTAGTATATTCGCAGAAAATAAACTACAATATGGCTATATTCAAACTTGAAGACAAGCACACCAAGTCGGTCGCGATCGCAGCTACTTGCCTATATTTGTGCGCCTGTGTGTTTTTCTTCCTCCCGGTGGAGTTTCCACACAAGATTACCTATTGCGTCAGCATTCTGACCTTGGCTTCACTCTGGCTATGTCCGTGGGAGATTACCCTGGCTCTATTGTTTTCAACCCTGGGTGACCATATGGGATCGTGCCAGAACTTCCTCGGGCAGATGGGATTCTTTGCATTGGGACACGTATTCTATGTAATCTACTTCGCAAAAAGATACTTCTCTAAAGTAGAGAAAGACAGGAAGTTGACAGGCAAAGCAAAGGGCTATATGGCAATGGTAATCTTCTGCGCGCTTACACTTCTGGCCGTTGCATTCACAAGGATTGCTCCTGAAGCTCCAGCCGGAATAATCCGCATCGGAGTATGTATTTACGCAACTCTGATCAGCATTATGATGGTGACAGCGATGCTGCAAAGAAGCAGCCTGTTTGCTCTCGGAGCTGTATTGTTCGTATTCTCCGACTTCATCCTCGCCTGGAACAAGTTCGTGGAGCCGGTTCCGTACCGCCACTACCTCGTGCTTGTCTCGTACTACCTTGCGCAGTGGCTCCTGTTCATAAGGGCAACAAAATTCCGAATAGCACCGGAAATGCGCATTCTGCGCTTTTAAAAACATATATAATATAAATCATAGAGGACGACCCGTAAGGCCGTCCTCTATGATTTTAAACGTTATTCTGAAAGGATTAGAGTTCCCAAGCAAGAGCTGATGCACCGAGAATAGCTGCGTCAGACTCCTTGAGCTGTGAGTAAACGATCTTCACCTTGCCTTTCCACAATGGGAGTACGTTTTCGTTCAATGCGTTCTCGATAGGCTCAGTAAGGAATTCCTTTGCACGCGCAAGACCGCCGAAGAGAACGATAGCCTCAGGAGAGCTGAATGCTACGAAATCAGCAAATGAACGGCCTAGGATCTTTCCAGTGAACTCAAAGATCTTGAGAGCAAGCTTGTCACCTTCCTTGGCAGCTTCATAAACATCCTTGGAAGCGATAGAGTCAAGACCGCGAAGGAGAGAAGGCTCGTCAGTAAGCTCCAGCCACTCACGTGCTGTACGGGCTACACCTGTTGCAGAAGCATAAGTCTCAAGACATCCTGTCTTGCCGCAACCGCAGGTACGTCCGTTGTTACGTACAGCAGCTGTGTGACCAAGCTCACCTGCGAAACCGTCGTGACCATAGACAACCTCACCGTTGATTACGATACCTGAACCTACGCCTGTTCCGAGGGTGATCATAATGAAGTTCTTCATACCTCTTGCTGCACCGTAAGTCATCTCGCCCACTGCAGCTGCATTTGCGTCGTTTGTAAGTGCGACTGGAAGGCCGCCCATAGCCTCAGAAAGAAGCTTAGCGAACTCTACTCTCTCACGTCCCCAAAGGAGGTTAGGAGCATTCTCGATTGTTCCGGTGTAATAGTTTCCATTAGGAGCACCGACTCCGATACCTCTTACGTTACCCTCTGTGCCAGACTCCTTGATGAGTTTGTTTACAGCCTCTGCAAGTTCTGCGATGTAAGGCTCTACCTTATCATATGTGTCAGTACGGATGACAGTCTGAGCAAGAACGGTTCCTCTTGCATCTACAACACCGATCTTGGAGGTCTGTCCTCCTACGTCGATACCTACTACAAATGTTGAATCCATTGTGATATATTAGTTTAGAAGTTTATTATGCTTTCTTGATTCTTGATCCTGCGAGAGCGAACCAGCAGATGTATGCAAGGGCTGCAACAGGGATCCAGTAGCTGATCATATAAGTTGTAGCGTCAGCGATTGCGTTCTGGAGGAGTGGAAGGATACCACCACCGATCACCATTGTCATAAAGAGACCTGAAGCGGCAGCAGACTTCTTGCCGAGTCCCTCAACCGAAAGGTTGAAGATTGCGCCCCACATAACTGATGTGCAGAGACCGCAGAGAACCAGAAGAAGAGCTGTAAGAGGAACCTGTGCCATTCCGAAACCGCTGCCTGTGAATACCGGCATAGAAGCCTGTACGTTAGTTGTGAACATAGCCACTACAACGAGAACGATTGCTGTTGCACTTGTCACTGCAAGCTGTGTACGGCTTGAAACCTTTCCGCTGATGACACTTGAGACGAAACGTCCGATGAGCATAAGGAACCAGTATGTTCCGGCAACGAAACCTGCTGTTGTCGCTGCGTTTGCAGTTCCGAGAGTGTCAGTGAGGAAGAAGTTCATAGTACCAGGGATACCGACCTCAACACCTACATAAAGGAAGATTGCAATCACACCGAACACAAGGTGACGGTACTCGAAGAGAGACTTTACAGAGATGTCGTTCTTCTCCTGCTCTGGCTCTACAAACGGAATGAATGTGAGGATTGCGAATGTTGCAGCGAACACGCCCATTGCAATGAAGAGCACGAGGTTCACGTCAGTGATCATAGTGTCCTTTGTAACTGATCCGATGAGTGCACCCACGAGCATAGGAGTGAGGGTACCCATAAGAGAGTTGAATGTACCACCGATCTGGACGAGCTGGTTACCCTTGTTTCCACCGCCACCGAGGAGGTTGAGCATAGGGTTTACCACTGTATTAAGGATACATACTGAGAAACCGCACACGAATGCGCCGAGAAGATAGACGAAGAAGTTTGCAGGAAGGCCGGCAAGAGTTGCGCCTACTCCGATCTTACCTGAAAGGAACTGTACGAAAACACCCACGAGACCTACGCCTACACCGATGAGAGTTGTCTTCTTGTAACCGATCTTAGTAATGAGCTTACCTGCAGGAATACCCATAAATGCATAGGCAAGGAAGTTCATCATATTACCCATCATACCCCAGAAGTTAGAGCCCTCGATACCAGGAGCCTGTTTCCAGATCACGCCGATAGGTGCAGCAAGGTTTGTAACGAATGCAATCATTCCGAAGAGGAACATCATAGTCAACACCGCTACCCAATTGATTTTGTTCTTGTTCATTTTTGTTAGTTTTATTGTTAATGATTATTCGGTTTCGTCAAAATCGGGCCTAAGATACAAAAAAAATCAAGACAAGACGCTATTCTGGCCGATAAATTGAAAAATAGCGGGGTCCCCTCCCCAAGGAACCCCGCCGTATATAAAACGAACTTAACAAATAGACACGAAAATAATTTCTTATGTCCACAACAAAGGTAATGATTTAAAATTGCATTCCAAATATTTTGCAAACATTTTTAAGCGCTTTTATTCATATACATATAATATGTAAGGCCAAAAAGGCATTTATTATCATAATTGACACTCACTGATATTCTTATTTATCACTATCTTTGTTGCAACAAACAGCTGCTATGAGAAACAAGATCGTATTTGCATTTATTTTTGCCGCTATGCTTCTTACAAGCTGGACCGGAGCGGCGCAGGAGAAATTCATCAAGGGATTTTCAGGTGGAATGATGGTACACGGAGGCTACCTCAGCGGAGGAGACAACCCGTTCAGGATTGAACCGTCAGGACCGACGTTCGGTATAGGCGGTGTAGCCAAACTTCATCTTTCCAATCATTTCCGTGCAGGATTCGAGGGATATTTCTCGACTATGGGCATAGACCAGGAGATGGCAGTGGACGGAAGTTTCAACAAGGTGTTCTGGACCGGAATCCTCGGGGATTTCTTCTGGACATTCGGAAAGTTCAAGCCATATGTCGGAACCA
Source organism: Bacteroidales bacterium (assembly GCA_017505605.1). Classification (GTDB taxonomy): domain Bacteria; phylum Bacteroidota; class Bacteroidia; order Bacteroidales; family UBA932; genus Cryptobacteroides. Next base: position 45,728 of record JAFVOX010000014.1, read on the forward strand.
CAGTCGGAGGCGGAATGGAGACAGCTTTCTATATGACCGGAGACAAGCACGACTGGCTTCCTGAGGCCAGTGCGGTGTACAACAAGATGCCTTTCCTGGCTGTCGACCCGTTCGTCGGACTCGAATATGCGGCAGGAGAGGCACTCAACCTGACCATCAAGGCAGACTGGCTGCTGGGATTCAACTCGGACGGGCTGAACAGGCCGATGGGACCGAGGGTATATTTCGGATTCATATTTACACATTAATATGAGATCCCCGGTCAGGCCGGGGATGACGAAGACAGCCCGCCAGTGTCGGCGGGCTGTCTTTATATATATGAAGGATTTAAAGTGATGCAAGGTTCATCTTGTTCACGATGTTCTTTCCTTCAGGTGTGTATGCGTACTCCATATTCTCCTTGTAGGCCTCTTCTACGCGGCCGCGTACGACCTTCATAGAGCTGTTGAGGAAGTGGTTCTGCTCTGTCCAAGGCTCTGGGAGGACGCAGACTGCAGCAGGAAGCCATCTTTCAGGGAACGCGCCGAAGAGACGGCCGCCCTTGCGGTACATATTGACCTCATCCTGGAGGAGCTCAAGCATCTTCACCTTAGCCTCTTCTGATGTCGGATCAAGACCGAGATCCTTGGCGTAAGCCTTGAGGGCATCCTTGTTAGGAGTGATGAGGACGATTGTGTAAGGATCCTGGCTGTTGTGGAGGATAGCTCCGTCGATATATTTAGAGCTTTCAACAAGGTTCTCCTCGATTCCCTCCGGTGAATACTTCTCACCGTCAGCCGCGATAAGGAGAGACTTGAAACGTCCTACGACGTAAAGCATCTCGGCATCACGCATATATCCCATATCACCTGTGTGGAGCCATCCGTCAACCACTGTGTCAGCTGTCGACTTAGGGTTCTTCCAATAACCTGCCATCACGTTCTCACCCTTGATGCAGATCTCACCCTTCACGCCGTATGGCTGTTCTACGCCGTCAGCGTCGAGAATCTTGATCTCCATTGGAGAAACGACCTTACCTGACGATCCGAATATGTGTCTCTGAGGAGAGTTTGCAGAGATGATAGGTGTAGCCTCCGAAAGGCCATAGCCTTGGTACATAGGGATACCGATTGCGTTGTAGTACTTCTGCAGGTCGATGTCCAGGAGTGCACCTCCGCCCACAAAGAACTTCATCTTGCCGCCGAGACCCTGACGCACGCTTGAGAACACGAGCTTGTCAAAGAGCTTCACGAGAGGCCATCTGAAGATGTCAACGAACTGTGTACCTTTGTTGTAGCCTTCCTTATAGTAAGCGATTGCGTTGTTGAGTGCGAAATTGTAGAGTTTCTCCACTGTAGCGCCTTTCTTCCTGATGGCTGTCTCGATGCTCTTCTTGAAGTTCTTTGCAAGAGTTGGCACAGAGAGCATAACGTTAGGCTGGAACTCCATAATGCTTGGGGAGATATTTCTCAAAGCCTCTTTTCCACTCTTTCCCGAAGGGACTGTACCGATGGAAGCACCGTATGACATCATTGTGTAGAAACCCGCAACGTGTGCGAAGCAGTGGTCAAGAGGAAGGATGATGAGCATCCTGTCTGTCGACTTGACTCCGATCACCGAGTGGGCCTGCTCTACGTTGGCTGTGTAGTTTCTGTGGGTAAGGAGGATACCCTTAGGGTCTGCGGTTGTTCCTGATGTGTAGCTGATGTTGGCATAGTCATCAGGGCCGATTGATTTATATCTCTGGATGAACTGCTCCTCATTCTCTGCAAGGAACTTGTCACCCATCTCAATAATATCACCGATGTAGATCTCATTCTCCTGCATATCATCCACCTGGTCGAAGAGGATTACCTTCTCCACCATAGGGCATTCAGGAAGGATGGTCCTGATCTTAGGGAGTTGGAACTTAGATGTGATCACATACTTTGAATCAGAGTGCTTTACTCTGAAGACCAGGTCGTTAGCTTCGCCAAGCTTAATCGAGAGCGGCACGTTCACTGCACCGGCATAGAGAACTCCGAGTTCTCCGATCACCCACATATCACGGCCCTCGCTAAGGTAAGATATCTTCTCTCCTTTCTGAACTCCGAGAGCCATAAGGCCGGCAGCAATACGCTTTGCCTTCTTCAAGGTCTCTTCATAGGTGGTAGGTTCCCACTCGTTTGTGTCAAGATTCTTTTCCCAAAGGAAAGGATTCTGGGAATACTTGGCAACATACTTCTCAACGAAGTCGATGATGGTTATTCTTTCTGCCATAATCATTATAAGGTTTTAGTTATTTTAGGTTCGGGAAGAGTCCGAAAAGCTCTGCATCGATCTTGTCAACGACTTCCTGGAAGTCCTCAGGTCTGTTTTCGAACTTGATTCTGTCTACATCCAGGATAAGGAGGTTGTGCTTGTAGTCCTTGATCCAGTTCTCATAACGCTCGTTGAGTCCTGTGATGTAGTCTATGCGGATGCTCTTTTCGTACTCGCGGCCTCTCTTCTGGATCTGGCCGATGAGGTTTGGAATGGAGCTTCTGAGATAGATGAGCAGGTCAGGCGGATTTACAAGAGACATCATAAGGTCGAAAAGATCCGAATAGTTCTCGAAATCTCTTGTGGACATAAGACCCATTCCGTGAAGGTTAGGAGCGAAGATCCTCGCATCCTCGTAGATTGTACGGTCCTGGATGATCACCTCGTCGAGTTTCGATATGTCTACCACATCCTTGAAGCGCTTATTAAGGAAATATACCTGAAGATTGAAAGACCATCTTTCCATATCATCGTAGAAATCAGCAAGATACGGGTTATAGTCCACTGACTCGAACTTTGGAGTCCATCCGTAATGTGCGGCAAGCATCTTTGTAAGTGTCGTTTTTCCGCTGCCGATATTACCTGCTATAGCTATATGCATAGTTGTTAATGTATTTTTGATTATTCCTGCTTTATCACCGGCCCCGCCTTCCGGCGGATTTCCGCGTCGTCTTACCATCGTAAAACACGACATTTTTCCGGTAACATTCAGCAAAAATAACAAACCTTTTCGTATTTTTGTATGTTTTAATGAATTATTTGAATGATACATACGGAATATTTCATCTTCAATGCCTTCCAGACACGCTGCAGCGTGATATGGGATGAGGAAGGACACTGCGCCATTGCAGACCCTGGATTCGAGACTTCTGCAGAGAGAGACAGCCTCATCGGCTTTATCAATTCCAAGGGCCTCAAGCCCGTCTGCATTCTCCTGACCCACGGTCATTTTGACCACGTGCTTGGAGTGGCTGAACTCTCCGCGACCTACGGAGGGCTGCCGATATATATGCACCCTGCCGACAAGGTCACATTGGAGAACAATTCCTATTTCTGCCGTTTCTTCGGCGCCCCTATGCCGGCCGCCTTCGAAACCACTGATGTGACAGAAGGTACTGAAATAAAGGTCGGAAGCCTGACCTTTGAAGTCATCGAGACTCCAGGCCACACTCCCGGCGGAGTATGTTATCTTGAGAGAGAGAGCAAGTATATGCTCAGCGGCGACACGCTTTTTGCAGGAGCGATCGGACGCACAGACCATCCGGGAGGCGACTATGACGCCATTATTAAGAGTATCCTGGAGAAACTCGTTGTGCTGGACGGCGAGATCGAGGTGGTTCCGGGCCACGGACCGACATCATCGATAGCCGAGGAAGGGATGACCAATCCTTTCCTTATGCCTTTCAACGAGCCTTACGAAGAATAGTGAGTTTTCCAAAAAGTTTCCAAATGGAGAAGAAGAACGATTTCATAGAGATTGTCGGAGCCAAGGCGCACAACCTTAAGGGAGCGTCGCTTTCCATCCCGCGCGACAGCTTTGTCGTAGTGACGGGACTCAGCGGAAGCGGCAAGTCTTCCCTCGCCTTCGACACGATCTATGCCGAGGGACAGAGGAGATATATGGACACGCTTTCCACATATGCCAAGCACTTTATGGGCATATTGGAAAAGCCTGAGGTCGAGTCCATTACCGGACTCAGCCCAATCATCGCCATAGAGCAGAAGACCACCGGCAACAACCCTCGCTCCACTGTCGGAACCATCACTGAAATATACGATTTCCTGCGTCTGCTGTACGCCAGGGCATCGACCGCATATTCTCCCCACACGGGGAAGGAGATGACAAGGTACACCGACGAGCAGATCGTCTCCCTCATTATGGAGAAATATGACGGACGAAAGTGCTACCTGCTTGCACCTATAGTCAGAGGACGAAAGGGTCACTACAAGGAGCTGCTGGAGCAGATGCGCAAACGCGGATACACACAAGTCAGAATCGACGGAGAGTTACACGAACTGAACGAAGTCACAGCGCTTGACCGCTACAAGGCGCATTTCATCGAGCTTGTGATAGACCGTCTGAAGCCTGCCGCAAAGGATGAGAAGCGCATAAAGTCATCGGTAATGTCCGCACTCAACCACGGAAAGGGTTCGCTTGCGACTATGGATGTCGAGACGGGAGAGGTGCAGCATTTCTCAAAGCATCTGATCTGTCCTGACACTGGCCTTTCGCTTCCGGAGCCTGCGCCGCACTCGTTCTCGTTCAATTCCCCTCAGGGCTATTGTCCTCACTGCAAGGGACTTGGAATGATTGTGGACGTGAATATGGACACCATCATCCCTAACCGTTCCGTTTCCATCGCAGACGGAGCCATAGTGCCTCTGGGAAAGATAAGGGAGACAAAGAAATTCGATGTGGTGCGATCGATCGCCCGCAAGTACAACTTCTCGCTTTACGATCCGGTCGAGGAACTCCCTGATGAGATCGTTTCTCTGATAGTTTTCGGATCCGATGAACTTTTCAGGGTCGGAGAAGGTGCCTCATCCGAGATGGTTTCCTACTCAGGGGTCGTGGGAGACATCAATGAAAAGATAGTCTGCCCTAGCTGCGGAGGCACAAGACTGAACAAGGACACTACTTACTTCAAGATAGACGGAAAGACCATATCAGAGGTGGCCGCGATGGAGATCAGCCAGCTCAAGGAATGGTTCTATTCTCTGGACACAGTGCTGGGAAAACGCGAAAGCCTGATTGCCCGTGACATACTTAAAGAACTCAAGGACAGGGTGACATTCCTCGTTGATGTGGGCCTGGACTATCTTTCTTTGGACCGCGCAACTGCTTCACTGTCAGGCGGAGAGAGTCAGCGCATACGTCTGGCAACCCAGATCGGTTCGAAGCTTGTGAATGTACTTTACATTCTTGATGAGCCGAGTATCGGACTTCATCAGAGAGATAACAGAAAGCTGATCGCTTCGCTCAAGAAACTTCGCGACGAAGGCAACTCCGTGATGGTAGTCGAGCACGATGCTGAGACAATGATGGCTGCGGACTGGCTTGTGGATGTCGGTCCCGGAGCCGGACAGGAGGGAGGAAAGATCTGCTACAGCGGCCCTCTGAACGAGATTGACAAAGCTTCTTCCATCACACTGGACTACCTCAAGGGTCTGAAATCCATAGAGGTTCCGAAAAGCAGGCGCACCGGCAACGGCCTGACCCTCGGAATCCGTGGAGCACGAGGCAACAACCTCAAGAATGTGGATGTGGACTTCCCTCTGGGAATGTTCATCGGAATCAGCGGAGTCAGCGGCAGCGGCAAGTCGTCGCTAATCAACGAGACGCTGATGCCTGTCCTGAAGAACCGTTTCTACAACGCCAAGCTCCAGCCGCAGCCGTACGACGAGATCATCGGAGTGGAGAACATCGACAAGCTCATCGAGATCGACCAGAGCCCTATCGGACGTACGCCACGAAGCAACCCTGCTACATTCACAGGAGTGTTCAATGACATCAGAAACCTCTTTGAGGCGACTCCGGACGCCAAGGTCCGCGGATTCAAGGCCGGAAGATTCTCGTTCAATGTGGCGGGAGGACGATGCGAGGAGTGCAAGGGAGCAGGAATCAAGGTCATCGAAATGAACTTCCTGCCGTCTGTCAACGTCGTGTGCAACGAATGCCGCGGCCGAAGGTACAAAAATGACACACTCGCTGTAAAATATAAGGGAAAGAACATCAACGATGTACTGGAAATGCCTATCAGCGAGGCCTATGAGTTCTTCCAGAACATACCGACCATAGCACCTAAGCTGAAGGCGCTTGTGGATGTCGGACTGGGCTATGTACAGTTGGGCCAGTCAGCCGTGACCCTGTCTGGAGGCGAGAGCCAGAGAATGAAGCTGGCGGCAGAACTTGCCAGAAAAGGCACTGGCAACACATTGTACATTCTGGACGAGCCTACAACAGGTCTGCACTTCGAGGACATCAAGATCCTGCTGAGAGTGCTTAAACAGCTTGTAGACCAAGGAAATACAGTAATCATCATCGAGCACAACCTTGACGTGCTCAAATCAGTGGACTACATCTTTGATATGGGTCCGGAAGGCGGAAAGGCAGGAGGATTGATAGTTGCGCAGGGTACTCCGGAGCAGCTGACCAAAGAACCTGCGTCCGTAACAGGACCTTTCCTCAAGGAAATATTATAAAAACATCATCCTTATGGAAGACATCAGAATCTATTGCGAAAACACATCATCTTATGTTGATGTAGCTTTCGGCACAGCTCTCAATGCAATCGCACCGGAAGGCAGCATTGCTGCACTTGTAGACAACAAACTCAAATCGCTGGAGTACAGGATCATCTCACCGCATAATGTAAGGTTCGTGGACTACGGTCATCCTGACGGAAGAAGGACCTATGTCCGCTCATTGAGCTTCGTGCTTCAGAATGTGGTAAGGGAAATGTTCCCGGATAAGGTGCTTTCCATAGACTACTCTCTTCCAAGCGGTCTTTATTGCGAAATCCGCGAGAACACTTCCCAAGAGGACGGCAGACCTAAGGTGTACTGTGTCACTGACGAAGAAATCACCGCCATAAAGGTACGGATGAGAGAGATTGTCGAGGCTGATCTCCCGTTCACCAAGAAGATGCTGAGCCTTGAAGATACTGTAAGGGTCTACACCGAGAACAGACAGAAGGAAAAGGCAAACCTTGCGAAAACACTCGGAAGATTCAATTACAGCGTGTACTACCTTGATGGACAAGCTGATACATTTTACGGTCCGCTTGCTCCTTCTACAAGATTCCTCAAAACATTTGATTTGATGGGTTATAACGACGGATTCTGCCTGCAGTACCCTATGCACGGAAGTCCGGACAAGGTATTGCCTATGAAACGACAGTCCAAGCTGGCAAATGCTCTCAAGGAACATTCAGATTGGTGCCACATACAGGGAGTCGGAGGAGTGGGAGCACTCAATGAAAGAGTACTCAACGGAAAGATCATTGAGCTCATAAATCTGTCCGAAGCCTTCCAGGAGAAAAAATTCGCTGACATTGCCAATCTGATCTATGACAGAAGGGGAAGCGTGAAGATAGTGTTCATTGCAGGCCCTTCCAGCAGCGGCAAGACTTCGTCATCGAAGCGTCTCGCGCTCCAGTGCCGCAACCTCGGCCTCAACCCTAAGGTCATAGAACTGGACAATTACTTTGTCGAGCGTGAACAGACTCCGCGCGACCAAAACGGAGATTACGACTTCGAATGTCTCGGAGCAATGGACCTCAAACTCCTTGGAGAACAGCTCAATGCACTCCTCGACGGCAAGGAGGTGGAGATTCCGCGTTTTGATTTCAAGGCTGGAAAGAAATTATTCGAAGGTAAGACAATGCAGCTCCAGGACAAGGACATCCTCATAATGGAAGGAATCCACGCCTTGAATCCTGCAATGATACCTGATGTAGACAGTTCAAAAGTGTTCAGAGTCTATGTTTCTGCCCTTACATCACTCTCTCTGGACGAGAACAACAACATCTCCACTTCCGACAACCGAATGCTCAGGAGAATGATCCGCGACAACCGCACAAGAGGCATAATCCCAGAAGAGACCATCACAAGATGGGCAAGCGTACGACGCGGAGAGAACAGGAACATCTTCCCGTTCCAGGAAAATGCGGACGCCGTCCTTAATTCAGCCCATATATTTGAACTTCCTATATTGAAATATTATGCCGAGCCTCTTCTGCGCCGTATAGCGCCTTCGTCACCGGCATTTGTCGAGGCGGCGAGAATGTTGAAATTTCTTGACAGCATCACAGCTCTAAGTCCAGCTGAAATTGCAGCTGTACCTCCGACTTCTATCTTAAGGGAATTTATTGACGGTCAGACTCTTTAAGCTACTTCAGGCTCAGAAATGAATGACCGAAGCGCGCAACGGCTTCGCGCTCGAGGTCCTCGCGCACCGAAGGGTGTGCGATGGATATGAGAGCGCGGGCACGTTCTGCCAGACTCTTTCCTCTGAGAGACGCCACACCGTATTCTGTCACGATGTGCTGTATCATATGTCGTGTAGTCACTACTCCGGCTCCTTCGGTAAGTACAGGCTTGATCTTGGACACACCCTTTTCTGTCATAGAAGGAATTGCAATAAAGGTCTTTCCTCCTTCTGACAATGATCCTCCATACATAAAGTCGTGCTGTCCTCCTACACCGGAGATGATACGGGTCCCCACAGAATCGGCACACACCTGACCTGTCAGATCCACTTCTACAGCTGAATTTATGGCCATCACCTTAGGGTTCTGGGCTATGCGGAAAGGGGCATTGGTCCAGGCTACATCCTTGAGAAGGAGGTCTTCGCGGTAATCCATATAATCATATAATCTGCGGGAGCCAAGAGCCAGCGAAGCTATGGAGATTCCTGGACAGACCTTCTTGCAGGAGTTATCGATTACGCCACTCTCCAGAAGAGGAAGCACGCCATCTGTCAATGCCTCCGTATGCAGGCCGAGGTGACGGTGGTCCTTGAGCGCAGAGAGTACTGCATTAGGAATGCCGCCCACACCTATCTGGAGTGTGGCTCCGTCAGGAATCATCTCTGCAATATATCGTCCGATGGCAGTGTCGATCTCCGTCGGAACAGCAGTCGGCACCTCCACAAGAGGATCATCCACCTCCACTGCAGCATCTATTCTTGAAACGTGTATCAAGGCGTCACCGTAAGAGAAAGGCATCGACTTGTTCACCTGCACTATGACCTTACGGGCGCACTCCGTTGCCGAAACTGCAAGGTCGGCAGAGATTCCGTACGAGCAGTAACCTTCTGCATTCGGCGGAGAAACATTCAGAAAAACTGCATCAAGAGGCAGGGTCCCGTCACGGAAAAGCCCTGGTATCTCACCTAGAAACGCAGGGATTGTCGAGCCATAACCTGCTGCAAGCCACTTCCTTATGTTATTAGCCACAAAGAGACTCTTTACATTGAAGGAGTCTTTGTACTCGGGCTTGCAATATGGAGCTTCGCAGCGCCCCACAGCAAAGGCAGCATATATGGTGACATCGCGCAGCTCGCTGCCTCGGTCAGCGAGGGCCTGCGAGAGCACCTCCGGTATGGAGGTGCTTCCCTGTATATATATACTTTCGCCTGAATTTATCAATTGTACGGCCTCGGCCGGTGAAACGTATCTCATCGTCATTGAATGTTTTATGTTGAATCACCTGCGGCAGATGGAGCAGGTAATTCAGTGTAAGTGCCTGAAAATCAACTATTAGTGGTTCTGAGAGAAGAGGGCGAGGCGCTGAGCCAGGAGGTCGAACTGCTCCGGACGGTTGAGCTGGGACACGCAGACGCGTACACCCTTCTGGACGCTGCCGGTCAGCGACAGGGCGATGGAGCATATGCCGTAGAGCATAAGTTCACGCATAAGGGTGGCCGAGTCAAGCTCCTTGTAACCGATGGTGTAGAAGAAGCCGTCACTCACATCTTCATCACCGTCCTTGCTGTAGACTATATGGAAACCGTTGTCCAGGAATATATTCTTGGTAATGGCAGCACGACGCGCATATTCGGAGGTGTCAGCCACAAAGTCAAGCTCTCCGTCAGAAGCTGCCTTGAACATAGCCGCCAAAGCATACTGGGCAGAATGGCTGACTCCTGAAGAAACCGCATACATTATTCCAAGTACCAGAGCGTCTCCCAGACGTGCCATCTTGTGACGGCGCTCCAATTCAGGATACTTCCTGTCATACAGAACATCTGAGACTGCCAGCACAGCAATTCGCTGACCTGCGTAGCTGAACATCTTGGACGCTGACATCATTATGATATAATTGTCGGTGTACTTGGCTACAGTAGGCTGGAACGGAGTCTCGAACGGCCTGCCCAAAGGCTTTCTGAAGTCCATACACATATAGGCAAGGTCCTCGATGACCACAACGTCGTACTTTGTAGCCAGGGTGCCGATGGTTTCGAGCTCTGACTCAGTCAGATTGAACCAGGCAGGATTGTTGGGGCTTGAATATATCAGGGCGGCTATCCTTCCTGACGAGAGGTGCTCCTCAAGTTTGGAGGCAAGTCTGTCTCCCCTGTAATCATATATATCAAAGGACTCTGACCTTACTCCTAAAAGCTGCGCCTGCTTCTTCTGTACAGGGAAACCGGGATCTATGAACAGGATCGTGTCCTTGTCTGCTGAAAGCTGGGAGCACAGCATAAAGGCACAGAATCCTCCCTGCATAGAGCCCACGGTCGGGATGCAGCCCAGCGGTGCCACATTGATGTCCAGAAAGGCTTTCAGGAATCTTGAAGCCTCTTTCTTGAGCGGCTCAGCTCCAAGCATATCAGGATACTGTGAAGCTATTCCTGAACGAAGGGCAGCGCATTCCGCCTCGACACCTACAGCCGAAGGAGGGAGGCCGGGTATGCCCATTTCCAGATGAAGAAATTCGGTAGAGGTCGCCTTTTCAAGTCTGCGTCCTATAGCACCTGACTGACGTATCGTCGCGTCAGCGATGTCATTTATGCCCATTTCCGCAAGAACGGAAGCCAGGGCCGATGAAGAAACCGGTAGTATATTCATAAAAAAAGACCCGGCTGATATGCAGCCGAGTCAAATATATGAAATTTTAATCGAAAATCCGAATATGATTACATATTATACCAATATATAATATATTACTTCTTTTCTGTAAGGCTTATTGCGAATCCACCACCAGCGGCCATTTCGATAGGGAGGACTGATTCTGATGTTACTTCCACCTCGTAGATCTTGTAGACCTGAGGGTTGTTCTTGTAGTGGGCACCGGCTGCGATGTCGTCGGCATATACCTTAGCCACATACTTCTTTCCTGCCTCAAGGAAGCTGAACGGTACGTCGAGGGTACGCTGGTGATCATCTGTCACACCACCCACGAACCACTGGCCGTTCTTCTTGCCCTGACGTGCGATGGCGAGATACTCACCCGGCTCAGCGAGGAGGTACTTGGACTGGATCCAGTCGATATCCACGTCCTTGATGAACTGGAATGCATCCATAAACTGAGCGTAGTGCTCCGGAAGGTCTGCAGCCATCTGGAGAGGTGAATAGAGGGTGATGTAGAGAGCAAGCTGGTTAGCTATGGTTGCATTTACCCAAGACTGGTTTCTTCCTTCAGTCACAGAAGCGAGGTCCATAACGAAGATACCAGGAGTGTAGTCCATAGGGCCACCATTCAGACGTGTGAAAGGAAGAATGGTCACGTGGTGAGGCATTGTACCGCCGAAGGCCTGGTACTCAGTACCGCGTGCTGACTCGTTGCCGATGAGGTTAGGATAAGTGCGGCAGATACCTGTAGGACGAACAGCCTCGTGAGCATTGATCATCACCTTGTGGTCAGCAGCCTTCTTCAGGACATACATATAGTGGTTGATGAGGGACTGGCTGTAGTGGTGCTCGCCGATAGGGAGGATGTCTCCCACATAGCCACCCTTGATAGAGTTGTAGCCATACTTGTCCATAAGGTCAAGAGCCTGGTCAAGGTGACGCTCGTAGTTGCGTACTGATGACGAAGTCTCGTGGTGCATCATAAGCTTCACGCCCTTTGAATGAGCGTACTTGTTCAGAGCCTCGATGTCGAAGTCAGGGTAAGGAGTCACAAAGTCAAAGACATAGTCCTTGCTGCAGTTTGCCCAGTCTTCCCAGCCTTCGTTCCAGCCTTCCACAAGCACCTGGTCGAAGCCGTGCTCAGCTGCGAAGTCGATGTAACGGCGGACCTTCTCGTTGTTTGCAGAGTGGAAGCCGTTAGGAGTTGCCTTTGAGTAGTCTGTCTTGCCGAGCTGTACTGAAGCGTAGTCGTTTGTGTATGCCCAAGATCCCTTTCCGGTGATCATCTCCCACCATACACCGATGTACTTCACTGGCTTGATCCAGTCTGTAGACTCAAGGGCGCAAGGCTCGTTGAGGTTGAGGATAAGGCGTGAAGCAAGCTGTGCTGTAGCGCTTGGAGCCACCTGAACTGTTCTCCAAGGAGTGTTGCAAGGTGTCTGCATACGGCCTTTCCATCCCTGGGCATCAGGAGTGAGGTGTGAAACGAAAGTGAATGTCTTAGGGTCGAGGTCGAGATGCATACAAGGGTAGTCGATCAGAGCAGCCTCGTGGATGTTGATGTAAAGGCCGCTGTCTGTACGCATCTGGAGTGATGTCTGCACACCGTTTGAAGAGAACGGAGTCTGTGAGTCGTTAGGATTGATGGCAGCCTCCATCTTTGCGCTGATCTCGCTCAGGCGTGACTCCACGAAGTTGTACTCCTGAGTGTCATAGTCACCAGGTACCCACCAGGCTGTGTGATCACCTGTAAGAGCGAACTGAGTGAGCTCTTCCTTGATCACGAAGTAGCTGAGGTTCTTCTGGTAAGGGAATTCATAGCGGAAGCCAAGACCGTCGTCATAGAGACGGAAACGGACAGACATCTTCTTCTCAGATGAAGTCTGGACGAGGTTTACAAGGAGTTCGTTGTAGTGGTTGCGGATCTCTTTCTCCTCACCCCATACAGGCTCCCAAGTCTCATCGAATGTCGCTGTCTCTACACTTTCCACCTTGAAACCATCGTAGAAAGAGTAGCAAGGCTGACGGTCTTCCTTAGAGATTGTACCGTCCTGATTGAAGACCAGCTGCTGGGCCTTGAGGACACCACGGAACTCAAAACCGAGGTTTGAAGGGAGGATGACCTGCTGGTCACCGTAGTTGAGGGCGTACTGAGGAGTTCCTTCCGCTGTGAGGTGGAAGGTCATCTCCATATTTCCTGAAGGGGACTTGAGGGTCTGTACATCAGTCACCGCAGCAGGCTTCTCTGCGCAGCCTGCAAGGATTGCAAGGGCTGAAAGGGCTGTAAGTATTTTCTTCATATCGTATTATTAATTATTTCTTATATTCGATCACGAGGGCTGTCTTTGGAGCCACGACTGTCGCGTCCGACACTTCGAACGGCTCGCCGGTGAGCACGTCGACACCGCCCTTAAGACCTTCGGTGATCTCCGAGTAATATGACCACGGAACGTTCTTGTCCTCAAGGGTGTTGTTGATATATACGAACACCGCGCTGTCGTCGTTGTAACGGAAATATGCGTATGTGTTGTCGCGGGTCATAAAATGCATTGTCTTGCCGTTGTGGATGACATCAGCTGTCTTTCTCCACTGGAAGAGGCGGCTTACATAGTCGAACAAGTCAGCAGCCTGGCCTTTCTCAACCTTGAGTCCGTCTGTGTTGTGTGTCTGCGCCTTACGGCCTTCCTCAGTAAAGAGGTCGATCTGATCGCCCTCCCATCCACCTGGGAAATCAACGCGCAGGCCCGGATGGTCGCCCACATTGTCCGGTCTGTTGGAAACGAACATAAGCTCATCACCTGCAAAGATCTGAGGAATGCCTCGCATAGTCGCCATCATAGTCATAGCGAGCTTAAGGGCACGAGGGTCCTTGCGCACCATATCACCGATACGCGCAGTGTCGTGGTTGCCAGGGAAGATGAGCATCTTCGAGAGGTCGTGATAGACGAAGTCGTGCGAAAGTATGTCATATACCTTGGTCATTCCGAGTCCCCAACCTCCGTTGTCCTCTGCGAGGGCCTCACGCATAGCGTCGTGAAGCGGGAAGTCCATAATAGAAGGAAGGTGCGAGTCGAAACCGTCCTTGTTGGCGTTGCCACCCTGCCAGTACGCAAGCTGAGGGATGGACGAAGTCCAGCACTCTCCTACGATATTGAAATCAGGGTACTCTTCCATAATGGCCTTGCACCACTGTGCAGCCGGAACCTTCTCGTTGTATGGATATGTGTCCACGCGGAAGCCGTTGAGGCCTGAATACTCGATCCACCATATTCCCCACTGTATGAAGTACTTAAGGACATATGGATTGTCCAGGTTCATATCCACCATTGTAGGCACGAACCAGCCGCTCTCCTGTATGTAGAGGTCCTTTGCGGAAGCGTTAGGGTCCATATTGGTGGAGAATGCCACATTTGTGCCTGTGTAGGTGTCGAACTGATGGATCCAGTCCTGGAAAGGAAGGTCCTTCATCCACCAATGAACATAGCTGCAGTGGTTTGGAACGATGTCCATAATGATACCGAGGCCTTTCTCTCTTGCCTTCTCCACAAGGGTCTTGTACAGTTCGTTGGAACCGAAGCGTGAGTCGATGTGGTAGTAGTCAGAGGCAGCGTAGCCGTGATATGAACCTCTCGGATCGTTATCCTCGAGGAACGGAGTAGTCCAGATGTATGTCGCACCGAGCTCGCTTATGTAGTCAAGGTGATCGATGACGCCCTGGATGTCACCGCCGTGACGTCCGTTGCCGTTGGAACGGTCTGCGTCCTCTGTAGTGTCGTCTGTAGAGTCGTTTGACGCATCGCCATTTGCAAAACGGTCCGGCATAATCAGGTAGACCATATCAGCTGTAGTGAAGCTTTTGCGCTCTGCAGAGCCTTCTGCACGTGAGGCGATCTCGTAAGGATATTTGAAAGATTCGCCATCTTTTGAGAAGACGATGTAGTAGGTTCCAGGCTGCGCATTTGGAGCAACAGCTACATCTACGAAAAGATAGTTCGGACTTTCTGCCTTGTTGATCTTCTCTACAGAAACGCCCTTGCCTCCTTCCATTCTGACGTCATATTCTGATATTCCCTTGCCATAGACCATCAGCTGAAGGTCTGTCTTCATTCCTGTCCACCAGGAAAGCGGCTCTACGCGGGTAACCTGCTCTGCTGTTGCATCTGCAACTGTCTCAGGGTTGAAAGCCGGGCCCGAGCAGGCTGCAAGGGCGGCGGCTGTAAGTGCTATGATGATTTTCTTCATAATTCTGATTGATAAGATTCCTCGACAAGCTCGGAATGACATAGTGCTACTCTGCTGTGATTTCGTATGACCAAGGTGCCTTGAGCTCTGCCTTCACTGTCACCTTGTTGCCAGGAAGAGTGCGAGTGAACACGAGTGTGCTGTCATCTGTAGAAACGACTTCGAACACGCCGCCCTTGTCACCTGCTGCAAGAGCCGGATTGTCGTGACGGATGTCGATGAGCCATTTGTAGAAATCGAAGTACTCGTTCTTCTCCCAAGCCGGGATAGGGTCCTTCTCAAAGAACTCGAATCTCTTGTTCCAACCCATTTCCTGACCTGTGTAGATGAGTGGCTGACCGTTAGGAAGGGTGAATGTGAGGACTGCCATAAGCTTTGCAGCATCACCCATTCTCTCGAACTCAGTACCTGCCCAAGAGTTCTCGTCGTGGTTTGAGGTGAACATAAGGCGGAATGCGTCTGCCGGATTGTTTGCAGCATCCTTCTCGATGTAGGCTACAAGCTCTTCTACACCGGCCTTGCCCTGTGCAATCGCATTGAGGAGGTGGTGAAGCTCCCAGGCATACGAAGCATTGAAGTCAGAAAGAGAGTGAAGCTTAGGCTCCTCACCTTCTGCAAGCCAGTACATATCCGGGTAGTCTGCACGGAGCCCTGCGATGGTCTCCTGCCAGAACTCGAGCGGAACCTCGCAAGCCATATCGCAGCGGAAACCGTCGATGCCGCGCTCCATCCAGAAGCGGAGGGCAGCCTGCATTCCTTTCCAGACCTCAGGATTCTCATAGTTGAGGTTTGCTGTGTCAGACCAGTCTGCTGTGTAAGTAGTATTTCCTTCAGCATCGCGCTCGTACCACTCTGGAGCCTGTCCTGTTACCCAGACAGCGTCAGGTGAAGTGTGGTTAGCCACCCAGTCCACGATGACGCGGAGTCCGAGTCTGTGAGCCTCAGCTACAAAGTTGTCAAAGTCCTCGAGAGTACCGAACTCAGGGTTGATGTCGCAGTAGTTCTTCACTGCATAGTAAGAGCCGAGGGTACCCTTGCGGCCTTCTACACCGATAGGATAGATTGGCATAAGCCATACGACGTCTACTCCGAGCTCAGCAAGGCGGGGAAGTTCCTGCTGAGCAGCAGCGAAGGTTCCTTCCGGTGTGTACTGGCGTACGTTCATTTCGTACACCACTGAATTTTCAAGAGGCTGCTGCTGTGGCGCCTGTGTGCAGGCGAGGGCCATAAGTGCAGCGCAGATTGCGATTATTATCTTCTTCATATCTTTTGGTTGTTATTTTCTTTCAGATCCCCGGTCAAGCCGGGGATGACATTAATTCTCCGCGAGGATGGTTGCTGATGTTGCTCCGGCCTTGATGACACTGCCGGTGTAGGCGCTCAAGCCATCTGCATCTGCCTGACCGTTCTGGGCAAGGACCACATACTGTCCCTCAGGGATATTTACCGAAACAGACTTCTTCGATCCGTTGAGAAGGACTGTAAGAGACTTGGCCGAGTCGATTCCTTCAAGGCCGCTGATACGGAATGCCACTGCGCAAGGGTCATCAACTTCGATGAACTGAAGTTTCTCACGAACCAGGTCAGCATCGCCGAGGCAGAAGCCCGGATGAGCGTGACGGATGGCAGCAAGGGCAGCGTAATACTTTACAAGGTCATTGTACTTAGTCTTGTATGTCCAGTCGATGGCGTTGATCGAGTCAGGCTGGTTGTAGCTGTTCTTCACGCCCTGCTTGTGACGGTAGAGTTCCTCACCATTGAAGATGAAAGGAATGCCCTGGGACGTGTAGACTGCTGTCTGAGCGAGCTTTACCATTGCAAGGCGCTCCTTCTCAGTAGCATCCGTAGCCTCCTCAAGACGGTCACGCAGACAGTGGTCGTCGTGGCAGCTCACATAGCTCACGTGCTGGAGAGGGCTGCTTGTCCAACGCTCCACAGTCACCTGAGGGTGCTCTATACCACCGGCGATACCGAACTCGACGTTTGCCTTGTTGCCTGCAACACCGTCCATAAAGCCGGCGTTCTCGCAACCGAGCGGACCGCGCACAGCGTCACGGATGTTGTCGCTGAATGCACCGACCTTGTCGAGCATATATGTGTTCGCCTTAAGGGCGATCTCCTCTGCCGGATATGCAGGAGAAGAAGCTGCCCAACCCTCGCCGTAGATCACAACATCAGGATCTATAGCGTGGAGACGCTCGCTGATGAGGTTCATAGTCTCTATATCGTGGATGGCCATAAGGTCGAAACGGAAACCGTCGATATGGTACTCCTTCATCCACCACTCGAGGGACTCGACCATATATTTACGGAACATTTCCTGCTCCGAGGCTGTCTCGTTGCCGCAGCCCGAGCCGTCAAAGAAGCTTCCGTCCTCGCGCATACGGTAGAAATAACCCGGCATTGTGCGCTCGAAGCCTGTGTTGGAAGCATTTGTCGTGTGGTTGTAGACCACGTCGAGAATCACGCGGAAGCCGGCCTTGTGAAGAGCCTGGACCATCTGCTTGAACTCCTTGATACGGGTCACAGGATTGTACGGATCTGTCGAGAAGGAACCCTCTACAGCATTGTAGTTGAGAGGCTCGTAACCCCAGTTGTACTGGTTGTCTTCAAGACGGGTCTCGTCGATTGTAGCGAAGTCAGTCGAAGGAAGGAACTGCACATACGTAACACCGATCTCCTTAAGGTGGTCGATACCGGTTGCAAGACCGTCAGGGTTCTTTGTACCCTCCTCTGTAAGAGCAAGATACTTACCCTTGTTGCTTACTCCGGAAGTCTGATGAACAGAGAAATCCCTGTGCTGAAGCTCATAGACGATGATGTCGGACGGCTTGATCTGAGGACTCTTGTCCTCCGCCCATCCTTCAGGATTTGTCTCGGTCCAGTCGATTACAGCACCGCGCATTCCGTTCACACCCACCGCTTTGGCAGCGATACCCTCTGTCTCCTCAAGCCATTTGCCGTCTTTCTGCACCTGGAATGTGTAGAATGAGCCCTTCACATCTTCCTTTACAACCGCTTTCCAGAGGCCGTCCTTGGACAGCTTCATATTCACGATCTTGAATGCTGCTTCATCGGAAGCGGAATGGTAGAGTCTCAGCTGAGCCGCCTCAGCGTCAGGAGCCCACACTGCAAATTCTGTCTTGTCGCCCAGGTAGACACACTCCTCAAGCGGAGCCTCAGGTACGACGATAGCACCATCAGATGCACAAGAGGCCATAGCAGCCACTGCAAGAGTACCCATCAGAAAATTCTTAAATAATATCTTCATAACAATGTTCAATAATTAGCTCGTAGGATATGCATAATTGCAAATCCTACGAATATAATCATTTTTTCTTATATATTGTAATATATAAGACGAATTGCTTGAAGTTTCTGATAAACAGGCTGATTTTACGGACAATCAGTAGCCTGGATTCTGGATGAGGTCGGTATTCACGGCCAGTTCGGTCGGTGGAAGAGGGAAGATGGTCTTATAGTCCGGGAAGGACTGACCGACATAAGAATCGCCGCCTTTATATGGCCATATATATGCGTCCGAAGCATACAGGCCATAGCGGATCAGGTCGGTACGGCGGTGAGCCTCCCACATCAGTTCGCGGGCACGCTCCGCTACCAGGTAGTCCTGCGTCACCTGCGGTGGAGCAGGAATGCCGGCGCGGGCGGAGAGCTCAGCGAGCTTCGGCAGAGCGGCCGCGGGCTGACCTGTATTCATACACGCTTCTGCGTAGATGAGGTATATCTCTGCAAGGCGGATCATCGGGAAATCAACGTTGGAAAAGTTCAGCGTCGCAGAAGTCGCGAGGTAAGCCCCGTCAGTCGTGTCGTGAGGTATGTTATTGAATTTCAACGAAGACCATCCGTTCATAAATGAGTACAGGGCGCCGTCCATAGACTCCGAGCGGCCTTTGATATAAAAGAGCTCTCCCCTCTTGTCAGTCACATTGTAAGTGCCCGTCTCATAGTCCTGTCCGCTGACCGAGAAATAGCGGGAGACGAATTCGTACGGCACTCGCAGGCCGGCCCAGCCGTTGGTCTGTCCGTTGGGACGGGAGTGGTCGGTGATGTCGGTGGAAGCGAGGGAGGCACTGAGGATATATGTAGTGCCACCATACGACTCCGTATTGTTCGCGTCATAGTCGATGGCCCAGAGCATTTCGGCGCAGGCCTGCGGATTCTGACCGTTGTCGCCTCGGAAAAGAGAGGCATAGTCAGGGCATAAAGAGTAGCCCATCGTGAATATATCCTCACACACGGCCTTGGCCTCGGCCCACATCGGGACACCTGTATATACATTGGAATTCAGGTATATACGGGCAAGGAGGCCGGCGGCTGCGCCTTTGTCGGCCCTTGGATAAGCCGTACGTGCCGGGAGCAAAGGGCTCCGGTCCGACCTGAGGTACTCGAGCTCGCTCACGCAATAGTTGAATATATCCGCACGCGAGGCCTGTTTAGGGAAATACGCCCCACCGAAAGGAGAATCCTCCGTCGTGAAAGGCACGCTGCCGAAGCAGTCCAGGGCCATCCAGTACAGGTAGGCCCTGATGAAGCGGGCCTCAGCGCGGAAGGTTTCTATCTTTGAGGCCAGTTCAGCCGAGACTCCCCTGTCGGCAAGCCTGTCAGGCTCTGTCTGGCGGAGGTATTCATTGACATATGCTATGCCTTGGAGTGTCCTGACATAGACTGCGTAGATGGCGTCGTTCTGCACTTCGCTCCAGGTGTTGGTGTTCAAGGCACGGACCCAGGCGTCATTCTCCCAGGAGCACTTTGCCTCGTCTGTAGTGGTCTCCTGGACCGACCAGAAGGCTCTTATGATCTCTGAGGCGCCTCCGTCCATCTGCTGGAGGTCGGTCAGGTCGTTGGACACGAACTGGAAGTAGAGTCTTCCAAGACCGGACAGATAGGCATTCTCATCCGCGCCGTACACGTACTCCGAGATAGGCTCTGTCCTGTTGAGAGGAAGGGTGTCCAAGTCGCCGACACAGGAGGCGAGGGTTGCGGCGGCTGCCGCTATATATATAAATCTTTTCATATCATTTTACTTTTTACAGATTCACGGTCAGGCGGAGAGACCAGGTTCTCGGGCGTGGCCAGATGGTGTTGTCTATACCGGTTTCGGAGATGACCTCAGGATCCATTCCGCTGTAGCCTGTGAGGATGAATACGTTCTGTACTCCCAGAGCCAGGCGGATGTCGGTTCCCCATCGGCCGATGTTTCGGAAAGAGTAGCCGATGTTGATGTCGTCAAGCCTGAAAAAGGATGCATTTTCCAGAAAATAGTCTGAGTACCACTGCCTTGCGCTGTTCGGAGCAGTGAACCCTGTCTTCTTCACAAGCTTCGCCTGGTTTGGAAGAGCTCCTGAATTGAGGTCCAGGCTGGCAGTGGAGTTAGCTGAAGCGAAGTCGTTGAAGACCCAGGTGCCTGCAGCTCCGTGACCGTTGATTCCGAAGTCCCAGTCCTTGTAGGTCAGCTTCATATTCAGGCCGTAGAAGAATTTCGGTGACACGCTCTTTCCTGCCATATACCTGTCAGCTTCGCTTATTTCGCCGTCCCCGTTGCGGTCCACAAATTCATTCTGGACGGGGTTGCCGGCAGAGTCATATTTCTGTTGATAAAGGTAGTAGGTGTACGGGGCATAACCCACCATCTGACGGCAGAGATAGCCTCCAGTGCCCTTCGAGATGTTACCAGCCTCGATGTAGTAGTTGTCATCCTCGGTAGGATTGAGCTTGGTAAACTCAGTGTTCTGGAAGGTTCCGTTGAAGCCGATCTGAAGGCTGAGGTCAGGTTTCTGCACCGGCACTCCGCTTATGGCGATTTCAACGCCGGAGTTGATGATAGAACCTATGTTTGTCATAAGCTTGTTGCCGAAGCCCGAGCCCATAGGGACCTGCACCGAGTTCAGAAGATCCTTTGTTTCAGCCATATACACATCCACGCTTCCACTGAGTCTTTCATTGAAGAAGCCATAGTCCACTCCGACGTTATATGTCAGCGTCGTCTCCCACTTTATGGTCGGGTCGTAGGCCTGCGGTGTCATCGGATGGACGAAGTTGCCGCCTCCCATATTGTACATATATGAAGGATTGTTGGATATATTGTATCGTGCCAGGTGGACATAATCACCTATGCCGTCCTGCTGGCCGGTCAGGCCGGCCGAGAGTCTGAGCTTCAAGGTGGAAACCGATTTTATATCCTTCACAAACGGCTCCTGAGCTATGTTCCAGGCGAAGGCTCCGGACGGGAAGAAGCCCCATCTGTGCTGCTTGGCAAACTTGCTGGAGCCGTCGCCGCGGGCCGTGAATGTGAACACATATCTCGAATCTATCGAGTAGTTTGCACGGCCGTAGAATGAGACGAGGTAGTTCTCGTTACGATAGACAAGATACCTCGAGTCCACGGTCTCTCCCGGATTGAGCTCCACCTTGTCTGTCACATTGTAGTAGGTGATGTTTCTGTTCGCCCAGAAGTTGTTCTGCCACGAATAGCCTGCGATGAGGTCAAGTTTGTGTATGCCCCAGGTCTGGTTGTAGCCGGCATAGGCCTCGAAGAGCTGGCTGCGGCTGAGGTTATATCCCTTGACATATGTTCCTATGCCTATATTGTCCGTGTCGGCATAGGCCTGGAAGGATCCGGGACGCCCGCCATTGTGAGAGTCGGTCCTTGTGACATCGAGACCTGCGCTGACGTTGAAGCTGAGGGCTTCGAGGCCATATACCTTATAGTTCAGGGCAGCTCTGCCGATGAATCTTTCGGAAGTCGCGTGACTTATGTTGTCATATATCATAGAAAGAGGGCTCGGACCCGCAAGGGTGTTGGGCGTGAACTCCTTTCCCCTGCCGTTACCATAGTTCCAGTAGCCGTTGGTGGTCGTATAGTCTATGGTTCCGTCGGCATTTCTCCAGTAAGGATCCTGAGTAGGATTATAGAATGCGGCCTTGCCTACAGTACCTCCGTCAGAATAGTCTGAGTAGGAGACGACTCCCTTGAAGCTGAGGTCGAGGGAGAGATGCTTGTCAAGGAAGTCAGGAGACAGGTTGACATCCATCGTTCCTCTGTCGTATCTTGATTCCTTGAGGGTTCCTTCCTGGCCGTTATAGGAGACCGACGCTCTGTAAGGCATTCTGGTGCGGTAGTTTCCGTACAGACTCACATTGTGTTCTGTCGCAAAGGCAGTACGGAAGACCAGATCCTGCCAGTCTGTGTCGGAGCCACCCATAAGATCGGCCACCTTGTCACCGGTCTGAGTGCCTGCCGGATAGACCTTGGAGTAGAAGTCCCGCAGCTCTGCAGAAGTCATCACCGGGACCCTTGCTGAAGGAGCCTGAATGCTGACCGAACCGACATAGCTGACCTGAGGTCGGCTGCCTGTTCCCTTTTTGGTCGTGATGAGGATGACTCCATTGGAGGCTCTTGAACCGTAGATTGCTGCAGCCGAGGCATCCTTCAGGACAGAGAATGACTCTATGTCATTCGGGTTCAGGAGGTCCAGAGGATTGGACATTGCTCCTCCCGCACCTTGAGCTATCGGCACTCCGTCTATCACTATGAGGGGGTCATTCGAAGCATTCAGGGATGACGAGCCCCTTATCCTGATACGGGAGCCTGAGCCGGGGCCTCCGTCTCCCGGAGTCACCAGCAGTCCTGCCACCTTTCCTTTAAGCATATCCTGCGGGTTCACCACCGCTCCCCTGTTGAAGTCTTCAGCCTTGATTGCTGAAACAGAGCCTGTCATATCGTCCTTCTTCACAGTACCGTAGCCTATGACCACGACCTCGTTCAGGTACTGTGTATCCTCCTTCAAAGTCACTGTAGAAGGGACTGCAGCCGCCTCAAAGACCTGGGAGATGTAGCCCACACAACTTATTTCCACCAGCGCAGACGGTCCTGTCACGGTCAGCGAAAAGCTTCCGTCCGGGCCTGTAGAAGTACCGTTGGATGTCCCCTGCTCCACTATGGCTGCGCCTATCACCGGGCCCGTCTGATCCACTACTGTACCTGACACACCATAGCCACCCTGGGCAGAAAGGACAAAACAGCCTAGAACGGACACCAGCAACGATGTAAATGTTTTTCTAATCCTATCCATAAAGACATATTTATAATTATTCCAAATTACTCATATGCCTCCCCACACAATCCTCAGACCAAAGCCGCCTGACGCGGCGAATAAAAAATATCCCTGCGACCTGGTGGCCGCAGGGATATCTATGCTATCTTCTGTTTTTACTGGAAGTCGGTCACGAGTCTGAACTCACCCTGACTGAGGGTTATCGTGCCGCTGATCACGCCGCCCTCGAAGTAGTCGTACCAGGTAGACTCTGCAGGGAATGTGTAAGTTGCCGAGGATTTGCCGAAGTTTCCTACCACTCTGAATGTCTTGCCGTCAACTGTACACTTGATGGTCTTGAGGGTTCCTGATGGAGTCCACTCGAACTTCGCGTCTGAGTCGAAGAAACGAGGGTTCTCACGACGGAACTCAAGAAGACGGGCATAGGTGTCGTAGAGAGTCTTGCGGGCAGGATCCGCCATATACTCTTCTGTCACAACCGGCTTCTCGCCTGTACGTCCGTTGTGCTCGATGCTGTAGTCGTAACCGATCTCACCGAACTGCCAGATCATCTTAGGACCAGGAACTGTAAGGAAGAAGGCTGCCGAAGCACCGGCTCTGCGCATTGCAAGCTCGAGTGCATCCTCCTGCTCACCTGGAGCAACCGAAGGGTCTTCAGGACGCTTGCCCGGTGTCATCATATAAATGGTCTCATTGGACTCGCAGAAATAGATGTCATAGGTTCCTGCAGCAGGAGCCTTCATATCCTGGCCGTTAGAGGTCAGTCGGTATTCCTTGTCAAGAGGAAGGACATAGCCCTTGCTCGAAGCTCCATAATTGTTGCCCCAAGCACCTGCAAACCTCAATTTGAATTCATCAGATGCTCCGAATGTCACATTCTTTGCAACATAGAAAGAGCCATCCTGAGTCATAGCGATGTCTGTTGACCAGTCTGTAATGGTTCCACAGATGCCCCAGGTTCCTTCAGATGAACCAGTCGCGCCATAGCAGAGACGCTCCTCGTCGTGGCTTTCCATATATCCCACATAGCCTCCGAAAGGCTTGGTAGAATACATATTGCTGAAGTTGCCGGATCCGCCTGTAACAGCCGAACGGTACTCGTGGTTGACATTTCTCCAGAGCTGCATTCCGTGATTTGCGAGTACTTCCTCTTCATCCCAGTCAGAAAGGTGCTCGAAGATCACCACAGCATTGTCGTTCACCGACCAGATGTGGTCTGCATATCCCTTGAGGATGTCTACTCGGGACTGGTCATAACGGCCCCAGGCTGTCACATCCGGATCAGTCTGCTTCTGGGTGAAGCCCTTTGTCAGGTCGAAACGGAAGCCGTCCACATCGTACTCTGTAAGGAGGTACTCAAGACTTCTCTTGACGTGCTCCTTCACCATCGCATTCTCGTGGTTCATATCGTGGAAGACATTGTACGGGTGAGTCGGGAGCACATTGAAGAACGGGTTGTTCTCTGCTGTAGCACTTCCATTCCACCACATCTTGGCCCACGGATGAGATCCTGTAGCGTGGTTATACACCACGTCAATGATGACAGCAAGTCCTCTTGAGTGACATTCGTCAATGAAAGCCTTGTACTCCTCGCGTGTTCCATAAGCCTTGTCGAGAGCAAACCAGTGGTTAGGGTTATATCCCCAGCTGAGGTTGCCGTCAAACTCCTGTACAGGCATAAGCTGTACGGCATTGACACCCAGTTCTGAGATATAGTCAAGCTGCTCCATAGCACCTGCAATGTCCATTGACTTAGTAAAGTCACGGAAAAGCAGCTCATAGATCACAAGGTCATTCCTGTCCTCAATCCTGAAGTCCTTGTGCTGCCAGTCGTAGGCCGGTCTGTTGATCTGGAATGCAGAAACAAGTCCCTTGGCACCTTCCGGAAAGGCAGGAACACCGTCAATGTATTGGTCATTCCATTCGTCATATACGATTTCTGTATATGGGTCGCTGACGCGGATGTCAGACGAAGGAGGATTGCCAAGGCGGTACTGGAACCGGTACTCCTTATCAGCATCGAAACCATCCAAAGTAAGCCACCAGCAGCCTGAGCCATTGTCCCTCTTCATTGCGCCTTCTGCTACACGCTCCCAGTTGTTCCAATCTCCTACAATATAACAATAAGCATATCTCTGATTGCTCTTGTCCTTATCATAAAGCACAAATGTGACCGAGCCGTCATCGTTGTAGTTGATTCCGTGTCTCACATTCTGAGGAAGTGCTTCGTAAACTATTTCGTGGGCAGTAAACTCTTCATTCTGGAATCTGTTGTCCATCACTGAACAGAACTGGTCTGCATCGTGGCTCTTGACCGATCCGTCTGCTGTCCTTACAATGATGGCTATCTGATTGACAGGAGTTTCTCCACTTCCGAAATATTCACGGATTGATGGCTCAAGACGGAGCTCCCAAGAGTTATCTGCAACCTTCTTGAAATGGACCTTCTCGTCCTCAACTCCCCAGTCAGTAGGCACAAAGTTCCATTCTCCTTCCACAACTACTCCAAGGTGAGCATAGAGCTCACCGGAATAGTTATAAAGAGGATTGCCTGAAACAGGGTTGAACTTGATTGTACAAGGCTGGTCCGCGTCAGGGCACATAGGGTCCACGTCAATTCCTGAAGCTGGATCCGGATAGTGTTCGCCCTTATCTACTATCACCTCTGCATCTCCTGGAGCCTGTTTCACAGTGAGAGTCACCGACTGGTCACCTGAAGTGAAGAGAAGTGCCGCCTGCCGTTCTTTCGGTGCGTTCTCAGTAACGGAAACTTCTATAGCCTCTGAACTTCTGCCATAAACTTTGGATACGGTAAGCCACGAAGCGTTGGCCTCAACTTTAAGGACCCAAAGGTCATCAGCCGTCACCATCACGGTCTGAGTACCGGCTTCTCCTGAAAATTCCAGAGTCTCCGGACTTACTGAGAACTGAAGCAAGTCCGCCGGTTTACAGCTTACAGCCAGAAGGGCTGCAAGAGTTGTAAATATATAAATAAGTCGTCTCATAAATTGTTATTAAATTGGAAACCAGCGGCCCGGTCAGGGGCCGCTGGTTTATAGTCTGTGATATTATTACATAACACCACCTGTTGTGTCAATTGCAACCTCAGTAAGAGTTGCGTCTGCATCCTGAGCGATGAATGAATCTTCGCCGAATGCGAAGTAGCAGCTTGTCTCAGTAAGGTTAGAGTAAGTGAACTCCTGTGTACTCTCCTCTCCGTACATATTTGTAGAGATGAGAGTAAGCTTACCTGAAGTAGCGTCAACTGCCTCGAACTTGTAACCGAGCATATTGAAGATCTGATATGGAGTTCCCTCTGGAGCACCCATAATAGCCGGATCATAAGCTACAACGCACTGGCCAGGAATTGCTACTCCGAAGTCAAGTACAGCAGCCATATCACCCATTCCCATTGCAGTCCAGTTGAATACCCACTGCTTTGCATCAGGAGTAGGGAGCTCTGTTGCCTCTGATGTGAAAACAACCTTCACGTCAGAGTAGTTGCCACCATCCCAAGCGAATGTGATGACTGCAGTGTATGTACCTGCCTGATCTGCGATGAAATTATCTGTTCCTGAAACTGCGAGACCCTCAACTGTTGCACCGCCTACTCCGATCCACTGTCCGTTGATACGAACCTTGAACTCGTCACCGGCAGCTACTGAAAGGCCCTCGAGCTTGAACTCATATGTACCTGCAAAAGTAGTCTCGTCTGTAACATTCTTGCTTACGAAAGCTGCTCTGTCGTTTGTCTCGAATGCAGGATCATCCCAACCGAGAACGCTTCCTGAGAAACCTACAACAAATGACTCTGCAGAAGGGTCTGTGTAAACCTTCTGAGCCTCACCTGCATCTGCAGGAGTCTTGCCCGGAGTCATAACATAGAAGCAAGAAAGGTCATTTGCAAGATATACATCGAAGTTACCGCCTTCAGCAATTGATGAGTTCTGCTTTCCGCCTGTACCGTCGATAAGGTCGAGTCTTGCGTCGATTGAGATCTGGCCCTCATAAGTGAGCTCTACTCCCCAAGCTTCGCCCTTTCTGAACTTGAACTGGTCACCGGCTGCGAACGCAACATTCTTTGCCACACTGTAATCACCCTCAACATAGAGCACTACATTGTTACCCCAGTTGTTGCAAGCTGCAAGAGAACCGATAAGTCCCCACTCTGCAGCTACCGGAGCAGCTCCGCCACCTGGATATGAACCGTCGTTGATGAACCAAGCCTTAGCGTTAGCCTCATCAAGATATACATCATATGTACCTGCTGGAACCACGATGTTTCCACCGTCCTGAGCAAGAGCGATCTCAGCGTTAGCCTCGAAAGCAGCACCTTCTGCGTAACCAAAGTTTACAGCCCAGTCAGCGTCCTTGCGGAACTTGAGCTCACCCTCGAGTGCAGCACCCTTGACTACGTAATAGTTACCCTCAGCAGTCATTGCGAGGTCACCACCCCAGCCATTGAATGCACCGATGATGCCCCAGCCTTTCACTGGTTCTGGTTCTGGAGCAGGCTCTTCTGTTGAACCTGTAGACTCCTCCTGGCCATACATCTTGGTATCGAATGTACAAGATACAGCACCGAGGTTGTTCATATCGAAGTAAACACGATACTGACCTGGCTCAACAGGAATGTTGTCTCCACCATTTGTCATAGCCTTGATGTCACCACCGAAGTTTACACCCCAGTCAGCATCCATACGGAACTTCATCTCAGTAGCAGCAGGAACGTCGATGTCAGCGTAGAATCTCTGCTTGTTTACAGAGTACTCCATTACGATATCATTGTCCCAGTCACCGTTAAGACCGATAATACCTACCTGGTCGAAGCTGAAGTTCTTTGTAAGCGTAAGTGCCGACTTGCTGAGTGTGAAGTGATAGTATCTCTTAGCAGTAAAGTTCTTGATGTCTGAACCACCTGAAGTTACTACAGGGATTGAAGCAGGATCCTCATCTGCTGTACCTGTTCCACCGAACTCAGCATTCCAGTTTCCTTCCGGAGTGAGCTTGAATCCACCTGTCTTCTCATCACCTGCACCAAAGTCTACAATACCCATAAACTTGTCATCATCCTCGTCGAAGTTCCACAAGAAGAGTGACTTGTCGTGAGCCCATCCGCAATAGTTACCAATAACCCAAACCTTAGGATATACCTTCTCAGCAGCTGTAGGGGTAACCTTTGCAGTTACAGGAGCAGCAGCATATGAAGCACCTGCATTGAGTCTTGCGCTAAGAGTGAAAACAACCTCTCCAGCCTCACCTGAAGGAATGCTCAGATCGTTGAATGCCTTATTGTTGATGTTGTCATAAGACACATTCATAGAATTGCCGGAAACTCCGGTAAAGAGGTTAACACTCTTGCCGTCCTTTGACATATCAAGAGAGTAGTACACCTGAGACTTTACTCCGAAATCGGCAGCATCCCAAGAGAAGGTAACATTCTCAGACTTGTTGTCTACAGTGACAACGATGTCCTCGACTGCGTGAAGAACAGGAGCAACGACGTTCTCTGGATTGAAAACCACCAGCTCCTCCTGCTGGCAGGCAGCTGTCATACCGACAGCGGCAGCCAAGAGAGTCAAATATTTTGTAATCTTCATTTTCTTATATGTTTAATAGATCCGACACATTATGCACCGTAACCAGGATTCTGCACGAGGTTAGGGTTTGCGTATCTGTCACTGTCTGGAATCGGGAAGAGCGCCATATGTGCAGGGCAACCCTGACCATCCTTCACGCCAGCCTTCCACTGCCATACGAATGAATCTGAAGTGAACTTGCCGAAACGCACGAGGTCTGAACGACGCCAGCCCTCGAGGTAAAGCTCACGGCCACGCTCCTGGAGGAGGTTTTCCTCAGTAAGCTCGATTGCAGGCATACCTGCACGTGCACGTACCTGGTCGAAAGCAGCCTTACCACCGCAGTTTACACCACGAAGCTCGCACTCAGCAAGCATAAGAAGAGCGTCAGCATAACGGAACACAGG
Source organism: Bacteroidales bacterium (assembly GCA_017505605.1). GTDB lineage: Bacteria > Bacteroidota > Bacteroidia > Bacteroidales > UBA932 > Cryptobacteroides. The sequence continues at coordinate 74,887 of JAFVOX010000014.1, forward strand.
GAAGTCTACGTCAACAAATCCCTTATCTGAACCTGGCTCACCATTGCTCTGGATGTTCTTGAACTTCTGGAAGCCCATACCATTGCTGAATGTAGAGATGTCATCGATAGAGAGAGTATGTCCTTCCTCCCAGAAGAGCTCGCGCTGGTCAGCAGCGTCGAACATCTGATAGAACTCAGGAGTTGTGCGGATACCACCCCAACCTGATGAGATACCTACTGCAGAAGGGTCCATAGTGTCACCTGTAGCAGCGAAGATAAGGTAGTTTGTAGCACCGTAGCTTGCTGTCTGGGCACCATTCTGCTGGATCACGAAGATAAGCTCGTCAGTACACTTGTCATTGTCAGCAAGGAAGAGCTCCTGGTATGCATTTGTACCTGTTCCGTGAACTGCAGTGTGGAGTGAGTACTTGCCGTTAAGGTTACCGAGAACCTCAGCGCACTCAGCGTACATTGCCTTTCCTACATACACCTCAGCATTGAGATAAAGTTTTGCAAGAATCATTGCTACGAGGCCCTTGTTTGCACGACCGTACTCACCCTGACCATAGTCATAAAGGTCAGAACCTGCAAGAAGCTCCTTACACTCGTTCTCTACATATGCGAAGAGTTCCTCACGGCTTCTGTACTCAGGAGCAGTTGAACCAACTGAGTTGTTCTCGTCTGCAAATGGGAAACCACCGTAGTTATCGATGGCATCAAGCCAGCAGTATGCACGGAGAGCACGAGCCTCGGCAATCCACTGAGCCTTCTTAGGAAGGTCGATTGTAGCCTTGCCTGCCTGACGGATGAACTCGTTCATCGCAGAGATCTGGTAAGCGATACGATAGTAGAACGCAGCAACGAACACGTCTGAAGTAGTCCAGTTAAGGAAATGGAGTTCCTGGAGTGTCTGGTCATTCCAACCGCATACAGCCTCGTCTGTAGTAAGGCCGTTGAGGTGGTAACGTCCACGGAAGTACTGGCTGAAACCACCGTCAACACCTGAAATGTTGTTCGCGCCGTTAGGACCATATGATCCTGATACCGCAAAACCGGTGTAGCACTGAGCGAGAAGAGCAAAATAGTCGTTCTCAGTCTGGAGAGCCTTATCTGCTGTGTTCAATGCTGGATCGAGCGGAGTTACATTGAGGTCACCCACGCAAGAAGACATACCGATAGCAAGAACAAGGGCTCCAAGAATATATTTCATTTTTTTCATATTGTCTTATCCCTATATTAGAAGTTAAACTTGACACCAAGGATATAAGTTCTTGGGCGTGGGTAAAGGTTGTTGTCGATACCGCTGAACACCTCAGGGTCGAGTCCTTCGTAACCTGTGATAGTTGCGATGTTCTGAACTGTTGCATAGATGTTCATTCCGAATGCACGGTCATTCTGGCCCTTGAAGAGGCTTGGGAATGTGTAACCGAGGGTTACATTGTCGAACTTGAAGAATGAAGCGTCCTTGATGTAGTAGTCAGAAAGGTAGCAAGCCTGGTTGAAGTTAGACCAGAGAGCTGACTCAAGACGGTTGCTTGTGAAGCTGTTTGTCCAGAGGTCTGCAAGCATCTCGCCGTCAGAAGCTACGTTGTTGTAAACCCAGTTTCCGATGCTGCCGTGGCCGGAAGCTGCGAGAGTCCAGTTCTTGTAAGTGAGTGTTGTGTTAAGACCGAATGTCACATCTGCAGCCGGCTTGTGGAAGAAGTACTTGTCATCTGCATTGATCACACCGTTCTCGTCGCGGTCAACATATACACCCTCCATAGGACGACCTTCCTGATCATATACCTGCTGATATACATAGAATGAAGAAGGAGCGTAGCCCACCTGGTGCATCTGGATGTTATTACCTACACCACCTGAGATACCACCTGTCTCAACTCCTGTCTTGTCGTTTGGAGAAGCAGTAAGTTTAGTGATCACAGTGTTGTTGTAAGCGATGTTACCACCGATATTCCAAGTGAAGTCCTTAGTGTCAATCGCCATAGCGTTCACCTCGAACTCGAATCCCTTGTTTACGAGGCTACCGATGTTTGAGTTGAGGTAGTTTGTAAGGTTACCGAGAGCAGGTACAGGGATGTAGTTGATCATATCGGTTGTCTCACGCCAGTAAGCGTCAACACCCGCAGTGATACGGTCCTCGAGGAAACCGAAGTCAAAACCTACGTTGTAAGTAGTTGTAGTCTCCCACTTGAGGTCAGCATTGTAACCGAGAGCTGTAATAGGGTTGATGAGCTGTCCGCCGAAGTAGTAGTATGAACCAAGGAGGTTAGTATAATATGTAGCCTGAGTGTCATAGTAACCACCTACGCCCTGCTGACCAGTCTGACCCCACGAAGCACGTAACTTCATAGTAGTAAGCACGTCGTTATCCTTGAGGAAATCCTCGTTTGCGATGTTCCAACCGAATGCAACTGATGGGAAGAGACCCCACTTGTTGTTTGAGAAACGTGAAGTACCGTCGCGACGGAGAGTAGCTGTGAGCATATAACGGTTGTCATAGCTGTAGTTTACACGTCCGAAGAATGACACGAGGAAGAGCTCACCTGCAGGATTATTCTTTGAAAGTTCTGTACCGTCAGTAAGCTTGAATGAGTAGTCACTTGACTTGTAGTAGAACTGCTGCCAAGAGTAACCGGCCATAGCATCGAAATGATGTCCGCCTGTGAAGTCCTTGTTATATGCAGCATAGAGCTCGAGAGTCTTGTCCATACGCTCGTATGAATACTCGCTGTGGTAACCCGAACCAGACTGAGCTGTACTGTGAAGTGACTGCTCTGAACCTACAGGAGTCTCTGAGAATCCACCTGACTTTGCATAGTCCATACCGAGGTTGAGGTTGATGCGGAGATCCTCGAAACCGTGGATCTTATAGTCGAACTGAGCGTTTCCGATGAAACGTGCAGCGTGGCTCTTATCCTGCTTCTGAGTGATGAGTGCAACAGGGTTCTGAACAGCCATAGTGTTAACGTTACCTGCAGCATCACGGTGAACGAAGTAACCTGCGATTCCACGCTCTGAATCATCGAATACAGGGTGGGTTGGGTTCATTCTGACAGCCTGTCCGATAGCGCCCTGATTTGCAAAGTTATTCTGGGTAAACACACCCTTACCATTGAGCTGAACTGTAAGATGGTTGTCAAGGAAAGATGGAGAAAGGTTTACTGAAACTGTTCCTCTGTTCATCTTGTCTGTCATAAGGACACCTTCCTGAGACATATATCCACCTGATACACGGTAAGGAAGAACAGCGCCAGCGACGTTTGAACGACCAGCAACCGAGAGATTACCCTCGTAAGTGTTCGCAAGCTGATAGATCTCCTCCTGCCAGTTAGTGTTTGCGCTACCGAGAGCGGCAAGTGCATCCGGATTTGTCAGGCCAGCGTTTACGCGCTCTGTAACGAGGTTACGGAGCTGATCTGCAGAAAGAACGTCCACATACTCGCTCACGTGGCTGAGTGATGTAGAGAAGTCGGCGTTGATCTGCGGAATACCTGTCTGAGTCTTTGCACCCTTCTTAGTAGTGATCACGATGACACCGTTAGATGCACGTGAACCGTAGATTGCAGTTGCAGAAGCATCCTTGAGTACTGAGAAAGACTCGATATCGTTAGGGTTGATTGATGACAATGGGTCTGCCATACCGCTTACACCGTCGTTGCTTACTGGAAGACCGTCGATGATGATGAGAGGGTCGTTGGTAGCGTTGAGTGATGAACCACCACGGATACGGATAGTTGCACCAGCACCAGGAGCACCTGAACCAGGAGTTACGACAACACCGGCAGATTTACCCTTGAGCAGGTCTGCAGGTGAAGTGATCATACCCTTGTTGATCTCATCTGCCTTAACGGTACCTACAGATCCGGTCATATCACCTTTCTTCACTGTACCGTAACCGATGACAACAACATCATCAAGGAAAAGGGCATCCTCAGAAAGAGTCACAGTCGCCGGCACCTGAGATGCCACGAATGACTGAGAAGCGTAACCGATGCAGCTGATTTCCACAACAGCATCTGCACTTGAAACGTAAAGGACATAGTCGCCGTCGAGACCGGTCGAAGCACCGTTTGCGGTGCCCTGCTCGATCACGGTTGCACCGATGATCGGACCGATTGCGTCAACAACTACACCTTTCACCTCGTATCCGCCCTGGGCGAATACAGACACACCCATAATGCAAGAAAGCACGAGGGATGCGCATAGTGTCTTGATTCTATTCATAAAGAATTTTGTTTGGTTAGTAATTGTTTATATAGTTAGACTTGTTTGTCTTGAAAGATCTAAGCCTTCTTTCCGTCCTTCACAAATCTCACTGCAACTGCTCCCAGAACCAGAAGCACACCTGCAACGAGGAACATACTTACCTGCGCGCCACCGACCATCTTCAGTACAAGACCTCCGCAAGCTGCCGCTGCGATCTGAGGGAGACAGATGGTACCGTTGAACAGACCGAGGTATGTTCCGATGTGGCTGCCGGAAAGTGAGTTGGTAAGGAGTGTGAACGGCACGGCAAGCATCGCTGCCCAAGCGGCTCCGATAAGGAGGAACGACGCTATGAGAGCATACTGGTCGTGGATGAAGAACACTGAAACGAAACCTACAGCTCCGATGAGCAGGCTCACTACATAAGCAGTCTTGATAGACTTGAACTTAGGGATCACAAGAGCCCAGAGCATAGAGCCTACAGCCTGAACTGCAAAGAGGACTCCCACCCAGTTACCGGCAGCCTGATAGCCTTCCGAAGCAACGTCAGTTGTACTCCAGACAGTCTCTGCGATAGCTCCGTTTGTATATGTCCACATATAAAGGAACGCTGCCCAGCAGAAGAACTGCACAAGGCCTACTGTCCAGAAAGTTGAAGGAGCCTTCTTCAGGAGTGTAAGCATACCGGGAGCCTTCTCCTCCTTCTGGTTGGCGTCGATGCCGTGGAATTCCGCATATTCCTTCGGCGGCATCTCCTTCACCTTGAATGTAGTGAAGAGGACGCAGAGGATAAGGATGGCTGCGCCGATGTAGAATGCGTACTTCACAGTGTCAGGGACCTGTCCCTCCGGTGCGATGTTGGCGATTCCAAACCAAGCGAACATAATAGGGAAAAGATAACCTACAAGGCTACCTGCGTTGCAGAGGAAGCTCTGGATAGAGTAAGCCTGAGCCTTCTGGTTCTCACCTACCATATCGCCCACAAGCATCTTGAACGGCTGCATAGCCACGTTGATGGATGTGTCGAGGAACATCAGGGAAACAAGGCCGAAGAGCATTGCTCCGCTGACTGCGAGACCGAAGTTACCTGCGTTCGGAAGCATACACATCACAAGGATGGCAATCACCGATCCGAGGAAGAGATAAGGGATACGTCTTCCGAGTCTTGTCCAAGTCCTGTCGCTGTACTTTCCTACAAGCGGCTGAACGATAAGTCCCATCAGCGGTGGGAGAATCCAGAAGAAGCTGAGATCGTGCGGATCGGCTCCCAAAGTCGCGAAAATACGACTGATGTTGGCACTCTGAAGTGAATAAGCGATCTGAACTCCGAAGAATCCGAAGCTGATGTTCCACATCTGCCAGAAAGTGAGTTTCGTTTTTTGCATTTTATAGCTAGTTTGGTTACTAATTCTAACGTAAATATAAGTTTGCGAAAATAATCATAATATATAATAAGGAGTAATTCCGTCCGACGAACGGGCGGAAGTTCGCGACGAACAGCATATTTTCCACGACGAACGGAAAGATACCGGAAATGAACGGGTAACAAATATTGTATAATCAGAGCAAAATCACTAACTTCGGTCGATTTTTAAAGAACATATGGGTATCATACGCAATCTTTCCACCACGTGGATCATACATATTTTTGCCATTCTGCACGCAGTCGTTGCACTGAGCTGCCGCCTTGCCGGCATTGAGGATGAACTTCTCCTTACAATTCTCACGATGACAATGGCTCTGATCGTCTGCACCAAGAGCGGACTGAACGTGGACCTGACCGCAGCCGCCATCATCGTGATGAACATATTCGGCTATTTCATAGGAAACCTCGGAGCAGACATTCTGCAGACCTTTATGTCCCAGCCCTACGCGATACACGCCCTGTCAACCCTCGCCACAACAGAAATACTCGGTTGGAGCATAGTGGCCCTGACCTCTTTGTTCAATTTAAGGAGGAAAAGCAACAACAAATCCTCAGACATTTCCTACCTGTCGTGGCTCATACTGGCTATGTGCGGAATCTTTGTGCTCCGTCTCAGCATAGTGGTATTTTTCTCAGGAGGCAGCATAATCGAAGGAGACGTGTACGAGACCTCAGCAATGGTGTTCTCCAATTCATTTTCACTGATCACCCTGATCTGCATAAATGTCCTCTATGTGCGCTATGCAAGACGCTACTCGCAGAAGTGGAGCAAGACATCCAGCCTGCTGGTATTTCTTGCATTCACCGTCACTGCAGCCTTCTTCGAAAGTATCCTCGCCGGAGCCGGCATTCCGATAAGACTGAGCAATGTCTTCAATGAAGGATTTCCGCTGCTTTATGCCACCTCCCTTCTCGCACAGATTGCCGTCTACTGCGTCGTATACATAATAAACTATGCCCTCTCGATAAGGAGCCAGATGAAGGAGGAACGCGAAAAGGCAAATATGGCCCAGTACAGATATGTAAAGCTGAAGCACCAGGTAAACCCTCACTTCCTCTTCAACTCCCTCAACATCCTGGACTGCCTGATCTGCGACAACAACACAGAGGCCGCAAGCGCATATACCCACAAACTCGCAGGAATATACAGATATATGCTTAAAAGCGAGGATGAGATGGTGGTGTCGCTGCGCGACGAGCTCGTCTTTGTGGAGTTATATACCGACCTTCTTAAGGAACGCTTCCCGGTGGGATTCCACGTGGAAACTTCCGTTCCGGAAGAACTTATGGCGAGATTTGTGCTTCCCTGCTCGATCCAGCTGCTGATAGAGAATGCCACCAAGCACAATGCAGTCAGCGAAGAAGAGCCTCTGGTGATACGCATTGAGGCCGAAGGCGAGAGCATAAGGGTGACCAACAACCGTATCCCTAAAGTAAGCAAGAGTCCGTCCACAGGACTGGGACAGGCCTACATCAAGCAGATGTACCGCGACCTCTCCGGCAAGGAAGTGAAAATAGAAGAAACAGATAAGATTTATCAGGTAACTTTACCATTGATATAAAACTTGAATAAGATTATGAATGTCCTTATTGTTGAAGATGAGATAATGGCTCAGAAGAGCCTGACCCGTGTTCTGATGCAGAACTTCCCGGATATGAACATAGTGGGAAGCACGACATCCGTAAAAAGTACAGTATCCTGGCTGAACACGCCCGGCAACCACGCCGACATCATATTTATGGACGTCGAACTGTCGGACGGTGTGTGTTTCGAAATATTCAGACAGACAGAAGTCAAGGCAAAGGTCATTATGACCACAGCCTATGACAGCTACGCCCTCAAGGCATTTGAGGCCGGAAGCATCGACTATCTCCTGAAACCAGTAGACGTGACCTCACTCAAAAGAGCAGTAGCACGTTGCAGGATGAGCGGAGGACAGATCGACGTGGAAGCTCTGCTCAAGGCAGTGGGCAACAATCAAGAACCTAAAAAGGAGTACAAGGAACGTTATATCGTCCGTTTCAACGACCGCATCGTGCCGCTGATGACTTCCAACATAGCCTACATCTACTCGGAAGACAAAAACAACTATCTGGTCACCTTCGACGAACACAAGTACATCATAGACTCCTCACTTGACATCATCGGAGAGGAACTTAACCCTGCAAGCTTCTTCCGTGTCTCAAGAGGCTGCATTGTGTCTATGAAAGCCATCTCAAGCATAATCAAACAGCCGGGAGGACGCCTGCGCATCATCGCAACCCCTGCCACAAAATTCGAGATGACGGTTAGCCGTTCGCGAGTGGACGACTTCCTCGTATGGCTCGAAAAATAGCTATATATCAACGCATTACGAAATATGCCTGCTGTCGAGTGACAGCAGGCATATTTCGTAATCGCTTATGATTCAGCGCTTTGGGTGCAGCCGCTAGCAGCGGCCGCTTGCTGCGATCATATCTGTCAGTGTCTCGTTGAACTCCTTTGCGTCAGCGAGCTGTTCCAGTGTCAGGTGCATACGGTAACGCCAGTAGTGACGCGAGTTTGCAGGCACGTTGATACGCTCGGCGTTAGGGTCTTCGCGACGGAGCTGAGGATCCATAGAGAGCCAGTCCTGAAGCGGAAGGATGGTCAGCATAGCTGGTGACCATACGTGCTGATCGAGGATCTGGCGGCAGATCCAAGGCTCGCAGTAGTAAGGAGCCTCTCCGTGGTTGCCCAGAAGCATCTGCCAGAACTGGTTGGTAACCTCGCGGTCTTCCTCCCACCAGGCACGGATAGGGTTCATATCGTGGGTAGAAGTTGTACATACCGACAGATAAGGATAGTTGCCAGGATGAGCGAATGTTTCCTCAACAGACTTAGGCATACGCTGGATCTCCAGAGAAAGGATTCTGAGGTCAGACATAACCTGAGGTACTGTAGCCGGGATCATTCCGAGGTCCTCACCGCAGGCAAGCATTCCTGTTGAATCAAGGAGTGCAGGAAGCTTCTGCATTGCCTTCTCCTTCCAGAACTCATTGTTGCGGCGATAGAAGAACTCGTCATATGTACGGTCATAGGCAGCCTTTCTGTAGGCATCGAGAACGTGATATGAGTGAGTCTGCTTTGCACCGATCTTCAGGTGATAGTGGCCCTCCTGACGAGGATCCTGAAGGAAGAGGTCAAAATCGTTCACATCAAAGCCCATACTCTGGAGCTCGTGTGCAGGATAAGGAAGTGCAGGGCTGAAATAACCGTTCAGGCCGCTCTTTGTCCAGAGAGGAATCTCCCAGATACGGAAGAATCCGAGGATATGGTCAATACGGAACGCATCGAAGTACTCTGACATCTTTGCAAGACGCGACTTCCACCAGGCGTAGCCGTCTTCAGCCATCTTCTCCCAGTTGTAAGTAGGGAATCCCCAGTTCTGACCGTCTGCAGAGAATGCATCAGGTGGTGCACCCGCCTGTGAATCCATATGGAAGAGCTCCGGATAGAGCCACGCATCCACACTTGTGCGGCTGATACCGATAGGAAGGTCGCCCTTGAACACAACACCCTTTGAGTGAGCATATGCACACACTTCAGAAAGCTGAAGATCAAGATGATACTGTACAAAGCACCAGAAGTCGATGTCTGACTTGTACTCCTCACAGAAAGCCGCTACCTTCTTCTTGTTGTACTTGGCATAGCCCTTCCACTGAGTAAAGTCAGGAGTTCCGTTCTGATCGCGGAGCACGCAGAAAGCTGCGTAAGGGAGGAGCCAGTGGCTGTTCTTCTCCACGAACTGCTGGTACTCCTTCTTGGCAGAGAGTCTCTTGAAGGTCTTTGCATAGGCCTTCCTGAGGAGCTCGAGCTTCACAGAATTCACTCTCTCATAGTCGATCTGGTCAAGAGCATTGAGTTCAGCCTGGAGGGCCTTGTACTCCTCGTCTTCCTTCACGCCCACTGCAGGGAGGTGCAGGAACTGAGGATGAAGAGCAAATGTAGAGTTAGGGTTATATGGGTACGAATCCTCCCAGGTGTGGAGCATTGTAGTGTCATTGATAGGAAGAAGCTGGAGGATGCTCTGACCTGTCGAAGCAGCCCAGTCAACCATCTTCTTGAGATCGTAGAACTCACCTACTCCAAAATCATCTGCACTGCGGAGAGCAAACACCGGAATCGCAGTACCTGCTCCCTTCCAGTTACGGCCGCTGAAACGCACCTGAAGGTCCGCTTTAACCATAAAGCCGTCTGCCTCAGGAAGTTCAGTAAACCATCTGTTAGAGCTGTCTTCCCAAGCTACAGGAGCAAGAGTCTCCTTGTCAGCCACGAGGATCTTGTACTCGAAAGGTTCAGTCACATTGAGAGCCAAAGTCCATACAGGGAACTTGGAACCGTCGAAAGGAACTATCTTGCTCCAGTTCTTCAGAGCCTTTCCGCTTCCTGCAAGAGCAAGCACTTCATTAGGCTTGAGGGCAGGAGCAGCAACCTGAAGAAGTACGTTCGCACCCTTTGGAGCCTTCTTTGCCTTCTCAGCCTTGCGGCCGAAGATGGCGTTGGTAAATGCCGAAGAATAGAAAGGAGAATCGTAAGGACGGTCGATCCATCTGTCTGCGATGGTGAGTTCCTTTGGAGCAACGCCTTCAGGAAGGACAAGAATATGCTTCTTCCACTCCGTACGTACAGTAACACCGTCACGTACAACCTCATAGGCATACTCAGCCACATTCTTAGGGTTGAAGCGGGCGATCTCGCCCTGCCACAGACCCTCGGCTACATATGCAAGAGGATAGCGCTTGCCACCAAGACAAAGGACGATTTCCTCGCCCCAGTTTGTCCTGTATTCAATGCTTATGTGTAATGTCATAATTTAATATTTAGTTATTAGTTAAACTTTCTTTTTAAAGATTCCTCGACTTCGCTCGGAATGACATCTGCTTTCGGCTATTGCCGAGAAGCTGTCATCTTCTTCCAGTTAAGCACCGGGAGGACGAAGGAAATCACCGCTGCAGCCACCCAGAACCACGAAACAGGTCCGAAATCATATACATCCACACCTCCCACCTGCCGGGTGAAGCCTTGGATGAGATAGCCGCTTGCAATGTCCTGGATTCCCGCCGCCACATAACTTGATATTCCTACAACACCCAGGGCGGCGCCTGTCGCCTTCCTCGGGACTATATCCACAGCCATCAGACCGGCAACAATACAGTAAAGCACACCTGTCGCCAGACTGAACAAAGATACATAAAAGATGTTAAGAACAAAGCCGCCGCCGACGAACAGGAAGAGAATCAATGACAAAGTGCCAAGAATTCCTGACAAAACAGCGGGTTTCACCCTATCGCCCTTGAACACCCTGTCCGAGAGCCAGCCTGCGAGCACGGTGCCGAGCACTCCTGAAATCGCCGAAAAGGCGATCACCTGCGAGGCATCAGCAAGGTCGAAGCCACGGGCCTTCTGAAGGAAGAGCACTCCCCAACCGGCTATCGCATATCTGGTTATATATGTGAATGCACTCGAAATCGCTATCACCCAGATTCCCGGATGCTTGAGAATCATCTTCTGGAGTTCCCTGGTGGGCATCTTGTCCTCCTTGGTCATAGCCTCGCCAGAGAGTTCCTGCACGGAAGGGAGTCCGCAGCTTTCAGGAGTGTCAGAGACGAAAATCAGGATGATGAGGGCTCCGGCAAGTCCGGCAATGGCAGCTACAATGAAGCCTGCCTGCCATCCCAGCCACGCCACAACCAGCGCCAGAAGGTTGTAGGAAATGAATTCACCGATATAAGGACTCGTGCTGAAAAGACTGTAATAAGAACCTCTTCTGGACTGCGGGAACCAGCGCGAAAGACTGATCACACCAGGCGCCGATCCCATAGACTGCATCCAGCCGTTTATGCCCCATAGCACAGCGAACATAATGAATATCAGCATAGTAGGAAGCATACCGTCAAACAGGCCGAAGGCACCCATCAGAAGATTCACCACCGCCGAAATAAAGAGTCCGGTGGCCATAAAGCGACGGATATTACAGTAATCCGCTATAAAGCCGTTCAAAAATTTCCCTACCGCATAGACAAAAAGAAGGGCCGAGCCGATGAGTCCCAGCTGACCTGCAGAAAGGATGTCCTCATCTATCAGAGGCTGCTTCACAACATTGATGCTCATCCTGCAGACATAGTACAGGCTGTACGCAATCGTCGCGCCCCAGAATGTCCTGTTGCGTAACGACCGGTATGTCTCCTTCACATTCTCCGGAGAGACAGTCTCCTTCGAGGGCTTGCTTATTCTATAAAATGAGTACAGACCCATAATCTCAACTGCATATCAAAAGTGACAAAGTTAGCAAAGAATGATAAAAATCACTAAATTCGCTCCGTAATTTTAGAAACTAACAATCACAGGATAATGAAAAGACTTTTGACCTTCGTGGCCCTGGCAGTGATTTCAACTGTCCTCAGCGCCCAGACACCCAAAAACGTAAAGTACAGATTTGTAGAAGCTTCCGACCTGAACCTCATCGGAAAGATCATCGAAGACACCCCGAATCCCTACCACAGAGTGGACACTGTGCAGTACACAGGATTCACCAAAGGTGAGAACAACCAGGTACGCAGCTCAGCAGGACTGGCAGTGCTTTTCAGGACAAATTCGTCCGTAATTTCAGTCAAGACCGAGTTCGGATATATGAATATGGGAGTGAACACTATGGGTGTCTCACTCAGAGGATACGACCTCTACATCAAGAAGAACGGCGAGTGGCTTTACGCGATGTCAAAGGCCAGCGCAGTAGGCAAGGAGGACGAGAACCTGGTCCTTATCAAGGATATGGACAACTCTATGAAGGAGTGTATGCTCTACCTGCCTATCTACAGCGAGGAGTATTCAGTAAAGATCGGAGTGCAGGAAGGCGCATCAGTGGAATCTCTCGAGTCGCCATTCCGCCACCGTATCGCAATCTACGGCTCAAGCTACACCCAGGGAATCAGCACCACACGCGCAGGTATGAGCTACCCTATGCAGCTTATGAGAATGACAGGCCTGCAGTTCCTCAGCCTCGGCTGCAGCGGAAACTGCAAGATGCAGCCTTACTTCGCTGACGTACTCTGTGACGTAGAGGCAGACGCATTCGTATTCGACTGCTTCTCAAACCCTGACGCAAACCTCATCGAGGAAAGACTCTTCCCGTTCATTGAAAGACTCCAGGCTGCACATCCGGGCAAACCGCTCATCTTCCAGCAGACCATCTACCGCGAAGGAAGAAATTTCAGCCACAGCGTTGACGAAAAGGAGAAAGCAAAGCAGAAGATGGCGGCGCAGCTGATGAGAATCGCCTGCAGAAAGTACGATGACGTCTACTTCATCCAGACAGACGCGACAGACAGTATGCACTCGACATCAGTGGACGGAATCCATCCTTCTGACTACGGCTACACTCTCTGGGCAAAGTCAGTCAAGAAGCCTCTCCTGAAGATCCTTGCCAAGTACGGAATCAGATAATCTTACGGTAACGCACTGACAGATAGATGGTTCTGGCAAGAAGATGAGCAAAATATGCGGCCATCAGCACGTGTACAGCCATAGTGTTGTAAGCCACCTCATCAAAAGCCATAAATCTCAGAGCAAATATACCGCAGGTCCAGACGCCTGCAAATGAAACAACGGCCAACAGCATCGAATCACGCATATCCTTCGATGCTGTTGCTCCTATATATATACCATCCCAAGTGAAGGCCGCGCAGCCCACCACCGGCATCAGAAGCAGCCACGGCAGGTACGGCCTCGCCGCCTGGATCACCTGCGCATCCGAGGTCATCACCTTCAGCAGCGGCACGCCCGCGAAGTGATATATTCCCATAAATATAGCCGCGATGGACATACTCCAGATGAAGGTCCACTTCACCGTCTGTCCGAGCATAGCACGGTCCCCCGCACCGATATATTTTCCCGTCATCGCCTCGCCGGCATAGGCAAAGCCGTCGGTGAAATATGAAAATATCATCAGGATCTTCATCATTATCGAACATACGGCAAGAAGAAGGTCGCCGTAACGGGCGGATATGACTGTAAAGCCAATGTATATGGCAATGAAACAGAGGGATCTGACGAAAAGGTCTGTGTTCATCACAAAGAAACGGCGGGTCTCGCTGCCCTTGAACACGCCTTTGAGATCCAGCTGAGAAAAGGTATTCTTCCTGTACTTCAGCAACATAAGGGCGGCAGCCACCACAAGGCCTGTGTACTGGGCCACAACTGTTCCCGCCGCAATGCCGGCAAAACCCATTCCCTCATATCCCCAGGACTTTATACCCAGGGCCAGGACAAAGCTCATCAGCACATTGGTTCCGTTGACGGTCAGGTCTACAGCCATAGGGCTCACGCTGTCCTGCATACCGATGAACCAGCCCTTGAAAGCCATAAGGCTGAGGGTGGCAGGAGCGGCCCATATACGTATGAAGAAGTACTTTGAGGCCAGTTCACGAACCTCCGGCGTACATTCTATGACAAGGAAGGCTGCCTTCACGAACACCCATTGGATGAGGATAAGCAGCAGGGCGCAGGCAAGGGCTATACCCAATGATCTGGCAAATATGCGTGCACATTCCCTGCGGTCTCCCCTTCCGTATGCCTGGGCGGCAAGTCCTCCGGTTCCCACCCTCAGGAAGCCGAAGTTCCAGTACAGCAGGTCAAAGAGCATAGTTCCTATCGCTATGCCTCCGATGAGCGTCGCAGCATTTGCGTCGAGATGTCCTGCCACAGCGATGTCCACCATTCCAACCAGCGGAACGGTGATGTTTGCAAGAATGCTCGGAATCGCAAGCTTGAGTATATCCTTGTTGATTGTCTTCATTATCTGTATTTGCCCTCCTCCTCAAGCATTCCCAGATAAGAAGAATAGCGGTCATAGCTTATGTCTCCTGCCTCAACCGCCTCCTTCACCGCGCAGCCCGGCTCGTGGGTGTGCGTACAAGGAGTAAAACGGCAGTTCCGGGCTGCCTCAAGCATTTCAGGGAAGTAAAGAGCGATCTCTTCCTTCTTCAGGTCCACAAGTCCGAAACCTCTGATACCCGGAGTGTCTATGATGAATCCGCCTGTAGCCAGACTGTACATCTCGTAGAAGGTGGTAGTGTGGCGTCCCTGCTCGTGAGCATCGGAAATCTCGCCCACGCGCGGCTCCAGGGCAGGGTCCAGCGCCTTTATAAGAGAAGACTTGCCGACTCCTGAGACTCCCGAGAAAAGGGATATATGCCCGTTCACCATATTCCTGAGTTCGTCAACGCCCTGCCCCGTGTGCGCCGAGACCTCGATTATCGGGTAGCCCGCGCCTTCATATATCTCGTGAAAGGCGGCCAGCATATCCGCGTGCTCCGGACCATAAAGGTCGCATTTGTTCAGGACGATGGTTGCAGGGACATTATAGACCTCACAGGTGACAAGAAGTCTGTCAAGGAAAGGCAGCTTCACCTGGGGATAGTCGATGGTGATGACAAGGAAGGCACGGTCCACATTTGCTGCAATGATGTGCGACTGACGGGAAAGATTGGTCGACTTTCTGATGATGTAGTTATTACGGGGCTTGATCGAGGTGATCACAGCCGGATTTTCTGCAGTCACCATCTCTGCCATAGGAGCATCCTGCACATTCTCAGCTACCTCCGCTTCGAACACCACGACATCTCCCACAGCCACAGGATTTGTGGCATTGCTTCCCTTCAGACGTATCTTTCCCCTGAGTACAGCCGGGAACAGATCCCAGTGCGGAAGTCTCGAAAGCAGATAATGGCTTCCCGTATGTTTTACAACCGTTGCTTCTCCTTTTATCAGCATATTATGAATATATTTCTCAATCCGTGCAAAGATAATGAAAATCCATTTTTATCATTAACTTTGTACGATTTGTTGACATTGAACACACGTATGATGACAGAAAAAAACATCGAGAAGGCTGTGAAGGGCCTGTTTGAAGGTCTTGAGTTCACACGCGAGCCGGAAGGGCTTTACGATCCGCTCAGATATATGATCAGCATAGGAGGAAAGCGCATCCGCCCGCACCTGTGTCTTCTGACATATGCTATCTACAAAGACGCAGCTTTCGACGAGAGCATCCTCCAGCCTGCTGCGGCTCTTGAAGTGTTCCACAGTTTCACGCTCATCCACGATGACATTATGGACAAGGCGGACATCCGCCGCGGAGTGCCTACAGTGTACAGGAAGTGGAACGAAAACACAGCGATCCTTTCTGGAGACGTAATGTCGATCGACAGCTACAAGAGGATAGCCAAGGCTCCGGTGGAAGTTCTTCCCCAGGCTCTTGAACTGTTCTCAACGACAGCAGCGCAAGTGTGTGACGGTCAGCAGTTTGATATGGACTTTGAAGACCTCGAATGCGTCCCTATGTCAGACTATATGAAGATGATCGGTCTGAAGACAGCTGTTCTGATAGCCTGCTCAGCAAAACTCGGAGCCCTGATCGCCGGCGCATCTGCCGAGGACTGCGACCGCCTCTACAGCTTCGGCCACAGCCTGGGACTTGCATTCCAGATCGCTGACGACTGGCTGGACACCTATGGAGACCCGGCCGTGTTCGGCAAGGCCATCGGAGGCGACATCGTGAACAACAAGAAGAGCTGGCTTATGACCCGCGCCTTCGAAAAGGCCGGAGATATGAAGGGCAATCTTCTCGCCGCTATGGCGATGCCGGTGGAGACAACCGAGCAGAAAGACGCCAAGATCCAGGCCGTAAAGGCAATATACGACACTCTGGAAGTGGGTGAAGAGGCAAAACAGGAGATCATCCGCCTCAACGATATGGCAATGGACTGCATAACCGAGCTCGGTCTGGAGCCGGAAAAAGCAGCATTGCTTGAAAATTATGCAAAGAAACTGATAGGAAGAGCTAAATAATGAAAAATATTGAAAATAAAAGGAAGGCCCTCGAAATAATGGCTCCTGCCGGAAACTTCGAATGTCTTCACGCCGCCATCCAGGGCGGTGCCGATTCTGTATATTTCGGAGTTGAGAAGCTGAATATGAGATCACATTCAGCCAACAACTTCAAGATGACCGACCTCAAGGAGATCGTGAGGATCTGCTCAGAGCACAATGTAAAGACCTACCTCACCTTGAACATCGCCCTCTTCGGCGAGGATCTCGAGGATATGAGAAAGACCCTTGACGCAGCCAAGGAAGCCGGCATCACAGCTGTCATAGCTTCGGATATGGCTGCAATCCTGTATGCACGTCAGATCGGAGTGGAAGTACACATATCCACCCAGCTGAGCATATCCAACGTCGAGGCACTTCGCTTCTACGCTCAGTTCGCCGACGTGATCGTACTCGCGCGCGAACTCAACCTCGGCCAGGTGAAGGAGATCAAGAGAATCATCGATGAAGAAAAGATATGCGGACCATCAGGACGCATCGTCGAGATCGAGATGTTTGCCCACGGAGCACTCTGTATGGCCATTTCCGGCAAGTGCTACCTCAGTCTTCACGAGTACGGTGCTTCTGCCAACAGAGGTTCGTGCTACCAGCTGTGCCGCCGCGCCTACAAGGTGCAGGACAGGGAGACAGGAATGGAACTGGAGATCGACAACAAGTACATAATGTCGCCTAAGGACCTCTGTACCATCGAGTTTATGGACAAGATCATCGATGCGGGCGTGACAGTCTTCAAGATCGAAGGAAGAGCCCGTTCCGCAGAATATGTCAAGAGAGTGGCTTCGTGCTACCGCCGCGCAGCCGACGCTGTCTGCGACGGAACCTACACTCCGGAGCTCGGCACCAGGATGAAAGATGAGCTGATGGAAGTGTTCAACAGAGGATTCTGGGACGGCTACTATCAGGGAGCACGCCTTGGCGAGTGGTGCGATGTTTACGGAAGCACCGCCACACGCAAGAAGGCCTACTGCGGAAAGATCACCAACTGGTTCGGAAAGCTCGGAGTTGCAGAAATCCTTGTAGAGTCGTACTCACTCAAGGTAGGTGACAAGATCCTCATCATAGGACCTACATCTGGCTGCGTAGAGTACACGGTACCTGAGATAAGAGTAGACCTCAAGCCAGTTGAAGAAGCTGCTAAGGGAACCTACTGTTCTATTCCTGTCGACTGGAGCAAGGTGGTCCCTGGAGCACGCGAAGAGGCTCTCAGCCTATGCGGAGACGGCTGCAACGAAACCGCCTGCAAGGCAATAGAAGAAAGCAGACTCCGTCGTTCCGACAAAGTCTACATCTGGCCCGAAGTGGAATAAAAAGATGATTACAAAGAATCTGACTGAGCATCTGAGGATGGAAGATTTTCCTGATCCAGATGCTCTTTTGCTGTGTTTATACGCTGAGGGCCACCGGCTTCTGCGCGAAGGAAGGCTGCCGAACGCTTGAGTACGAAGTTCGATCCAAGGTACTTTGTACGCACTTCGTCATCTGCCGCCAAAGCCTCAGGCGTACCGCTCTGAAGAATGGATCCTTCATAGAGAAGGTAGGCACGGTCGATAATCGCCAATGTCTCACCCACATTGTGGTCAGTGATGATGACTCCGATGTTCTTGTACTTGAGCTTTGCGATGATGTACTGGATGTCCTCGACCGCAATAGGGTCCACACCGGCAAAAGGCTCGTCAAGAAGGATGAACTTAGGGTCGATGGCCAGAGCTCTGGCGATCTCGCAACGGCGGCGCTCACCACCCGAGAGCTGGATGCCTGTGCTCTTGCGTACCTTGTGGAGGTTGAACTCGTCCAGAAGGTCCTCCAGACGCTGCTTGCGCTCTTCCTTGGTAAACTGCTTGGACATCTCCATAACAGACATAATGTTGTCCTCGACAGTCATATGCCTGAAGACAGAGGCCTCCTGGGCCAGGTAGCCCACTCCTTTCTGTGAACGCTTGAACATAGGCAGTTTGGTGATGTCCTCATCGTCAAGATAGATCTTGCCGGCATTAGGCACCACGAGGCCTGTAATCATATAGAAGCTTGTTGTCTTTCCAGCTCCGTTCGGTCCGAGGAATCCTACAATCTCACCCTGCTCGACTTCCATCGAGACACCCTTTACGACCGTTCTCGGTCCGTACTTCTTAACAAGATTTTCGCAACGCAGTTTCATACGAAAAATTTATTTTATATCAAGTCCCAGGTCCTGTACAAGACTCTTCACCTGGTCATTTTTTGCCATAAGTTCCTTTGCCTGGTCGCTCGGCATATAGGCGACCTTTTCCTGAACAGCCTCCTCTGGTGTGATCTCAACGCGGAGATATATCTTCATCGAGCCTGTCAGTCTTCTGTAATTTCCTTCGAGGTCGTGCAGGAGCTTTGACTCCACCCAGACCTTCTGAGCCTCATTCACGACTCTGAACACCACAGTCTTATACTCACCGTCAGAAGTGATGGTAAGAGCGGAAGAAGACAACATACTTGCCAGACGAGGCTGCCTGGCAGCATACATCTGCGCAAGTTCCGGCCACTTTGCCTTCAATGCCTCATCAGAAGGCAGAGGCACATTCGCAGTCTCCACAACAGTCTCAACTGCAGGCTTGTCATCCATAACAGCCTTCATAGTAAGCGCTGCGGCGGCACCGCGTGAGGAGCGCTGACGGCGCTCACGCGGCTGCTCCTCCGCAGCCGGTGCCGGAGCAACTGGCTGAGCCGCCGGAGCCGGTGCCGCAGTTGGTGCAGCAGCAACAGGAGCAACGGCAGCAGGTGCCGAAACAGCCTCCTTATTGCAGATGAAGCTCAGCTTCATAAGTGCAAACTCGATGTGCAGGCGTGGATTCACACTTGCCCTATAGCCTGATTCACATTGGGTTGTAATGGAAAGTCCCTCATACAGGAACGGAAGCGGGCATCTGTCCGCCTGCTCCTTATATTTCTTCTTCAGTGACTCCGGAAGCTCGAGCAATGCTCCCAGTCCCCCGCTCTTGCTGACGATAAGGTCACGCAGATGTGATGACAGCGCCGCCACAAAATGAAGTGCATTGAAGCCTTTTGTCAGGATCTCGTCGAAGGTAAGCAAGGCAGACGGATAGTCACCCTTCAGGAAGGCATCCACAAGCGAGAAGCTGTACTCATAGTCCAGCACATTGAGGTTGCGCAGCACATCCTGGTACTTCACGTCAGTACCGCAGAACGCTACAGTCTGGTCAAATATGGTCAAGGCATCACGCATAGCGCCGTCAGCCTTGTGAGCCACCACGTGGAGCGACTCGTCGTCGATTGTCACACCTTCGCTTGAAGCCACCATACGGAGGTTCTTCACGATGTTGTCCACAGTGATCCTGTTGAAGTCATAGGTCTGACAGCGGGAAAGGATAGTCGGAAGAATCTTATGCTTCTCAGTAGTGGCAAGAATGAATATAGCGTGCGCAGGCGGTTCCTCCAGAGTCTTGAGGAAGGCGTTGAAGGCCGACTGCGACAGCATATGTACCTCGTCGATGATGTAGACGCTGTAGTTTCCCACCTGAGGCGGCACTCGCACCTGGTCCATCAGGGTCTTGATGTCCTCTACACCGTTGTTTGAGGCGGCATCAAGTTCGTGGATGCAGTACGAACGACCTTCCGCAAAAGACAAGCACGACTCACAGGTACCGCACGGCTCCATATCCGCTGACGGGTTGGAACAGTTGATCATCTTCGCAAAGATTCGCGCTGTTGTGGTCTTGCCCACACCACGCGGGCCGCAGAAGAGGTAGGCGTGTGCCAGCTGGCCTCTGAGGATAGAGTTCTTGAGCGTCTGCGCTATGTTGTCCTGACCGATAAGGGTTCCGAAGGAATCCGGTCTATACTTTCTTGCTGATACAATATACTGTGACATATCCATTCTTTGGTCAATCCACAAAGATAGCACTATTTTTGTTAACTTTGCACCCTGATCCGAAAACAAGGTAAAACAAGATATGAAAAGACTGCTTATAATACTTACCGGAATCCTTATTCCTATACTGGCTTCGGCACAGGCTCAGATAGAGACGAAAAAAGTGAAAATCAGTGATTTCCCTCAAAAAGTCACAAAAGTAGTCCTTCACGGAAATGAATTCTACGATGCCATCCTGAAGGAAGAGATCGCCCTCAGATGGAGAGTTTCTCCATACGAATTCTGTACAACGGAAGAATTCGAGGAACTGAAGACAGACAGCCGGTACTATTTCCTGATCACGACTCTCGGACAGTTCAAGAAAGAGACTGCACCGGGAATCCAATTCCTTTCACTGCTAAAAGGTGGCAAGTCCAAGAAAGGCATAGACGGTATGCTGGAAGTAGTCTCATTGCCATATGCCTCTGCAGAGTACCCATCTGGCAGAGAACTCGTCTTCCTCCCTGCCCTTCTGGACATAATCCAGGCTCACACATTGAAATCGATGGAAAGCGACTTCGACGGATATATGGGAATGAGCAGATATACTAAAAATATGCAGAATGCACAGAATATGAAAATCGTCTTCTTTGAGGATGAGATAAACGACAAAGTGGACGACGAAACCAGAAGTGCGGATGAAAGATTCATCATCACAGATGAGGATGGAGCGGACAAGTACTTTATGGACAGCACACCCGGAACACTTGTCAGCTATATGGTGGCACCGACCGAACCGATGAACGGTTCATACTGCTACAAGCTTCTGATAAATGCGGAAACCCACGAGATCTATTTCTTCCGCAGACACAAGATCACAGAAAAATACGGAGTCGGCTTCCTTCCGGAAGACTTCGACTACATCATAAAGAACGGAGAGAAGGATAAATAATGAAAAGCGGAAAAGCTGATTGTGGATTGCAGTACGCCGTCAAAAGGAGCGGCTCGGCAGTAGGTTACTGTGCGTTAAGCATAAAGTGCGGAACAAGGGATGAAGCAGGCTACCACTGCGGCATCGCTCATTTCGTGGAGCACACCATATTCAAAGGTACAACTCACAGAAGCGCCTCTGTAATAAACAGTTACCTCGACAAGCTGGGAGGCGAACTCAACGCATTCACAACCAAGGAGGAGATAGTCTTCCACGCAACCGTTCTGAAGGAAGACCTCCCGAAGGCAGCAGCCCTCCTCTTCGAGCTGGCCACCTGCGCAACATTTCCGGAGCACGAAATCCAGACAGAAAAAGGAGTCGTGACCGACGAAATCCACTCCTACAAGGACACCCCTTCCGAAGACATCTACGACAGATTCGAGGAGATGATCTTCAAAGGCCACCCCCTCAGCGGCAACATCCTCGGAACCACAGTTTCAGTGAAGAAGATCACCCGCGAGGAGCTTCTGAAATTCACCAAGGAGAAGTTCCAGCCTTGCAGGATGGCATTTTCCATCGTCGCCGACATCGACGAAGCGAAAATGGAAAAGGACGTGCTCAAACTTGCCGGCAAGTACTTCGGCACAGACCCGACAGAATGCCCGGCAAAACAGGAATGTTCAGCAAGAACAGACGCCCCGCACCACTGCGGAAACTACTCCAAGCCATCCACAGAGCAGTTCGAAAAGACTATCAGCAAGAGAAATCACCAGGCCAACTGCGTCATCGGAGGCCTTGCCCCGTCTCTTTACGAGAAACGCGAAAGACTGGCGACAGTCCTGCTGTGCAACATCCTGGGAGGCCCGGCCACCAACTCCATCCTGAACTCGATTCTCCGCGAGAAGAACGGCTGGGTCTACGGAGTGGAATGCGGCTACACACAGTTCTCAGACACAGGTCTTGTGACAATCACCCTCGGCTGCGACAAGGCAAACCTCGAGAAATGCCTCAAGGCCATCGACAAGGAGATCGCGAAGCTGCAGGCTGAGCCGCTGTCCGAGCGCAAGCTGAAGGCAGCGAAGAAGCAGCTCCTGGGCCAGCTCGCCATCAGCAGCGACAACGGAGAGACCCAGTGCCTGTCAATGGGCAAGGACCTCCTGGCCTATGGAAAAGTAAGTTCAGGCAAGGAAAACAGATCCCTCGTGGAAGCCATCACAGCCGAAGAAGTGCGCGAAATGGCAATAAGAATATTCGACAAGTCGAACCTCTCAAGACTCATCTACATCTAAAGGATATAGGAATATGGAGCAGATCTACAAATATATCGAGCAGCACGCCACCCCC
Organism: Bacteroidales bacterium; assembly: GCA_017505605.1. Classification (GTDB taxonomy): domain Bacteria; phylum Bacteroidota; class Bacteroidia; order Bacteroidales; family UBA932; genus Cryptobacteroides. The sequence goes on from JAFVOX010000014.1 coordinate 97,525, forward strand.
GAAAGCGAAGCATTGAAATGGGTGACAAAACAGACACACATAAGGACAAACCACGCCAGAATGCTCTCAGGCAGCATCCAGGGCCAGCTTATGCGTATGCTGGTGCAGATGACAGGAGCGAAGGACATCCTCGAACTCGGTACATTCACCGGCTATTCTGCGATATGTATGGGATCAGCTCTTCCGGAAGGCGGTCATCTGGACACCCTCGAGCTCAACGACGAGCTTGAAGACCTCATCCTTGAGGGGTTCGAACGCGCCGGCCTGAGCGAAGTCATATCCCTTCACATCGGCGACTGCAAGGAAAGCGTCAAGAAGCTCGCGGCCGAAGGCAGGATGTATGACATCGTATATATGGACGCCAACAAACGCGAATATTGTGAATATTATGACCTCGTCTTCGATATGGTCCGCCCCGGCGGCCTCATCCTCGCCGACAACGTCATATGGGACGGCAAGGTCTGCCAGGACCCGCTCCCGCAGGACAAGCAGACCCTCGGCATCGCCCGCTTCAACGATATGGTGTCAAAAGACCGCCGCGTGGAGTCTGTCATCATCCCCCTGCGCGACGGCCTGAATGTAATCCGTAAGAAATAAACTAAAGCTTGATTGTCGGATGTCCCTTCTCTGACATCCACATATTCTCTACTACAAATTCGAGGGCTCCGTTCTTGTCGGTTGTGAGCCTCAATGTTGTGAAAGGTGCAAGCACTACAGGGTTTGCATCACCGAAACGGAGGTAGTACGACAGTGAAGAGTTATTTGTCAAAGCTACTCTCTTGCTTCCGTTGTCATTGTTCTGAAGCACTCTGCACGAAACAGAAGCATTGAAGAAGTCCTTGAGAAGGCTCTCCTCGCCTGCAATCATCCCATAGGAATATGCAAGGGTGCGGCGCTGCTCAAGAGCATCGCGAAGTGCCTCAAGGGTATTCTCCTTCGCGAGAATGAAGGTCATATTCCTATAGTAACCTCTTGAAAGATAGTCATCTGAAGTAGCTCCGTGCACGTCTGTGTTCGAAGACATAAAGAAGCCGTGCTCGAGCGCCCTGTCGATAGCCTGAGGGTAGAACTCATCCGTGTTCATAATCTCGATTCCGTCGATCAGACCTGCAGCGTAGACTTTCTGCTCGAACTCCGAAGGCACCATATCCTTATGCCTCCAGCCAGGATGATTGTGCATCACAAGGGCTCCCTGAGCCTTTGCATTCTTGATTGCGACCATCGGATCCTCATCATAGACGAGGTTGTTGTCAGTAGAGAAAAGAGCGTTGTAGTGACCGACAGTGACAGCGTCTCGGGTAATCTCTGTACCGGGAATCACAGTGATGCCATAAGCCGGAGCATCCTTCTGTGCAATCTTCATAGACACGTTGAAATCCACCTTCTTGTCATCCTTGTGACGTTTCACATCAAGATATTCAGCCATCGAAGCATCGTGTACGCGGTACTCGATGTGGTCTGTAATCGCGATCACGTCAAGGCCGTCCCTCCAAGCTTCGGAAACACGGAACTGAGGCGACACTTGGCCATCAGAATAGAACGTATGTATATGAAGGTCAGCCTTATATACATTATAGCCGTTCACCTGCGGAAGTACGATCTCGGTGCGCTCGGCTCCAGTTGTGGTGAAAGGACGGAGCATATCCTTGTTTTCTGAATCAACGTAGTGTGTCTGCGCAGAAAGTCCTGCACATACGGACATTGCCGCAAAAAAAGTGATTATTCGTCTCATATCGGTGTTATTAAAAGATGTCTCGTCAAGCTCGAAATGACAAAGTCCCTGATGTTACTGTCTGGTGATCTTTGCTCCGAGGGCGTTCAGACGGATGTCGATGTCCTCATATCCTCGGTCGATCTGCTCGATGTTGCTGATAACGCTCGTACCGTTGGCGGACATCGCCGCGATAAGGAGGGCGATACCGGCACGGATGTCCGGCGAGGTCATATTTCCTGCACGGAGCCTGTACTTGTGGTCGTGTCCTACCACCACCGCCCTGTGAGGGTCACAGAGGATGATCTGCGCTCCCATATCGATGAGCTTGTCGACAAAGAAGAGCCTGCTCTCGAACATCTTCTGATGGATCAGCACGCTTCCCTTGCACTGGGTCGCAGTTACCAGGATAACGCTCAGAAGGTCAGGCGAAAGGCCCGGCCACGGAGCGTCGGCGATATTAAGGATCGAACCGTCGAGGAACGAATCGATGACGTAGCTTTCCTGCTCAGGTATATATATGTCATCACCTCTTCTCTCAAGGTTGACACCCAGCTTGCGGAACACATCCGGAATCATACCCAACTCATCATATGCCACATCCTTTATGGTGATGCAGCTGCGGTTCATTGCCGCCATAGCGATGAAGGAACCGATCTCGATCATATCCGGAAGAATCCTGTGCTCAGTACCGCCAAGATTCTCCACTCCGGTGATTGTCAGCAGGTTGGATCCTATTCCTTCGATCTTTGCACCCATTCTCACGAGCATCTTGCACAGCTGCTGAAGGTACGGCTCGCAGGCTGCGTTGTAGATGGTTGTCACGCCCTTGGCCAAGGCTGCCGCCATAACAATGTTGGCAGTACCGGTCACGGACGCCTCGTCAAGAAGCATATATTTTCCTTCAAGCGACTTTCCCTGCGGAACGTGGAGGTAGAAAGCCTTCTTGTCCATATCATATTCCTGGGCGGCACCGAGGTTCATAAATCCGAGGATGTGGGTGTCCACCCTGCGGCGGCCGATCTGGTCACCGCCCGGTTTTGGGAAATATGCGCTCCTGAAGCGGGCCAGAAGCGGTCCCACTACCATAACCGAGCCGCGCAGCTTTGCGCATTTGCCCACAAAGTCTGCACTTGCCACATAGTCCGTGTCGATCTCATCGGCCTGGAAGGTGTAGACTCCCTTTTCGTGTCTTGTCACCTTTACTCCCATTCCCTCAAGAAGAAGGATGAGGTTGCGGACGTCGAGGATCTCCGGCACATTGGAGATAGTGACCTTCTCCTTTGTGAGAAGCACCGCGCTGATTACCTGCAGGGCCTCATTCTTGGCTCCCTGCGGTCTGATAGTGCCACTGAGTTTGTGGCCGCCTTCTATAACAAATGAACTCATATATACGCCTTCAATTTTCGCAAAGATATACAAATTCCCGCATTTCACCTATCAAAAAAGGCAGTTCACCTGTCTATATGGTCAGACACGCTCGCGAACCGAAGAAAATTTCGCATATTGTCGTAAAATAAAGATATATGAGAATCATACGCACACTCGTCTCGTTTGCCTTGACGGCATCCGCACTCATCTTCACCCAATGCGGCAGGCCGGTGACCTCCGGCAACACCTTCCCGGCACGATGGATATTCAACGAAAGGAACACTCCGCTGTACGCTGAGAAATGGGTGAACGAGCCTCACGTGATAAGGTCAATGAACGGCTCCCCCGCCTTCATCACAGCCAAAAGGGCGGACGGAAGTACGGAGCAGCTGACATTCACCGACAGGAACGGCAACCCGTTCGTAAGCACCTTGACCAAGGACGACTGCCTCCTCTTCTGTATGCCTTCTGAGGGCATAGGAAAAGGCAGCAGCATTGAAGTCGAGGCAGCCATCATCAGCAACCCGGCCTCTCCGAAGTACTTCATAATCGAGTATCTTGAGGGTGGAAAATGGAAATATGTTGAAGAAAATGTAATGCCTGTACCTGAAGACCCGACTCTTTGCTACTCATTCAGGTGCAGCGGCATAGGGGAAGGCGAACCACACGAGTACACCAGTGTGTATCAGACAATTACACTCAGCAGGCCCGTCAGAAAAGATGGCCTCAAGATAAGATTCCGCGCAGTCGGAGACTTCACCTGCAGCGGCGTGCCTCAGTCCCGCGAAGCAGCTGACGGAGCGATCGGTCTGGTGCACCACGGATTCAACGGCGCCTATCTTCAGGACTATGGCACTTCGGTCCCTTGCGACACCACCCGCATCCTGTGCATAGGCAATTCATTCACATATTTCTCGAACGTTCCTTCTATGCTGAAGGAGATCGCGTGGAGTCAGAGACATTATTTCGACATCAGGGCCAGCCTCAAGGGAGGCCAGACCTTAGGGCAGCACATAGGCAGGACCCTGACAAGGGACGCAGCCGGCCAGGGCGGTTATGACATCGTATTTCTTCAGGATCAGAGCCAGACTCCGGCAAGATATGCTGCAGATCCAGAAACACACAGCAAGGTAGCAGAAGATTACCTGACGCTTTCCAGCCTTGTCCTGGAATCTTCTCCTGACTGCAGACTGGTTATGGAGCAGACCTGGGCCTACCCTTCGGGAAGGTTCGGAGGTTTCGGGGACTTCGGAACATTCACCGGACTTCTCAGAGAGGGAGCACAAAGACTTGCCATTCAGAACGGTGCTGAAGTCTCGCCTATCGGAGACGCATTCGAGGTTGCATACAACGGAAACAAGGCAATCAGACTTTACGACACAGACAACAAGCATCAGTCACATTACGGCGCTTATCTGAAGGCCTGCGTGAACTATCTTCTGATCACCGGAGAGCCTTTCAAGGGTACTGTCACCGAGTGCGGCATCGAGCCTGAAAAAGCCTCATATCTGCAGAAAGTCGCAGAAGAAGTTGTACTAAAGCGTTGACAGACCCATCTATTTATACCATTCAACCATTGAAATTCACCGGTCACGTCTTAATCGGTGGTATCAGATGAAAAGTGATGCAAAAAGTCTCTACCTTTAACTATTAGGAATATCTATTTCGCTTATAACCATTTAAATTAATATCGTAAAACCATGAAAAAGTATTTGAAATTCTTGATGCTTTTGCCTTTCGTCACTCTCTTCGCAGCTTGTGACCTCGGTGATTCAGAGCCAGTGGGCAAATATGCATTTGAAACAGATGCCCAGAAGATCCTGATCGAGGCTAAGCTCCCTAACGGAGTGTATGATGCTGACGACATCTACATCTGCGGACCTTTCAACGGCGCAGAGCCAGAGTCATACGTAGCTGATGCGAAATGGCGTCTTACTCAGTCATCAATCAATATCAACATCTTCGGTGTGTACCTCGATCCAAACGATTTCGTTGAGGGTACATCTCTTGGCGACGGATTCTGGTTCTATTCAGCAAACTCAGGTCTGTCACTCACAACAAAGAAAGAGCTTGCCACCTACACTTCTAACGCAAGTGCAGGCCAGAGAACAAGCGTAGTGGTGTCACAGTGGGGTGAGCCTGTAAAGGATGAAGTAGAGACACTTCCAGAGCACCCAGGTACTATCCGCGTGTATGTTGACAACCAGGCAGGCTGGGAGGCAGTAGCTCTCTATCAGTGGGGTACTGAGAACAACCTCGGAGGCAGCTGGCCAGGTGCACAGCCTACAGGTACTGAGGTGATTTCAGAGGTTGAGTACATCTATTTCGAGTACAAGGTTGAGGACGTTGACGGCAAGGCTCAGAACCTTATCTTCAACAACAACGGTGGCGGCATCCAGACTGCTGACATCCCTGTAACATTCAGCTCAGACGTTGTTGACCACTTCTTCAGAATCTTCAACGAGAAGGATTGGGAAGCTATCGACAACCCTATCAAGCCTGTTCAGAAGCTCCCAGAGCACGAGGGAACAATCCGCGTGTACGCTGATAACCAGGCAGGTTGGGAAGCAGTAGCTCTCTACCAGTGGGGTACTGAGAACAACCTCGGCGGCAGCTGGCCAGGCGCACAGCCTACAGGCACAGAGATCATCGCTGACGTTGAGTACACTTACTTCGAGTATGCAATCGCTGACGTTGAGGGCAAGGAGCAGAATCTCATCTTCAACAACAACGGCGGCGGCACACAGACTGCAGATATGCCGGTAGTATTCAGCGCAGAGGTAGTTGACCACTTCTATGTAATCTACAACGAGAAGGATTGTGAGGTGATTGCAGATCCATTCAACCGCACAACTCCTGGTCAGACTCCAGAAGAGCCTGAAACTCCTGAGACTCCGGAGGAGCCTGAAACACCAGAGGAGCCAGAGACTCCAGCTGAGCCTGTAGCAGTTACTTTCTTCATCCAGGACAACACTGGTTATGCAGCTACATACATCTACGCTTGGGGTGCATCTGAGGTATTCGGCAGCTGGCCTGGTACTCAGCTCGAGAACTTCGTGACTCTCGGTGGCGTTCCATACGCACGCATCGATGTTGAAGCTGAGGCTTACGAACTGGATTACAACCCTATTATGAATGACAACAACGGCACTCAGTACGACTGCCCTGCAGTGACCAGCGCAAGATACAACTTCATCATCGCAGGTGAGACTGCAGCTGAGCTCGGAGCAGCTCCTGATGTAAAGATCTACGTTGACGACCAGACAGGTTGGGAGGCAATCACACTTTACTCTTGGGGAGACGGCGAGGCATTTGGCGGATGGCCAGGCGGAACATACGCTACAGAGACTGTAGATGGCAAGGAGTACAAGGTGTTCACAGTTCCTGCAGCTAACTTCGGCGGCTCTTGCAACCTCATCTTCAACAACAACGGTGGCGGTACACAGCTTACTGACTACAACGTAAGAGCTGACCGTGACTACTTCCTCACAGTTACTGCTGAAGGCGTTACACCTATTGAATAATTCATATGAATTTCAAGAATTTATCATTACTCTATATACTGACTGCGTTCTTTATGGGCGCAGTCAGTTGTTCTGAGAAGCCTCAGGAGCAGAAACCGGTCGGCGACCCTAACGAAAAGCCGGATGCTTCCTATGTCTTCTATGAAGCTAACCCACGCGTTTTTGCTACAACCAACCAGCTTAACGCGATTACCGCACGTCTTGAGAACATCCAGGACCTCGGTGTAGACGTGATCTGGCTTATGCCTATCTGCGAGCAGGGCAAGGAGAAGGCCATCGGCTCTCCTTACTGCATCAAGGACTTCACAAAGGTTCATCCTCAGTATGGTACCCTCGATGACCTCAAGAACCTTGTAAAGAAGGCTCACGACCTCGGTATGAAGGTCATCCTTGACTGGATCGCGAACCACACATCGTGGGACAATCCTTGGACAAAGAACAAGGGATGGCACTCAACTGACGCATCAGGAAACATCATCTCCCCTCCAGGTTTCAACTGGACTGACGTTGCTGACCTCAACTACGGCAATGCTGAGATGCGACAGGCTATGAAGGACGCAATGGCTTTCTGGGTGACAGAGGCTGGAATAGACGGTTTCCGCTGTGACTATGCCGAGGGAGTCCCTCAGGATTTCTGGACTGAGGCTCTTGCATACCTCAGAACACTCGATTCAGACATCATCCTCCTTGCCGAGGGTGACAAGAGCTGGCTCTATGAGGTAGGTTTTGACATAATGTATGCGTGGAGTTTTCCTGGTACTCTCGAGAATGTATTCGGAGGGAAAGGTGGTGCATCCACTCTCTTCGAGGCGTTCAACAAGGATATGGCGAACGTGCCTGAAGGAAAGACCAGAATGAGATACATCATCAACCACGACACTGCTTCAGAGGAGTCCCCTATTTCACGTTATGGCGGCGAAAGAGGAGCTATGGCGGCTTTCGTGACTGCAACTATGCTTGAGGGTTGCCCTCTCATCTACAGTTCACAGGAGATCGGTTACAGCAAGTCATTGTCATTCTTCTCTAACAATGTGATGAAGTGGGACTCAAACAAGGCCTACACTGAAGAGTACATCAAGGTTATGCAGGCATTCAACAGCACAAGAGACGTTCGAGTAGCTGATCCTGTCTTTGCAAACACAGGTAATGTGGCCAAGATGACTTACAAGAATTCAAAGGGCGAAATGCTTACAGTGATGGTAAACACCAAGAACGAAGCAGCTACTGTAAGGGTTCCGCTTGATTTCCTCGGAAAGGAAGTTACTGATCTTATGACAGGCGAGACTATCGTTCCTACTATGGAGATGGCTATGGAGCCTTATCAGTACTATATCCTAAGAAAGTAATAAGTTCTTACCGTAATAATAAGGTAATGTCGGTCTGATTTCACAACCAGACCGACATTTTTAATGCATTACTAACCAACAAGATGCATTAATGGTTTATCTCTGTATCCTTCTCTGACCGGAAACTCTTGACTTGATTTCTCCGTCCTGTTCAGGATATCTTTCATATTTTACTTTTCCACCGGGAACAAATACGATGTCTCTGGTAAATTCTATCTGGAAATCTGCATCTTCGACTCCTGTCAGGAGCCTGCCGCCGACATAGCAGTTTGTGAACACCACATTCTCAACATACTTTGTAGGATGTCCTACGATAGTGAATGGCTTGAAGGCGTTCTCCCAGGAGATGTTCTTGAGATAGACTCCGGAAATAGAGCCCATTCTGCCGTTTCCATAGCGTTCAGCCTCTGTAAGAATGATCTCAAGGTTCTTGTACTCGATGGCAGCCTCCACACGGATGTCTTCAAAGAAGATGTTCTTCACCTCTGATGCTCCGTCGCAGACGATGCTGAAAGCAGCGTGACCGCCGGTTCTTCCCGAACCTCTTGCAGACAAGATGTCGCAGTTATAGACTTTGATGTTTTCTACCACACCACCATTGAGCTCAAAGCCAAGAGTGACACCGTCCGCGTGGTCCCAACCGACCATTGTGCTGTTGCGGATGGTTATATCACGGGAGCTGAGGTCAAATTTCTCTGGATCGCCGTTGGACTTGATGGCGATACAGTCGTCTCTTGTACGGATGAAGCAGTCATCTATATCAAAGCCCTTGCAGGACACCGGATTGATGCCGTCAAGACCCCACACACCTGTGTGGCTGAATATCTTTACATTGTGATATGTCGTGTTGACGCTGTTTGTGATGGTATTCGCCCAGCCGCGGGTATTCCTCATATATATGCCATCGACCACAAGGTTTTCGCAATCGTTGAGTCTGGCGTTGCCTGTAAACGAGCCACGTCCGCAGATTGTGACGTTCTTCGCTGTGCCGACGAGGCGACCGTTGACATTCGCACCTCCTGCTATATATATGGTCTGGCCGTCACGGACGTTGATTTCTCCCACATCGTGATTGCCCGGGCCATAATAATCCACATTCTTGTCCTTTTTTGAAGGCGCTTTCTTTTCAAGAGGGTTGGCGAAGACTGCAAGATAAGGGAGATTGTTGATCCTGATGTAAAGTTTCATCGGCTCGTCAATGCTGACTGTAAGAGTCTTGCCGTCGGTCTCTCCCTTTATTCCATAGCTTTTGGGCTGGATTGTGTAGCTTTCTATGTCCTCATTTACTGAGATGACGATAGTCTGCTTGCCTTCCGCAGAGAAGTTCAAGGTGTGAAGGTCTTCCATTCCACCCGGACCAACTGCCTCAACCCAGGCATTTTCGCCGTTGACAGCGATGGAATACACCTCGCTCGTCCTCATACCCGGCACTGCCGGGTACAGGACCGTCTCAGCGGCCGCCGCGTATGCAAGGCCGAGAGATACGGCGACTATTGTCAATATATTCCTAAACATAGAATCTATCTTTTGAATTCAACGATGAGAACTGTTTCAGGGGCAACTACAGTCTCGTCAGTTATAGCTACCGGCTCTCCTGTGATCACATCCTTGCCGTCCTTGAGGCTCTCGCCGATCTCTGCATATGTCGACCAAGGGACATTCACAGGCTCTGCTGATGCATTTACGAAGACAAACACAGCATCTGTGTCATTGTAACGGAAGTAGCCGTAGTTATTGCCTCTTGACATAAAATGAAGGGTCTTGCCGCTGTGGATCACTTCCTTGGTCTTTCTCCACTGGAAGAGGTGGCTGACATAGTCAAACAGGTCTGCAGCCTGGCCTTTCTCGACCTCATCACCTGCAGTGTTTACTGTCATCTCCTTTCTTCCTGCCTCTGTAAACCAGTCAAGTTCGTCTCCCGGCCAACCGCCCGGGAAGTCAACTCTCAGACCAGGATGTCCCGAACGAGGATCCTTTGACACGAACATCATCTCGTCACCTGCAAAGATCTGCGGGATACCACGCATTGTAGCCATCATAGCCATTGCAATCTTCTGCTTTGATGCTGACTTTCCGACAACATCTCCGATACGGTCTGTGTCGTGGTTGCCAGGGAAGATGAGCATCTTCGAAAGGTCGTGATAGATGAAGTCATTTGCAAGGATGTCATATACTCTGGATATGCTTCCGCCTCTTGAGTTTCTGCCCTGCTGAGCCGGTGCCAGACCTGAACGGATGGCATCGTGAAGCGGGAAGTCCATAATTGACGGAAGGTTCGAGTTGAAGCCGTCGTTGTTGGCGTTTCCACCCTGCCAGTATGCAAGCTGAGGGATGTTTCCGGTCCAGCACTCACCTACTATATTGAAGTTCGGGTACTCGTTGACGATAGCCGCACACCAGTCAGCCATAGGCTGCTTCTCGTTGTAAGGATAAGTGTCGACTCTGAAGCCGTCCAGGCCTGAGAACTCAATCCACCAGATACCCCACTGCTGGAAATACTTCAGTACGTAAGGATTGTCAAGGTTCATATCCGGCATTGCGCGTGAGAACCAGCCGCTTTCGTGGTAGTTCAGGTCTCTCTCAGAGGCATTAGGGTCCATATGGGTAGAGAACTTGCCGTTTGTACCTGTGTATGAAGGGAACTGATGTACCCAATCTTCGAAAGGGAGGTCCTTCATCCACCAGTGCTCGCTTCCACAGTGGTTGGTCACGATGTCCATAAGGATCTTGATGCCCTTCTCGTGAGCCTTGTCAACATATTCCTTATAAAGGTCGTTTGTTCCGAAACGAGGGTCGATCTTGTAATAATCCGAAGCGGCATAGCCGTGGTACGACCCTCTTCTTGCGTCGTCGAGGAGGAACGGAGTCGCCCATATTGCTGTCGCTCCGAGCTCAGCGATATAATCGAGATGGTCGATCACACCCTGGATGTCACCTCCGTGACGGCCGCCGAGTCTTGTTCTGTCTGCGTCCTCAGCTGTGTCATCTGTAGAGTCATTGCCCGGGTCACCGTTGGCAAAGCGGTCCGGCATAATGAGATAGACCATATCCGCAGTTGTGAAGCTTGCGCGCTCTGCCGAGCCCGCCTCACGTGCAGCGATCTCGTACGGCCACTTGAATGACTGGCCGTCCTTGCTGAATACAAGGTAGTAGGTTCCGGGGGCTGCATTGGCACTTACCTCAACATCTACAAAGACGTAGTTAGGGCTGTCTGCCTTGTGGATCTCCTTTACAGAGACTCCCCTGCCACCTTCTATTGTCAGGTCGTACGCCGAGATGTTCTCTCCATTGACAAGAAGCTGGAGAGGTGTCTTCATTCCTGTCCACCAGGACAGCGGCTCAACGTGAGCAACCTGGGTTGCATCTGCATCAGCCACCTTGGCAGGGTCGAATTCCGGCCCTGCACAAGCAGCTGCTACGAGCAATATTGATAAGTAGAAAAATCTTTTCATATAGCCTTAGTACTTGATGACAACAGTTACAGGTGAATCTGCCTGGAGTACAGGAAGCTTCACGCTTGCTTCCTTGGAAGCTGCGTCGTAGGTTACCTCAAGGTTCTCTGCACCGATCTTAGCTGAAGCAGGCTTCTTGCTGAGACCGCCGAGAACGATTGTAAGGTCTCTCTGAGCGTCGATACCCTTGTAAGAGCCTTTGCGTGCTCCGATTGTCACTGTGCAAGATGACGATGTAGCATTCTTGGTGATGTCGGTTGTAGCATAGTCTGTCTCGTATGCCTGGCTTACGCCGTCATCCTCATAATGTCTGTATGTAGACTTGCCCTTGCCCGGAGCCACATAGATGCGGAGGGCATTTGTCTTGTCCTGGAGGTTCTGGATGCCCTCGTGAGCCATTGGGATGATCGCACCGGCCTTCACGAACCAGCAGTTTTCTGCGATAGTGTACTCAAGGGTCTTCTTGCTTCCGCCCTTGATCATCTGGAGATGAGCCATATCATACCAGTCATTGCCTGCAGGGAACCATACATCTCTCTTTGCTACACCTGTGAGAGTGTCCACAGGCTGACATACTGTAGCCACGAGGATGTTGTCTCCGAACATATACTGCTCCTTGTAGTCGTAAGCCTCAGCCTTCTCAGGGTTAGAGTAGTACATAGGACGGCAGAGTGATACACCCGTGTCGTAGGTCTGTCTTGCAGCGTCGTAGATATATGGAGTGAGAGCATAGCGGAGCTCGAATGCGTCCTTCATATGCTCATAATGGTTCTCGAATGTCCAGATACGTCTCTCGATGATCTCTGAGCTTGTACAGTGAGTCTTGAACAGTGGAGAGAACACTCCGTACTGGAGCCATCTTGTGTAGAGTTCAGGATCAGTAGGAATCTGGCCTCTCTGCATATGGCCGCCGAGGTCGTGGCCCCAATAGCCGTAACCCACGTTAGAGGCTGTAGCTGTGAAATATGGAAGATAGCCGAGCACATCCCAAAGAATGTGTGTGTCACCCGAGAAGCCGAGCTGATAGCGGTGGCTTCCGAGACCACCCCAACGGTGGTATGTCATAGGTCTCTCGCTCTCTTCTGCAGACTTGTCGCGGTTGCGTCTTACCTTGTCGTTGAAGAAGGTGTAGTTGAGCCAGAATGTATTGCTGAGGTTGTCAACATACTTGCTGAGCTTCCACTGCTGCCAGTCAAGCCACCAGAAGTCGATTCCTTCTGCCTCAAGCGGATGGATCACAGAATTGAAGTAAGCGTCAGCCCACTCCTGCTGCGACATTCTGAAAGGCACTGTAGCGCGGTAACCCTTTACTGCAGTTCTCTTGTCAGTGATCTTCTCGCCACCCTTGTAGATGTAGCCTTCCGGACCGTCATAGTCGTCTGTTCTTGAAAGATAGTCAGCCACAAAATCCTCATAGCTGTCCTCTCTCACGCTGATACCTGATGCAGGATGGAGGTTGAGAGCTGTCTTGAAGCCCATATCGTGGAGCTCTGCAAGGAAGCCCTTAGTGTCAGGGAAGAGGTCCCTGTTCCAAGAATAGCCTGTCCAACCTATGCTCTGGCCAAACTCGTCCCTGCGGTGAGTACGTGAGCTTCTCTGCCAGGTCTCGTGCCAGTCCATATCGATGATCATCACGTCCATAGGGATATTTCTGCTGCGGAACTCCTTACCGAGGTCGATGAGTTCGTCAGCTGAATATGCCTTATAGCGGCTCCACCAGTAACCGAACACGTACTTAGGAGGAAGAGGAATCTTTCCGGCCACTTTTGTGAAGTCTGCAAGGGCTGCAGTGTAGTCGTGGCCATATGCGAAGATATAAAGGTCCTGGACATCACCCTCAGGTCTTGCCTGCACCCATTCTCCCCAATCAGAGTCGTCCTTCACGAATATATGACGCTGGCTCTCGTCAACGATAGCCCAGCCGTCACGAGAAACGATACCAAGCTCCATCGGGTCGTTGTTGTTGATTTTCTCAGGTCCCATACATCCGTCGAGGGTACGGGCTGTTCCCATAAGGTTGCCTGTGTCCTCTTTTCCCGGATGCCAGGTCACGGTCTTGCCGTTGAGCTTGAAGGTCACAGAAAGGTTGCTCTGGTCAAACTTTCCTTTTCCGTTATATTTCAAAGTGACGGCACCTGTCTTGATCTGCACGCCTTCACCTGTCTTTGTAGTGGTGAATGCCGGTACAGGAAGGTTTCTGTTGATGATTGCAAGTGTTGCGTTATCCTCGAACTGACCGTTCTCAGCCCACTCCATTCGGATGAGTCTGTCTGTCAGTACTGTAAATCGCGCATTGCCTGCAATGACCTGTGCCTTTGGATTTGCGACAGGATCATTTTCGGCTGCAACAGCGCTGGTAAGGGCAAGCAGACCCGCAAAAAAGGCCGCTAAAAGTCTCTTGATTTTCATTATAATCTGTTTAATGTTATGTAATTAAGTGCTTTTCTTACTCAAACACAGGGAAAGTGGTGAGTCGAAGTGTAGTACTGCCGTAAGGCACGAGCTCGATGAACTGGATCTCATCACTCTCCGCCTCTACAGTCTCAGGAAGTGCAGGGGTGAATCTGTCCTCTTTGAGGGTCCATCCCTTGACTGCCTTCACAGGTACTCTGATCTTCACAGGCACTGACTCCGGATCGAATGGGAAGCCCTTGCTGCCTGTTCTCTGTACTCTGAGGCCTCTGAGCATATTCTCCACAAGTCCGTAGTTCCACTTGCCTGCAGGAGTAAGTTCCCAGCTCTTGAAATCAGGGTTAGCCGACACCTTGCCTGCAAGATTGTCATAGATCTTTGTGTCCTCAACCCAGTTTGCAGGGATAGCATATGAGTAGACGATAGGACCCCTCTGGATACATTTTCCCTGAACAGGGTTATCCACAACTTCGATCTGCATAGGAAGTCTTACCGTGAATACCTCACCGCTCTTCCACTCCTTGCTTTCTGTGCGGAATCCTGCCTCAGCAGCCTTGCACCAGCCTGGAATCCTGTAAGTGAAATCCATAGCGTGGGACTCGTTCGACCTCTTTCCATCCTTGAAGAATGTAAACTTGAACTTGATCTGCTCCTCGAAAGGATACTCTGTGATCTCATCAATCTTCACAGTAACGCCTTCTCCAAGGTCGTAAACCACTGATGACGGGCCATAAAGGGCAGCCACAGGGTGGCCCTTCTTGTCTTTCAGCCACATTCTGGCTACATAGTTAGGCATATATCTGTGAAGGTTGCCGATGCAGCACTCTGTCTCGTGGATAGGACGATAAGCCATCCAAGTCAGACCATACTTGAAGCCATTGTGGTTAGAGTTACCTGTCGCGATGAACTGGTTAGGGCAAGAGAAGTACTGCATTGAACGGAAGTCCTTGGTAATGGCTCCAAGTCCGCCGTTGAAGATACCCTTCTCTATCCTGTCAGCCCACTGTGCATCTCCTGTAGTCATAAGGTAGTAACCCATAGTCCAGGTGTAGTCTGTCACGTCACAAGTCTCGTGGCTTGCAAGAGGGTCATTGCCTGCGAGGGCCTCTGTGCTGGAGTTGATTCCGTCGATGAGCATATTAGGAGTCTCCATCTTGTAATCAGCCTTGAGGGCTGCCTGGAGGTACTCTTCCTTACCGGTGTGAGCGTAGAGGATCATAGGGATCTTCATCAGCTCGTTCATAGTCACACCATGCATATGGAACTCTGAATCATCAAGACAAGTCTCCTGTGTAAGGTTTGAAGCGTCCTCATCCCAAGCCTTGATCGCAAGGTCAAGAAGAGCAGGATTCTTGGTGATCGAATATGTCCAGAGGATTCCCTCCACATTGACTACGAAACGGTCCATTCCGAGTTCCTCAACAGGATATGAGAGATAGTTCTTCTCAAGTGCCTCAGGAATGCGTGGGTCACCTGTAACTTCATAATAAGCCTGTACTGCTCTGAAGAACACTGCAAACGGCCAGGCCATAGAACTGGTCTCAGGGCCGAGACGTCCTTCAGGACGGTCTATAGCATTGATTCGCATCTGCTTCTCGCGGCGGGCCTGCTGAGCTGCCATTCTCTGGCGAAGGCGTGGGTCTGCAGACACCTGAGCATCGAAGTTGCCGCGCTGGCCACCTCTCTGACCTCTGCGCTCCTGCTCCATCTTCTTCTGGGTCTCGATGTCGATACCCTTCTTTGCAGGAAGCGGATGTGCGAGTACATATTCTATATTCTCCTGCCAGATCTTGAGGAACTTCTCGTCATCGAGAAGATAACCGAGTCTGGTCATTCCGTCAAGATAGTATGCAGTCTGCTCGAATCTCCACCAGTCAGCACCACGAGACTCTGAGTCTCTCTCAAGTTCTCCTGCCCACAGGCAAGAGTTGTAAGGATAGGCCATAGCCTCAGGATGACCTGTAAGGCCTTCCTGCTGGCGTACAAGGATCTCCTTGAGCCATCCCTGAGCTGTGATGTTGTCGATCAGGCCCTCTGAGAACTGCGCGTACTCAGGAGCAGGAATGTTCACCGATGTAGGAGCCTTAGGAGCAAGCTCCTTAAGATCGAAGATATATGTACCTCTTGCCGGCACATCGAGGGTACCTGTGAGGTCGAAGGTCTCGCCTGTGATCACGTCCACACCTGCGGTGAAGTTCTTCATCACGTCGTCATATCTCGACATATCGATGGTCACATCGTTGTCAGAGCCGTTGAGAACCACGAGAACGGTCTCGTCATCCTTGATTCTTGCATATACATAGCAGTCTCCGTGATCGTGAAGCGGAGCGTACTGAATCAGCGAGCCGTGCTTCACCGCCTTCGAGTTCTGACGCCAGTTGAGGATGCGGCTCATATAGTTCCACGCCTCATTTTCCTCAGCGGTTCTGCCCTCAGCTGTGAAGACTGACCTTTCATCACCTTCCCAACCGCCCGGCATATCCTTACGGATGACACCGTCACCCTGCTGCTTTGTACCTGTAAAGAGCAGCTCAGTACCGTAGTAAATCTGCGGGATACCACGGGTAGTGAGGATGAAGGCAACACCCTGCTTGTACTTGTTCAGACCTACGTCCTCGGTAGTCGAGAATCGTCCGAGGTCGTGGTTGTCAAGGAATATGAGGACGCTGTTCGGATCCGGATAAAGGAAGTCGTTCGCCATCGAAACGTAGATATTGAACAGACCCTGAGCCTTTCCGTCGTCAGGAATGTTTGTGTCTGTAAACGCAGTCGGAACAATGAACGCAAGGTTGAAGTCCATTACCGAAGTAAGGTTGCTGTTGATAGGGCTGAATTTCGAATTCTTCTGCCACCAAGCTGGGAAACCACTGCCCACAGGGTACCAGGTCTCACCTGTGATATTGAATTCAGGGTACTCGTCCATTGTAGCCTTACACCACTTTGCAGCAAATTCAGCATCCATATAAGGGTGTGTATCCTGACGGATGCCGTCGATTCTTGCGTACTCGATCCACCAGGTAGATGTCTGGATAAGATAGTCGCTCACAAGAGGGTTCTTCTGGTTCAGGTCAGGCATTCCGGCATTGAACCAACCGTCTGTGAAAAGCTTTCTCTCTGACGGTGCAGCGTGAGGGTCTACCTGAGTCCACTTCTGGTGGCTTGTAGGCACGAATGTGTTGTTGAAGTTGAGCCAGTCACCTGTAGGAAGGTCGCTCATCCACCAGTGTGAGCTTCCGCAGTGGTTGAATATCATATCCATAACCACCTTCAGGCCCTTCTCGTGTGCCTTGTCGATCATCTCGATGTACTCCGCCATTGTACCGAAACGAGGGTCAACGTCGTAGAAGTCTGTGATCGCGTAGCCGTGATAGGTGTTGGCATTGTTTTCCTGTACAGGGTTGAGCCAGATGGCTGTCACGCCGAGGTCCTTGATGTAATCGAGGTTGTCTGTCACACCCTTGATGTCTCCACCGTGTCTTGCACCGGATCTCTCACGGCTCATCCTCGCGCCACCGATGGTGTCGTTTGAAGGATCACCGTTTGCGAAACGGTCTGGGGTGATAAGGTAGAGGACGTCAGCAGAAGTGAATCCTGCAGCTCCCTCCTTCTTGCTTCTTGGAAGAAGCTCGTACTCATAGACAGTCTTCTCCTTGCCTTCCTTGAAGACGATGTCCATCTTGCCCGGCTTGGTCTTAGGAGCGATGTTCAGATAGATGAAGAGGTAGTTAGGGTTCTCTGTCTTGACCACTTCCTTGATGGTCACTCCCGGATACTTGATCTCCACTTTTGACTTTGAGATCTCCGGTCCGTGAACCATAATCTGGAGTTCTGTATTCTTCATTCCGACCCACCAGCAAGGAGGATCGAGATGCTGAATTTCAGCAGCTTCAGCTTTGAATCCGGCAAAGAGGAGCAGCATAGCCGCCACCAATGCCAATCTTATGTTCTTCATATTTCAGTGTTATTTGCTTAGTTCAAGTACGTACACGCCTCTTGGCTCGATCTTCACGAGGGAAGTCAGGTCTACAACCTCTCCTGTCACTACATCCTTACCCTTGGTGTTGTCCTTTACGACCTCTGAGAATCTGTGCATATCCACGAGTCTCATTGTGTCGCTGCCGTTAAGAATAACCAGAACGGTCTCGTCACCGTTTGTACGGGCATATACGTAGCATTTTGTCCTGTTGTCCGGTGTATAATGGATGAGCTTACCCTCTGCCACAGCCTTTGAAGTCCTTCTCCAGTTGAGGAGGGTGCTTGCAAAGTTCCAGCTTTCGTTCTGCTCAGGAGTCCTGCCTTCTGCAGTAAAGGCCGACTTCTCGTCCTCTGCCCATCCTCCAGGGAAGTCAGCACGCAGCTGGTCTGTGCCGATCACTCCCATCATAATCTCAGTTCCATAATAGATCTGTGGGATTCCTCTTGTGGTAAGGAGGAAAGCAAGTCCCTGCTTGAACTTCCAGATCGGATCGCCAGGCTTCATAAATCTTGCGATGTCGTGGTTGTCAAGGAATGTGAGCACATAATTCGGATCCGGAATCAGGAAGTCCTGCGTCACGCACTCATACATCTTGAAGAGTCCTGCCTCTGAGCCTTCGCTTGTGTTGCTCTCCTTGAGAATCTCGTTCTGAGTGGTGAATGTAAGGTCAAAGTCCATAACAGTCTTGAGCTTTGAGTCCGAATTGTGTACGGTAGAACCACCCTGCCACCAACCTGCGGCCGAGTTACGCGGATACCATCCCTCACCTACGATGTTGAAGTCCGGATACTCGTTGTTGATCTCCTCGCACCATCTTGCCATAAAGTCAAAGTCTGCGTAAGGATAGGTGTCCATTCTGATACCGTCGATTCTCGAGTACTCGATCCACCAGATACTGTTCTGGATGAGGTAAGTGCCGAGGTGACGGTTTTTCTGATTCAAGTCAGGCATTCCACCTGAGAACCATCCCTGTACAAGGATGTCTTTTTCTGTCTGAGGTGCGTGCGGATCAAGAAGGGTCCACTTGTAATGCGTTGTAGTCACCAATGCATCCTCATTGTGGGTGTGCTGTCTGATAAGCGCATCTTTCTGCTCCTGTGGAAGCGCCTCGAACTCAGCTACAGTCGCAGGCATCTGTACCTGCTGCCTGCGATAACCGCTGAACTGGCGCTGCTGCTGTTGCTGCTTTCCGCGATTAGCTTCCTGCTCCTTTATCCTCTCACCTGTCTTCACAGCCTGGTCATTCTGATTGAACCAGTCTGAAGTAGGTACGTCGGTAATCCACCAGTGCGAGCTTCCGCTGTGGTTGAAGATCATATCCATAACCACCTTGATGCCCTTTGCGTGAGCAGCATCAATCATTGCGCAATACTCTTCGTTTGATCCAAGGCGAGGCTCCACGAGGTAATAGTCTGAGATCGAATAACCGTGGGAGTTGTTTCCCTTGTTGAACTGGATAGGATTGAGCCAGACAGCGGTCACACCAAGGTCATCGATATAATCGAGGTGATCCATAATTCCCTGAAGATCACCACCGTGACGTCCTCCGCCCTGACGGTTTGCGATATAACCGTCGAGATTGTCGTTGTCAGGATTTCCATTCGCGAAACGGTCCGGCATAATAAGGTAGAGCACATCTGCAGGGGTAAAACCCATCGCACCCTGCTTTTCATTCCTTGGACGGAGCTCAAACTCACGCTTGGTCACCTTTCTGCCTTCCTTGAACTGGAAGGTAAGGTTACCTGGCTTTGCCTTTGCGGTGACATCGAGATAGACGAAAAGGTAGTTAGGATTCTCCACCTGACAGACCTCCTTGACGGTCACTCCTTCATATTTCTCCATAGAGAAGGAAGATTCTGCGATCTTCTGACCATAGAACATAATCTGAAGCTCGGTGTTTTTCATTCCGGTATACCAGAAAGGAGGATCGACTCGCTGGATGTCTGTTGCGTGCGCTGACACGCAACAGATCGCGAGCAAGAAAATGCTGACAAACTTTTTCATAGTTTAAGGTATTATTTCACTACGTAATATTCGAAAGGTCTGAGGAGCTCAGTTCCCGAAGGAAGTGTCACAGTCTCGCCTGAAACGACGTCAGTGCAAGTGCGTCCCTTCCACTGCTGAGGAAGTTCGATATGATGCTGAGTGTCTCTCATATTGATTACTGCAAGGATCTTATCCTCACCATATACTCTCTCGAACATCAGGACATTGTTGTCCGGATACGGAACAAGAGATCCCATTCTGAGGGCAGGTTCTGCGTTGTATGCAGCGATAAGGTCGCAGTACTCTTTGTACATATGAGGATTTGCCTCCCAGTCAATGTCAACGTAATTGAAGAAGTTGATCTTTCCAGGATAACCTACCTCCTGAGAACCATACACGAGGATACCACCGTGGATGTATGCAGTAGCCACAAATGCAGCCATAGAGCCCTCAGTGCCGAAGAACTCGCGTACAGGAGACATCTTCACGCACTCATCGTGGTTGGTTGTAAAGCGGAGCTTCACCTTGCCCTCAGGAAGACCGGCATACTCAAGAGAGTCTGCTGTAAAGAGTGAGCTTACAGGCACAGGACCGCCAGCTCTTCTTCCCTGACCAGGCTGTCTGTTGAATGTGTTGCCATTGTAGACTCTTCTGAGCGCTGCAAGCCAGCCCCAGGCATAGTTCATATCAAATCCTGCCTCGAAATGATCCTTTCTCTCACCCTCAGCAAGCATAAGGAGCTCCTTGCCCTCGATTGCTCTAAGCTGCTGGAGACAGTCCTGCCAGAACTCATACGGCACGAAATCCGCAGCGTCGCAACGGAAACCGTCCACTCCGACTTCCTCTACCCAGAACTTCATCGCGTCGATCATCTCCTGACACATATCAGGCTTGCTGAAGTCAAGGTCAGCAACGTCATTCCAGCCTGTTCCTGCCGGTGGAATGATCTCTCCATTCTCATCGTGAGTGTACCACTCAGGATGGTCGTAGATCCACTGGCTGTCCCACGATGTGTGGTTTGCAACCCAGTCAATGATCACGATCATACCTCTCTTGTGGCTCTCGGCAACAAGATTCTTGAAATCCTCAACTGTACCGAATTCAGGGTTTACAGATCTGTAGTCTCTGATAGAGTAAGGCGAGTTTACACTCTTGAGTGAACCGATCTCATAAATAGGCATAAACCAAAGCACGTTGGCGCCCATTGTCTTAATTGAATCCAGGTGAGAAACGACTGCATTGAAAGAATTCTCAGGTGCAAAATTTCTTGGATTTACCTGATACATAACCACATCTTCAGGTGCCGGGACCTTCAGATCTACCTGTGCAGGCGCAGTACAAGCTACAACGAGCAATGCCATCGCGATGGCAGAAAAAAGATTCTTCATAATTATGATTGTTTTTTAGTATTAAGCAAGCCATTCCAGGAACTCATCGACTCTTGCCCTGGAAACAGTCATTTCACATTTAGGTTCAAAATCCGTAACTACTTTAAGACGACCTCCCTTTATCTTGACCACTCCCCTTATCTCAGAAAGAGCAATAATGCAGTATCTTGAGATCCTGAAGAATTCACTGAGGTCTATCTGAGTGATTATCACGTCCAGAGGGAAGTTTATGATGTAATTCACTCCCTCTTTGGTAACTATATATGTTGCATTGTCTTCTGTGTAGAAATATGCTATGTCGGACACAGGTACCAGAACGAAATTATCACCGAGTTTGATGATGAATCTCTTCTTGATCTTCCTGTCAGCCATAGGCTTGTTCTTCATAAATTCGTCAAACGAGGTCAGAAGACTTTTCGAGCTTACTATATTCATATTTCTCCTGCACCTTTCGACTGCACCACAAAGGGCCTGAGGTTCGATAGGTTTGAGCAGGTAATCTATACAACCCACCCTGAAGGCTTCAACTGCATATTTATGATATGCGGTGGTCAACACCACATTTGAAGTGATGTCAACCTGTCTGAATATATCGAAACAGTTACCGTCCTGAAGTTCCACATCCATAAATATCAGATCAGGCTGCCCGCTTTCGCACGAACGCAGGAAATCTACGGATTCTCTTACTGTTCTCGCTGTTCCTACGACTTTCACATCCGGGAAAGTCGAGTTCAGCATTCTTGCCAGAGCCATCTGGGTTACAACCTCATCTTCAACTATAAATATATTCATATCTGGTTACCAGGTTAGGTTATTTAATTATCGGCAGTTTTACTACAAATTCTTCTTCGGTTGATTCAACCGTCAGTTCCTTGGGACTTAAGTCGCTGTACAACTTCTGTATATAATTAAGACCGATGTGTGTTGTCGGTTCACAGGTGTTCTTCTTCAACCTGTTGTTCCATATCACTATGTGGGTAGCCGTGTTATACATACGTATGTTCAACGGCGTCTGCGTCGTACCTCCGTTGTGCTTTATCGCGTTCTCTATGAGAAGCTGAATGGAACAAGGCACAACAAAATTAGGAAGAATTTCCTCATCAATTTCATTCACCACATCGAAGGATGATCCGAACCTGACCTTCATCAAGTCCGTATATTCGTTTACAAAATCCAGTTCTTCGCGGATTGGAACCAGGCTTTCTTCCTCATTCTCAATCATATACCTATACAGATAGGCAAGTTTATATATGAACGATGAGGCTTCCTGGTTCTTGTTCTCTATCACAAGACTGTTAAGTATGTTCAGGTTATTGAACATAAAGTGCGGCTTCACCTGCTGCTGGAGACGTATATAGCTGTAATTAGTGATGTTGGACATCTCGTTGGCCTTTTGAGCCTTTCTTGTCTCATTCACGGCATTGATTGCAAGATAGCACAATGCTACCGAGCAGAAGGTGTAGTCTATAATGACGCTCAATGTGGTAGTCCCTGTATAGTTTGCTTGGGAAGTGATCATCACCAGGCTCTGTCTGGCCACAATGATGACAGTAAATACGAGCAGGATCCAATACGTATTTATCTCCATCACGATAAATCTGCTTTTGCTTCTCTTAAGCAGTGATATGATCAAGAGCACAAAGAAACCTAACAGGACAGTAGCAGTAAAAGTGGTGATACCACCTCTTATGTAGGTGTTTTCGATAAAGAGATGGAGCAGTTTTCCAATCAGTTTACCAAGGTAAAATCCTCCGAAATTCACTATGACCAATGCTATGATCATAGTCACTACAGGCGTCTTTTCAAGTTGGCAGAGCGTCACTGCCATAAGCATAGTAAGTGTAGTGAGGGACAAGGCGTCTGATAGCCCCAGCCATCGCGAAAGAACAGCCACAATCGCGTGCATAAGGGCGAATGACAGGATGACGGCTACTCCCTTGCCTAGTGATTTCATACGGATTGAATGTCTGTATTTAAATAGTGGTGGAGGATTTCAGCCCCCACCACCATTCTTTATACATTGCTAAATTACATATAGCTTGGATTCTGTGTCAGACCAGGGTTAGCAGCCAATGCTCTGTCCGGAACTGGGAACCACTCGTACTTGCGGTCACGCTTTGCAGGGAGGTCATATCCAACCTCAGTAGCTCTACCGAAGAACCACCACTGGCCCTGAGTGAACTTGTCGAAACGACGGAGGTCTGTACGACGACGGTGTCCCTCGTCAAAGAACTCAAGTCCCCACTCGCTGAGCATTCTGTCTTCATCGAACTCTGCTGAGAAGCCTCTAGGAGCCTGATCCTGTGCGCCTACAAGTGATCTTCCGTCAACTGTTGAACCGTTTGTCCAGTCAGAAGCTGAGAAGTATCTCTTACGAACCTGGTTCACCCAATTCTTAGCCTCATTTGCGTTACCCTCACGGAGGAGACACTCTGCATAAGTGTAGTATACCTCAGCAAGACGGAACTCAACAACGTCCGGATCACAGAAGTTGAAAGGAGAGTCGATGTTGTAGTAAGGATATTTTGCAGCTCTGATACCTGAGTTAGTCTCACCCCAACGTGGGTTCTCGACTATCTGGAGAGGATGCTCGCCCTTGCCCTGGAAGTTACCTACCTGGTCAACATATACAAGCGGCTGTCCGTCACGGTCTGCATCTGCCATCTGAAGCTCACCCTTACCGAAGTCAGCGCGGATAACGCCCTTCATAAAGTGGCCACCCCAGTTTCCAGCTGCATCGTTATAAGGCTGAACGAGACGGATGTCACGTGGGTCAAAACGCTCCATAACTGCTCCGAGCTTGTCACCATACTGCTCATCGAGGAAGCATACTGCAAGTTCCTTGTCGTACATATCCTTCACAACACTTGCTGTACCGTTAGCGTCGAATTCAACGCACTGGTTGTAGAAGTTGCTTGAGTTGTCGAATGAAGGAGTTACGCAGCAGCAGTTCCAACCAGCGTGCTCTTCCTTAGTGTTGAAGTAAGCTGAGAACACGTAGCTCATAAACGGACCATTACGCATATTGGTAGATCTCTTGTTGTAAACTACGTCGCTTGAGAATGCGAACACGATCTCCTTGCACTCAGTGTTGTTGTTTGCTGAGTAGATAGCCTTGTAGTCATCAGCGATTGCGTATGAACCGAACTTACCGTCGATGATGTCCTTTGCAAGAAGCTTACACTCATCAAAACGAGGCTGTCCTGTGAACACCTCAGAGTTGAGGAGGATACGCATCTTGATCATACGGTTCATAGCCTGGTTACAACGGTTTACTGAGCCGTTTGCATCAAGTGAAGGAAGAGTCTCGTCAAGCTCCTGGATCATCCAGTCACAGATCTTAGCGTTACCCTCTTCGAAAGTGATGCCGTCCATAGCACTTACAGGAAGTACTGATGTGTCAGTAGATGTTGTCAATGGAATAACTGAACCGAACACCTCGAATACGTTGTAGTAGCAATACACACGGAATGTACGTACCTCGTCGATGTAAGCCTGCTTCTGCTCCTCTGAAAGGCCGAGAGCTGAAGCGTTGATGCCTGAAAGGTCAGTGATGAAGTTATTACAGAGTCCGATAGCTGTCCAAGCACCGTTCCAGATTCTGTTCACATAGTTTGAGGATGGATTCCAAGTGTGTGTAGAAAGCACGAACTTGTCACCTGAGTCCCAACCCCAAGATCCGCCGTTCCAAGAACGCCAGGTGATCTGGTCAGCTGACAACTCCTGAGCGTACCAATACAACTCCGAGAGGTCGCTCTGCTCCTGAGCATAGATATGTGCGATTACCTGCTTGACTGAATTCTCATCTGTGAAATAGTTAGACGCATCAAGCAATGTGTAAGGATGCTCAGTCATATCAAAACAGCCGGTGAGGGCAAGTCCTGATGCGATAGTCAATAAAACTTTCTTTATAGCATTCATATTGATGTTTCCTTTTTACACGTTGAGATTAGAACTTAGCTGAAATTCCAAGAGTGATCTTGGTAGTATAGAGTGAAGTCGAACCTGCGATACCAGGGGTAAGACCAACTGATGATACAGTCGATGGGTCAACTCCAGAGAACTTAGTGAGAGTCAAGAGGTTTGTTGCAGCGAGGTAAACATAAGTGCTCTCGAAGCCTGCCTTATTGCTCTTGAACTTGAAGTTTCTACCGAGAGACACCTTCTCGATCTTGAACCAGTCACCATCCTCAAGGAAGAATGAGTTGAGGTAGTTGTTGTCAGCTGTGAGGTGAGGGTATTTCTCGTATGCACTCTTGAGAAGGTTCTCTGCTGCAACGCCCGGATAACCGTAGCTCTGAAGCTGTGAGTTCCAGATGTCGTGTCCTGCGAGTCCACGGCCATTGATGCTGAGATCCCAGTTCTTATACTTAAGTGTAACGTTGAGTGAGAATGCGTGCTCAGGAAGGGTGTTACCGATAACCACCTTGTCGCTGTCCTGTACACCAGTCTTTGTTGCTGTGCCGCCGTCAGCGGTCTTGTGAAGGAGCTGACCGTCCTCAGTGTAACCTGCATACTCGAAACCACGGAGGCTACCGATCTGAGTACCCTCATAGAGACGGAAGAAGTAGTCGCTTGAACCAAGTCCACCTGTACTGTAGAGGTCTACAAAGTTAGCTGAGTAAACGTCGTTACCGATGCTCTTGAGGATCGCAGTGCTGTAAGAGTATGTACCACCTACGCTGAGAGTGAGATCCTTTGCAAGACGCTGCTGGTAGTTGAGCGCGAGTTCAACACCGGTGTTCTGAGTAGAACCGAGGTTGAGCTGGATTGAATCAAATACATATGGTGGCTGTGGAGCTGTATATGTATAGAGGAGGTTCTCCGAACGGCGGTCGAAGTACTCGATGCTACCGGTCAATCTGCGGTCGAGGAGTTCGAAGTCAATACCGTAGTTGTAAACCACTGCAGTCTCCCATCCGAGGTTCGGGTTAGGGTTACGTGAGATACCGTAGCCTGGTACCCACTGACCATCCATATAATAGTTGCTGCCCTTTGAGTTATAAGTAGAGAGTGAAGCATAGTCACCACCTGCGTTACGTCCTGTCACACCGTAAGAAGCGCGGACGCGGAGTTCATCAAGCCAGCCCTCTGTGCCTTCCATAAATCCCATATTAGAGATTGTCCAGGCTGCTGAAACTGAAGGGAAGAAACCGTACTTCTTGTCCTTACCGAACTTAGAGCTACCCTCGTAACGAGCTGATCCTGTCACTGTAAGGAGGTCATTCCAAGAATATGTTACACGACCGAATACACCGGCGAGCTTGTTGAATGACTTGCTTGATCCCATACTTGCGAGACCCTCGTCAAGGTAAGTACCTGAACCGATGTTGTACCACAAGAACTGGTCGTACTGGAAGTTTCTGTTGGTCATATTCATACTCTCGCCCATATACTGACGGTATGAATAACCTGCAACAGCCTTGAGAGAGTGCTTGTCCATCGAGAGGTTGTAGTTAACCATTGCCTCGAAGTTGCTTGTAAGGTTGTTGCTGCTGTCCAAGCTGGCAGAACCAGCGTAGTTGTTCCACATCTGGCAAGTCTGCATTGTAGATGGAGTGTAGCTGTGGCCGTATGTTGAATAGTAACCGAAAGCAGCGTTTGCGTTGATTGTGAGGAGGTGATTTTCATTCTTGATGAGGGTCGCCTTCACATCCTGCTGTACATTGAGAGTAGTACTGTGGCTCTGGTTTGTAGGAACCTGGTTGTTCTCGACAGGGTTTGTTGCGCCTGTAGAGCTTGTCGGCCAATAGTAACCTGTAGGTGTTGTTGCATCATAAACCGGCTGAGTAGGGTTCATAAATACAGTACCGGTGAGGCTACCGCCGTTACCGTGGCTTACATAAGCACGGAGGCTTGCGATTGTAGTAGTCTCGATGACGTCATTCAACATCTTCTGGCCCAAGAGGAACCTGAGGTTGTATGTCTGTACATCATTGTTCTTGTAGAGCTGGTTTCTGTCTGTGTAGTTGAATGAAACGTTGTAGTTGCTCTTTGCAGTAGATCCTGCGAATGAGATGTACTGGTTGAGGTCGTAAGTAGGCTTGTCGTTGCGGAGTGCATTCCAGTAAGCCTTGTCGATACGTCCGCCGTAGTCAGCCTTACCACGGGTCTTGTTGAGCTCGAGCCACTCCTCAAGGTTGTAGACTTCAGGCATATCGTGAAGAGCCTGGATAGCATAGTAAGAGTCATAAGTCACTCTGAGCTTTCCAGCCTCGCCTGAACCTCTGCGTGTAGTCACGAGAACGACACCGTTCGCACCACGTGTACCGTAGATTGCTGCCGATGCACCGTCCTTGAGTATTGAGATAGACTCGATGTCCTGAGTCGAGATGTCGCTGAGTGAAGCACCTGCTACACCGTCGATAACGACGAGCGGAGAGTTGCCACCGTTGATTGAAGTAGCACCACGGATCTGGAAAGATGTGCTGTTACCATCAGCCGACATGTCGATGTTGAGACCTGCTACCTTACCCACGAGGAGCTGCATAGGGTCACCTGAAGCTGCCTTGTTGAAGTCTTCAGCCTTTACGCTGACAACAGATGATGAAATCTCTTTTTTGCTGAGAGAACCATATCCGACAACAACTGTCTCTTCCAGCATCTCTGAATCCTCTGTGAGGGTGATTGTAGCCGGAACAGCATTTGCAGTGAATAATAAAGTCTTGTAACCGATGCAACTGATCTCTACTGTTGCATTCGGGCTTGAGACACGAAGGATAAAGTCTCCGTCAAGTCCTGTAGCAGTACCGTTGGTAGTGCCTTTTTCAAGGACAGTCGCACCAGCGACAGGTCCCACCTGATCGTAAACAACTCCCTTAACCTCATATCCGCTCTGAGCGAATGTGAAAACAGGCATCAAACTTACAAGAAAGAAGATGATACCAGTCAAGAACACTGTTTTTTTCATGGATTACTTATATTAGTTTAGTGTGTTTTCGATAAAGTTACGGATTACACGCGCACCTAATATGTAAAGTGTTCTGTTTTGTGTGTGATTGGGAGAATTACAGGTGTGAACGGATTAGGGTCAGATATGCTCAACTTCGGGATGAAGCTCAACCCCGAACTTGTCCTTCACGGAAGCAATAATACGGCGCTCCAGGCCGATGATTTCCTCCGGGAATGCCTCTCCAGTGTAGTTTACAATGACCAGAGGCTGCTTCTCCCAGACAGCGGCACCGCCGCTGCGACGGCCCTTCCAGCCGCACTGCTCGATCATCCAGGCGGCAGGCACCTTGACCAGTCCGTCCGGAAGGTCATAATGAGGCACTTTATAGTCCTGACCGAGCTCAACCTTTGCCACTGACTCAATACGCTCAAAGTGTTCAGCCCCAATGACAGGATTCTTGAAAAAGCTTCCGGCACTACCCATTACAGAAGTCTCCGGCAACTTCTCCTTCCTGATCTTGATAATTGTCTTCCTGACAACTTCTGGTGTAATTCTATCATACGCCTCAACGGCAGCCTTCAAGTGCCCGTAATCAAGTTTAGGCTGAGGCGTACGGCTAAGAGCAAAGACGACGTGGGTAACGATGTAGCGTCCCTTTATCTGAGGATCCTTGAACGCCGAGTCACGATAGCCATATCCCAGATCCTCCACATCGAAGTTAACAAACTCCTCCTCAACGGTGTCATAGCAATATACCTTCCTGATGACATCCTTCACTTCGACGCCGTATGCTCCGATGTTCTGAACAGCCGACGCGCCCACCTCTCCAGGAATATACGAAAGGTTCTCCACGCCCCAGAGGCCTTCCTTGGCCGCCCAGGCGCAGAAATCGTCGAAGACGACTCCGGCGCCGACAGAGACCAGAACTGGAGAAAGAGATTCCTCGGTTTCGCTTACGCTTCGCTCGGAATGACAAGCCGAAGATTCATCCAGAATTTCGATGAAGTTGATTCTGGAATGGAGGATTGTACCCTTGAAATCATCGGTAAACAGCAGATTGCTGCCGCCTCCGATGTGCAGTACCGGCCTTGCAAGTTCCTCAAATTCGATGTCCACGAGATCAGCCACCGAATCATACTCGACAAAACAACGAGCCTTCACCTTCATCCCGAAAGTGTTAAGACGCGTCATATCCTGGTAATAGGTAGTTTTAATCATATATCTTATCTTACAATCTCACCATATCTGTATCTGTGCCTGCCATCTTCGGCCATACCATTCCCTATCACTCTGAATGATGAAGGATCGGCATCTTCAATGGCGACTCCAAGATAGTAGACATTATACCTGTCTTTCGAATACCCCTCAGGAAGAATAGAGAAGGAAGACAGATTTGCCCCTTCGATTTCCTCTGTCAGATAAAATATACTGAAACTGTCCTTGCTGTAGCCGTCCGAGAGAATAGTGAAACTTGATGAGGATGCACCTTCAATGGTCTCTCCCATAAAGAACACATCAAAACTGTCCTTGCTGTAACCGTTGGAAAGTATTTCAAATGAAGAAGGTCTTGCATCTTCGATCTCCTTACCAAGGAAATATACAGAAAAGGCGTTCTTGGCATATCCATCCCTGAGACTTTCGAACCTTGTCGCGCTTACATCTTCCATCTGTACGCCACAGAAATAGACATCGAATGAGTCGGCGCCATATCCGTTGCCATAGTCCTTAAAACTTGATGCACGCGCTGCAGGCAAGGCACGTCCTTCATAATACACGACATTCCCTTTCACGAGATAGCTGCCGAATGTAAACTTATGACCAGGGGCATATGGAGAAGAATGTCTGTCAACCTTATGAACCTCCGGCTTACCATTACCCGGCTTGCCAGCTTCCGGTTTTTCAGAGTTTGGCCTGTCATTTCTGTCCAGGCCATATCTCTCATCTGTCTTGAAATCAGAAGGCGCCACATAAGGAAGCACCTGCCCCATATAGTAGACGTGTCCGCTGTCCTTGGCGTAGCCATATCCAAGATCCTTAAATGTACCCGGATCAGCATAACGCATCTCAAGTCCATCATAATAGACCTTCCCCGCAGTCTTCTCGTATTTTCCGAGATTCTGCGCAGATGCACTGACAGCCGCAGCAAGAATCAATGCAAACAATGCAATGGCGATCTTCTTCATCTTGACATAAATTATTGATTAACCGATTTCCGCTCCGTTGCAGAGAGTCTCCTGCGGAGTGATGAATCTCATCTTGCCGTCATTCTGACGAGCCATCAGAATCATACCCTTGGACTCGATGCCACGGATCTTACGAGGTGCCAGGTTTGCAAGAATACAGATCTGCTTGCCCACCATCTCCTCTGGAGAGTACTGTTCTGCAATACCTGAAACAATCACCCTCTTGTCGATTCCGGTGTCGATGGTAAGCTTGAGAAGCTTGTCGGTCTTAGGCACACGCTCTGCCTCAAGGACTGTAGCCGTACGGATGTCCATCTTGCCGAAATCATCAAATGTGCACTCCTCCTTCTGTGGAGTCACCACAGCAGCCTCAGCTGCCTTTGCGGCTGCCTCGCGCTCTGCGCGGATAGCCTCCAGACGGGCGATCTGAGCATCAACCACCTCATCCTCGATCTTTCCGAAAAGGAGAGTAGCCTGGTTGAGCTGATGACCTGCAGGGAGAAGTGAAGCGTTTCCGAGATCCTCCCACGAGAGTGAAAGGCCTTCGTATGCGACACCTGTATGAAGGGCTGCGCCTTCAGCAGCTGTGTATATGTTCTCGCTTGCAGCGCCTTCTTCACCGGCACGGTGGTCTGCACCTGCTACGATTCCTACATTGAGGATGCTGCGGAGTTTCTCAGCAGAGAAAGGAAGGAAAGGCTCGAATGCAATCGCAAGAGAAGCACAGATCTGGAGAGAAACATTCAGGATAGAAGCTGTTCTGTCCATATCTGTCTTTGCAACCTTCCAAGGCTCAGTGTCGGTAAGATACTTATTACCAAGACGGGCGATGTTCATAGCCTCCTTGAGGGCCTCACGGAACTTGTATCCTTCGAGATACTTCTCCATAGCCTCGCGAAGCGGCTTGACCTGAGCGAGAGTCTCTGCATCCACAGCCTCCGGCTTAAGGTCTGCAGGGACCTTACCTCCAAAATACTTATGTGTAAGAACCACAGCACGGTTCACGAAGTTACCGAGAATAGCCACAAGCTCACTGTTGTTGCGTGCCTGGAAATCCTTCCAAGAGAAGTCATTGTCCTTTGTCTCAGGTGCATTTGCTGTGAGCACATAACGGAGAACGTCCTCCTGTCCCGGGAACTGCTCGAGGTACTCGTGGAGCCATACAGCCCAGCCGCGCGAAGTCGAGATCTTGTCTCCCTCGAGGTTAAGGAACTCGTTTGCAGGCACATTGTCAGGCAGGATGTAGCTGCCGTCAGCCTTCAGCATAGAAGGGAACACGATACAGTGGAAAACGATGTTGTCCTTTCCGATGAAGTGGACAAGCTTTGTATCCTCCGACTTCCACCATTTCTCCCAAGACTGAGGAAGAAGCTCCTGAGTGTTTGAAATATATCCGATAGGAGCATCAAACCACACATAAAGGACCTTGCCGTCCGAACCCTCTACAGGCACAGGAACGCCCCAGTTCAAGTCACGGCTCACCGCACGTGGCTGAAGACCGCCGTCAATCCAGCTCTTGCACTGGCCATATACATTGCTTCTCCACTCCTTATGTCCGTCGAGAATCCACTCCGAAAGCCATTTCTCATACTGGTCAAGCGGAAGGTACCAGTGCTTGGTCTCCTTCTTCACAAGTTCACCGCCGCTGAGAGCAGACTTAGGATTGATGAGTTCATCAGGGCTGAGGGTCGCGCCGCACTTCTCGCACTGGTCGCCATAGGCACCGTCAGCACCGCAGCGAGGGCAGGTACCGGTGATATAACGGTCTGCAAGGAAGGTCTTTGTCTCCTCATCATAGTACTGCTCGCTCACCTTCTCGATGAATTTGCCCTCATCGTAGAGCTTGCGGAAATAATCAGCCGCATTCTTGTGATGAGTCTTTGAAGAGGTTCTTGAATATATGTCGAAGTTGATTCCGAGACCTGTGAATGAATCCTTGATGATCTTGTGGTATCTGTCCACGATGTCCTGAGGAGTACATCCCTCCTTCTGCGCCTTGATGGTGATAGGCACTCCGTGCTCATCCGATCCGCAGACATAGAGAACGTCCTCTCCTCTCATTCTCAAGTACCTGACATAGATGTCCGCAGGTACATACACACCGGCAAGGTGGCCGATGTGCACCGGACCGTTCGCATATGGAAGCGCACAGGTCACGAGTGTTCTGTTGAATTTCTTGGTCATATTATATCGTTTATATATTTATTTTTCTTACACCCTTCCCAGCTCATTGTGAAGCCTTGCGCGAGCCCTGGTGTAGTCGCTTATCTTTGCAAGCAGTTCCACCTGCCGCTCAGGGTCAGTCTCGCCGGCCAGTTCCTTTGTCAGCTGCTTCATCAGAAGCTCGACCTTCTTGCACTGGTACACAAGGAGAGTCTTAGGTACAAACTGTACCAATATCGTCGAAGTAGCCGTCAGCGACTGCTCGTAATTCTTCACGGTTATCTGGTACTTCTCTATCAGCAGTTCCTTTGCGACAGCAGCAATCTCCTCATCAGTGCTGTTCATCAGCCTGGTCTGGATCTGCAGCTGACTCAGGCCCTCATCATAGAGTTCGAAGTATGCATTATAAACCTTTCTGTATGACTGATTTGCAAACTCCGCATCATCATCTGCAAGAATACCGTCGATAAACTCGGCCACATTGACCTGATCACCTTCGATATAGTACCTTGAATCCATATCGAACTTCAGTTCAGAGCATCCGTTCTCAAGAATGAATCCCAAGAGATCTTTTTCGCACGGAGCCAGATACGGCTCGTTCAGCACGACAGGTCCTGTCTGAACAGCCGCCTGGACCATAGGCACATCGTACGGCATAAACTCCTGAGTCTCCTGTATATCGTAGTCCTCTACAGGCTGTGGAGGCACATCAGCACCCGCTCTTGCCTCCGCCCTCAT
Source organism: Bacteroidales bacterium (assembly GCA_017505605.1). Lineage (GTDB taxonomy): Bacteria > Bacteroidota > Bacteroidia > Bacteroidales > UBA932 > Cryptobacteroides. The sequence goes on from JAFVOX010000014.1 coordinate 130,667, forward strand.
ACGAATCCTCTCCTGCTCCTTCTGCCCTGCAATCAGCATCTCCGACCTGGTCTTGCTTACCCTCTCAAGCAGGATACGGTCATCTATGTCAAACCTCGACGAGGAAGCCTGCACATATACAGACCTCATAACGGCATCCGGGATAAGGGCAATCGTGTCAGCCACATCATTGATCAGGGTTGCACGCTTCATAGGATCGTTTCCTGCTTCATCCAGAAGCACATCCGTCTTGAAACCTATGAAGTCCTTCTCGTTGCGTTCTATATATTCCTTTACCTCTTCGAGAGTGTGTTTCTTTGCGAAATCGTCCGGATCCTGGCCATCCGGAAGAAGGATGACCTTCACCTTCATTCCCTCCTTCAGGACAAGGTCGGTACCCCTGAGAGCGGCCTTGATGCCGGCACTGTCGCCGTCATATATAATGGTAATGTTATCCGTGAACTTCTTGATGAGCCTTATCTGCTCCACTGTAAGCGAGGTTCCGCTCGAGGCCACCACATTGGTGATGCCGAGTTGGTGCATCGACAGCACGTCCAGATAGCCCTCGACAAGGATACATTTGTCCTGACGGGAAATCTCGTTCTTGGCGAAATAGATTCCGTACAGGGACTTGCTCTTCACATATATCTCCGTCTCCTTCGAGTTGACGTACTTAGGAATGGTCTTGTCGGACTTGAGCGTCCTTCCTCCAAAGGCGATGACGCGGCCCTGGAGCGAATGAATCGGGAATATTACCCTGTCATAAAAAGTGTCCACCACCCTTCCGTCATCAAACTTCTTGCACAATCCTGTATCAAGGAGGTACTCCTCCTTATAGCCGGCCGCCCTGGCCTTCTGGACAAAGGCCGACCTGTCAACCGGCGCCCAGCCAAGTCCGTACTTCCTGATGGTCTCGTCCTCGAGCCCGCGGCTCTTGAAATACTGATACGCAATCACCTGACCATCAGGCGTCTGCATATTATCCACAAAGAACTTTCCCGCATACTCGGAAACCAGCATAAGGCTTTCGTTGCGCTGCCTGTTAGCGATGTCCTCAGCCGTCTCCTCCTTTTCCACCACCTCGATGTGGTACTTCTTTGCCAGATACTTCAGAGCCTCGACATAAGACAGGCTCTCGTGCTCCATCACAAAACCTACGGCAGTACCCGACTTGCCGCAGCCGAAACACTTGAATATACCCTTTGAAGGAGAAACCACGAAGGAAGGGGTCTTCTCATTGTGGAACGGGCAACAGGCCTTATAGGTGGCTCCGGCCCTCTTAAGGGTCACGAAATCACCGACGACATCCTCGATCTGAGCGACATCCAATATCCTGTTTACCGTCTCCTGAGGGATCATAGACTCAAGTTTCGCAAGTAATGAATTATTTACATATTGAAGATTGGTGAGACTTGCGAAACTTTTACCCACCGCACCTTCTATATTTACGTTACCCTCCTCCTAAATCCTCCTCCTCGGGAGGAGGACTTACCATCGACCTGAAGGTCTCAAAATAAGGTACTTTCGCACCTGCGAAAGTTAAGTCATATATTACTGCTCATCTACATCCTGATTATCGATGTCAGGATTGTGTGTTTCATACTCATCCACGGCCTGCTTCATCTTCCAGGACGAAAGCAGCTCAGATGCGCCGTAAACTATAAGGGCGACACCTGCCATCGTACTCATTACAGACTCTGCAAAAGGATTGAAAAGCATAAAGGCTCCCAGCATCGTCACCAACGCAGGCAGCACATAGGCAAATGCCCCAATAACCACCACGCCCCTGGCACTGAAAAGTGTCACAAGCTGCATAATTCCGAAGACGAGCAGGGCAAAACCGATAAGGTATATGATGAAGCTCGCCACAAATCCCGGAAATATGAACAGGAGAAGGCCTATGGATATGTTGACCGCCGCATTGAACATCATCAGCGGAAGGGCACTGTTTTCCTTGTCCTTCAGTCCGACAAAAAGTGACACGAGTCCCGAAGCAAGCAGGAACACTGCAATAAGTTTCACTACAGAATCGAAGGCAGTGTCAGGATTTACTACCATAACGATGCCGACAATCAAAGCCGCCAAGGCCTTGAGCGGGCCTGTCAATCTGCTTTTATAACCAAATGTAATCATTTGTCAATCAATTAAATGTTTCTACTTTATGGCTTCCATTCCCAAAGAGATGCCATCTCTCCAGAGAACACGTCCGCACATAAAATGCAAAAATAGGAATTTTTTAGCATTTATGAATATAAAAAATATCGGGACGCCCGATGGGTGTCCCGATATACATATATTACTGATGCTCTGTTGCCCTGACAGTCTTAGAACGGCAGGTCGTCATCTGACAGCGGAGATGACATATCATCTGCTGTAGGAAGCGGTGCCGAAGGTGCTGCAGGTGCCGGATACTCAGGCTGCGGAGCGTAACCGCCCTGCTGGGCTGCCGCTGCCGGCTCTATTCTCCAGGCCCTGATGTCTGTGTACCAGCGTCCGTTGTACTCACGGCTGCTGAGATTGAAGGACACCTTCACCTTGTCTCCGACCTGGAACTTGTCCAGTTCCCTGACCTTGTCCTCGCCCCAGACGTTCATACACACCTGAGAAGGGAAATTACCCTCCTGGTACTCAAAGATGAACTCCTGCTTTGACCAGGTTCCTCTTGCCGATGTTCCTGTCTGGACACCGAGCTTACGGGCTATTCTGCCCTCAAGTTCCAGTGCCATTAGTTCTCCTTAGGAGTAAACTTACCTACCTTGAGAACCTCAACATCAAAGATAAGAGTTGAGTTAGGAGCGATGCTGCGGTTTCCTCTCTCACCGTATCCGAGCTTTGCAGGGATGTAGAGAGTAGCCTTTCCACCCTCACCGAGGAGGCCGAGACCCTCTGTCCAACCCTTGATCACGCGGTTAGCGATGAACTGAGTAGAGTCGTTCTGGTCGAATACAGTACCGTCGATAAGAGTACCCTTGTAGTTTACCCATACAGTGTCCTGAGGAGCGATCTTCTCAGCAGCGCCCTCTGCGATGATAGTGTACTGGAGGCCGCTTGCAGTTGTGTCTACGTTCTCCTTAAGAGCGTTCTTAGCAAGGAATGCCTTCTCCTTTGCGAGGTTGAGGGCAGCATTGTAAGTCTGCTTCTTGGTGATGAAACCGTTGAGGATTCTCTGCATATCGTTAGGGTTTACCTTGAACTGATCGCCGAAGTCAGGATCATATGGAGTGCCCTCTGCCTTGAGGAAATCCACCATACCCTTCTTTAGCTCAGCCATATTGATCTCGCTGAGGTCCTCTGCGAAGTTGTTGCCCTTGAGGAATGAACCGAAGTTTACACCGATAAGGTAGCTTACTGAGTCAACCTCTGCAGTTGTAGGAAGCTCAACATCAACCTTTACATTCTCTGCAGTGTTGCAAGAGATTGCAAGAGCAGCTGCACACGCTGCTGTTGCCAGAAATTTGATTGCTTTCATTGTGTTTGGATATTGTTAATTGTTAATAATTTTCAATACATCCTGCAAATATAGCATTTTTTTGAATATCATATATTTTTGAAGCTGTAGAACTGATAGATATTTTCTCGTTTTGAGAAAAATAGAACAAAAGTGTTTGAGGTTTCCGAAAATAATCCTTAATTTAGTAATCCAAAATTTTCGGCTTATGGAAACTGACTCCGCTATGCTCCACGCCAAATTGAAGGAGTTTTTTGGATTTGACTCATTCAAGGCAGACCAGGAAAGAATCATCCGACACCTCACCAGCGGCAAAAATGCCTTTGTGCTGATGCCTACGGGTGGTGGCAAGTCTATGTGCTACCAGCTGCCTGCTTTGGTAATGGAAGGCACAGCCATCGTCATATCCCCACTGATCGCACTTATGAAGAATCAGGTGGATGCCATACGCGGATTCGTGTCCGGCAACGACGGCATCGCCCACTTCCTGAATTCATCCCTGAACAAGGCTCAGATCACGGAAGTACGCAATGACCTTATGTCAGGTGCGACAAAACTTCTTTATGTAGCTCCCGAGTCGCTCACAAAAGCCGAAAATGTGGCGATGCTCAAGGAAATCAAGATTTCGTTCTACGCCGTGGACGAGGCGCACTGCATCTCAGAATGGGGACACGACTTCAGGCCAGAGTACAGACGCATACGCTCGATCATAGAGGAGATCGGAACTGCTCCTGTAATTGCCCTCACAGCGACCGCCACCCCTAAAGTCCAGAGCGACATTATGAAGAACCTGGGTATCAGTGACGCCACAGTCTTCAAGTCTTCATTCAACCGTCCTAACCTTTATTATGAAATAAGGGACAAGTCAGATCCGAAAAGGGACATCATCAAATATATAAGACAGAACCCCGGCAAGTCCGGCATCATCTACTGCCTCAGCAGAAAGAAAGTGGAGGAACTTGCAGAACTCCTGAACATCAACGGCATAAAGGCGGCGCCATACCACGCCGGTCTGGACGCAAAGACCCGTGCGGAGAATCAGGACAGGTTCCTTATGGAGGATGTGGACGTCATCGTGGCGACCATCGCCTTCGGTATGGGAATCGACAAGCCGGACGTGCGCTTCGTGATCCACTATGACATTCCTAAGAGCATCGAAGGCTACTACCAGGAGACCGGACGCGCCGGAAGAGACGGACGCGAGGGTCAGTGCATAACATTCTACAGTTACAAGGACATCCAGAAGCTCGAAAAATTTATGCAGGGCAAGCCTGTAGCAGAGCAGGAGATCGGAAGGCAACTCCTTGTAGAGACAGTAGCTTACGCCGAATCCAACTCCTGCCGCAGAAAACTCCTTCTGAACTACTTTGGAGAGACTTATGAGGTGGAGAACTGCGGAGCCTGCGACAACTGCCTGCACCCGAAGAAGCAGTTTGACGGCAGGGAGGAGATGAGTATGGTCATCGAACTGATCAGCTCGCTTCCTGAAAGATTCAAGATGGAGCACATCGCAAACATCCTTGCAGGAGAAATGAACTCCATCATAAAGTCATACAAGCACGACAAGCTCGAGCTCTTCGGAGCAGGAAAGGAGCATTCAGCAAAATTCTGGAATGCCGTCATCCATCAGGGACTCGTCCTCAAGCTGCTTTATAAGGACATCGAATCCTACGGTCTTCTCTCAGTCACAGAGCAAGGACAGGAATTCTATGAAAAGCCGTACACCCTTATGCTTACCGAAGACAGGGAATTCGTTGAGGGTGAGGACGATGATGACGATGTTGCAGCAACAGCAGCGGCAGCGAAAGGGGGCGGTGGCGACTCACAGCTGCTTGCAATGCTGAAAGACCTGCGCAAAGATGTCGCAAAGAAGAAAGGCCTCCAGCCTTGGGTGATCTTCGGTGACCCTTCACTTGAAGATATGTCCATAATGTACCCTATGACCTATGAAGAACTGAAGAACTGCCAGGGAGTAGGTGAAGGAAAGGCACGCAAGTTCGGAAAGGAGTTCATCGAACTCATCGCAAAATATGTCGAAGAAAACGAGATCGAACGTCCGGACGACTTTGTGATGAAGTCCATTATGAACAAATCCGTAAACAAGGTCTTCATCATCCAGAGCGTAGACAGAAAGCTGCCATTTGAGGACATAGCTGACGCAAAAGGTATGGATATGGAGACGCTGATGGACGAGATCGAAGCCATCGTGTCATCCGGTACCAAGCTGAACCTCGACTACTACATCGAACAGACCCTCGACGACGACGTTGTGGAGGAAATATATGACTATTTCCACGACGAAGCCGAATCAGACTCCCTTGCAGCCGCAATGGAAGACCTCAGTTCAGATTATGACGAGATGGAAGTGCGCCTTGTTCGTCTGAAATTCCTCTGCGAAGTGGCAAATTAAAAGCTGGAAATCATCAGATTTCCAGCCATTTGATCTCTTTGTCACGTCCCCAGTACGAAAGCTGGCGTTTGGCGTAGCGTCGTGTGTTGCGCTGGATAAGCTCTATCGCGCGGTCCAGTGATGTCACCGGCCCGTCACCTGGAGTTGTAGGCCCCCAGCCTTCCGTCGACACCTTTCCGTCAAGGAAGTCAAACCAGTCGAATATTTCCTTATAACCTACAGTCTGAAGGGCTGCCAGGTCGCGGTACTGCATCACAGAACGGACCTCATCCACAAGACCGTCGTCAATCATATTTATGACACGGCGGTTTATCCTGTCATAAAGCACGTCACGCGGCCTTGTAAGGCCGATCTTCTCTATTTCAAAATCGCGTTTCTTGACTGCAGAAGTCTTGAAGGAAGAGAATGGCTTTCCTGTCATCAGGCACACCTCAAGAGCCCTTACCACCCTCTGTCCATTTGCGACATCTATCGTTGCATAACTCTCGGGATCCAGAACCTTAAGCTCAAGCCTCAGTGATTCGACACCCTCTGCCTTCAGCCTGGCCATCAGGCCGTTACGAAGTTCCTGATCTGCAGCAGGAAAATCATCCAATCCGTTGACCAGTGCATCCACATAGAAGCCGGAGCCGCCTGCCATCACAAGGGTGTCGTGTCCCTCGTCAAAAAGCCTGTTTATAAGTTCAAGGGCCTCAATTTCATATTTTCCAGCCGTATACAGTTCTGTAACCGTGTGGGAATGAATGAAATAATGCTTCACAGCTGCAAGCTGCGAAGCATCAGGTACGGCTGTCCCTATGGACATTTCCTTATATATCTGACGGGAATCACAGGAAATCACCGGAGATTCATATTTGAGCGCAGCCTCAATGCTGTAGTCGGTCTTGCCTACAGCGGTCGGCCCCAATATGATCTTCAGTTTCTTAGTCCTCATCTTCTCCGTAAAGTTCTTCAGTCTCGTCGTCGTCATCCTCCTCATCGATGTCGATGTCGTCATCTTCATCAAAGTCGTCATCATCCGGATCCTTCTTCTTGTCATCAGGAAGGTCCTCGAACGCCACATATCCGTTCTCAAACTCTATCGGGTTAGGTCCCTTTGCCTCCACGAGAAGCGGATAAAGTGCATTCTTGCGGTTCTGCTCACCTTCGCCCTCGAAAGTCACGATGACGCTCTTGACGTTGGTCGTGTCATAGAAATATATGAACTTGTTCTCACCTTTCTTGCGACAGTCAGCGAAGGTCACCTCATCAATTGTTCCTGATCCAAGATCAAAGATTCCATATCTTGCAGACACCTCACCGATTGCATCAAAAGCCTTGAAAAGCACAAGCTGGTCCTGCGGGAAATCCATATCGGCCCTCATCTGCTTGTGCAGGCCGTAGAGGGAGCCGGTGTCCTTCACCTCGTAAATTCTTGCAAATCCCTTTATATTCGGGAGTGAAACTCTATATTTCAGTATCATAGACAGTTAGAATTGAATTGCGTAAAAAACGCCTCTGCAACGCGCAGAAGCGAAGTCAAAGTTAATAAATTTTATTTCAGACCACACAAAATTTTTTCAGAAAAACATCAAAAAGCAGAAGTGCAAATATTTGTCCTGTAAAATTTCTGAATAGTCGGATTTTTTGCTATTTTTGGAGTTTAGTATGGCGGATAATCATATTAAAGATTCCTATAAGAGCATCTCCTCTGAGTCAAGAGGGCTCTTCAAGGACAATGGAAGTCGTTTCATTGCCCACGCCTATCCCGTTGAAACAGAAGAAGAAGTCAAAGAGATTGTCGCAGCGCTCAAGAAAGAGTACTACGACGCGAGGCATCACGTATATGCCTACAGACTCGGATATATGGGTGACAAGTTCAGGGCAAATGACGACGGAGAACCGTCGGGCTCGTCAGGAAGGCCGGTGCTGGGACAGATCGACTCCTGCGGACTGAGCGACATCCTCGTGGTGGTCGTGAGGTACTTCGGAGGCATCAAGCTCGGCATTCCCGGACTCATCAGGGCTTACAAGACATCGACCGCAGACGCCTTGGCCAACGCGGAAATCGTCGAAAAGATCGCATCAAAACTGTACAGGGTACATTTCGGATATATGAATATGAACTCAGTTATGAAGGTATTCAAGGATATGGACCTGGTGCAGAAGAACCAGAGCTTCGATATGGAATGCAGTATGGACACAAGCGTGCGTCTGTCGCTGGTGGACACCTTCCTTGAAAGGATGGCAGACGTCGAAGGATGCAGAGTAGAAGAAATATAACATATAAAAGACACTATGAAGAAAAGTTTGATTTCAATCAGAGATTTCACAAAAGAGGAAATTCTCCACATCCTTGAAACAGCCAAGGAATTCGAGCAGAATCCTGTTCAGGACTTCCTCACAGGCAAGGTCATAGCCAGCCTGTTCTTCGAACCGTCAACCCGCACAAGACTCAGTTTTGAGACAGCCGTAAACCGTCTTGGAGCGCGCGTGATCGGTTTTTCTGATGCTTCCAACACAAGCCAGAGCAAAGGAGAGACCCTCAAGGACACCATCAAGATGGTGAACAACTATGTGGATATGATCATTATGCGCCACCCTCTGGAAGGAAGTTCACGCTATGCTTCCGAAGTGGCCGATGTTCCGGTTGTAAATGCAGGAGACGGTGCAAACCAGCATCCTTCACAGACTCTCCTTGACCTCTACTCCATCCTCCAGACACAGGGAACCCTCGACGGACTCACAATCAATATGGTCGGAGACCTCAAATACGGCCGAACCACCCACTCTCTTCTTCAGGCAATGTCACATTTCAAGACCAAGTTCGTCTTCACAGCACCTGAGGAGCTCAAGATGCCTAAGGAGTACAAGGAATTCCTCGACAGCAAAGGAATCGAGTACATCGAGACAGCCTCGCTTGAGGAGCACCTGAACAACTGCGACATCCTCTATATGACCCGAGTGCAGCAGGAGCGCTTCACCGACCCTATCGAATACGAAAGAGTGAAGGACTGCTACAGCCTCGATGCACAGATGCTCGCAAACGTAAAGGAAAATATGAAGATCCTCCATCCTCTCCCACGAGTGAACGAGATCTCCCAGGATGTGGACGAAACCCCATATGCCTACTATTTCAAACAGGCCGAAAACGGACTTTACGTGAGAATGGCCATCATTTCATACCTGCTCGGACACAGACCGTTGCGTTAACATTTAAAGGTACACATTATGAGTCAGAAAGAATTGAAAGTCAGCGCATTGGAAAACGGAACAGTGCTCGACCACATACCAGCTGAAAATGTCTACAAGGCCCTCGAAATCCTTGATCTCAAAGACATCGAAAGCCAGATCACAATAGGAATCAACCTTGTCAGCAAGCAGCACGGCAAGAAGGGAATCATCAAGATTGCAGACAAGTTCTTCGAGGACGATGAGCTCAACAAACTCTCCCTCATCGCCCCTGACGCTACTGTCAACGTCATCAGGGACTTCAAGGTTGTGGAGAAGAAGAAACTCGAGATTCCGAAGGAAATACGAGGAATCGGCAGATGTATGAATCCGAAGTGCGTGACTAACCACCAGCCGATAGAAACACGCTTCTCTACCGCCAAAAAAGGTGACAGTATTTCACTTTTATGTCATTTTTGCGAAAAAACCACCGACTCAAAGGGGCTATTCTAAAATTATTTTTTATTTTTATCGCCAATTAGATTACAATTTATAAATCACATAATAAACACTGAAATGAAAGTAGCACATAACTTCAACGCAGGACCTTGCGTACTTCCTAGACAGGCAGTAGAAAAGGCAATCGAAGCTCTCAAGGACTTCAAGGGTACAGGAATGTCAGTTATCGAAGTTTCTCACAGATGCAAAGAGTGGGACGAGGTAATGGACGAATGCCGCGGCCTTTGGAAAGAGCTTCTCAACATCCCTGACACTCACGAGGTTCTCTTCCTCGGCGGCGGAGCAAGCCTTGAGTTCCTTCTCGTAGCTATGAACTTCCTTGAGAACAAGGCAGGCTACCTCGAGACAGGTGTGTGGGCAAAGAAGGCCCTCAAGGAGGCTAAGGCTCTCGGTAACGCATATGCTGTCGCTTCTTCAGCTGACACAACATTCAACTACATCCCTAAGGGATACGAGATTCCTGCTGACCTCGACTATTTCCACATCACTACAAACAACACAATCTACGGTACTGAGATCAAGTACGACATCGACTGCCCGGTTCCGCTCATCGCGGATATGTCATCTGACATTATGAGCCGCCCTGTAGACGTAAGCAAATATACACTCATCTACGGTGGTGCCCAGAAGAACGTGGGTCCTGCAGGTGTAACTTTCGCTATCGTGAAGAAGGACGCTCTCGGAAAGGTGAGCCGTTATATCCCTACAATGCTCGACTACCGCACTCATATCGACGGAAAGTCTATGTTCAACACTCCTCCTGTGTTCTCTATCTTCGTTATGAACGAGACATTGAAGTGGGTAAAGGAAATGGGCGGCCTCGAGGCTATCCAGAAGATCAACGAGGAGAAGGCGGCTATGCTTTACGCAGAGATCGACCGCAACCCTTATTTCGTAGGTACAGCAGCTAAGGAAGACCGTTCTATAATGAACGTATGCTTCGTTATGGCACCTGGCTATGAGGCTCTCCAGGACGAGTTTATGACTTTCGCAAAGGAGAGAGGAATGGTAGGAATCAAGGGCCACAGATCTGTAGGTGGTTTCCGTGCTTCCATCTACAACGCCTGCCCGGTAGAAAGCGTAAAGGCTCTCGTAGCTTGTATGCAGGAGTTTGAGGAGTCAAAGAAATAATACCTCGGGGATATGAAGATTTTAGTAGCAACAGAAAAACCGTTCGCAGCAGCAGCTGTGAACGGTATCAGAGAAATCGTAGAGGGAGCAGGACACGAGCTTGCACTTCTGGAGAAATACACTGAGAAAGAGCAGCTTCTTGAGGCAGTAGCTGACGCTGATGCCCTCATCGTACGTTCTGACAAGGTAACTGCAGACGTAGTTGCAGCAGCAAAGAACCTTAAGATCGTAGTACGCGCAGGAGCCGGTTATGACAACCTCGATCTCCCGTCTTGCACAGAGCGCGGCATCGTTGCGATGAACACACCGGGTCAGAACTCAAACGCGGTTGCTGAGCTTGCATTGGGTCTTATGATCTATATGGCACGCAACCAGTTCAACCCTGGCACAGGTTCCGAACTCCTCGGCAAGAAGATGGGTATCCAGGGCTTCGGCAACATCGGCCAGCTAGTTGCCAAGAAGGCACAGGCTCTCGGAATGGAGGTTGTGATCTTCGCTGCACAGCGTTCGGAGAAGCACGAGGGCTGGAACACTGTAGAGACTCTCGAAGAGCTTTACAGCACCTGCCACTACGTGTCTGTAAACATCCCTGCAAAGCCTGAGACAAAGGGTATGCTCGGCTATGAGCTTCTTTCAAAGATGCCTAAGGGCGGCTGCCTCATCAACACAGCCCGCAAGGAGATTGTTGATGAAGCCGGCCTGGACAAAGCGCTCGCAGAAAGACCTGACCTCAAGTACGCCACAGACATCGCTCCTGCTGCTTATGCAGAGCTTAAGGAGAAGTACGGCAAGCAGATCTTCGCGACTCCAAAGAAACAGGGAGCTGAGACTGCCGAGGCAAATATGAACGCAGGACTTGCAGCCGCAAACCAGATTGTCGGCTACTTCGCTACAGGTTGCACAAAATTCCAGGTTAACAAATAGTCCACAATAGTCCTATGGTAAAAGTAAGACCATTTGCGGCGGTACGCCCGCCAAAGCAGTATGTTGAAGAGGTTGCAGCAAGACCTTACGACGTACTCAACTCGGTTGAAGCAAAGGCTGAGGCTGGAGAGAAATCCCTTCTTCACATCACAAAGCCTGAAATCGACTTCGACCCTATCATTGACGAGCACAGTCAGCCTGCATACGACAAGGCTGTGGAAAACTTCAAGGAGTGGCAGGATAAAGGCTGGCTTGTACAGGATGAGAAGCCTTACTACTACGTCTATGCACAGACAATGGACGGCAGGACCCAGTACGGTCTGGTAGTGTGCGCTCACACTGATGACTACGCAGAAGGAAAGATCAAGAAACACGAGCTCACCCGTAAAGACAAAGAGGACGACCGTATGATTCACGTACGCATCCAGGATGCCAACATCGAGCCGGTGTTCTTCTCTTACCCTGACAACGATGAGATCAACGCTATTGTAAATAAATATATCGTTGAAGAGCCTGAATACGATTTCGTTGCTGCAGACGGCTTCGGTCACCACTTCTGGGTAATCGATGATCAGAATGACATCGACCGCATAACTGAAATTTTTGCTGAAATCCCTGCATTCTACGTTGCTGACGGCCACCACAGAACAGCTGCAGCAGCACGCGTCGGTGCAGAAAAGAGAGAAGGCAATCCTGATCATACTGGACAGGAGGAGTACAACTGGTTTATGACCGTTGCCTTCCCTGAGAGCCACCTCAAGATCATCGACTACAACCGCGTAGTGAAGGATCTTAACGGACTTACAGCAGAGCAGCTTATTGCAGCAATCGGAGAGGACTTTGAGGTGAAGGAAGAAGGTGCAGAGATCTACACCCCTGGCAAGCTCCACGAGTTCTCAATGTATCTCGAAGGAAAATGGTATTCTCTTGTAGCTAAGGAAGGCCGTTATGACGACAATGACCCTATCGGTGTCCTCGACGTGACTATCCTCTCAAACCTTGTTCTTGATAAGATTCTTGGCATCAAGGACCTCCGCACAGACAAGAGAATCGACTTTGTAGGCGGTATCCGCGGACTCGGCGAACTTTCACGCAGAGTGGACAGCGGCGAGATGGCAGTTGCATTCGCACTTTATCCAGTGTCAATGAAACAGCTTGTAGACATCGCAGACAGCGGCAACATTATGCCACCTAAGACAACCTGGTTCGAGCCTAAGCTCCGCTCAGGACTTGCAATCCACAAGTTATCATAAATATAAAAGGTGTGACTCACAAAAGTCACACCTTTTATATTTATATCTACTTCTCAAAACCTGCCGAAACGAAGGTCAATGCCATCGGCAAGCTCTCTATCCAATAATACTTGTTATGAGCACCGTTACGGACTCTCAGCTCCACAGGGACTCCTTTAGAACGCATCTGGGCAAACAGGGTCAGAGTGCCGTCAAGAAGATAATCGTCATCGCCACAGTCAAAGAACCACCTCACTTGAGAAATCTCTGCAATCTCCTCACCAGTCATCTCCGGAAATATCCTTGTAAACTCATACTCCCTCAGCATCTCAACATAATCCTCTGTACGGTCAGGAGAAATCTCAGGGACACCAGAAAGACGAGCACTCATAAGATAAGCTGAGGAGAAATACTCAGGCTTTGACATTGCGAACAATGCACTTCCGTGACCACCCATAGAAAGGCCGGCAACAGCCCTGTATTCCTTTCCGACCTTAGTTCTGTACATTTCCTCCACAGCAGGTATCAACTCCTCGAAAAAGAAGTCCTCGTACATCCAACCTGGACGATTGGCATATCCGCTGTTCCTTCCTCTGTGATTCTCATTCACACCGCTTGCATCAGGCATTACTATGATCATAGGATTTGCCAGACCGGCCGCAAAATGCATATCGCTGATCGTCAGCACTCCGTACTCCTTCCAAGTGTTATGCGTACCTCCAAGACCGTGAAGCAGATAAAGAACAGGATAAAACTCATCTTCATTCTCATCATAGCCTTCCGGAAGATAGACCGAAGTAGTCTTCTCGCAGCCGAGAATCTTACTGTCAATGTCAAAAGTAACAATCTTACCCTTTGCTGCGAGACTTAGAGAAATCAGGACGGCCAAAAGCGCCAAAAAAATCTTTTTCATATATTCAAACATTCCAAGTACCACTTAAACTGCTCAAATATATTGAAAAAGACTCAATAATCTATCGTATTTACTTACTTAATCCTGTATCTTCCTTATCCTTTCTGAATCTGCTGTCAATCAGATAATCAAAAGAAAAACGGCCAGGACCGACAATATACAGAATTATGAATACAATCAGGTATATAAGTGACAGCTCACCCTCCGGCATCATAGCGTCGTGAACATCAAAAAAAGCTACAGCCATTGCAAGAATCATCGGCAAGACCATAAGCCTTACAAGCAATCCGGCAATAAGAAATAGGGAGCAGCAAAACTCACAAAATATAGTAATCATAAGAGTCATATAACTACCTAACCCCATCACACTGGGGTAGTTTTCAGAAAGAGCCTGAAAATCAGACATCTTATCAACTCCGTGCATTAAGAAAAGCACACCAAATACAAGTCTGAGAATCAAAATAAGGACAGAACTCCCTGCCCCCCTGAACCTCTGCGGAAAAAGAAAACTGTAAAACATAATCCAAACAATTAAAACCACCCACCCCAAAAACAAAATCCCCGCCAAAACCTCCTTCCTGATTCTTATAGCCGCAGGACCTCCGACGGTTACCCGGCAGAAATGTCGGAGATACCCTCGAAAAGCATTGGACCTCCGACAGTTTCCAGCAGAAGTGTCGGAGGTACCCTCGAAAAACATTGGACCTCCGACGGTTTCCTTGTAAAAGTGTCGGAGGTCGATAATATTAATACGGAGGCAGCACCAAGGCGCCTCAGCGCCGTGCCACTCGCGTCAGCGAGATGTTCGTGAGAACATCGAAGCAGCGATGGCACCATCCCGATCCTGCTGCCGCAGGCTGCTCACTGCAAAGGTCCACTGGACCGTTTGCTTACCATTCGCGACCCCAGGGAAAACGGTCTTGACAGCTGATAGATAATGTGTTACAGTAATATTAATAAGGCGCTTCAGCGCCGTGACACTCGCGTCAGCGAGATGTTCGTGAGAACATCGAAGCAGCGATGGCACCCGACCCGAGCAAAGCGAATGGTCGGCATTCCCCTGAAAGGGGATGTCAGCGAAGCTGACAGGGGTTGAGACTGTGGCTGTCCGAGCACAGCGAGGACTCCGCTGCCACTTTCTTATACGCAAAAAGTCCCCGACATCATTCGATGTCGAGGACTTCGTATAAGAAAGTGGCAGCTACCTACTCTCCCACCTGGTGGGGCAGTACCATCGGCGATGGTGAGCTTAACTTCTCTGTTCGGAATGGGAAGAGGTGGATCCTCACCGCTATAACCGCCACAGTATA
>JAFVOX010000015.1:0-55414 GCA_017505605.1 Bacteroidales bacterium
AGAAAGGATAGATTGCAGAAGGAATTCTTTGACGCGAAGATGCGCAAGTCAAAGATGATAGCAAGATAAAAGAACATATCAGAAATGAAGAGATTTTTCAGTATGCTGATGCTGGTCAGCCTGGCCCTTTTGGCAGGATGTGCAGGCCAGGATGGCGAGGATAAGGCTCCGGTGATTCCGGGAACCATCGAGCTGATATCTGATTTCGATCAGATGCGTAGCGACGGAACGGATGCCGTCACTTTTACGGTCAATGTGACAGATGCCGATGGCGAAGTCCACGATGTGACAGGACAGGCGGAAATTTACCTTGAATATGACAAGGCTCCGTTGTCGTCCAATGTGTTTGTGACAGAGGAGGAAGGCGAATACGTTTTCTATGCGGTGTACGGACTGAGCGTGTCGGAGGATGTGGTGATAACTGCAATCAACGATGTCCCTGAACTTCCTGCCGATCCGCAGGAGGGAAGCCTTTCATTCAGGCACAGGATGTTGCTCGTACAGCACACAGGAGCGACCTGCTCGAACTGTCCGAGAATGATGGAGAGTCTGAAGAAACTCGCTGAGGATGAGGCGTATAATGGTCTGTATCATCACGTTGCTTCGCATTCTTACAACGGAGGTGAAGCCGACCCGGCCTATTCGGAAGCGGCACGCGACCTTTCGATGGCCTATAATATATCCGGTCTTTATCCTATGCTGACATTCAACCTCACAACAAACTCTGCAGGTACTGACCTTACTGAGATCAAGGCACAGATAGACCTCTTGAAGAAGGAGACTGCTCAGGCGGGCGTTGCAGCTGCAGCTGAGCTCTCTGGAAAAGATGTCCTTATAAATGTAGAGGTAAAGGCGGCTCAGGCAAACAATTACAGAGTAGCAGCCTGGCTCCTGGAGGATGACATCTATGCTCTTCAGGCCGGAATGTACGAGTCTTGGCATAACACCCATCACAATGCCCTCAGGTACGCTGCTGGCCAGATCTCGCAACTTTCGTTTGCAGGAGAGAAACTTGGCTCATTGGCCGAGGGAGACAAGGCTTCAAAGGTACTTGTGCTTCCTCTTGAGGAAGGATGGGTTGCCGGGAACTGCAAGGTCCTTGTGATGGTGACAGCTGCAGACGAGAACGGAAATTATGATGTCGCCAACTGTGCCCTCTGCAAGATAGGTGAGACAGTAACATATGACTATAAGTAAGAGAATGAAAAAGATAATATCATATATTCTTGCTGCAGCATCGGTGTTCCTTGCTGCAGCTTGTGTGGAAGAAGCCGGAAAATGGGAGCCGTCACTTCAGCTTTCAACCACTTCAGTGCAGCTCTCTGCCGAGGGTTCTATGCAGAAGATAGTCTATCAGGTGCAGAATGTTTCAGATCCTGAGGAGATCTATGTGTCGTATGATGCTGATTGGCTGACAGTCAGCACTTTGAAGGCAAGGCTCATCGAGGTGTCCGCAGAAAAGAACGAGTCAGGAGCTGAGCGTAAGTCTACCCTTACCGTCACTTATCCCGGCTTGGAAGATGTCCTCGTTGAGGTCACTCAGCCCTCTTGGGATGCTCCTATAGTACTGACTGTAAACGGAACGGAGTCGACTTCGGTCTCTTTCAGTGTCATCACATCCTCAGATGACCTCACCTGGGTGGGTCAGGTTGTCGGCAAAGAATGGTTTGACTCTATGACTTCCGACGAGCAGATCTTCCAGGAGGACTTGTCCTACTACTCTCTTGAGGCGCAGAATCAGAACATATCAGTGCCTGAGTACCTGAAGACCATTCTCAACAAGGGGTCCTACGAGAACCTTCAGTACAAGGGACTGGATCCGGACTCAGACTATGTCGTGTATGTCTACGGAATCACCCCTGAGGGCGAGCGTACTACAGAGGTCTGCTCGGCCGCTGCAAGGACCCAGCCTCCGTATGAAGGCCCTATCACTCTGTCAGTGGATGTGAAGGAGGAGAATAACATTATGGATATCACAGTCACCCCATCTCACGACGGTGTGAACTACTACTGGAACCTTATGGACAAGGCGACATATGAGGAATATGCAGCCGTTCACGGCGACGATCCTATGGCAGTCTTCCAGGCATATATCGAATGGGATATCCAGGATCTTCTTGAGTATCAGGACATAACCACACGCGCAGAGTACTACGAGTGGTACAGCGACATCAACCAGGTCAACAGCCAGTTTGAATGTCTCGCGCTGACAGAGTACATCGTCTTCGCCTGCAAGTGGGACGAAGACTGCCACCTTACAGGAGAGCCTGCATATGTATGGCACACGACATCTGATGTCGCTCCTTCCGACAATGTGATCACTGTCTCTGTAGGTGACGATGTGGATCAGTCTTCTTTCTTCGTGGATGTCAAGACCACCAACAACGACCCTTATGTGATGATCGCCGAGCCTTCTGTCTTTATGGAAGGAATGAGCGACGAGGAAATATAT
This sequence comes from Bacteroidales bacterium, assembly GCA_017505605.1. Classification (GTDB taxonomy): domain Bacteria; phylum Bacteroidota; class Bacteroidia; order Bacteroidales; family UBA932; genus Cryptobacteroides. The sequence goes on from JAFVOX010000015.1 coordinate 2,453, forward strand.
GCCCATCTTATGGAGGACTACGGAACTTGGGGCATCCTCAGCTTTGTCTATGAGGGCAGCCTCTCAGGCCGTATGACAGGCCTCCAGCCTGACACCGAGTACACTATGGTGGTGTTCGGTTACAAGGCCGGAAAGCAGACTACAGCTATGCAGAAGTTCACTGTAAGAACATCTCCAGCAGGTCCTGCTGAGGACTGCCGCTTTGATTTCGAGCTTCAGGAAGCTGGATCGAACTCTCTCACCATAGCTGTGACTCCGACCGATGCGGCTCACTACTACTATTGGTATGTGTACCCTGTAGGAACTACAGCTGATGAGGTGAAGACAGATGTGACTGACCTCATCAACAAGTCGTACTACGGCGACATGTATGAGTTCTCTTACTACGAGCTTTCTCAGGGCAAGTCTGTGGGAACAATCTCATTCCTGGCTCCGGAGACAGAGTATGTTGTCGCTGCAGTCGTTATGGACGAGGACAGCGGAGCCTTCCTTGCTGACGTGATCTTCAGCGAGCCGTTCAAGACAGGTGAGGAGAATTATGCTGACATCACCATCACAGCAGGTTATGACAAGTTCTACGACGGAGATGACCTGTACGATCTGAATCCGGATGCAGGTGCTCAGTACAGAGGCTATGCAATGGTTCCTGTGACCATCCATATCGACGGCGAGTACAAGTCGTACTACTACACTATGATCGACTATGTGACAGGTCTTGAGGACCCTGAGGTCTATCCGGATGCGGCTCTTTATGAGACACTTGTGTACTATGGAGTCTACTACGCGGAGACAGTGAACTTCCGTGCTCCTTGGAACAAGACCGTCCTCTTGGCTGCTATGGCCATCGACAACGAGGGCAGGTACAGCAGGGTGTTCCGTCAGAAATGTCAGTTCAAGAAGTACAACGCAGCTGACATCAACGAACTCTTTACCAAGTCTGCAGGATTTGAGGACGGAGTGGACATTCCGCTTGCTCCGCAGCCGGAAATAAAGGTCGAAAAGCAGAAGGGAGCCGGAGACAGCCGCTTCAGCCTCGACAACCTCGAAAGAATCAAAAGGGAAAACAGGATAAGACGCTTCTAACATATGACGAAACGTTTATTGAACATATTGTTCCTTCTTCTTCCCTTGACACTGCACGCGCAGGAAGCGACCGTTGTGCTCAAGGGAAAGGTCGTGGATTCTGCAGACGGCTACCCGCTCATCGGCGTCGCCGTCTATGTGGATGACTCAAAGACCGGAACAATGACCGATGTGGACGGAGCTTATGAACTCAAGATTCCTCTACGAAGATGTGAAGTGACATTCTCGTATATGGGTTATGATGAGGAAATAAGGCTCTATACTACCAAAAATGCCTCAGCATTCTCAAGAATCGTGATGAGTATGAATGCAGAACAGCTGGCTGATGTGGTAGTGACCGGTGTGTATGAGAGGAAGAAGGAGAGCTTCACCGGAGCTTCCGCCACATTCAAGACAGATGAACTGAAAGCAGTCGGCTCCACAAATGTCCTTCAGAGTCTCAAGACCCTTGACCCCTCGTTCAAGATGATGGAGAGCACCCAGTTCGGTTCCAACCCGAATATGATGCCCGACATCGAGATCAGAGGCAAGACCAGTGTGGCAGGACTTAAAGAGGAGTACGGTACAGACCCTAACCAGCCTCTGTTCATCCTTGATGGCTTTGAGACCACTTTGGAGACCATAATGAACCTCAATATGAACCGAGTGGCTTCTGTGACCATCCTCAAGGATGCAGCTTCGACAGCCATCTACGGATCAAAGGCTTCCAACGGAGTCGTGGTAATAGAGACCAAGGCGCCGGCGCGAGGAAGACTCCAGCTTTCCTATAAGGGGGACTTCGGACTTTCACTTGCCGACCTTTCGGACTACAATCTTATGAACGCAAGGGAAAAGCTCGAATTCGAGTCTCTGGCAGGTGTGTACAAGGACCACACAGGAAATCCTTTTGCCCAGATCAGACTTGACAACCTCTACAACGAGAGGCTTAAGGAGATCGAAAGGGGAGTGGATACCTACTGGCTCAGCGAGCCTGTACGTACAGGCTTTACGCACAAGCATAACATCTATGCAGAAGGTGGTGAGGATAAGATCAGGTACGGTATCGGCCTGAGCTACGGAGATGTTGCCGGTGTTATGAAAGACTCTGACAGACAGACTCTTGAGGGAAATGTAGACCTCATCTACCGTTCGGGAAAGTTTCAGTTCAGCAACAAGCTCTCGATCAACTGGCTTGACGTTTCCAACCCGGTAGTGTCTTTCGCTGAGTATGCCTATGCCAATCCTTACTATCGCAAGTACAATGCGGATGGAGGCATAGACAGGTATCTCTACTATCCTGAGGAGGGCATTGATGACTACCCTGTGGCAAACCCTCTGTGGAATGCCCATCTGAACAACTGGGACAAGTCATCCGGCTTCGGTTTCACCAATAATTTCATTTTAGAATGGTTCCTTTCAAAAGAGTTCAGACTCCGTGCCAAGTTCGGACTCACCAAGCAGGATGACACCGAACAGACACGTCTATCCCCGCTGCACACCCAGTTTGATGATGTGGGAGAGACAGAGAAGGGACTTTACTCGCACACTCAGATCGACGAACTCTCGTACGAGGGTGACGTCGCTGCCACATTCGGTAAGCTCATAGCGGAAAAGCATATGGTAAATGCCGTGGGTGGTTTCAACTTCAGCAGCCTCAAGAGACAGGTGTACGGCTATTCTGCCAACGGCTTCACAGATGACCGCTTTGATGCTCCGTCATTTGCAAATGGCTATCCTTCAGGTGGTTCGCCGGACTATAGCCAGAGCCTCAAGCGTGCAGCCAGCTTCTATGTCAACGGCGGATACGTCTACGACGACCGCTACCTGATGGACTTCAACTACCGTCTTGACGGAGCGTCTATGTTCGGAACAGGAAACCGTTTCAGAAACACCTGGTCAGTGGGAACCGGCTGGAATGTCCACAAGGAACCTTTTATGCAGAACTCTGACTTCTTCTCGCTTCTGAAGATCCGCGGCTCTGTAGGTAATCCGGGCAACCAGAACTTCTCTGCCTACCAGGCCTTCTCGACCTACAAGTTCAATGGCTGGATGACCAATGTCTTCGGTACAGGAGTCATTTTGAATGCCCTCGGAAACACGCAGCTTGCCTGGCAGGAAACTGTCAACTATGACTTAGGAACAGACCTTACCTTCTGGGAAGAGAGAGTGAATGTCACCTTGGACTATTTCTGGAAGCACACAGACCCGCTTCTTGCAGTCATCACCACTCCGGGATCGATGGGAGTGACAAGTGTGGCTATGAATGCCGGAAGCCAGAAGACTCAGGGATGGGAGACAACCTTCAGGATTTCTCCGATCTACCGCCCTGCCGAGGGCATAAACTGGAACATCAGCTTCAATGCGACAAGCTTAAGGTCCGTATATGCCAACATCGGTGATTCCTTCAGCGCACTGAACGAGAGCGGCAAGACTTCCCTTGCCGGCACCACAAGGTACTATGACGGCGGAAGCCCGACAGCCATCTGGGCTGTCCGTTCGGCAGGAATCGACCCTGCGACCGGAAAGGAACTCTTCATCAAGAAAGACGGAACATATTCATTTACCTATGATGTAAATGACGAAGTCGTCGTGGGAGACACCCAGCCGAAGATTGAAGGACTTTTCGGAACTATGCTCTACTACAAGGGACTTTCCGTGGGCTGCTTTTTCAGATACAGATGGGGCGGACAGGTGTTCAACTCCTCACTTTTCCAGAAGGTGGAGAACATCGGAACCCAGGAAATCTATAACAACCAGGACAAGAGGGCGCTCTACGACAGATGGTCGGAGAACAACCGAGAAGCTTACTTCAAGGGTATCTCTATGGTCCAGAAGACCGAAAAATCCTCACGTTTCGTTATGGATGACAACTCTGTGGTGGGAGAATCATTCAATCTTGGTTACGAGTTCCCTGACAAGGTGGCCCGCAGGATGGGAGTCGGAGCGATGAACCTCCAGCTGACTATGACTGACGTGTTCAGAGCCTCGACAGTGAGGGTGGAAAGAGGTATCGATTACCCCTTTGCCAGAAGTATGACAATGTCAATGGGAATAACATTCTGATGCGTATGAGAAGGATATTTGCATATATAGCGGCGTCAGTGTTGCTTCTGACTTCCTGCGATGCGTGGCTGGATGTGAAGCCATATGACAAGATGTCGCAGGACGAGCTCCTTTCCGATGAGGAAGGATTCATCAAGCTCCTTAACGGTATATACATAGAGCTGAACAGCGATATGCTTTACGGCGGAGCCCTCTCTGTGGAGATGGTCGAGATTATGGGAGGTGCCTATGTGATCGGAACGGACAACACAGTCTGGGGCAACTACAGCGACCTTGCTTCTTACCAGTATGGAACAGAGTACTGGCGCTCGAGGTTCAGCGAGACCTGGAACAAGGCCTATTCCCTCATCCTGAACTGCAACCTCCTGCTTGAGAACCTTGAGAACACACGAGTGTCCTTTACAGGAGACAACTACAAGATTATAAAGGGAGAAGCCCTGGCGCTGCGTGCGATGCTTCATTTCGATATGCTGCGTCTGTTCGGACCTGTGTTTTCGCGCAACGCCGACCTTCCTGCCATACCTTATTATAAGGAGTATACTATAGTACCTAACGCACAGATGACGGCTCGTGAGGCTGCACAGGAGATTACAAAAGACCTCCTTGAGGCGCGGATTCTCCTTGCGAACGATCCGGTACGAACAGAGGGAACCAGACTTGATGCTCCCTCTGACGGTTCTTCTACCTTTATGTACTACAGGAACCTGAGGCTGAACTATTATGCTGTTACAGCCCTTCTGGCACGTTCCAGCCTCTATTTCGGAGACCTCAAGGAGGCCTATGCCTATTCCACAGAGGTGATCAAGGCGGCAGAGACGATCTTCCCGTTTGTAGACAGAAGCCTTGTCACAGGCTCTCCTGAGGATCCTGACAGAATCTTTTCGTCAGAGGTGATCTTTGCCCTGTCGCACAACCAGAGGAACAAGCTCTTCAAGAACTACTTCGATCCGAGCCGTATTCCGAACTATGTGTTCAGGATGGACAATGACCTGATGAGCAGCAAGGTCTTCGGAGGAGGATCTCTCACCGGAGGAAACCAGGATGACTACCGCTACCGCGTGAACTGGGTGGCTACAGGAGCCAACAGGTACTTCTACAAGTACTCCGATATGGTCGAAACAGGAAACATCCGCAACACTATGATCCCTATGCTCAGACTCGGCGAGATGTATCTCATCGCAGCTGAAAGCCGCTCGGAAGATATAGGAGCCGGCCTTGCATATGTGAACCGGCTTCGCGAAAAGAGGGGAGTGGGTAACCTCCAGCAGCTTGACCGCCAGATTCTCCAGTACGAGTACATAAGGGAACTTTATGGTGAGGGCCAGCTCTTCTATATGTACAAGAGAATGTTCACTCCTGTACTTTTCTCCGCGGTTGACAGCAGGAACCCGCAGCCTAGCGATGCAATATTCACAGTCCCTCTGCCGGACACAGAGACAGAAAACCGATGAAGACATTGAAATATATAATGACAGCAGCGACCTTTCTCGGGCTGGCAGCCTGCGAAGAACGCACCCCGGAGCATTTCGCAGATGTGACCGGTGTGTATTTCTACAACACCACCGGCCTGATGACGGTCACAGACAGTCTGGACCTTACCTTTGTCTATGAGGCCTCTGATGTGATGGAGGTACCGGTGAAGGTGCAGCTCCTTGGCCGTGCGGTCGATTACGACCGTCCTTTGGACATATCCGTTACTTCTGACAATGCAGAGGCAGGCAGGGACTTCATTCTTCCTGCTGAGCCTGTTCTCCCTACAGGCGCCTCATCGATGGATTATGTGGTGACTCTCCTCAGGACAGACATCCTCAAGACTCAGAAAAAGAGTCTTACCCTGGAACTCCACGGGAACGAGCATTTCTCGCTTCACGTGTCAGAGCTGGCTCAGATTTCAGACACGGTGTCTGTGGTCTCCTTCAGGATCTTCTTTTCGGATATGTTCACGACTGCCCCGTCAGCGTGGGATGAGAAACTCATAGGAAAGTTTACCCAGCAGAAGTTCGAACTTATATGCAGGGTGCTGGACATCAACCCGGCAGACTTCGACGACCCTTCTGTGATAACCCTTGCGAAACTTCTGTATATAGCGACAGAGATGTCTGCCTATGTGCAGGATCAGATTGCCCTCAAGGCCGAAGGCAAGGCCTATGACGCGGAAGCATTCGACCCTGCAACAGGTGAACCATTGACATTCAGATAATGATGAAGAATATATATAAATATATCACAGTCCTCCTGATGGCCTTGACCGCCCTGTCCTGCAGCGGCGATTTGGGCAATTATGACTATGTCCAGCTCGATGAACCTGTCATCGAAGGAGTTGAGGACAGAAGTGTGCTGATGTTTTCCCACCTGACTATGACCCCTCAGCTGGGTGCAGAGACCTTTAAGGAGCCGGACTACTCCTTCGAGTGGAAGGTCATCGACAGCAACGGTGACAAGGAGCCGGTCATCATCGGCACCGGTGCCTCCCTTGATTATGAGGTTACACTTCAGCCGGGATTATATTACCTGTATTTCACTGTCACAGAGATGGCTACGGGTATATACTGGCAGAAGGAGGCAGAGCTGACAGTCAGCTCTGCGACATCCGAGGGATGGCTCGTACTCTGTTCGGAGGACGGTAGGGCGCGACTTGATGTCGTTTCGGCCGTGACCGGTGAGGCGATCCGCGATGTCCTGAAGGACAGCGGTATGCCTCAGCTGCACGGCCCTCGCAGGATCCAGTGGCTGTCTGACAAGACAGACGCTGCGTCCCCATATTACCTTCTTACCGATGAAGGAGCTACAAGGCTTGGAAAGGATGCCTTCGACTGGAAACCGGAGTACGATTTCTCTTATGAGGTGGCTGTGCAGGAGAAGCTCATCCCGCATTCAATCGTTTCTGCCGGTTTCGGAAAGATGGTGGTAAGCGGCACTTCGGCCCATTACTGTGAGGTTATGGGAATCGACGGACTCTATGGCAGCGCAGTGAACAAGAATTTCGCAGTTGCCCCTTATGTGGGTGCGAATGTGCTTGCTACACAGGTGTATGCGGCCGTATATCTCCTTTATGACATTGACAACAAGAGGATGATGGCTTATTGCCCTCTTCTTGCTACCAACGACCTTGGAGGTCTTGACCCTCTTGCAGAGATGGACCAGATGGGACAGATTGCTGAGGGAATGGCTCCCGGAGCCGGAATGCTCGGCAATGCCTTTGCTGAGTGGCCTCAGGGCTATGACTGCCTCTATATGGAGAACACGAAATACGATCCGGGCAATGCCAGGATGGGACTTACCTATGTGCTTCTGGCCAAAGACGGTAAGTGTCATCTTTATGGTGTCCAGCTCGGTGATATGCTCCGCTATGCTGACTGTACCTATGTCATTGGAAAAGGCTGTTATGCAGACCTTTCTGACTGCCGCTCGATTATGAATGAGGGTACACTTTACGCCTTCAGTTCGCTCAAGAACTATATGTACTATGCCGTGGGAAGCACAGTGTACAGGGTGGACCTCTCGGCTGACAGGATCAGGGAGGAGGAACAGTTCACCCTTCCTGGCGAGGAGATCACCTGTCTGAAGTTCAACCTCTACCAGAACGCCGAGAACGCCCAGCGCAGCTACGACCTTCTGGTGGGAACCGTCAGTGGCGGTGAAGGAAAGTTAAGGATATACGAGGACGCCGCCTCAGACGGCGACTTCTCGAAGGTGGAGCCGGTCGTATACGACGGCTTTGCGAAGATCAAGGATATAACATATAAGGAAAGAATATATTGACGCTATGAAACACTTATTTACATTTATTGCTATCTCGCTGCTGGCATTGAGCTGCACAGGAACTGGAGCGATGTCAGAGCCAGCTGTGATTGATTTCAATGTTACTGACAAGACTGCCTCTGAGGTTGTGATGGTTATCCGGAACGACATCAGAAACATCTCTCTGGACCAGGACGGCAAGGGGCAGATCGTCCTCGAAGGCTATGACGCAGCATACGCCCGCATATTCTACGGAATGGATTTCAAATGGGTCTACTTTGAGAGAGGAGACCGTGCTGTCGTTTCATTCAAGGGCGACGACTTCAAGGGCTCTTTTGAGTTCGAGGGTGAGAAGGCTCAGGCGGTGGACTATCTGAACACAATCAAGCTTACAGCCCTTCCTGACGAGGACTACGCACTCCCTTTCGAAGAGTACCTTGCAAAGATCAAAGTCAAAGAGCAGGATGCTGTCAAGCTTTTGAAAGCTAACGGATTGCGTTCTGCCGGAAACTTCGAGAAGATGGAGGCTGCCAGGATCAGGTACGCCTATGGAGCCCCTCTCCTTATGCATTCAATCGGTCACGCGATGATGACTGGAAATATGGAGTACAAGCCTGATGCAGGCTATTACAAGGTCATAGATTCGTATCTTGAAGATGAGGCTATGCTTGCGTCACTGGACGAGTACTGTTCGTTTGCAGTGGAAGCTGCCCACGTGCTTGATGAGGCAAACCGCAATGTGAAGGCTCTCTACCCGAAGACTGTGGCTCAGATGCGATTCATTGCAGGAAGATTCAATGATGTGAAGCTCAGGAATGCTCTTCTTCATTACCTCGCGGCACCTTATGTCGACAGTTTCGGAACAGCAGACATTCAGGAGCTCGAGAATATCTACCGTACTTATGTAAAGGATGAGGCCCTGGTCGCCGATTTTGAGGCAAAGATTGACAAATGGAACGTTTCAATGCCAGGAAAGCCGTCACCGGCCCTGTCTGCAGCGGACATTGACGGCAAGGAGTGGACTCTTGCTGACTTCAAGGGCAAGTACGTGTACATCGATATGTGGGCCACCTGGTGTGCCCCTTGCAAGCGCGAGATGCCTTATCTCAAGGAACTCGAGAAGAGATTTGCGGGTGCAGACATAGTTTTTCTCGGACTTTCAGTCGACGCAGACAAGGCAAAATGGGAGGAGATGGTAAGGTCTGGTAAGCTGACAGGAGTGCAGCTTTATCTGGGAGCCCAGAGCAGATTCCAGAAGGCTTACAATGTGGACGGAATCCCTCGCTTCATTCTTCTGGACAAGGAAGGCGTGATCATAAGCAACGATATGACAAGGCCTTCAGCAAAAGAAACAGCAGAAACATTGGAGGCATTGCCAGGTATAAGATAATCCTATGTCAAGAATCTTAATAATTTTCACGATGGCCCTCTTCCTTTTCTCCTCTTGTGGAGAAGAGGGAAGCCAGACATTAAGTGGTGCAGACAATCCGCTGTCAGAGTGGACTGTACCTGCCTCTGTCAAGGCCGCAGGCGAGGGCGTCGTCCAGTGGAATGGCTTTACAGCCGACGCCCGTCTGCTGCTCGCCGGCAGTGACTCAGCTGAGTACCCTCTGGAAATCATTGCGCTGACAGCCTCAGGAGTCAGCTTCCGGGTACCTTCGAATGTTCCGGAGGGAGTGTATATGCTTGTACTGGAGCAAGCTGGAAGGACTGAACTCGGAGAAATCCGTGTCCTGGCTCAGGATGTGCCTGTGTCTGGGGTCAAGGTGCCTTCTGACGCTCTTCAGGGTGCAGTCATCTCAATTGCCGGAATCGGTTTTGAGGAAGGCTGCAGTGTGATCCTTGTGGACGCGGCCGGTCAGGAACATAGCCTTGAGGCGGCTCTTACTTACGAAGGCCTTTCTGTAGTGCTGCCGGAGTCGCTTGCAGAAGGAAAGTATTCTGTCTATCTCCTCCAGGATGGCAGCAGGTGGCTTCTTTCTGACTCCTTCCGTGTCTATGCGGTGATAGTGGAGAAGACCCTCGCTGCAGTCAGGTATCATTCACCGTATGACAAGGATGTGAGGAGTATGCTCGAGTGGACCATAAGCGATGAAGTTCTCACGGTTTCCTCATATATGATCGAGGAAGGTCAGGCTGAACTTTTGAACTATGACCGCTACGTCAGTGACGGAAACGGAGGTTTTGTGCTTGAATATGACGGATTCGAGGCATCGAATGACCTGGCTATGACCTATCATAGGGACCAGGACGGCAGGGTGGTTTCTACTGATGTGCTCATCTACGGAAACGATCAGACGACTCCGTTCGCCTGGAATTATGATGCGGACGGTTTTGTGACTGACATAACTTCCCCTAAACTGACTTTGCGCAGGTTCGAATACCAGGACGGCAATCTCACACTGTTCCGGGTTACATCATTCGAGTATGAGCAGGACGGTCCGGTCAATCACTCGTCGGCTCCTGATGTTGTCTGGGGCTATATGTCGCTTGTGGAGAAGAACGATCCTTTCGTGTATTTCCCTTATCTTCTCGGATGGTACACAAAGGCCTCGGTCCAGCTTCCGGTGAGGATGGTGAAGCAGTCGCCGACGGGTACGGGTACATATGCCTGCACCCTTGCATATACCTTCGATGAGGACGGATATGTCACTTCGATGGAATGGTCGGATGGTGGTGACGCATATACTGTCGAATATATATACAGATAGTCCTCTGATAGGGCAGAAAATTCCAAATTTATAGTATCTTTGAAAGTTTTATATAACTTGAATTTCAGAATGATATCGAAATCTATACTCAAAGTCCTCTCCCTGCTGCTTGTGGTTGCGGGACTTGCCGTTGCCTGTGAAAAGGATGTGATAGAAGAGGAAAATAATGATCCGGTTCCGGAACCTCCTGTAGAACAGCCGGTGGAGAGCGGAATCTCCAATGTAAACAACGGCTATGCTGAGAAGGATGTTTCCTATATGGGAGCGACCATTTCAGTCAAGATGGATCTGTCTGCAGACTGGAGTGCGTCTCTGGTGCTGCTTGACGCTCCTGAGAAGGAATGGGCCGCAATCAGCAAGAGCACTCAGAGCGGTGCTGCAAAGAAAGGTGCGACAGTGAGGATAGTGTTTGAGGAAAACAATGATTCTGCCCCAAGGTCTGCTGAGCTGTGGGTAGCTGTAGAGGGTTTTGAACCCGAGCGTGTCGCAGTGTTGAAGCAGGCTGCGTCAGGAATGAATGCAGATGCCAAGATAAATGAAGCTCTGAACTCCTATATGCACGAGATCCTGAAGGAAGACTATCTTTTCAAGGATGCCTACAATGCTCAGGATATAGATCTGAAGGTGCCTTACTCAGAGTTTCTTGGAAGACATCTCCTGTCTCTGGGCGATGTCAATGTGGAAGACGGCGGTTACTACAGGGCGACTCAGCCGAATCCGGGCGAGAGGTTTATATATACAAATATAGTTGAGCTTCAGCCTCTTACACGTGCGATAGAGACTGGAGGTCTCGGCTTCGGTCCTTTTATATCAACAGCTCTTGCAGAGAACTCCACCCAGATGGGTATCGCCCCTGCCTATGTCCGCAGAGGCTCTCCAGCTGAAGCTGCAGGCCTTCGCAGAGGTGACATCATATATGCAGTAAACGGCACCGGCCTCACTACATCGAACTACCGTAACTATATGACCGGCCTTTATCAAGAACCATCGGGTTCATATACGTTCTCATTCCTGCGATTCGAGATGAACGGCAATGGCGGTTACGACCTCAATGCCTATGAGTCGGGTACAGCTACGGCTTCTGTACATATATACGATCCTGTGCTTCACGCTTCTGTGCTTGCCGATTCTGACAATCCGTCGGTGAAGATAGGTTATATGGTCTATGAGTCGTTTGACCTTAATTCTCAGGACATCCTTGAGCAGACAATTTCCGAGTTTGCCACTGCCGGAATCACTGACCTCATCCTTGACCTTCGTTTCAATGCAGGTGGAGCAGTTGCACAGAGCCGCTGGCTTTCAGGATGTATCGCCGGAGAGGCGAATTACAGCAAGACCTTTACAAAGGTTGTGTACAATGACGGCTCGACAGAGGACTGGAAGTTCAACTACGGCTACAACAATGACACAGACAACCTCGGTCTTCCGACAGACCTTGGCCTGGACCGCCTTTATGTGATTTCTTCATATAACACGGCTTCAGCTGCGGAGCTGGTCATCAGTTCACTCAAGGGTATCGATTTCCCTGTGAAGATGATAGGCTGCCGTACAGAGGGTAAGAATGTGGGTATGGAAGTGTCCGAAACGACTTATGAAGGCCGAAGATTCCAGTTCTCGCCTGTAACATTCTGGGTAAGGAATGCAAAGGACTGGGGTGACTACAAGGACGGTATAGCACCGGATGAATATGTCAACAATGACAACACCCTCTCTACTGATGACGCGGACAATGTGTTCCCTTACTCGTTCTCTGACTGGGGAAATATGGACTATAACATCGCCCTGCAGTGGGCGTACTGCGACATCACAGGCAAGGCGAGATGGACTCATTCTCCGATGACAAGGTCGGCTTCGGCTGTTTCACTTGTTCCAGTGGATTTCCAGCCGATGGAGCTTGTGAATCAGAGACACGGTAACCTCTTGTATAATAATAACAACTAAATATTATATTATGAAACTTTTATCAAACTTCAAGTCAGGATTGCTCAAGGCAATGGTTGCGGCTTTCGCGATCTGCCCTGCCGCAGTTTCCTGCTATGACGATTCAGCTCTTAGAGAGCAGGATTCTGCTCTTCAGGATCAGATCGACATCCTCATAGACAAGGTCTATGAGCTGGAGACAAGACTCAGCGGTGAGATCGAGGCCCTTCAGGCTATGCTTAGGGGAAAGGCTCTCATCACTGATGTGTCTACAAATGCTTCAACCGGCATAACTACAATCACTCTTTCGACCGGAAGCACTCTTCAGCTTCTTCCGGAGAAGGATCTTGAGTCTTTCATTACTTACATCACTTTGGGTGACGGTCAGAACTACTGGGCTTATCTGGACGGTGAGGGTAACAAGCAGCTTTTCCTTGACAAAGATGAGAAACCTGTCCCTGTGATGACTGAGACTCCTGAAGTTGTGGAAATCGACGGTGATACCTACCTTGTGATCGGAGGCGTGCAGTATCCGCTTTCAGGTAATTCTGTATTCTCTGACTATGAGCTCATTACTGACGAGCTTACAGGTGAGGTCTATGCTGTTACTTTTACATTCGGTGAGGATATGACCTTCACCGTGACTGTGGACGGAGCCTGCGGCTTCTATTTCGTGCAGCAGTCAGGCTGGTCGACTTCTATAGTCAGTGACTGGTATGTGGCTAACGGAGTTACAGAGCGTGTGCAGGTGGAGGCTCGTGGAGTTGTAGACTATGTTCTTCAGATTCCTGACGGCTGGCGTGTGAAGGAGTACAAGGATGTGTTTATGGGTGCTCTCTATTTTGATATCACAGCACCTGCTGCAGAACTTGTCGAGTCAGGTGTGGCAGCTGCTGAGGGTGACCTCAAGGTGGTTGCTGTCCTCGAGGGCGGAAAGGCGACAGTTGCTCGTCTGTATCTTTCAACAAAACCATTCAAGACTTTCGGCGTATCACTGGGCAATGTGACAGCTGAGATGTACAATGGGCTTCAGAAATTTGTCTACGGCGTCTGCACTGAGGCTGAATATGATGAGGCTGCAATCTTCCAGACAGCCCAGGGACTCCTCGAGGCATATGACTATCCGGCAGGCTATGGTCTTTCAACAAACAACCTGAATGTACCCGTGTCTGAGGTTCTTGCTCAGGACCCTGTTGCCGGTGAGTCCTATGTCTTCTGGGCACTTCCTGCAATATATTACCAGACAAATGAGGATGCTGGTTATTACCTTGCTGAGGGTACTTTCGTAAAGGTTCCTTTCAAATATTCTTCAGTGAAGTTCGAGGTTTCTGACGAGAAGTTCCGTGATGCAACCCTCTCTATGAACATTGTAGGAGCAGAGGGCTATTATATGGAAGTGCTTCCGGCATCGGATTTCCTTCTTGAGGATGTGGTCTACCTCTTGAATTATTCATCTGACCCTATCACAGAGCCTATGACTTATGAGGGTTCTATATTTGAACTTGCAGGTCTCACAGCTGAGCCTGCTACAGACTATGTGGCGTGGATCGCTCTTGCTGAGGAAGGAAAGACCTACACAGAGGCTGATGTGATCGTATGCGAGTTCTCTACCTTGAAGCTTGAGGCTGGCGGAGCAGTGAAGGTTGAGGCAGGTGAGGCTCAGGCTACAGCTCTTGACGTGATTGTCCCACTGACAGCAGAAGGTGCAGAGACCCTTTATTATACATTTATGACTACATCGGACGCAAAGAAATATGATGATGATCAGACCAGAGCGTCGTATCTTCTTGAGAACGGTGTAAGTGTTGACGCGACAAGCGCTGAAGCAAGACTTACAGATGTCATCAGCAAGACAAAGCCATCTACAGAGTATGTCCTTATGGCTGTAGCTTCAGACAAGGAAGGAAAATACGGTGAAGTACTTGTGGCAAACTACAAGACAACTGAGGTTGTTTACAATGACCTTGAGGTGAAGCTCGAGCTTCTGGCAAACGACCCGGGTGATGTGGTGATCAGTGTAGATTGTGAGGGTGCAGAAGGTTTCCTTTACTGGATAGGTAAGACATCTGACAACACTTGGAAGAGCTCGAACTATCTTGGTGGAAGCGCCGAGACAGCACAGGCATATATGTACCTGAATCCAACTCACAGCCGTCTTACAGACGTTATGAGCAAGTATCCTGTGGTTGACGGCCTTATGACCCTTACAGACCTTTCAATGGGTGTTGACCACGTACTCGTGATAATGGCTAAGGCTGCTGACGGTACTTATTCAAAGGCTTATGAGCTCAGATTCAAGACCAGAGCTGTGGCCATCGGTACTATCGTTACTTCTGACGACAGCAAGTGGGCAGCGGCTGAGCCGGTGATTGATTTCATTGAGGAGGCTTTTGCTCCGGCAGCTGGAATGATGTCCGGCCAGTACGCTGTAGATGTAACGATCCCTGCAGGCTTTACAGGATACGTCCTTCTAGGAACAGACGCTTACTTTTCAGAGGGTGAGACAGATGTGGCTCTTTCTGTCGAGGAGAAGATTCTCAGTGTGATAGAGTTTGCAGATGCAAAGAGAGATGTAGGTATCCTTATCGATGAGGACGCTTGGGTTACACTTGGCTATCCATACGGCTATGAGTTCTATCATTTCCCACACGGATCTCCATCTTGGGGTAACAGACCGGGTGCAGCCGTGATCTGGAGCAGCGAGGAATTCCACGCTTCAAGGTGCCACTGCATAGAGACTGTTGAGCCTACCAAGATAATCAACGGTGTAGAGATGCCGATACAGCACGTGATCCTCATCAATGATGGCAATCCTGTCAGATTCACTCAGCCAAGCGCTATCGGAAGCACAACTGAGGTTATCGACAGAGTGTTCATCGTGTGTCAGGACGCAGAAGGAAACTGCTACCAGACCTACGAGTACGACGTTCCAGTGGAGCTTTTCGTAAACGCAGTTCCTAAGGAATAGCCAAGATCCTATAAATATTACGATGACCGGTTCTGATCTACAGGCCGGTCATTGTCTTTGTATATCACCGCATTTAGCATAATACTTGAATCGGGTGTTTCGAATGGTTAATTATTAGCGTTATGAAACATCGTTTTGACAACATTACAATGAAAGCCTCAAGGGCTATCCGCCATTGGTGGATTTTTACGATTGCAGGTGTGCTGGGAATCATTCTTGGCATAGCTGTTTTCTTCTTCCCTCTTCAGAGCTATGTGGTCCTGAGCATCTTGTTCGGAGTCCTTATGCTTGCAGTGGGCTCTGCAAAACTTATAGCAGCTTCTACGAGTGACAATTATTTCGCGGTGAAGAACTATGTCATCATAGGAGGCGTGCTGGACGTGGTGCTGGGCGTTTTCCTTTGTGTCTATCCGGAGATCACGCTTGTGCTGCTCCCTATTATGATGGGATTCTGGATGCTCTATAACAGTTTCATCCTTATCGGACTTGCGGGGGAACTTGACACCTTCGGAATCAGGGGGACCAGCTGGCTTACCGGAGGAGGAATCCTGCTGCTGGCCTTGTCGATTATCGTCCTTGTCAACCCGTTCGGTGCGGGAATTGCAACAGTAGTGGTGCTTGCGGGAATAGGATTGATAGTGTTTGGAATCCTCCTGTGCGTCTTGGCAAAGACTCTCAAAGAGGTCCACACTCATTTCGACCCGGATTCCGCGTTCTAACTTATAGTAGTGTGGTGTTGGTTGAGGGTGTATTCCAAGGCATAAGCCCGGGAATACACCCTCTTAACTATTTCTAATATGTATTAGCCGAAGATCGTGTTCAGGACGTAGGCAAGGCGGTAGCCGCCGATCATAAGCCTGTCCTCGAGCAGTGGCGAGAAGTCATATACGAACTGATATGAAAGGTTCGGCTCCTCTCCGAGGGCCTCGACATATTCATATATTGATGCCGCTCCGTTCACGGTCTCCTTGAACCACTCCTGGTAGGTGCCGCGCATAACGCTCTTTCTGAACTTTCTGTCAGCTCTGTCGAGGTGCTCTGTCCACTCCTTGTAGCCCCATTTTCTGGCTGACTCCACAATCTTGCTGTCCCAAACCGAGTGGAGATTGCTTCTCTGGCCGAACCACTTCACTCTCACGTTGTTGCCTCCTCTGTCGGAAAGTCTTCCGGCGTGCATAGGGCAGTGGAGGTCACCCACAAGGTGAACGATCATCTTGACATAGTCCACTCTCATACTGTCGGTGAGGTTGTCATAGTTCTCTGTGAGCTCCTTGGTGAGGAATTCGAGTGCTGTCACGACGTCTCCGTCAGGATTCTTGGTCATTGTCTCGTATGTGTAACCCTCGTCTACGTTTGCATAGTGCCAGGTCTTTGTCTTGTTGTAGCCGTTCTCCCAGTAAGGTGAGTTCTGGATGTTGTCCATCCAGGAAGAATAGTACACGATAGACTTGCCTTCAAGAAGCTTTGTGATGTTGCGCTTAGCCTTGCGTGTGAGGTTCTGCTCTGCGATCGAGGCCACCACATCGTGGCCTACAGGTCCCCAGGCAAATGCTGATGTGAGATTAAAGAGCATCGCGATGCTCAGTATCGGAATAAGAAAACGTTTCATAATGTGAGTTTTTAATGATTGATCAAATGTGTCTGCTGTTATTCTGACATACGGAATCCGAACTGGACGCGTTCTGTCGAGTTTATCTTCTTCTCTGCCTCCACCCTGTCAAGCTCTACAGGGCCTGTCACGAACTCAGGTACATTGTATGAGCGGTTCAGGTAGCTGTAGTAGTGGAGCGGGTGCTTCTGAGGCAGCATAAACGGCTTGCTTTCCTGGCCGTCTTCATCGATATGGCTGAAATAAAGTCTTGTATATAGCCCGTCGTCCCTTCGGCTGCTGAACATAAGCCAGCGGCTGTTCGATGACCATCCGTGATAGGACTCTGTGTCAGGGCTATTTGCCTTATCCATAGGACGCGACTCTCCGGTCCTAAGGTCAAGGATCCAAAGGTCAGCCTCGTGGTGCCATATGCTGAAGTTGCCGTAGTCGGACAATGTATATACAAGGAATCTTCCGTCGTACGATGGCTTAGGGAAAGACACACTTTTGCCCATTTTCTCGGCGAATATGAGTGTGTCGACTTTTGAACCGATTGTTCCTGTGGCCGCGTCAAAGTCAACCTTGCAGAGGTTGTACTTGATCTGCTCGGTTTCTGAAGGTATGGACTTAGGGGTTGCGGCGCAGAAGTACAAGGTCTTTCCGTCTGCGGAGAAGGCCGGGAAGGTCTCCCAGACGTTTTTCTGCTTGATGGACTGGGAACTTATGAGAGTGTTGTTTTCCACATCATAGACCTGAAGGTCGGAGTCAAGGTCGAACACCTCTATGAGTTTGTCCGCCAGAACGTGGAACCCCTGACGCGTGTTGTTTGAAGAATAGGCTATGTACTGACCGTCAGGATGCCAGTAAGGATAGACGCAGAATCCCAGTGTGCTGTCTGTCTTTGTGTTATAGGCCTCCAGCTCGCCCTCCAGATTGATGAGTGTCGCCCCGTGACTGCCTCTGATGTGCAGGCTGTAGTTGTCGGGGTTGCCTCTGTTGTAGGCGTGGCAGTTTACACAGCCGTCGAACTGGGTGTTCTCGATCAAGGCCCTTTCCTTGTAGCTGGAAAGCTCCCTTTCGTATATTCCCATCTTGCTGTAGACCTCGTAGCCGGGAGCGAGGAGACGGTAGTTTATGCCGTAGTCGATCTCATCTTCCGACACGTGGATGCGCCACTCGTCAGGCAGGACGCTGCTTCTGACGATGATGTCGCCTCCTTTGGCCGCTTCGAGCATATTCTTCCACTGCTTGTCTTTCCACACGACCTCACGTCCTTTTATGGATATGCTCCTGTCTCCATATGTGAAGGTTGTGACAGGTACAGGACCTTCTGCAGTGGTGTAACAGAAATTCAGTGGAGCGATCCCGACCGGAACGGTTACATCCATATAGTCAGGCCATATAGGCCCGTCAGTATAACGGGCTTCAGCCGGGTCAAACCTGTAGCAGGAGCCGAGCGTCAGGATGCCCAGCAACAATATATAAAGTGTCCTTTTCATCATTTGAATCTGTAATAATAGTAGAACCAGTAAGTGTTTCCGAATTCTCTCTGCATTGCGGCCTCATCTCTTCCGGACTGGAGCGCGGTGAGGAACTTTGTGAAACCTGCTGCCGTGTTTCTGGATACGAATTCAGGCATACCTTCAGGACCTTCGTGCGTAAGGGCCCAGTAAAGCACGATAGCTTCCTGGTAATGTCTGGCGTCATATCCTGTCTTCAAGAGCTTGTGACACTCGAAGAAGCGAGGAAGATCCTTGCGCAGGAGGCACCAGGCCAACAGATAGTCCATAGCCATCGTGTTGGACTCGTTCTCCAGATAAAGCAGACCCAGCATAGAGTCCATCTCTTCCTGGCTGAACATAAAATCGTGTTCCTTCATCCTGACAGAACGCAGCCAGGCGTATTCAGGTACTTGATTGATCCTTCCAGGGTTGTCCAGCAGCAGCTCAGTCTCTTTCGCCCACTTCCTGTAGAAAAGCGTCTGCTTGAGTGCTCCGACATACTTTCTTGCCACCTCATAATCTCCGTTTATGAGATTTGTCTTTGCCAGGGCCTGGGTGAGCCTTGCGCTCTTCTGAAAGTCAGGGGCACCTTCCTGTGCCTCAAAGAAGAAGGTCTGGGCGGTGTTGACCATACCCAGATGATAGTAGACCGTTCCGGTCGGAACCGGTGAGAAATGGTCTCTTGTAAACTCCGGCAGCAGTCCTGCAGGGCCGTTCTGGAAGAAGCAGAACATATCGCTGGCCATATGTCCGGTCTTGGCAAGCGCCAGGTTGGTACATTCTACAGCTATAGGGGAGTCCGGAGCATTTTTGCTTGAGACTGTAAGAATCTTGTTCCACTGTCCCATCCTTGCCATAAAGTCATAGCCGAAGAGCTTTTCCTTGTCCATATCAGCAAACAACGGGGTGAGTACGGCAGCAGGAACGATGACAAGTGCAAGGCCTGCAGCTACCATCCTGTCTTTTCTGAATGCAGCCGCAAGAAGCATAGCAGCAGGCACAAGGAGGACAGAAATCCAAGCCATCAGCGGAATGGCGTGATGATAGCGGTGATAATGTACGCCGAAGACGAGCCTGGTCAGAGGATATGGACTGAATGTACGGAAAGTCAGCGGAAGCGCAACCGCCATCGCAAGTGCAGCAAGTGAAAATATAAGGACAGACCTGCGGTCTTCCTTGTGCAGGGATATGTTGATGGCAACTGTCACCGGAACCAGAATGCTTATGCTTCCGAAAAGGAAATACATCACCGGCATACTCAGGACAGTAATGAGATTGCGAAGGCCTGCCTTGCTGATCTTCATAAGCAGATATGCCGACGTCAGCGAGGCGATGACGGCAACGGATGCTGTCACAAGGGCGTTCTCATCGCACAGGAAAAGGAACATACCCACTGCAGGAAGGAGGCTCAGAGGATAGGCTGCAAATGATTTCTTCTCTATGTTCTTCCAGGTCAGAAACTGGATCAGACCAAGAAGGACGGCCAGGATGAAAGCTCCGGCAGGAGCATAATAGAAGAACTGCACCAGGAATCCGCCGATCCAGTCGCAGAATCCTCCCGGCACCGCCAGACTCTCTATGAAATAGTCCTGTCCGAAACGGAACATCTGCATCTGTTCCTGATAGTGGATGTGATAGGGATATGCGAAATTGAAGAATGCAAATGCCAGCAGGATGAAAATCCCAGACTGGGTCGAGCATATTATGTTTTGCTTTCGGGTCATTGGAAATAATAGAAACAATAATCAACAAAGTTATCAAAAATATGAATATCTTTGCAAGCGCAAGTTCTCAAAAAGAGACTGAAAATGAGATTGAACAAGTTTTTTAATCTACTTATATTATCATTTCTGTTTGTCTGCTGTGCGGATGAAGTTCCCGATTACAGGCAGCAATGGCAGAGAGCCCATCACCTTGATGAGGCTCGGATGGCGGATTTCTATGGCGAGCCGCGAGAAGATATGAATGTTGCCTTCGGAGCGGTCCTGGAGGCTGTCGACGGCAATTGGGACAAGGTCAGGTCCCTGACAGAAGGGTCTCGTCCCTCTGACATATTCGCATATTATCACAACCTTGCTATGGCTATGGAGGGCCACCTGGCTGACAGCCTGATGTACTATTATCAGCCATTCGAAAGAGGCCTTTTCCTTCCTGTGGGTGAAAAGTCGGGCCAATTGAGGATAGCCGCTTCGTCGGAGGTGTGGTACCGCCTGGGTGAAATGACGATGGCTGAACACAGCGCTATGCTTGCGCAGCTCTTTTCGCCGGAGCATTTCGGCGTCCCCTACCTTAAGCGTCTTGCACAGATCAACCTTGTCAACCGTCAGGATGAGGCTGCGCTGAAATACCTTCATCTTCTGTCAGGAGAGCCCGGATGTGAGAAATGGGTCTCAGACCATATTCCAGGCCAGCAGTCAAAAGATGTGAAGAGAGAACTTGCCTCTTTGAGAACATTGGTTCACAAGTCGGATGTAGTCCACTCTCCGTACGACTACAGGAGAGTTCTGAAATGCCTTCTTGCATCAAATCCTGACAATCTTCTTGCAAGACAATACCTTCTGTGCCTTGACATCCTGGTCAAGGACCTGGAAAGTTTTATTGAAGACTATGATCCTTCAAGAGACGATTCGCGTCTCTACGACGAGGCTGTCCTGATTTTTCTCGCTCAGCGTGCCTCTATGACACCGGAGAATTTTGCCCACTTCGGCATCTCGCCGCAGGTGCTTCAGGAATTCTCGGATTATAATAATATGGTAACCTCCAACAATGGCGCTATGGAGCCTATGCAGAGGAAATACGGCAAGACCTACTGGTTCTTCTATCAATATGCTAAAAGGAATGTCAAATAATATAATCGCCGCTGCAGTTGCGCTCATTACGTGCCTTTCCTGTGCACGCAGCAGCGTCGAGGTGCCTGTAAATCAGGACACCCCTATATATCCGGATTATATGGGTGTGACCATACCATATAATATAGCACCCATTAATTTCCATTACACCGCCACCGGCATCAGGAAGGCTGTGACGACCGCCACTTGCAATGATGCCGTGCACCAGTTCAAGGGCAGGGAAGTGGTCTGGGACCTTCAGCAGTGGAAGGATTTAATTGAGACCGCGCAGGGTGACACGGTCTTTTTCTGCGCTGACCTTACTTGTAAAGGTGGCAGGAGGGAGCATCTCGAATGGCAGGTGTATGTGTCTTCCGATAAGCTCGACCCTTACATATCCTATCGTCTTATTGAGCCTGGCTATGAGGTCTGGCACGAAGTGGAGATCCGTGAAAGGTGCATAGAGAATTTCCAGGAGCGCATTCTTTCTGACTGGCGCAACACAGGCAATTCGTGTATGAACTGCCACGTGCATTCGCAGGCGCGCTCTGACCTGTCCATCTTCTATGTCAGAGGCAAGAAAGGCGGGGCCTTCCTGAACAGAAACGGAGAACTGCGCAAGCTTTCCCTCAAGGCAAAGGATATGATATCAGGTACCGTCTACGGTGAAATACATCCCTCAGGCAGGTATGGAGTCTTTTCGACCAACATCATCATTCCGGGTTTCCACACCCAGGGCAGCAGGAGGCTGGAGGTGTATGACACAAAATCAGACCTGGCCATAGCGGATTTTGACAGCAACGTGATGACAGTACCGCAGACCTTGTCCCGTAAGGATGTTTTCGAGACCTTCCCAGCCTTTTCGGCAGATGGTAAGAGCATATATTATTGTGCAGCCGACACTTTGCCTCTACCCGGTGATATAGAAAAGTTGAGGTATTCACTTATGCGGGTAAGCTTTGACGAACGTACCGGCAGGGCGGGCCAGGACGTGGAAGTGATCTGGGATGCAGAAGAACACAAGGCCAGTGTCTGCCATCCGAAATGCTCTCCTGACGGGAAATGGATAATGTACACAGTCGCAGAATACGGAACCTTCCCTATATGGCACACCGAGTGTCAGCTTGAGATGATGAACCTCCACACTGGAGAGATCGTCAATATGGATGCCGCAAATTCAGACCGTTCTGACACCTACCACAGCTGGTCTTCGACCGGACGCTGGTTCGTCTTTGCCAGCAAGAGGGGAGACGGCAAATACGGCAGACCATATTTCTGCCACGTCGACGAATCCGGACAGTTAACCAAACCTTTCGTTCTGCCTCAGGAAGATCCGTGGCATTATGAAAACAGCCTTCGTTCGTTCAACATCCCAGACCTTTCCGACGGCCCGGTGAACTTCGACGCAGAAACTATAGGACGGATGGTAAAGGAGGTAGAGGCTGAAGAATTCAAGTAAATATAAAACCATAATGGTTAAAGAATATCACCACATAATCAGGGTCAGTGACCCTATGTCATCCTTCAGGGACCAGATGGAGGACGTGCTTGACAAGGTCCTTGCATTGTCAGAAGGCAGAAAGATCTTTTTCCTGCGGTTCTTTGTCTCTGATGCTGCCAACCAGCAGAAACTTCTCATTGAGTCTTTGAGTCGCAGAGGCCTTGCGCAGGCCTCGCTCATCCAGCAGCCGCCGCTTGACGGCAGCAAGATCGCCGCCTGGCTGTGGGCTGTGGAGGGAGACCTGAATCCGGCATATACCCATAAAATTACCTGCAACCTTACAAGCGAGGCTTCCGGTTCCCTTGCCCAGATGGAAAATATATTCTCGGAATATGGTGCCAGCCTTTCAGAGGAAGGTATGACGCTGGCTGATGACTGTGTCCGTACGTGGATCTTCGTCCGCGACGTCGACACCAACTATGCCGGTGTTGTCACTGGAAGACGTAATTACTTTGATACTGTGGGACTTACAGCTGACACCCATTACATAGCAAGTACAGGCATCCAGGGATCGCATCCCGATTATAATAAAGTTGTCGTGATGGATGCTTATGCTGTAAAAGGCTTGAAGCAGGGCCAGATGCAGTACCTTTATGCAAAGGATCATCTGAATCCCACATATGAATACGGTGTAACATTCGAGAGGGGAACCAGTATCTTATACGGTGACAGGAAACACATCTTCATCAGCGGCACGGCGAGTATTGACAACAAAGGCAGGATCCTGTTTGAGGGTGATGTCAGAAGCCAGACCGTGAGGATGATGGAGAACATTTCTGCTCTTCTGTCAGAAGCGGGTGCAGGGATTGACGATATAAAATCAGCCATCCTTTATTTGAGGGATGCAGCTGATTTTGCAGCAGTTTCCCTCCTGTTCAAGGAACGCTGGCCTATGCTCGATCCGGTCTTTGTCCAGGCGCCGGTATGCCGTCCGGGATGGCTGGTCGAGATGGAGTGCATTGCGGCCTTGGAAGAGGGTGAAGATATATATCCAACGATGTAGTCAAGAAAAATATTTGACAAAAAATGTGATGTTTTTCGGAATAATGACTATATTTGAATTTAATATTTATAACACTGAGATAACCTTTATCAAACATAACCATTTATTAATTAACCACTAACCATTATGAAGAGTAAATTTTTTACTTCTCTCGTACTGATGTTAGCTTGTATTTCTATGATGGCTCAATCGCCTGTAAGGGTGACTGGAGTCGTTTTAGACAATGCAGGTAACTCAGTAATCTCGGCTTCAGTAGTGGAGGCGGGAAACACCAGTAATGGTGTCGTTACCGATCTTGATGGTAACTTTGAGATCTATGTTCCTACAGGAGCAGAACTCGTAGTTTCTTCAATCGGTTATGCAACAAAAGTCGTTAAGGTCGGCACTCAGACAACCGGTCTTAACATTGTTCTTGACGAGGACACACAGCTTCTCGAAGAGACCGTAGTAGTAGGTTACGGTACTCAGAAGAAGAAACTCGTTACAGGATCTACCGTACAGGTGAAGGGTGACGCCCTTGTAAAGCTTAACACTACAAGTGCCCTCGGAGCTATGCAGGCATCAACTCCTGGTATGCAGATCACTTCATCATCAGGTCAGCCTGGTGAAGGCTTCAAGGTTTCTATCCGTGGTATGGGTACCATCGGTTCTTACCAGCCTCTCTATGTGATCGACGGTGTAGCAGGTGGTGACATCAACGCCCTCAACCCTTCAGACATCGAGAGCATCGACGTCCTCAAGGACGCAGCATCCTGCGCAATCTACGGTGCACGTGGTGCTAACGGTGTCGTACTCGTGACTACAAAGCAGGCAAAGGCAGGTAAGTACACTGTTACTTATGACGGTTTCTATGGCGTACAGAACGTTCAGAGAATGCCTGAGATGCTTAATGCGAAGCAGTATATGGATGTTCAGAATATGTTGACTGTCAATGCAGGCGGTGCTCCTATCGACTGGGCTAACATCCTTGATGCAGATCTTTATGCCAGCATTATGGATGGCAGCTTCACCGGTACAAACTGGCTTGACGCTATCCGCAATCAGAATGCACCTTACTCAAATCACGCTGTGAACATCGTAGGTGGTTCTGACAGGACAAAGGTTTCAATGGGTGTATCCAACACTTCTCAGGAAGGTATCTTCGGTTATCCTGTACAGTCAAAGTACGACCGTACAACCGTACGTATCAACTCTGATCACGTGATCCTCCGCAAGGGTGCCCTTGACGTGATTACCTTCGGTCAGAATATGACTTACACCTACAACACAAAGAGCGGTATCGGTATCGGCAACCACTACTGGAACGATATCTTCAATATGCTCGTTGCCAACCCTATCCTCCCTATGTACAATGAGGCAGGTGAGTACACAGACTTTGACGAGACTGAGGCAACAGGCCTCTGGGCTCTCGACAGCTATGTGGCTAACCCTGTAGTGTCGATGGTAAGAAGCTCAAGGGGTAACAACCAGAGCCAGAACCACGCTCTCAACCTCTCTGCAAACCTCCGTATCCAGCCTATCAAGGATCTCGTGTTCCGCAGCCAGGTGAACTACAGGATGTCTGCAAGCACATATCGTCAGTACGATATGACTTACAAGACAAGCAACTATGCATTCAAAGAGACTGACAGCGTTTCACAGAGCGCATCTGCAGGCTGGAGCTGGTCTTGGGAGAACACCTTGAACTACAAGTTCAATCTTGCCGAGAAGAATCACTTCGATGTTCTCGCAGGTTCTACTCTCGAGCATTCAGGTTTCGGTGAAAGCGTAAACGCTGCACGTGCAGGCGGTGCTTGGCCTGATGACTACATTCACGCATATGTAGGTAATATGATCGGCACGATCGACCCTTCAGGCGTCGGCGGAAGCACTTGGGGTGACTCAGGTCTCGCTTCTTTCTTCGGCCGTATCAACTACGACTACGATGAGAAGTATATGCTCTCTGCTATCGTACGTGCCGATGGTTCGTCTAACTTCGCACGCGGTCACCGTTGGGGCGTGTTCCCTTCAGTAGCTGCAGGTTGGGTTGTTTCAAGCGAGCCTTGGATGGAAGGAACAAAGAACGTTCTCGACTATTTGAAACTCCGTGCATCTTGGGGTCAGAACGGTAACTGTGCAGTGGACAACTTCCAGTATCTTGCAACAGTGGCTATCGGTCCTGATAACGGTGGTTACGCATTCGGACACGGTGCTCTCCAGAACTGGCAGACCGGTTCATATGCAGACAAGCTTGCAAACGGTGACATCTCTTGGGAGACTTCAGAGCAGATCGACCTCGGTTTCGATGCACGTTTCCTCCAGAACAGACTCCATATGACATTTGACTGGTACCAGAAGAACACCAAGGACTGGCTCGTAAACGCACCGGTAATGGGTCACTTCGGAACAGGTGCCCCTTATATCAATGGTGGTGATGTACGCAACACAGGTGTCGAGCTCTCTCTCGACTGGAGCGACAGCATCAGCAAGGATTTCTCTTACTCATTCGGCGTGAACGGTTCATTCAACAAGAACGTCATCACACGTATCGCAAATGACGAGGGTATCATCCACGGTCCTGGTAGCGTAGTTCAGGGTATCGATGAGATCTACCGTGCACAGGTAGGTTATCCTATCGGCTACTTCTGGGCATACAAGACTGACGGTGTATTCCAGAATCAGGCGGAGATCGACGAGTGGGTTGCTGCCGGCAATCCTACAATGGGTAACCCTGCTCAGCCAGGTGACCTCAAGTTCGTCGACTACAACGGTGACGGCATCCTTGATGTGAATGACAAGACAATGGTCGGTGACCCTAACCCTGACTTCATCCTTGGTCTTAACCTGAGCTTCTATCTCTACGGTTTCGACTTCGCAATGAGCGGTTACGGTAACTTCGGTCAGCAGGTATTCCGTGCTTACAGAAGATATTCAGACTCACAGTACAACAACTACACTACTGAGGTCTTCAACTACTGGCACGGTGAGGGTACATCAAACAAATACCCACGCGTAGTACCTGGTACAAACTACAACTATATGCAGAACTCAGATCTCTTCGTCGAGAACGCTGACTTCTTCAGAATCCAGACCATCAGCCTCGGATACGACTTCAACAGAATCTGGAAGAGCTCTCCATTCGGACAGCTTCGTCTCTATGTTCAGGCTCAGAATCCTTTCGTGATCACAAACTACAAGGGTATGGATCCTGAGGTCGGTTCAGACGGCGGTTCAGGAAACAATTGGGCAAAGGGTCTCGATATGGGATACTATCCACAGGCTCGCACAATGATTCTCGGTGTTAATCTCAAATTCTAATTTTAGTGACTGATATGAAAAAGATATTATATTTCGCAGCAGTCGCTGTATGTGCATCGCTCGTTTCTTGCGAGAGCTTCCTTGATACAACCAACTACTGGTCAAAGACTACTGAGGACTTCCCTGCAAATCAGGCGGACGCAGAGCAGATTCTGACCGGTATCTACAACAACCTTAACGTATCTATCGGAAACAACGTGCACCAGAACCACTTCCTGTGGTCTCTTGCAGCTTCTGATGACTGCCTCGGCGGTGGTGGTGCCAACGACCAGGCAATGCAGGCTCACGACCTCCTTCTCAACTTCGGTGCCAACCTGTACGAAGGTTTCTACAAGGACCGTTACACAGGTATCGCACGTGCCAACGTGGCTATCGAGACTTTCAAGAACTGCGGTCTTGACGAGGCTACACTCAACCAGTACCTTGGTGAGGCTTACTTCCTCCGTGCTTGGTACTACTATGAACTCGCTTCTATGTTCGGTAACATCCCTTGCCCTGTGACTTCAAGTGCAGACGCAACTCAGCCACAGATCAGCGGTGAGGCTCTCTGGGGACAGATCCTTCAGGATGCCAAGACAGCAGCCGACGTTATGCCTTCAACTGTTACTGACCGTGGTAACGGCCACGTAGACAAGTATTGTGCTGAGGCTCTTCTCGGTCGTGCGTACCTCTTCTATTCAGGTTTCTATGGTGATGAGGAGGTGACTCTTCCTAACGGTGAGACCCTTACAAAGGCAGACGTACAGGCAGCAATTACTGACTGCGTGAACAACTCCGGCTACAGCCTTGTTCCTGACTACCACAACCTTTGGTCTTATACCAACAGAATCTGCGTAGAGGACGAGCTTTCTCCTTGGAAGGGCAACGGTTACGAGTATGTGAACAATGACGGTGGTGTAAACCCTGAGGCAATGTTCATCATCAAGTTCAACACTCAGCCTTCTTGGGGTACAACAATCGGTTACTCTAACCAGACAGCCCTCTTTATGGGTGTCCGCGGTCAGTCAGCTGACCAGGATCACTTCCCATTCGGAACAGGTTGGGGTATGTGTCCGGTTAACCCAAGTCTCGTAGCAGACTGGAAGGCAACAGAGCCAAATGACCCACGTCTTGATGCGTCTATCATCTCTGTTGACAAGTGGAACTACAAGTTCGGCGGTGACTCCAACATTCAGGAGACAGGTTACTATCAGACCAAGACTATGCCTGTGATCGGCCGTAAGGCAGACGGTTCAGGATTCTGGAAATCTTATGTAAACGAGATGTATCCTGGTCTTGTATGGTCAGAGGGTAATGAGGACAACTTCCAGCTCAACCTCATCGACGATATGGTGATGATCCGTTTTGCTGAGGTTCTTCTTATGGATGCCGAGCTTAACGGCAACCAGGCAAGCTTCGATGCAGTCCGTGCACGCGCCGGCCTCCCTTCAAAACCTCTTACAGAGGAGAACCTCCGCAACGAGCGTCGTTGGGAGCTTGCATTCGAGGGTGTCCGCTACGGTGATATGCGTCGTTACGGCGAGGCTTACACTGTCGCAGCTCTTGACAAGCAGGAAGGTGTAGCTTGCTACAATTCAGGTGTTCAGGGTACAAACCACGCCGCTCAGTTCAATGGCGGTTACGGCCAGCGTTACTCGAAGACCAAAGGCTTTGTAGCTCTTCCTTCAGCGCAGATTTCCCTCTCAGCATCAGCTGGCGAGCAGTATAAGTACCAGCAGAATGAAGGATGGGGATCAACTGATTCAGAATTCGCAGGTTGGCAATAAAATTTGATTACTTATGAAAAATATAAAATTAATCGCAATGACAGCCGTGGTGGGAATGGTCTTCGCAGCCTGCGAGCCTTCTCTCATTGACGGACCGGAGCCATTCGCACCGGTAACTGAAACTGTCCTCGCTGAAGGAATCACATTCCAGCAGTTTGCCGACGAGGCTTGTACACAGCCTGACGAGGCTGGTAACTTCTTGAAGTTCAACTGTACTGCAGGTGTGGTTCAAGTTTTCCTCGAGGGTAACGACTCTCCTCTTTACACAGGTGCAGGTGGAGTTGTGAAGATCCCTGTAAAACGTGGTCAGGATCCTAACGCAAGTCTCATCTTCCGTATCGTCAACGGTGACGGTACTTTCACTGATGCAGTCAAGACTGTAAAGGTCACTCCTCCTACAGAGCTCTCACCAGAGATGCTTATCCTTGCAAGTGACAATGGTCAGAAGGTATGGAGGTATGCTGCTACAAACGCATATGGTAATGGTGGACACGGCGGCGCAGGTGCTGACTTCAATGGCCCTGGCGTAGTAGGTGGAAACTGGTGGGGTGTTGAGACTCCTGACGGACTTGCTGAACAGCTTGGACACGTACCAGGTGGTACAGCAACAGGTGACGAGGCTTCAGGTGCTTATATGGTATTTGCTGAGGACGGAGTAGTCACTACATACGATCCTACAGGAAAGGTTATCCGTGGCGGTAAGTTCGAGGTGAAGAACTATGACCCTTCACGCGCAAGCGGTTGGGAGATCGGTAAGCTCGTTACTTCTGAGGCTGCTCTCCTCTTCCCGTGGATGATAAATGGTAACGGTACTCCTGTTACAGAGTACGACATTATGTACCTTACTCCTCAGGCAATGACCCTCGTTTATACAAACGGTCAGGCTTCAGGCGGCTGGGGTGAGATCACTCACTGGTGCTTCATCGGTGGTTCACCAGACCCACTCACAATGGAGGGAACCTGGACATACGGTGCAAACGGATACGGTAATGGTGGACACGGCGGCGCAGGTGCTGACTTCAATGGCCCTGGCGTAGTAGGTGGAAACTGGTGGGGTGTCGCTACAGGTGACGAACTTATCGACCAGGTTCAGCACGCCGGTGGCGCGCCTACAGGCGACGAGTCTTCAGATGCTTATATGGTATTTGAGGGTAACACAGTTACAACTTATGGCCCAGACGGAACAAAGATCCGTGGTGGCGAGTGGACAGCTGTAATGAATGATTACGCTTCAGGTGCAGGTCGTGGTGCTGCAGGTTGGGAGCTTGGTAAGCTCACTACTTCAGAGCCTGCTATCCTCTTCCCTTGGATTATCAATGGCGGTGGTACTCCAGCTACTGAATTTGATATAATGTACTACGATGCTAATAATATGACTCTGGTTAACACTAACGGTCAGGCATCCGGTGGATGGGGTGAAATCACTCACTGGGTATTTGTTCGCAAATAGTATTTTTATAATACTTTAATATTAGGCAGTCGCTTTGTTGCGACTGCCTTTTTTTGTATATTTGTAGATTTGCTATAGAGTAAAGTTTTATATGGATGAATAAGATTATCCGACATATAAGTACAGCCGTCTTTGGTGTTGCTGTCTTTCTTTTCTGGCTGATTCTGTATCCGCACATTACCGGATTCCACGAGCAGAATCAACTCTTCCTTTTTACCTGGGATTATTTTGTCGAGCGAATTTCTGTAGCGGGAGGCTTTGCGGATTACATCGCTGAGTTTATTACGCAGTTCAGCTATATCCCTTATCTTGGCGAAGCTCTTCTGGCGGTTCTTTTCGTTATATTTCAGAAATCCATAGCACACCTTCTTGGAAGAGAGGATTGGTATGTGCTCAGTTTTCTGGCGCCGGTGCTGCTGCTTGTGTATATGTGCGACATATATGTGATGCTTTCATATATTGTTGCGTTGATCATTGCTCTGCAGCTTTGTGCTATTTATAAGAAGCATCCTGGTGTTATCTGGGCTGCGGCAGCCACCTTCTTCGGCTATTGGCTGATCGGACCTGCTGCTGTCCTCTTTGCTCTTTATGCAGCTGCACGTGAAATGAACTGGAAGGGAATCCTGCTTATCGCTGTCTCGGCTATGGCCATTCTGGTGGCCAAGTGGACATATATGGAGCAGTACACCTGGATGAAAGTTGTTTTTGGGGTGAACTACTACAGGCACCTGTCGGCTATTCCTTTTATGCAGCATATTGTTGCGGCTGTTACAATCCTTATTCCGGTGTTTGCAGACTGTCTTCCTAAGCCTAAGACTGCCCTGAGCATCTCTGCTGCTGTGCTTATTGCTGCCGGCGGCATTTATGGACTAAGACAGAACTATCAGAAGGACGTGGCAGAACTCATCGCATATGACCAGATGGTAAGACACGAAGACTGGGAAGGCATAATCAAGCGTGCAGAGAGATACCAGCCTGATTCTGAACTTGGAAGTGTGAGTGTGAATCTTGCTCTCTTTATGAGTGGCAGAGGAAACGAATTGCAGCGTTTCAAGCAGTTCGGCACAAGAGGACTCATCCTTCCTAACATCAGGGATTTCATCTCAAATTCTTCATCTTGTGAAGTCTTCTGGCGAATGGGTATGATCAATGAGTCTCTCCGTTATGCCTTTGATACTCAGGAGTCTCTTATCAATAATCGTAAAAGTGGCCGCTGGATGAGTAGAATGGCTGAATGCCAGATACTTAACGGCCGTTGTGATGTGGCGGAGAAATATCTCGATATCCTCAGCCATAGTCTTTTCTACAGGAGATGGGCTGAAGATGCAAGGCAGTATCTGAGGAATGATGCCGCGATTGCAGCTAATCCTATATATGCATATCTCAAGTCAGTACGTTATCAGGAGGATTTCCTGTATTTCTATCCTGAAATGGACAAGATGCTGGCAATATTATATCACCAGAATAAGAACAATGTTTTGGCTGCCTGGTACTATCAGGCTTGGACGGCTCTAAAGAAAAATGAAGCAGATAATGAAGACACTCATACAGGCAACGCTCACGGTAATTAGCCTCCTTCTGATCTCCTGCAGTAGGGAGACCGTGCTCCGTGAAGAACTGCCGCAGATCTTCCCGGATTATATTGGTGTGACTGTTCCGGCCGGAGTCGCGCCTTTGAATTTCGATCTTCCGGAAGAATATTCCAAAGTCTATGCGAAGGTCAGTGACAGGCAGGGCCGCAGCATAACTGCCAAGGGAAGCTATGCCGCTTTCAACGTGGACAAATGGCATAAGCTTACTGAGGCCAATGCCGGAGACACTCTGGCAGTCACTGTGGCAGGTTTCAAGGATGGAAAGTGGGAGCAGTTCCGTTCGTTTATGTTTTTTGTAAGTGAGTATCCGTTAGATGATTACGGAATGACTTACCGCAAGTTCGCTCCTGGATACGAGACTTACAGCAAGATAGGCATCTACCAGAGGAATATACATAATTTCGATGAGGAGCCTATTCTCGAAGGTACTCTTCTTCCGGGACAGTGTATGGGCTGCCACACAGCCAATGCCACAAGTCCGGACCAGTTCCTCTTCCACCTCAGAGGAAAGCACGGAGCTACAGTCGTGCAGAGAGATGGCCAGAGAAAGTGGCTGGAGACAAAGACTGACAAGACAATAGGCCGTACTGCCTATTCGTACTGGCACCCTTCCGGAGAATATATCGCACATTCGAACAATATCATCCGCCAGCTTTTCTGGACAGGTAATAATGAAAGGTACGTCGAAGTGTATGATGAAGCTTCCGATGTCGTTGTGCACAACGTAAATACTGATGAATTCCTCTTGAACCCTTTGCTCAGGACTGAGGATTTTGAAACTTACCCTGTGTTCTCAAGCGACGGCAAGACCCTCTACTTCTGTTCGGCACCTAAGGTGGAGGTGCCGGCTCGCGCAGAAGACCTTCACTATAATCTGTGCTCGATAGCATTCGATAAGGACACAGAAAGCTTTGGAGATCAGGTGGATACGCTTATCAAAGCTTCAGCATTGGGCAAGAGTGTCACCTTCCCTCGTCCTTCGTATGACGGCCGATGGATCTTGTATTCCTATGCAGATTTCGGAAACTTCCCGATCAATCATAAGGAAGCTGACCTCTGGCTTCTGGATCTGGAAGATGGCAGTACGCACCCTCTGGAAAGAGCAAATTCATCATATAGCGAGAGTTTCCATAACTGGAGTTCGGACTCTCATTGGATCCTGTTTGCCAGCCGCAGGGGCGACAGCCTGTATTCTTGTATATATGTAGCTGAGATCGATGAAGACGGAAACGCTTCCAAGCCATTCCTCCTTCCGCAGAAGGATCCGTCTTTCTATCATAAGACATTGTTCACATTCAATGTCCCTGACTTTACAAAGGAAAAAGTAGATTTCAAGATAAAAGGAGCTTATAAAGAAGCTTTTTCAGATGAACGCGTACAAGTAAGAATCAAAGAATGAAAAAATTAATCTTTACATTGCTTGCCGGCACAGCCTTGCTGGCGTCCTGTGCAGAACAGGACAAGGGTTATGTCATTTATGGAACAGTAAGCAACCCCGACCTTGAGGGTGCTCAGGTCTTCCTGGTACCACTTGAAAATCCTACAAAGGAGACAATAGATTCTGTATATATCACCAACCAGATGTTCGAATTCCGTGGTTCGGAAGAGAGAATAGCAGACATAAGGATCGAAAGATTCAAGCGTCTGGGCAATGAGAACCTCCTGGTGGTGACCGAGCCGGGTGAAACCTTTGTTACAATCGGTGAGGTGAGCAGCGGCCGTGGTACACCTCAGAACGACTCTCTTCAGGTATGGAAGAATCTTACAAAGCAGTACAATCTGCAGGTGAGCAGCCTTCGTGCCCAAGGTAAAAAAGACGAGGCAGCTGCGCTCCGTGAGAAGCATATAGCCCGCACCCGCCAGATGGCAAAGAATGTAGGCAAGGAAACCACCCTCGGCACCTTCCTGAACTCGCGTTACCCTGAGAAGTAATACTGACTGTTTATGAGAAAACTGTTCAACTCACTGACTTGCTCTGTTATGGCAATGCTTATGGCCGCTTGTGCGACACCTGCAGGGCCTGAACCTCTGTATCCGGTTCCATCAGAGAATCAGTTGCGCTGGCAGCAGATGGAGTACTATGCATTCATCCATTACTCCCTGAACACCTACACAGACCAGTCCTGGGGGTACGGCGACGAGGCTCTGGAACTCTTCAACCCTGACAGTCTGGATTGTCGCCAATGGGCGCGCATATGCAAGGAAGCCGGTATGAAAGGTGTCATATTCACTGCAAAACATCATTGCGGCTTTTGTATGTGGCCGTCTGAATATACGGAATATTCAGTCAGGAACACCCCTTGGAAAGATGGACAGGGCGATGTGGTCAGAGAATTGGCAGATGCCTGCAGGGAATATGGACTGGAATTCGGTGTGTATCTCTCGCCTTGGGACAGAAATCATCCCGATTATGGCACTCCGGCATATGTGGAGTACTTCCGTAATCAGCTCCGTGAGCTTCTGACAAATTACGGCCCGATCTTCGAGACCTGGTTTGACGGGGCGCAGGGGGGAACAGGATATTATGGCGGTGCATACGAGACCAGAAATATAGATGCCAAGACATATTATCAGTGGAAGGAGACCTTTGCAATGGCTCGTGAACTTCAGCCTGGCATCCTGATCTGGAATGATGGAGGCGACAGGGGAGACCTGCGCTGGGTCGGTACAGAAGCCGGCTTCGTAGGAGAGACCAACTGGAGCCAGCTCAATAAGGAAGGAAATGTAGAGTGGGGAATGCTTCATTATGGACTGGAAGGTGGTGATTCCTGGGTCTGTGCAGAAGTCAATACCAGCATCCGCCCCGAGTGGTTCTATCACGAAAGTGAGAACACAAAGGTCAAGACAGTACCTAAACTGATGGAGACATATTACCATTCTGTAGGACGCAATGCAACTCTGTTGCTGAATGTCCCTATAATGCCGAATGGCCTGATACATCCTCTTGATGAAGAGAGACTTAAGGCATTTGCTCAGGCAAGGGAAGAAGCTTTTGCCGATAATATCGCTTATAAGGCCGGCGCGTCTTCCGACAAGGTACGAGGCAATAGTCGCAGGTTCGCTGCTTCTAAGGTTACGGACGGAAAGTCAGAGACATATTGGACTGTAGAGGACGGGGATAAAACAGGTTCCATTACCCTCGATCTAGGTAAGGAAATGCCTTTCAACCGCTTCCTTGTGCAGGAATATATCCGTCTGGGTCAGCGTGTGCGCAGTTTTACCATTGAATATGAGCAGGACGGGCAGTGGAAGAAGATAATGGATGCCACAACCATAGGCTACAAACGTATCCTTTATTTTCCGACTGTATATTCACGATATATAAGATTTACTGTTACGGACAGCCGCGCCTGTCCGGTGATCTCCAACATTGAGGTTTACCGTGCCCCTCAGATCCTTGATGCCCCCGCAGTCTGGAGGCATAAGGATGGAAAGGTGTCGATACATCCTGCCGATTCCGAGTCTGAAGTCTATTATACTCTTGACGGCAGTGTTCCGACAACCGGTTCCTTTAAATATGAGGGACCTTTTGACACTGATGGAAGGATAGAGGTCAAGGCAATTGCATATGAACCGGCATCCCGCAAGTCAAGTCCTGTGACTTCTGCATCTTTCGACCTTCCGAGAACTGATTGGAAGGTAATCGGAGCTGAAGAAACAGAGAAACTGTTTGATGGAGATCCTGTTTCTGCCTGGCATCAGAATGGAAACGGCAAGTTCCCGGTCCCATTGACCATCGATCTTGGCAATAGCTTGAATGTCAAGGGATTCAAATATCTCCCTGATCCATATATCTGGGGTCCTGGCATCATTACACATTATTCGTTTGAAGTTTCTGCAGATGGAAAACATTGGCAGGTGATGTCACAGGGAGAGTTCTCGAACATAAAGAACAATCCGGTGGAACAGACCAAGACCTTCCCGGTCTGCAAGGCCCGCTTCGTAAGGTTCAATGCATTTGCAAATACCGAGAACAGTACAAACATCGGCTACGCTGAATTCAATCTCATCACGGAATGAAAAAGATATTGACACTTCTTCTGGCTCTTGTTCCGATGGTGGTCTACGGCCAGCTTTATGTCGGGGCAAATTATCATCCTCACGATGACAAGGATCTGACAAAGATAGAGAATGACATCAGGCTTATGAAAGAAGCCGGCTTCACTTGTGTCCGCCTGGGTCATCTTGCTTGGGACAGCTATGAGCCGAAGGAGGGCGAGTTCGACTTCGAATGGTTCGATGTGGTGATGGACCGTTTTGCAGAAGCAGGTATAGGTGTGATACTGGACATTCCTACCCGTCCGGCTCCATTATGGCTTCATAAGAAGTATCCTTCGATAGATATAGTAGATGAGAACGGAAATCATCTCTATTCGAACCATCGTTATATGGAAGATATGGGAGATCCTCATTTTCAGGAATATGCATACCGTCTTGTGGATGTGATGACAAAGCGTTATGCTTCTCATCCCGCTCTTATGGCCTTCGGTATCGACAATGAGCCTGGTGATGGTCCGATCTCGTATTCCGAGACAGTGCGCCAGCGTTTCATCAAGTGGCTTCAGAAGAAGTACTGTGATCTGGAGACGTTGAATGAGGCTTGGGACGGTCAACGATGGTCCAGAAAGGTTGGTGATTGGGACGAGATAGGCCTTCCTCAGGCATATGGCTCAGGAGCTCCGGAGAGAAAACTCGACTTCAGACGTTTTGTCTCTGATGAGGTCGGAGGTTTTTATGACAGATTCCTGGATATTGTAAATAAGAACGCGCCAGGAGTGCATACAAACACTAACGCCTGGTACTACAGCGGCAAGAAGTATTTCGATTATGTGCCTGTCGTATACTCCGGAAAGATGACAAGGAACGGATTCGGTTTCTATCCTGGAAATTCCTTGAAGACCAATTGGGGAGTGATGGACAATGTCTTCGGAATCACCCGTGTGCAGTTTGAGGCGCAGACGCCTTTCTGGTGTACTGAGTTCACTACTATGACAGCGGTGCCTGGATCCATCCGTAAAGCAGCTTATGCGACTCTTCTTTATGGTAACCAGCTGGTATGTGGCTGGACCTGGCAGAGTATGCACGGAGGTGAAGAACAATACCTTCAGGGAATGCTTGACTGGGATGATGTGCCTAACCGCAAATACTTTGAGTATAAGCAGATTGCAGAAGAATTCAAGAAGATTGAGGATTATTTCCCTTATCAGCTGAAGGCGGAGATCGCTATGGCTTATTCTTTCGATTCCCACATCGCCTCTGCAGCCTTTCCTGAAAGCCACGAGCAGCAGATCCAGAAGATCTTTGACCAGTTTATATACAGGAATATCGACAGCAGGATGATCGATATCGACAGAAGTTCTCTGGATTATAAACTTCTGGTCATACCGGGAATGACTGTTATGACTAAAGAAACTGCAGATAAGATACGCCGATATGTACAGGAAGGAGGATGTGTCCTTATGACTTCCAATTCGGCAGTCACAGATCAGACCGGAAAGGTGTTTGCCACCACAAGACCAGGCTACCTCAGCGATGTCTTCGGTGTGCGTGTCGCGTCATATGAGGAAACTGCTGTGATGAATGAGATTTCAGTGGATGGCTCAGAGGGCAATTCTTTGACAGTCAGTATCAACGGCAAGAATATGAAGGCCGAATCTGTAAGATATGATGTAGTCTGTCCTACTTCAGCTTCAGTCCTTGCCAACATCATAAGCCTTCCGGATTCGCCGGTCGCTCTTACCTGCAACCAGTACGGAAAGGGAAAGGCATATTATCTTGCCCTGCTTTCCGGAGCAGGCCTCAGCGGTGAGATAATGGATATGCTGATTGATGACTTGGACATTACCAAGGGTCCTGATGTGCCTCAAGGTGTGATGGCTCGTGATATCGATGATAAGCACAGCCTCTATCTCAATACTACAGACAAGGAGCAGACCATAAAGATTTCCGGCAAGGCGAAAGGTGTCCTCACCGGCAAGACTTACAAAGAAGAAGTAATCATCCCGCCTTTTGAGGCAGAATTCATTCAGAGACGATAAATGTTAAAGATATGAAAAAGATCCTGACCATTATTCTGGGCTTATCGGTAGCCATATGCGCTTATGCCCAACCCCCTTATCTTCAGAGTCAGACGTACGATGTCGGACAGGATTTCGGTGATTATTCGCATACTTATTTCTTTGCAGATTCCGTGTGCGATGTGGATCCGGCAGATGCTTCCGGTCATATAAACTGGAAGAGACACAGTCTGTTTGCCCGTCAGGCCTTCAATACGACTGTGACTGCTGTCCAGCCTCTCAAGATGCTTGATTTTCCGGAGCCGGAGTACGACAATGACCCGAATCTTCCTTTCAAGATAGATTTCGTGAGTCCGAGAACAGCCCGAATCAGGATCTACACATCTCCTGTGATCATCCCGGAGCAGCCTTCTGTAATGCTTGCAGACGGCCAGCCTGCTATCGGACAGAACTGGGCCTACAGCTTCAATGGCCTCGAGCATAGATGGACCAGCGAATATGGTTGCATTGCATTGGCAGTCAATCCTTTCCGTATTGTCCTTTATGATTCTGACGGAAATGTTATGACAGACACCCGTACTCTCTCTGACAATGATTCCACTCAGGTCAGGACCCTTCCTTTCCAGTTCATCAGGAGATCTTCAGATAACAGAAGAAGCATAAACCCTGTCTTTGCACTTCATCCGTACGAGAGAATTGTTGGCTGCGGAGAATCATCTACAGCCCTGAACAAGGTTGGTCAGAAACTCAATCTTTTTGTGACAGACCCTCAGAGTCCGGAGACTCCGGATATGTACAAGCCTGTACCATTCTTTATGAGCAACAGGGGATATGGTATATTTATGCATACATCTGCGCCTGTGACCTGCGATTTCGGACAGTCTCACGCGCAGTCGCTGAAGCTCTTTATGGAAGACGAGACTATGGACTTCTTCATTTTCTTCGGTGAGCCGAAGGATATTCTTGATGAATATACCGACGTGGTCGGCAAACCTCAGATGCCGCCTCTGTGGAGCTTCGGTACCTGGATGAGCCGAATCAGCTATTTCTCTCAGACTGAGGCATATGACGTTGCTGACAACCTCCGTAAACATCAGATTCCTTCGGATGTGATCCACCTCGATACAGGCTGGTTCACTACAGATTGGGAGTGTGACTATAAGTTCGATCCTGAGCGCTTCCCTGATGCCCAGAAGATGATCGATGACCTCAAGTCGCAGGGTTTCCATATATCTTTGTGGCAGCTTCCGTATTTCACTCCTCATAACAACTATTACAAGGAGTTGATAGAGAAGGGATTGTATGTGAAGAACGCTAAAGGCGGAATGCCTTTTGAGGATGCAGTCCTTGATTTCTCCAACCCAGAGACCGTGGCCTGGTACCAGTCTAAGCTTGAGGAACTTTTGAAGATGGGAGTCGGCGCCATTAAGGTGGACTTCGGAGAAGGTGCTCCTCTTGGCGGACTCTACGCATCCGGTAGAACAGGTCTTTATGAGCATAACATCTATCCTTTGAGATATAACAAGGCTGTGGCTGATATTACCGCCAAGACTACAGGCGAGCATATAATGTGGGCCAGAAGTGCCTGGGCTGGTTCTCAGAGGTACCCTCTGCACTGGGGCGGTGACGCTTCGAACACAGATGTGGGAATGGCTGCGACCCTGCGTTGCGGGCTTTCATTCGGTCTGAGCGGATTCTCTTTCTGGAGCCACGACATCGGAGGCTTTGTTCAGAGTACTCCTGAAAACCTTTATCGCAGATGGCTTCCGTTCGGCTTCCTTACATCGCACACCAGAGCTCACGGTGCTCCTCCGACAGAGCCTTGGCTTTATAATGAGAGCTTTACGGATGCATTCAGACAGAGTGCTGAACTGAAGTATAAACTTATGCCTTATGTTCTCGAGCAGGCTCGTGAATGTGTTGAGAACGGACTCCCTATGCTTCGTGCAATGCTTGTGGAGTA
Source organism: Bacteroidales bacterium (assembly GCA_017505605.1). Lineage (GTDB taxonomy): Bacteria > Bacteroidota > Bacteroidia > Bacteroidales > UBA932 > Cryptobacteroides. The sequence continues at coordinate 42,428 of JAFVOX010000015.1, forward strand.
TCCGGACGACCCTTCCGTGTGGACCATTGATGACCAGTATCTCTTTGGCTCTGACATACTTGTGGCTCCGCTTTTTGAGGACTCCGATTCAAGATATGTGTATCTTCCTGAAGGCAGATGGGTGGATTATCAGACAAAGAAGTCCTATGCTGCCGGCTGGCATAAGATTGCCGCAGGTGACATCCCTTGTGTGATCCTGGTAAAGAAGGGAAGTGTGATCCCTCACGTCCCTGTCGCTCAGAGCACTTCTGAGATAGATTGGAACAAGGTGTATAACGTAAAATATTAATCAATGAAAGCACTGAAACTTGCTGTGGCTGCGACATTTGTCGCCTTGACAGCCTGCGCTCCATCTGGCGATGAGGTTCCCTCTACCGTAGGAAATCCTTATCTTCCGATGTGGGAGCATACTCCTGACGGAGAGCCTTATATATTTGAAGATCCTGACAGACCAGGTGAGTACAGGGTTTATGTCTATGGCTCGCACGATTCGATGATCACAGGTTACTGTGGACGCGAGCTTGTCGTGTGGTCCGCTTCCGTTGACAACCTCAATGAGTGGCGCTATGACGGTGAGATCCTGCGTGTCAAGGAGAACGCTCTTGGCGAACCTTTGAACGATAAAGGACTTTCTGATGTCCTTTATGCCCCTGATGTGGCTGAGAAGATAGAGGCTGACGGAACCAGGATGTACTATCTTTTCCCTAACGATATGGAGTTCGGAAGACGCTCTCTCATCGCGAAGAGCCGCCGCCCGGACGGACCTTTCGAAGTGTGTAACTGGAGCAAGGAGAATCCGTCGTGGACAGAGGGAATCCTGGAGTTTGACCCGTCTGTCTTCGTGGATGATGACGGCAGAGTGTACGGCTATTGGGGATTTGAGTGCTCATATGCCGCTGAGCTTGACCCGAATACGATGTGTACGCTTAAAGAGGGGACTGAGATCATTACAGATATGATTTCCAGCAGCAAGACAGATGAGGATGTGTTCCGCTTCTTCGAGGCTTCATCGATGCGCAAGATCGAGGACAAATATGTCCTTGTCTACAGCCGCGTGACCCTTGATGGCGAATTCGGCCTTCCGGCGTCGAATTATACATTGGCCTACGCCTACGGCGACGGCCCTCTTGGCCCTTGGACATATGGTGGAACCATCATTGACGGCCGTGGCCGCGAAATAGATGAAAACGGCAATGTGATTGCTTCCGGATATGTCGCTGGAAACACTCACGGAGGAATATGCCAGATAAAGGACCAGTGGTATGTGTTCTATCACAGGCAGACCGGTACAAATGAATATGCCCGTCAGGCTATGGTGGCTCCGATTACCGTCAAGGTCGAGAAGGGTAAAGGAGGCAAGGTGGAAATCTCGGAAGGTGAGTACAATTCGGAGGGATTCTCATTGAACGGCCTGAATCCTCTTGAAGCGCACTCTGCAGCTGTAGCGTGCTGGTACACAGGACCGAAGGTGGCAATACACGAGTACCCGAACAATATTTTCTTCGGATCCTACATTGCTTCAGGTTATGGTACGGAGGATAAGTTCGAGGCTCCGTACGCCCTTAGAAACAACACCAATCAGATTGTGAACAATACTGCCGGTTCGATTGTAGGCTACAAGTACTTCAACTTTACTGAGACTCACGGCCGCAGGAATCTCAAACTGATCCTCAATGTGGTGCCGGAGGGTGTCGATGGAACAATTACAGTGATGGCTGACAGACCTTGGACATCTCAGGGAGGTGTGGTTCTGGGAAGCATTGACCTCAAGAAAGATATGCCGGCAGAGGCTGTCGACCTGGAGATTGCCGTGCCTGAGCTCGGAAAGATGGAAGGCAAACACGCCATATACCTGAAATTCAGTTCAGAAGTGAAAGAGAAATCTATATGTATATTGAACAATCTTAAATTCAAATAACACTTTTATGAAAACTAGACTAACCCTTTTTATTGCATTGGCAGCGATGGCTCTGACCGCGTGTACAGGTGCAGTGAAGCAAAATGAAAATGGCGTTACGGTGAAAGTCCAGTCTCCTGTTGAGAATGGACCTGCTTTGGTACGCCTTGAGGTTGTAGGAGAGAAACTTATCCGTGTTTCAGCTACACCGGAGAAGAGATTTGCTGATCCTGAGAGTCTTGTAGTTCTTCCTTCTGAGGAAAAGACTCCGTTTACAGTCGAGCAGGACGGTGAGACCGTGACTGTGGCTACATCTGCCGTGAAGGCAAATGTCTGCACAGCTACAGGTGCAGTGTGGTTTACTGATCTTGAAGGTAACGTAATCCTTGCCGAGCAGAACGGTGGTGGCAAGTCATTCGAGCCGATTGAAGTGGAAGGCACTCACGGCTATTCTTTCCGTCAGGTGTTCGAGTCTCCTGAGGACGAGGCATTCTACGGCCTTGGACAGCATCAGGCTGACGAGTTCAACTACAAGGGAAAGAACGAGCAGCTTTTCCAATACAACACAAAGGTGTCTGTACCGTTTATCGTGTCCAACAAGGGTTATGGTGTCCTGATGGACAGCTACTCGATTATGCGTTTCGGTAATCCGGAGGACTACAAGCAGCTCGGTGAAGTGTTCAAGCTTTATGACAAGAACGGTAAGGAAGGCTGCCTGACGGGTACATATATTCCTGCATATGGCGAAACAATTGTACGTGAAGAACCTAAGCTGTATTTCGAGTACCTTGTGGCTCCTGAGATGTCAAAGGTCGTGAACCTTCCTGAAGGCTTCCAGTTCTACAACTCGGATGTCAAGTACGAAGGTTCGATCGAGGCTCCCGCAACAGGTGACTATCAGTTCATACTCTATTACGCAGGTTACACTACTGTGAAGATCGACGGTAAAGAGGTCGTTCCTGAGCGTTGGAGAACAGCCTGGAATCCTAACTCCTACAAGTTTACGGTACATCTCGAGGCTGGTCAGAAGGTGCCTGTTTCAGTGGACTGGCAGCCTGACGGCGGCGTGTCTTACTGTGGCCTGAGAGTCTATGACGTTGTGGATCCTGTAGAGCAGGCAAAGCACTCTTGGTGGAGTGAGATGAGCAAGCAGATGGACTGGTACTTTGTTGCCGGTGATGATATGGATGAGATCATCAAGGGTTACAGAACCCTCACCGGAAAGGCTCAGATTATGCCTAAATGGGCTATGGGATACTGGCAGAGCCGTGAGCGTTACAAGACATCCACAGAGATGATTCAGGCGCTTGAGGGCTTCCGCAAGAGAAACATCCCTATCGACAACATCGTGATGGACTGGAGCCACTGGGAAGAAGACCAGTGGGGTAGCCACGAGTTCGATCCTGCACGTTTCCCTGATCCAAAGGCTATGGTCGATTCTATCCATAATATGGGTGGCCGAATGATGATCTCGGTGTGGCCTAAGTTCTATGTGAACACTGAGCACTACAAGGAGCTCAATGACAAGGGATGGATGTACAACAAGGCAAATGAGGACGGCGTACGTGACTGGATAGGTCAGGGCTATCTCTATGGCTTCTATGATGCATATGCGAAGGGTGCGCGTGAACTCTTCTGGAAACAGATGTACGATCATTACTATCCGCTTGGCATCGATGCGTGGTGGATGGACGCTTCTGAGCCTAACGTGCGCGACTGTACTGATATGGACTACAGAAAGGCACTCTGCGGCCCGACAGCCCTTGGCTCATCTACAGAGTATTTCAACACCTACTCTATCGTAAATGCTGATGCAATCTATAACGGACAGCGCGGCGTGGATCCTGACAAGCGTGTCTTCCTCCTTACAAGAAGCGGCTTTGCAGGTCTTCAGAGATACTCTACAGCAACTTGGAGCGGTGACATCGCAACACGTTGGGAGGATATGAAGGCACAGATTTCAGCAGGTCTGAACTTCGCGATCAGCGGTATCCCTTACTGGACAATGGACATCGGAGGATTCTGTGTAGAGAACAGATATGTAGCAGGTCAGGAGATCTTCAACCGTACAGGTCGCGAGAATGCAGACCAGAAGGAGTGGCGCGAACTCAACACCCGCTGGTTCCAGTTCGGAGCATTCTGCCCGCTCTTCCGTGCACACGGTCAGTATCCTTTCCGCGAGCCTTGGGAGATTGCTCCAGAAGGACATCCGGCATACGAATCTATCGTATATTACACAAAACTCCGTTATACCCTTATGCCTTACATCTACTCATTGGCAGGTATGACCTGGTTTGAGGATTACACAATTATGCGTCCGCTCGTGATGGACTTCCTCGCTGACAAGAAGGTAGAGAACATCGGCGACACCTATATGTTCGGTCCTTCATTTCTCGTTGCTCCTGTATATGAGTATGGCGCACGCTCACGCGAGGTCTATTTCCCTGAATGTGAAGGCTGGTACGACTTCTACACCAACGAGTTCCTCGCCGGCGGTGCTGAAAGGACAGTTGCGGCTCCATATGACAGAATGCCTCTCTATGTCCGCGCCGGTTCGATCGTTCCTTGCGGCCCTGAGATCCAGTGGACAGACCAGAAGCCTGCCGATGTGATTGACCTCTACGTGTATATGGGTGCAGACGGTGAGTTCACCCTCTATGAGGACGAGAATGTCAACTACAATTACGAGAAGGGTCTGTACTCGATGATCGAGTTCAAGTATGATGACAGGATGAGACTTCTCTCTATCGAGGAGCGTCAGGGAGAGTTCCCTGGAATGCTTCAGGAGAGGACCTTCAACATCATCCCTGTTTCAAAGAACGGCGTCGGCAAGACCCAGACTGTGACTTACAATGGACTTTCTATGAAGGTTGTCCTTTAACAGTTATGAGAAATCTGCTTAATCTTATATTCTGCTGCATCCTTATGACAGGGTGCAGCAGTGCTGTTTCTCCTAGAGAGGTCCTGAACTTCAATGATGGATGGAGATTCCATCTTGGTGATGTGGCTGAGGCTTCCGATCCGTCTTATGACGACTCAGACTGGCGTCAGCTTGAATTGCCGCACGACTGGGCGATAGAGGGTGACTTCAGTCCGGAGAATCCATCGGGAACCGGTGGCGGTGCCCTCCCAGGCGGAATCGGCTGGTACCGAAAGACATTCTTTGCACCTGCAGAAGAGGCGGAAAGAGTGTGGAGACTGGATTTTGACGGTGTATATATGAATGCGGAGGTGTTCGTCAACGGCGTCAGCCTTGGCGTACGTCCGTATGGATATATATCCTTTGGTTATGATATATCTCCGCTTCTTAAATGGGATGCCGAGAATGTTGTCGCTGTGCGTGTTGACAATGCGGAACAGCCTAACTCACGTTGGTATTCAGGATGTGGAATCTATCGTAATGTGTGGCTTACAAAGACCGGCAAGGTGAGAGTGGCTCCGTATGGAGTCTTTGCGGAGCCTAAGCTGACTTATCTCCAGAGTGCTTCCTGTGATGAACTTGGCGAACTTCACGAGGGATTTCTCTTTGTACAGACAGACATTGTGGGCGATGACCAGAATCTTGATGAGGTCGTTCTCAGACAGATAGCCCTTGATGCTGACGGCAGGGTTGCAGGATCTGTTGAGGATAAATATAAAGTAACTGATCTGGGGGCTCAGGAGCAGATGGTGCGAATCTCAGAACCTCGTCTTTGGGACATTGATGATCCGTATCTTTATACCCTTGTGACTGAGATCGCGACTGCTGAAGGCAAACTTCTTGACAGGGTGGAGACAAAGACAGGTCTGAGGCATTTCTTCTTCAGTCCGGAGGAGGGATTCACCCTTAACGGAAAGCCTGTGAAGATCAACGGTGTGTGCCTGCACCACGACTTCGGATGTCTCGGCTCCGCTTTCAACAAGAATGCTGCAAGACGCCAGCTGGAAATTATGAAGGAGATGGGTTGCAACGCGATCCGTACTTCTCACAATCCGCCTGCGCCTGAGCTGCTTGATCTCTGTGACGAGATGGGTTTCATCGTTCAGGACGAAGCGTTTGATATGTGGAGAAAGAGGAAGACTACCTATGACTACTCGCGTCATTTCAACGAGTGGCACGAGCGCGACCTGACCGATTTCATCCTCCGCGACCGCAATCATCCGTCAATCTTTATGTGGAGCATCGGAAATGAGGTGCTTGAGCAGTGGTCAGATGCGGCTGCAGACACTCTCAGCCTTGCAGAGGCCAATCTCATCCTTAACTTCGGCCATTCTGCAGATATGCTTGCCAAGGAAGGGGAGGGAATGAGCGTCAATTCGCTTCTGACAAAGAAACTTGCGGATATGGTACGTGCGCTTGATCCGTCAAGGCCTGTCACAGCAGGTTGTAATGAACCGAATCCTTATAACCATCTTTTCCGCAGCGGTGCCCTTGACATTATAGGCTATAACTATCATAATCAGAATGTTGCAGATGTTCCTAAGCATTTCCCTGGAAAGCCTTTCATCATCACCGAGAGCAACTCTGCACTTATGACCCGCGGCTATTATGTGATGCCGAGTGACAGTATGGTCATCTGCCCTGACAGATGGGACATCCCGTATTATGATCCGTCCTTCTCCTGCTCATCTTACGACAACTGCCACGCACCTTGGGGAAATACTCACGAAGAAACCCTCAAGCTTGTACGTGACAATGACTTCGTAAGCGGTCAGTTCGTCTGGACCGGTTTCGACTACATCGGTGAGCCTACTCCGTATGGTTGGCCTGCACGCAGCTCTTATTTCGGCATTGTGGACCTGGCAGGGTTCCATAAGGACGTATACTACCTTTATAAGTCAGAGTGGACAGACGAGCCTGTTCTTCATCTTTTCCCTCACTGGAACTGGACACCGGGCCAGGAAGTGGATGTGTGGTGCTATTACAACAATGCTGATGAAGTGGAATTGTTCGTAAACGGCCGTTCACAGGGTGTGAGGTCGAAGACCGATGACTGCCTGCACACCGTATGGCGTACGGTTTATGAGCCTGGCTGCGTTGAGGTCGTGGCACGCAAGGATGGAAAGCAGGTCGCTTCCAAGACCATATGTACGGCAGGGGAGCCGACGCAGATAAGGCTTTCGGCCAAGAAATATGGCGACGGCGTCGCAGATGATGCCCTGGCATATGTCGCTGTGGAGATCCTTGACAAGGACGGCAATCTCTGTCCTTACGCTGACAATCTTGTGCAGTTCGAGGTGTCTTCCGGAGCGGAGATTGTCGGAACTGATAACGGCAACCCGGTTTCGATGGAGCGTTTCAAAGACAACAAGCGCAAGGCTTTCTATGGAAAGTGCCTTGTGGTGCTTGAGGCGACAGAAAAAGGCAGGACCAAGCTTACAGCCACTTCTGAGGGCCTTAAATCTGCATCTGTTTCTATCGAATTTGAAAAATAGTTTATCATAAATGTAACAGATGTCAGAACCTTTCCCCCAGATGAATGAAATCTCACGGATAAATTTTATATTTGTAGAGATAACTAAAACTTGAGATATGTATTTACTTGGTTATGATATCGGTAGCTCGTCAGTAAAGGCGAGCCTCGTCGATGCCCAGAGCGGCAGATGCGTCGCTTCGGCATTTTATCCTAAATCAGAGGCGGCAATCATCGCCAGCAAGCCAGGCTGGGCAGAGCAGGAACCATCTTCCTGGTGGGAAAACCTCAAGCTTGCCACAACTGATGTTCTTGCTGCCTCCACAGCAGATCCGAAAGACATCAAGGCTATTGGAATCTCATATCAGATGCACGGCCTAGTGTGTGTGGACAAGGACCTCAATGTCCTTCGTCCGTCCATCATCTGGTGTGACTCAAGAGCAGTTCCATACGGCCATAAAGCCTTCGATGAGATTGGTCACGAAGCCTGCCTGTCTCACCTGCTGAATTCTCCTGGCAACTTCACTGCGTCAAAACTGGCCTGGGTGAAGGAGAACGAGCCTGAATTATATTCGAAGATCTATAAGATAATGCTTCCGGGCGACTACATCGCTATGAAGCTTACAGGTGAAGTCTGCACAACCATCTCGGGACTCTCCGAGGGAATGATGTGGGACTTCAGCGAGAACGCTCCTGCGCAGATCCTTCTGGACTACTACGGAATCGACAGGTCACTCATCGCTGACATCCGTCCGACATTCTCGGAGCAGGGAAGAGTGACAGCGGCGGCAGCTGCTGAGCTCGGACTTGCGGAGGGTACGCCGGTTACCTACCGTGCAGGAGACCAGCCTAACAATGCCTTGTCTCTGAATGTGTTCAATCCTGGTGAAATCGCCTCTACTGCAGGTACATCCGGCGTAGTCTACGGTGTCCTTGGAGAAGTGAACTACGACCCTAAGTCGAGAGTGAACACTTTCGCTCACGTAAACCACACAGAAGACCAGACCCGTCTTGGAGTCCTCCTGTGCATCAATGGAACAGGCATCCTGAACTCCTGGATGAAGAGGAATGCAGCTCCGGAGGGTATCTCATATGCCCAGATGAATGACCTTGCTGCTACAGTTCCTATCGGAAGTGCAGGAGTAAGCATCCTTCCGTTCGGAAACGGTGCCGAGCGTATGCTCGAGAACCGTGAGGTGGGCAGCTCTATCCACGGAGTGAACTTCAACATCCATTCGCAGGCACATCTCCTTCGTGCGGCACAGGAAGGCATCGTCTTCTCGTTCAAGTACGGTATCGAGGTGATGGAACAGATGGGACTGAATGTGAACAAGATCCACGCAGGTCACGCAAATATGTTCCTAAGCCCGATCTTCCGCAACACCCTCGCGGGAGTGACCGGTGCTGTCATCGAACTCTACGACACCGACGGATCTGTAGGTGCGGCAAAGGGTGCAGGTATAGGCGCGGGAATATACAAGGACAACACCGAGGCCTTCTCGACCCTCGAGAAGCTCGCCGTTATCGAACCATCTGACACTCAGGAATATAAAGACGCCTACGAGGTGTGGAAATCACGTTTGTAGTGTCATTCTGAGGAGCGCAGCGACGTGAGAATCTATTGATATATTATTAAATTACAACAATACTAAAACTATGGCAACAAAAGAATTTTTCCCTGGTATCGGTAAGATCCAGTTTGAAGGCAAGGAGAGCAAGAACCCAATGGCTTTCCGCTATTATGATGCAAATAAGGTAGTCCTCGGCAAGAAGATGAGCGAGTGGCTCAAGTTCTCTATGGCTTGGTGGCACACTCTCTGCGCAGAGGGAGCTGACCAGTTTGGCGGCGGCACAAAGACATTCCCTTGGAATGGTGCAGCTTGCCCTATTCAGGCAGCTAAAGATAAAGTTGATGCAGGTTTCGAATTTATGCAGAAGATCGGCATCGAGTACTATTGCTTCCACGATGTTGACCTCGTTGACGAGGGTGCAAACGTTGAGGAGTACGAGGCAAGACTCAAGGAGATCGTAGCTTACCTCAAGGAGAAGCAGGCTGAGACAGGTATCAAGCTTCTTTGGGGAACAGCAAACGTATTCGGCAACAAGAGATATATGAACGGTGCTGCAACCAACCCTGACTTCGACGTTGTGGCACGTGCAGCTGTCCAGATCAAGAACGCCATCGACGCAACAATTGAGCTCGGAGGTACAAACTACGTGTTCTGGGGTGGCCGTGAGGGTTATATGAGCCTTCTGAACACAGACCAGAAGCGTGAGAAAGAGCACCTTGCTACTATGCTCACAATCGCTCGTGACTATGCTCGTTCAAAGGGCTTCACAGGAACCTTCCTTATCGAGCCTAAGCCTATGGAGCCTACAAAGCATCAGTACGATGTTGACACTGAGACAGTTATCGGCTTCCTTAAGGCACACGGTCTTGAGAACGACTTCAAGGTGAACATCGAGGTGAACCACGCTACTCTCGCGGGTCACACATTCGAGCACGAACTTGCTTGCGCAGTTGACGCCGGTATGCTCGGATCAATCGACGCTAACCGTGGTGACTACCAGAACGGCTGGGACACTGACCAGTTCCCTATCGACTCATTCGACCTCACTCAGGCTATGATGCAGATCATCCGCAACGGCGGTCTCGGAAACGGTGGTACAAACTTCGACGCTAAGACACGTCGTAACTCTACTGACCTTGAGGACATCTTCATCGCTCACATCGCAGCTATGGATGCAATGGCACGCGCTCTCGAGAACGCAGCAGCTCTCCTTGAGGAGTCTCCGATCCAGAAGATGGTTGCAGAGCGTTATGCAAGCTTCGACGAGGGTCTCGGAAAGAAGTTCGAAAACGGTGAGCTTACTCTTGAGGATGTTTATGCTTACGGTAAGCAGGTTGACGAGCCTAAGCAGACATCAGGAAAACAGGAGCTTTACGAGGCAATCCTCAATATGTATTGCTAAAAGTCATCCCAGGCCCGACCGGGGATCTTTCTAATACAATATCGCAATGACAGACAACAATAATAAAGGCAGCAAGGGCTATCTCATATCGATAGTCCTTGTGGCTGTTATAGGCGGTCTGCTGTTCGGATACGACACAGCAGTCATTTCCGGAGCGGAAAAAGGCCTTCAGGCATTCTTTATGGGTGCCAAGGACTTTGTCTACACAGATTTTATGCACGGCATCACCTCATCAAGCGCCCTGATCGGCTGCGTGATCGGTGCTGCACTCTCCGGAATGTTCGCATCAAGATTCGGCCGAAAGAAGTCACTCATTCTGGCTGGTGTCTTCTTCTTCCTATCAGCTCTGGGTTCATATTTCCCAGAGTTCATATTCTTTGACAAAGGTCAGCCTTCATTCTCTCTCCTTATTGCCTTCAACCTCTATCGCGTTCTCGGTGGTATCGGAGTGGGTCTGGCTTCGGCAATATGTCCTATGTACATCGCGGAAGTGGCTCCAAGCAATCTCAGAGGCACACTTGTTTCCTGGAACCAGTTCGCTATCATCTTTGGTCAGCTCGTGGTTTATTTCGTGAACTTCATCATTCTCGGTGACCACATCGCTCCAGCAATCCAGAAGGTTGCCGAGGGCATCAACCAGGTTATGAACCCGGGTGAGGCGCAGTGGATGATCGAGACAGGATGGAGATATATGTTTGTAAGTGAGGCCGTCCCTGCGGGACTCTTCACCCTCCTTCTCTTCCTTGTACCTGAGACTCCACGCTATCTTGCTATGACCGGAAACGATGCGCAGGCTCTTACCATCCTTACCAAGATCAACGGAAAGGCCAAGGCTCAGGAGATTCTTGCAGAGATCAAGGCTACAGTTACAGAGAAGACTGAAAAGCTCTTCACTTATGGCTGGCTCGTAATCTTCGTGGGTATTATGCTCAGCGTGTTCCAGCAGGCTGTCGGTATCAATGCCGTACTCTACTTTGCACCGCGTATCTTCGAATCACTCGGAATGGGCAACCCTATGATGCAGACTGTCCTTATGGGTATAGTGAACATCACATTCACCCTTGTGGCAATCTTCACAGTGGAGAAATGGGGCCGCAAGCCTCTCCTTATCTGGGGATCCCTCGGTATGGCACTTGGAGCTGCAGGTGTGGCGGTCACAAGCGTTTCAGCAGCCCTACCTCCGGTAGTTGCAGTCATCAGCATTATGGTCTACAGCGCGTCATTTATGTTCAGCTGGGGCCCTATCTGCTGGGTACTCATCTCAGAGATCTTCCCTAACACCATCCGTGGTGCAGCTGTAGCAATCGCTGTAGCATTCCAGTGGATCTTCAACTTCATTGTTTCATCGACATTCCTTCCAATGTACAATATGAGCCTCGGCTCGATGGGAGAAAACTTCGGCCACGCCTTCACCTACGGCCTCTACGGAGTAATCTGCATCATCGCCGCCATCTTCGTCTGGAAACTCGTCCCTGAAACAAAGGGCAAGACCCTCGAAGATATGTCAAAACTCTGGAAGAAATAACTTCCAGCGATAGCTGATAAATTGATAAAACACTAAGATTGGTGAGCAGATATGCCCACCAATCTTAGTTTATATATCTATATATCAATAATGTTTAGGATTATACTACGCGTCATACATAGAATCCACAATTTTATGTACCACCGCTGCCAAAAATCCATCAAATTGTCCCGAATTTAGTGGTGGTTGTACCCGGAAATGGCCTTTTGTGTACAACGTAGAAACTGGAATTCAGTTCTTTCTCTTGAAGCGTTTATAGTCGGTAATAAGCGTTCCTTCAGAGAACTCTGTTCCAACCTTCTGCCACTCCATAATAAACTTGTCAAGTCGCACGATTTTATAGCTGGTGCTTCGATAAGGAGTAGTTGTTGTTATCACACCATCAGAGATTGTGTAGTTATATGTGTATGAAGAATGGCCTATTTCAACGTTATATGCCTCTAGAAGATATGATCCGTCTTCATTAAAAGTGTAAGCAGCTCCGCCGTCCCAAGCCAAAAACGGATATATTTCATAACTCTCAGACCAAGATCCGACAATCAACGAAGGAACTATTGCATGTTCTGCATAATCCTTCTCATTAAGGCATCCACAAAGGCCGATCATTGCAATCAAAATGGCAAAAATACGTTTCATATGTTATGTGTTTAATTATATAACGCGATTCTATCGAAATTACTTCTGTTATGACTCACAAATCCCGATTTGTCTGTGTAAAATCAGGAGTTTTGCAGATAAATGGCAAGTGCGGCAGCGGCTCGGTGAAACCTTAGGCCACGACAAAGTGCCTCAGGTTACATATATACACGATTTGCGTGGCCTAAGGTCATCAACTGACCTTAGGCCACACGAATGTGCCGTATAGGCTCTGTGAGCACTATTGGCGTGGCTTAAGGTTTGGCTATGGATATGAGATCCCCGGTCGAGCCGGGGATGCCTGGGGCAAGGTCAAGCCGGGAACTTTTGTGTACAACGTAGAAACTGGAATTTAATTGCCGCGTCTGAAATTGTTGAAGTTTATTGCACGAATGAGGCCTATGACCTTTTGTGAAAATTTATGCAAGAAACAACGATCATTTGCTTATATTGATTCAGACACAGATAAAACCTCTCGGATTAATTATGTCAAAAATAATAATCTCATTCAGGACTGTGTATAATAAACAACTGACGATACTTCCTAAATAACAGTCATACCC
>JAFVOX010000030.1:0-4178 GCA_017505605.1 Bacteroidales bacterium
AGGTCTGACCTTAGTACGAGAGGACCGGGTTGGACGAACCTCTGGTTTACCGGTTGTGGCGCCAGCTGCACCGCCGGGTATCCACGTTCGGTCAGGATAAGCGCTGAAAGCATCTAAGCGCGAAGCCGTCTTCAAGATGAGTCATCTTTCGAGGGTCGTGGGAGACTACCACGTTGATAGGCAGGAGGTGTAAAGGCAGTAATGTCAAAGCCGACCTGTACTAATAGCCCGACATCTTCCTCTGTGAGTGTTTCGATGAATCTGCGGTAGAGTGAAATGTATCGTGGAGTAAGTCGGAAGGTTGAGGATAAAGCCTATGATTGAGTGCGCAGCGACGAAAGGCATGATAGAGTCATTCGCTGAGTTGTCTTTTCTCAGAAACATATTGTGGCGGTTATAGCGGTGAGGATCCACCTCTTCCCATTCCGAACAGAGAAGTTAAGCTCACCATCGCCGATGGTACTGCCCCACCAGGTGGGAGAGTAGGTAGCTGCCACTTTCTTATACGGAACCCTGACATCAAATGATGTCGGGGTTCTTTTTTTGTGCGTGTCAGCGTGTCCAAACCCCCTCGGACTGCGTCCGAGACCCCTCAAGGGGTATCTCGGCCCTGCCCGGGCCGGTCGCTGTGCGACTTGTCAGTTTCTAATTCTTTTGTGCGTGTCAGTGTGTGGTCCAGTGCAACGGGCAGCGTGGTCAGTCAAGGTGCTGAGCATCAGAGGGTTGACGTTGTGTCCTGCCTTCCCTGACAGGCAGGACGCAGGTGCATGTGTCTGATTGTCAGTCGCTTAGGTGATGACATGCTTTTGTCGTGTCTGTCATGTTAACCGGTGTGCCGGTCGCTGCGCCACTTGTCTGTTTCGATCCGGGTAGAGAGTGTTCCGATAGCGCAAACCTAAGAGCACACCAATGACGTTCCCGTTGCCTGTCCGGCTTATCTCTGTGCTTTCAGGTGCAAAGATCAGTACCTCAGAGCACACGTACAATCAATCTGTGACTGCAGGTGCATGATTGCGTGCTCTCAGGTTTTGCGAGGTGATATAACTAAGAATGATAAGCCCCCGAAAGTATTCCGTATAACTTTCGGGGGCTTGTCGTGTTTTTATTGTGTATTTAGATTTCCTCTCGGATCTTGTAGTTGTTGCGCTCTGAGCTGTTTCTGGAAACCATCTCGCAGATGAAGCCTGCAAGGAAGAGCTGGAATCCGAGAATTACTGCAAGGAGTGCCAGATAGAAGAGCGGCTGCTCTGTTACTGGTCTGTAGAGAAGGCCGTTGCTCTGCTGGATCAGTTTCTCGGCGATTACCCAGATTGCGAGGATCGCTCCTGTAAGGAACATGAGGATGCCTGTGAAGCCGAAGAAATGCATTGGCTTCTTGCCGAACCTGCTGAGGAACCAGAGTGAAATCAGATCAAGGAAGCCGTTCACGAATCTTTCCAGGCCGAACTTGCTCACTCCGTATTTCCTCTTCTGGTGATGTACTGGCTTTTCTGTGATCTTGTCGAATCCTGCGTTCTTTGCTAGATACGGAATGTATCTGTGCATTTCACCATATACCTCGATATTCTTTACAACTTCATTACGATACGCCTTCAGACCGCAGTTCATGTCGTGCAGCTTGATGCCGGTCACCCAACGCGCTGTAGCATTGTAAAGTTTCGATGGAATGTTCTTTGTGAGCTTGTTGTCGAATCTCTGTTTCTTCCAGCCTGATACGATGTCGTATCCTTCTTCAACAACCATCCTGTACATTTCTGGAATCTCCTCAGGAGAGTCCTGCAGGTCAGCGTCCATGGTTACAACCACTCGTCCTTCAGCAGCCTTGAATCCGTGATATAACGCTGCAGACTTGCCGTAGTTACGGCGGAACGATATGCCTCTGATGTTTTCATTCTTTGCAGAAAGCTCTTTGATGATCTTCCAGGAAGCGTCCCTGCTGCCGTCATCAACCATAATAATTTCATAGGTGTATCCCTCCTTCTGCATTACGCCTTCAATCCACTTGACAAGCTCGCGAAGCGATTCCTCTTCGTTGTAGAGGGATATGACAATTGAAAGATCTTTTGTGTATTCCATGATGAATTACTGCTGGTCAGGTTTATAGTTTGCAAACGGATCCCTGCTCGGAATGTTGCGTGAAAGGATATATGAAAGAACTGTTCCGAAAACGAAGCAGTATATAAGGTTCGAGAAGAATGTTATCTGAGGAAGATTCTCCATGTATGAGTCCATCAAGGCCTTAGAGTTGGAATCCATCATGGATCCCATCTGCTGCATCATAAGGTTCATCTGCTCAGCAAGTGCGTCACCGCTGATGAACGCGATGTTTGCGAAGGCCGCTGCTGCATAGACCAGTGCTGAGAGCAGGGCTGAAGCCATGCCAAGGTTAAATGTGCCTTTATTCTCTACCTCAGGATGAGCTGCAACATGCTTTTTCATGAAGAATGCCATCAGCCAGATACAGCCTCCGAACTTGGCAACCCACAGCGCGAAGCTGACGATTGATATCAGAAACCCTGAAGCGCCAGCCATAAGTTGTGTAATGAACATATAAGCGGTAGATACAAGACCAAGAGCGAGACCAGCCTTTGCGGCAGTGTTCCACATATCTTTCCTGATTAGATTTTGTTCCATATTAAGTGCCTTTGTGGTACAAAGATAAGAAAAAATTCGTACCTTTGCATTCTTGGATTGACAAGACTTGTTTAATACATATTATAATATAGTAAAGCCATGATTAACATTACATTTCCTGACGGAAGCGTGAGACAGTATGAAAGCGGAGTCTCAGCGTTTGACATTGCGAACAGCATCAGCCCAAGATTGGCAGCGGACGTATTGGCTGCAACAGTGATTCCGACGGCTGACACGACAGGAAAAGGATCAGTATATGATGTGACTCGTCCTATTACAGAGGATGCAGCAATTCGTCTCCACAAGTGGGAGGACGCAGAGGCTAAGCATGTGTTCTGGCATTCGTCATCGCACCTTCTTGCTGCTGCTCTCGAGGCTCTTTATCCTGGAGTGAAGTTCGGTATCGGACCTGCTATCGAGACAGGCTTCTATTATGACGTTGACTTCGGTGACAAGACACTCGTGGAAGCTGATCTCAAGGCAATCGAGGATAAGATGATCGAGCTTGCTCGCCAGAAGAATCCTTTTGTGAGGACAGAGGTATCAAAGGAAGATGCGCTTAAGACATTCACAGAGAAGGGTGACGAGTACAAGTGCGAGCTTATCAGCGAGCTTCAGGACGGTACCATCACCTTCTATACAAACGGTGACTTCACAGACCTCTGCCGTGGACCACACCTCAAGGATACTTCGGTGATCAAGGCAGTGAAGCTTACTGCAATCGCTGGTGCATACTGGAGAGGTAACCAGGAGCGTCAGATGCTGACTCGTGTATATGGTGTGACATTCCCTAAGAAGTCTCTTCTTGACGAGTATCTCCAGATGATGGAGGAGGCCAAGAAGCGTGACCACAGAAAGATCGGTAAGGAGATGGAACTCTTCACATTCTCTCAGAGAGTTGGTCAGGGTCTTCCATTGTGGCTCCCTAAGGGTGCAGCTCTCCGTGAGAGACTCGAGAACTTCCTCAAGAAGCTCCAGAAGTCTTACGGCTACCTTCCGGTAGTTACTCCTCACATTGGAAACAAGGACCTTTATGTGACTTCAGGTCACTATGCAAAATACGGTAAGGACTCATTCCAGCCTATCCACACACCACAGGAAGGCGAGGAGTATTTGCTCAAGCCGATGAACTGCCCTCATCACTGTGAGATCTATAGGGCAAAGCCACGCTCATATAAGGATCTCCCGCTCAGACTTGCAGAGTTCGGAACAGTTTACCGTTATGAGCAGAGCGGTGAGCTCCACGGACTTACACGTGTGCGTAGCTTCACTCAGGACGATGCCCACCTCTTCGTGCGTCCGGACCAGATCAAGGAAGAGTTCTGCAAGGTGATCGACATCATCCTTTATGTGTTCAAGACTCTGGACTTCAAGGAGTATATCGCGCAGGTATCACTCAGAGACCCTGAGAACAAGACAAAGTACATCGGTTCAGACGAGAACTGGGCAAAGGCTGAGGCTGCTATCATCGAGGCTGCTGAGGAAAAAGGACTCAACACTGTGGTAGAGTATGGTGAGGCTGCATTCTATGGTCCCAAGCTCGA
>JAFVOX010000031.1:0-4208 GCA_017505605.1 Bacteroidales bacterium
ACGTATTTTCCTTTATGCATATGCCATTCTACGTTAGTCTGGCAAAGATAATTTCAAATCGGCGCGCGCCAAAAACCTCTGTAACTACCTAACTTTCAATATTTTCAAAGAACTTTTATGATTTTTTACCGGACACTAATGTCGCGAAGATATAAAGTTGACAAATAAAATATACCTTATATAATATGGCTAAAATCGGAACAACTTTTACAAATTCAGGCAAGAAGGCTGTTTTGTGTGGCTCAGGCGAGCTTGGAAAGGAAGTGGCAATCGAACTTCAGCGCTATGGCGTCGAAGTGGTGGCGCTCGACAAATATGAAAACGCTCCAGCGATGCACGTCGCTCATTCGAGCTATGTTTTCTCAATGCTTGACGGCGAGACTCTCAAGTCTGTCATCAAGGAAGAGAATCCTGACTACATCATCCCTGAGATCGAGGCCATAGCTACCGACAAACTTGTGGAACTTGAGGAGGAAGGCTACAATGTGATCCCTACAGCAAAGGCGACCCGTCTTACAATGAACCGTGAGGGTATCAGAAGACTTGCAGCCGAGACACTCGGACTTCCTACATCACCTTACCGCTTTGCCGAGACCCGTGAGGAATTCGATGCTGCTGTCGCTGAAATCGGTATCCCTTGCGTAGTGAAGCCGGTTATGAGCTCATCAGGTCACGGTCAGAGCACAATCAAGAAAGCCGAGGACATCGATAATGCCTGGACAATCTCGCAGGAAGGCGGCCGCGCAGGTAGCGGAAAGGTAATCGTAGAAGGCTTCGTGAAGTTTGACTACGAAATCACCCTCCTTACAGTGCGTCACTGTGCAGGAACTACATTTGTAAAGCCTGTGGGACATCATCAGGTGGACGGAGACTATCGTGAGTCCTGGCAGCCGCAGGCGATGGCGCCGGAAGCCCTGGCAAAGGCGGAGGCCATCGCAAAGGCGATTACTGACGCGCTCGGAGGATATGGTATCTTTGGAGTTGAGCTCTTTGTAAGAGGAGACGAGGTCATCTTCAGCGAGGTGTCGCCAAGACCGCACGACACAGGAATGGTGACAATGATTTCACAGGATATGTCAGAGTTCGCTCTCCACGCACGTGCAATCCTCGGACTACCGGTCCCTGAAGTGAAGTTCTACGGACCGTCAGCTTCAAAGGCTATCGTGGTCGAGGGCAACACAACAGAGTACGAGTTCGAAAACCTTGAGGAAGTACTTGCAGAGCCTGGCGTACAGATCCGCCTCTTCGGAAAGCCTGAGATCAAGGGCCACAGGCGTGTAGGAGTCATTCTTGCTACTGACGCAACAGTAGAAGAAGCCCTCGCAAAAGCTGAAAGGGCTTACTCTAAACTGAAAGTCACTGTAAAGTAGGACGGCTTATTTTTCCTTGGCCAGACGGGCCAGCTCGAAATCGATCCTTATCTTGTCTATAATAGAGCAGACCACATTGTAGGTTCTGCTCTCTTTTGTATATAGAGCCGGAGTAATGAAGTTCACACGGTGCTGTCTGAGGAGCTTTTCCGCAACCTTCTTCTTTTTAGGGATGGCAGGATTATAGACTCCGATGGAATTTCCGCCAAACATCTTGACGATCTTCATACAAGGAACGTCTGTCTCTCCGTCGCCGAAATATATCATATGCGGGAAAGGAATCCTCTTCTTCTCGTCGATCTTGCTTTCGTTGACCTTCTTGTTGTCCCTCACGCTCAGGATGCCTTTGTTGATCTTGAACAGGAACTGGGTCTTGGCTGTGTAGTCAACCGCCACTCCGGGCCACTCTGCCTCGCCTTCCTTATTATATAGGAACGAGCAGGCATATATTCTTTTGAACTCCTTGGCGATCGGGGTGCCTTCGATCATCTCTGCGAGTCCGGACGAGTTGATGTAGTGCTCCACCTTGACCCCGTGCGCCTTTCCGTAGTCGTTGATCAGACGGAACCATCCTTCCACTCCTTCGAACAGCTCGACGCTCTCACCGAATTTCCTGAAGTCCTCACGTCTGAGTTTGATTCCGGCCTTTTTCGCTTCGTCAAACATCAGCTTCATATAGCTGAGGATGTTGCTTGCATCCTGGTCAGCCGCGATGTCGTCGCTTTCCTGCCAGAACTCCTGCGGTTTCTTGCCGATGGCCTGAATAAATCCGAATTCCTGCATATTGCCAGGTGACAGAGTGCCGTCAAAGTCATAGATCAATGCTACGATCGGCCTGTTTTTCGTATTCGATGTTCCCATTTTGATAGATTTCTTACCACAAAAAATGGCGTTTCGCCACAAATATAATAAATTATATAAGCTCGAGAGCATATTTTGTTACATTTGCGACCTGGAAAATCAATAATTCCCGTGTGGAAAACTTAAACTGATAAAATTAGGATGAAACACTATTTCTCAAGATTTGAAGAGGCTGTCAAGGCCAACTGGGAGCGCCCGGCCCTTGGTAATTTCCGTGGCGAAATTTTTACTTTCGGTCAGCTTGCAACTCAGATTGCAAAGTTCCACGTTTTCTTCGAAGCGATAGGCCTTAAGAAAGGTGACAAAGTTGCTCTCTGTGCAAAGAACTCGGCACGTTGGGGTGTTACCTTCTTTGCCGCCAATACATATGAATCTGTCCTTGTTCCGATTCTTGCGGACTTCCATCCGGACAGTGTAAACTCACTTGTAGACCATTCCGAGAGCCTTGTGCTCCTGACAGATTCTGACATCTGGGCAAAGCTCGACATCACAAAGATGCCTACAGTCAAGGTTGTGATCTCTGCAAGCGACTTCTCGCTTCTTTATGCTGCAGATGAGAAGATCCAGGCAGCAAATGACAACCTCGATGAACTCTTTGCTCAGAAGTATCCGAACGGCTTCACTGCTGCTGATGTGGCATATCCTACAGACAACGACAAGGATCTTGCTATCATCAATTACACTTCAGGAACTACAAGCGCACCTAAGGGTGTTATGCTCCGTTACGAGTGTATTTCCGCTAATGTGGAGTTCGGTCAGGACAGACTTCCTTCATATCCTGAGGACAAGATCGTTTCTATGCTCCCGATGGCGCATATGTACGGTATGATGTTCGAGCTCATCTACCCGCTCTGCGGCGGCTCGTCTATCTACTACCTCGGCAAGACTCCTACTCCGGCCCTCCTTCTCGGAGCTATGGCTGAGGTCAAGCCTTACCTCGTGGTTACAGTTCCGCTCGTGATGGAGAAGATCTTCAAGAGCAAGGTCGCTCCTGTGGTGAACAAGCCTGTGATGAAGGTCATCACTTCAATTCCTGGCTTGAACCAGATCATCTTCAAGAAGATCCGTACAACCCTCCTCAATGCATTCGGAGGCAACGTCCGTGAGATCGTGATGGGTGGTGCAGCCCTCAATCCGGATGTGGAGAAGTGGTTCAAGAAGTTCAAGCTTCCTTTCACTGTCGGTTATGGTATGACAGAGGCAGCTCCGCTTCTTGCATATGAATGCTCGAAGCTCTTTGTCCCTAAGTCTTGCGGTAAGTGCGTAGACAGTGTTGAGGTGCGTATCGACTCTGATGATCCTTACAGCAAGGTCGGAGAGATTCAGGCCAAGGGTTACAGCCTTATGAGCGGCTACTACAAGAACGATGAGGCTACAAAGGCAGCGTTCACAGAAGATGGCTGGATGCGTACTGGCGACCTCGGACTCCTTGACTCGAAGGGCAACATCTTCATCAAGGGCCGCAGCAAGAATATGATCCTTTCTGCAAACGGTCAGAACATCTATCCTGAGGAGATCGAAGCAGTGGTGAACAACCTGCCATATGTGATCGAGTCAGTAGTTGTGGACAGAGGCGCAAGACTCGCAGCTCTGGTATATATGGATGCAGAGAAGGCTAAGGCAGAGGGAGTAAACCTCGACGAGTACAAGGCAATCATTATGACAGAGGTCAACAAATCAATGCCTGCCTACAGCAAGCTCAACATCGTGGAGTATATGGACCAGCCGTTCGAGAAGACTCCTAAGATGAGTATCAAGAGATTTATGTACAAGTAATCTCGACCATTTATAGTTTTAAAGTCCGGTTTCCTCCCGACAGGAAGCCGGATTTTTTTATATATTTCCTCTATAAATCCAGATCACATACTATCTATGCACTGTGAGTGGCGTTATGACTTCTCAGAAGTGCATGAGCTGGCGCCACTACCAATGATAGCGGTGAAGATATGATATAATAATTTCCTCTGCGAACTAAGA
>JAFVOX010000032.1:0-52154 GCA_017505605.1 Bacteroidales bacterium
AGTGGCGGTAGGGTAAGTTTGGATGGCGTGGCCGCCCGTGGCCTCGTGAACGGGAGGGGCCCGCGACGAAGTCGTGGGAGGGATGTAGTCGGAACTTGTTCCGACGGAACCAAGCCAAACTTACCCTACCGCCACTGTCGTTATATCCATATATATACGAAAGAAGGTGACTAAATCACTTATTAGTCACCTTCTTTATTATTTACCAAGTCTTTGGTTTATGCGTTTGCGCATTGCGTCGGAGATAGGGAGTTTGTTGTCTTCGTCCGAGCGGTCAAGCCATTGGGATGCGAGATTGTAGTCGCCAAGCATATAACAGGCTACAGAGATGTTGAATTCGGCACAGGAGCGTTTCATCATATCCCTGGTCTTAAGTAAGTCAAGCCAGATGTCCATCGCACCTTTCCAGTCATATTGGTCAGCTCTCAGCAAGGACTCGAACCACTTGTCGCTGGAATCGAAATAGACAATCGAATACTGCTCTTGCTTCCACTGCGACTTGAATGAATCTGCAACCAGCACTCCTGCATTCCAGCCTTCCTTGTCTATGTCCGTCATAACCTTGTCCATAAGTTCCTTGCTGGTCCTTTTGCCGTCAGAATAGACATCAGGACGGGCTACGCTCGTGCCTCCGAATGTCTTGACCTGCTCCTTCTGATCCATACCGTCGAAGCAGAAAAGCCTCATAGTGTATGGCATTGAGGCTCTGCTTACATATGCGGCATCCGCCGAAGAAGGGGACGCGACCCTTGTCGCTCCTCCGATGACTATTGTACCAAGACGGACGGTGTCAAAGAGGAAGACCACATCGGCCCCAGTGTCCATCAGGATGTTGAAGAGAGAGTCCTTCGAGGCATAGTTACCCCCGGCTGACATCGGCATTCTGTATATTCCTACACTTCCCTCTCCTGTTCCGTAGTCCTGTTCAAGAGTGTAGGCAAATCCGTCCGCCATACCCTCCGAGAAGGCATTTGCAACAGTGTTGTCTGTCTCAAGGTAGACAACGGACACATCCTTTCCTGCCAGGTCAACACCCGACTTGGAAGGATGCCTCATCTCCACGTGTACAGCGTGCTTCATCGGTGCGCAAGACGCCAGACAAAGGCACAGTGATGCTATTGCGACAACTAATTTCCTCATTACTTATATTTCTATAGGTTCTGCTATAAGATCGTACTCATCGGCTCCGATGACACGGACTTTGATGAATTCTCCGACAAGAGAATATGGGTCGACATCACCGATAACAGCCGTGTCGTACTTTACAAGAATCTCGCCATCGACTTCCGGACTCTCGAATTCGCTTCGGCACACAAAGACTCCATCTACGAAATCATCCACTATCACATCTATTTCAGAGCCGACACGCGACTGATTGAAAGACAGTGAGATCTCGCTCTGGAGTGTCATCAGTTCGTCAAGACGCTGCTGCTTTACCTTCGCAGTGATCGTGTCCTTGAAGTTCTCTGCGCCATAGGTACCCTCTTCCTCTGAGTACTTGAACGCACCAAGTCTCTCAAAACGGGCTGTCTTTGCAAACTCAAGAAGTTCATTGAAATCACGTTTACCCTCTCCAGGATGACCTACGATCATAGTGGTACGGAGTACAACTCCCGGCACCTTCTCACGCATCTTGCTGATGAGTTCGCGGGTCCACGCACCTGTAACGTGACGGTGCATATTGTCGAGGACCTTGTCAGAGATGTGCTGGAGCGGGATGTCCATATATCTGCAAACCTTCGGATTATTGGCCATCTGGTCGAGCACGTCCTCAGGGAAGGCTGCAGGGTAAGAATAGTGAATCCTTATCCACTCTATTCCTTCCACCTCAGAGAGTTTCTGAAGAAGCTCTGCCAGCGCTCTACGCTTGTACAGGTCAAGTCCGTAGTAAGTAGTGTCCTGAGCTATGATGATGAGTTCTCTGACTCCTTTGGCTGCGAGCTTTTCCGCCTCAAGGACGAGGTCTTCCATCGGAACCGACTTATGGGCACCCCTGATGAAAGGGATTGCACAATAAGAACATCTTCTGTCACAGCCTTCCGAAATCTTAAGGTAGGCATA
The DNA here is from genome assembly GCA_017505605.1 of Bacteroidales bacterium. Classification (GTDB taxonomy): domain Bacteria; phylum Bacteroidota; class Bacteroidia; order Bacteroidales; family UBA932; genus Cryptobacteroides. Next base: position 2,062 of record JAFVOX010000032.1, read on the forward strand.
ATGAGAAGGAGTGGTCAGGTGTCTGTCAGATGCCTTGTCAGCAGAAGGCTCTACTCCGAGCTCCCTCACAACAGGATCGAACTCCCTTGCCCCGAACCAGGCGTCAACCTCAGGAATCAACTCCGGAAGTTCATTTGCATAACGCTGTGAAAGGCAGCCAAATACAATCACTTTCGAAGCCTCTCCCCTGTTCTTGCGGTCCACGGCCTCAAGAACAGCCTGAATGGACTCTTCCTTGGCATCTCCGATGAAACCGCAGGTGTTTAAGAGTATTACATCAACGGGAATATCCTCTCCCTCGGGAATTATCTCATAATGAGACTCCACCTGGGAAAGGATATGTTCAGTGTCAACCTTGTTCTTAGAACAGCCCAAGGTAATTGTCTGAAGCTTCTTCATACCGGATTACTCCTGATCAGCTTCCTCTTCTGCCTCTGCGTCGAGATCTACAAAGTCAAGTGAAGCGTAGTTCTTGAGAGCGTTGTACCACTCTACCACCTTCTTCATATGTGACACATAGAAACGGTCACGGTCATAGTCAGGAAGTGCCTTCTCGAAAAGAGCCTTGAGGGCAGCAGGCTCTGACTTAGCGGACGGAGCATCAGCCTCACCAAGGACATCCTTCATCTTGAGGAATACATCCTGGAGCTTAACCTCCTCGTCGTCTGTGTAGATAGAGATGTCAGCAAGTGAAGTAAGCTTGCTTGTCATTCCTACAGATGATCTTTTCTTGTCAGAAAGAGCCTCAACGATAGCGCCGTTTCTTGCCTGTGAAATATAAAGGTACAAACCGCTCTGGCCTGAGATAGCCAGGATTCTTGAAAGATCTGTTTTCATATCTGATCTATTGTTTATGTATATTCAACATTAATTCTTCTACTTTGCTTTCGAGCTCCGCGAGACCCGATGTGTTTTCGAGGACAAAGTCCACGCGCGGATCATTTTTTCCTTGAGACAGACTGTTCATCAATGGCTGGTTTGCCATCCTCGCCTGTACTGCTTCAACTGAAGCCTTATCCCTTTCGCACGCCCTTTCAAGTCTTGTCTGAAGAGGTGCGTCCACCAGGACTGTCACATCTCCGAAGCCATCAAACCGGGGCTTCTCAAGAATGGTTGCAGACTCGAATATGATGACCTCCGCCCCTGCATTTTCCTTTCTGTATGCTTCAAAATCCTCCAGGAGTGCAGGAAAGACCAGGGCCTCAACCTTCTTCAACGCCTCATTGTCAGAAAATATGACCTGAGCTAATGAGCGTGGCTGAAAGACACCATCGTCATCTCTAAGCACACATCCCAACGAGGTTTCCAGAGACTCCAGCAGTCCGGCCTTTTCAGAGTACAAAGCCTTGACTCTTGCATCGGCATTGTACTGAGCTGTCCAGCCTTTGTCACGCATCATCCTGCAGACTACAGACTTGCCGCTTCCTATGCCACCTGTGACGACAACAATCTTCATTACTTGTCCTCCAGGAAGCAATTTACTGCCACAGGATCTGTCTCGTAGGTGATGTAGCCACGAGGTATTCCGGAGAGTCTTACAGGGCATTTGCCCGAAATCGAATTCTGGAAATCGCGGTAGTCGACATAGAGTTCCACACCGGCTTCCGGATCCGCCTCCAGAGGAAACGAGCACTTGATCTTGACTTCAACAAACGAAGGATAGACCACAAGCTTCTTGTCGGCCGGCACGTTGTGTGTCTTTACCGGAAGAGTTGTGACAATGTCCACATATCTCTTCACATCTACCTTATAGTGGATGTCGTTTACCGAATACTTGAGTTCCGGCGCACTTTCCAGTTTCACCAGTCCCTGGACCGTAGACGAAAGGTCATAATGCCTTATCGGCTCAGTGAAGACCTTTTCGACACGGTCGAGTCTGTAAGGTTCGCCATACACTATGACTGAGTCGGGAGTGAACTCCAGTTCGCCGTCAATCATATACTGTGGCTGGTATGTCAATGAATATACCGGCTGCACCGGCACCTTCTTGTGTGATATTTCCGGGAATGTGAAGAACACGGTGTCAGAGGCGAAGTACTCCACTGTCACTCCATCGCCGTAGATCAGATGCGAGTACTCGAACAGGTCCTGGGAGAGGATGTAGAAACGGTCCCCTTCAAGATGCTTGAGTGATTCGGGCTTGAAGTCTACGAAGGTCGGTATTCTTCCGGTCCTTATGTCGGACACAATGAAGCCATAGCCGGTTGTCCTTCCTCTGGCGATGATGTCGCTGTAGTTTTCCGACGAAGGAGAACGTCCCTCGATGTTGCACTGAGCCACGACAGAAGCTGAAATGTAGTCTGTGTATTTCAAGGAAAGATTATGGATGAGCCAGGTACTGAACGCCAAAAGGAGAGCCAGCAGAAATACCGCCAGATCTCTCCCTGAGATGTTCAATAAGACCAATATCTTATGATAGAGTCTCCTCATCCGTATAGTATGCTTATACCTGCTCTGTGTAATCCTTTACGAGAGCCTGCTTGCTTACGCGGATCTTCACGTTGTTGTCGACCTCGATGAGTACAGTTCCTTCCTTGACCTCAACAACTGTTCCGTAGATACCGCCTACTGTAACAACCTTGTCACCCTTCTTGAGACCGTCGCGGAAAGCCTGAAGCTCCTTCTGCTGCTTTCTCTGTGGACGGATCATAAAGAGCCACATTACTCCGAAGATAAGGATGAGCATAACCCACATTGAAAGTCCGCCACCCTGTGCAGCCGGTGCTGCCTGTAAAAGTGTAAACATAATTATCAGTTTTTTTAAAGTTTATAATTCTTACAAAAGTCCTTTTCCTTCCTTCTTGACTGCGCCTTCGTCAGCAAGTCTCTGTACAAGTCTGTCGAGGATTCCGTTCACGAATGAACGGCTCTTCGGAGTTCCGTAGAACTTCGAGATCTCCACGTACTCGTTCATAGACACCTTCACCGGAATTGTAGGGAATGTTGCGACTTCAGCAAGTCCCATAACGATAAGGACAACGTCAGTAGAGAAGAGACGCTCCTTCTCCCATCCTGAAACAGACTCAGCAACCATTGCAGAGTACCTTTCATAGCCAGCAAATGCAGCCTGGAGAAGCTTTCTTACAAAGAACTTGTCGCTTTCCACTCCCTCGCCCTTGAGGATCTCGCTCTGGTACAGAGGAAGCAGGCTCCACGACTCGCCCTGAGCAAAGCCCTTGAAGGTCTTGCAGCACCAAGTCAAAGCATATGCCAGGTCATCGTTCCAATAAAGTGATTTCTCCTCGAGCAGTGTCTCGAGCTCCTCGCTGTCCACGAACTCCTCCTCGAAGATTCTTGTGAAGAGCTTGCAGTCTTCAGCGAGTGACCTTTCCGGACTTGCCATATACTCAGCGTAGTAATCCTTTGAAGCGATGGAAGTCATTATCTTCTTGAGAAGAAGGTCGTACTGGGTCCAGTCGAATTTCTTCTTCTTGAATACCTTCTGGAAATCTTCATTCTCATCGAGAAGCTTAGCAAGGGCATTCTCTGCAAATTTCATATTTGGATTGCGTTCTTCCTCTGTCGGGTTGAACTTCGCCTTGAGGGATTCGATCCTGTCCTGGGCGATTTTTGTCAACGGCGACACGATTCCGAGCATATAAATGTAAAGGTCTCTTGTTGCCTCGCACGACAATTCGAGTTGGCTTTCAGCCTGAGCGAGGGTGACATTCTCCGATAAAATGCTGCTATACAACACTTTGAAGGCCTTAATTCTGAGAATTCTTCTGTTAAGCATATTTTTTACCAAAATTTTATGCAAAGATACACGCATTTTCAGAAAAATCCCTAACTTTGTAAAGATTTACTTAAAAAAAGATATGCTATGTATAGTGAGGATTATGATGGAGCAAATGCTCAGGAGCGTTCAGGTGAGGACATTTATTCAAAACCTGTAAGAGCTGGAAAGCGTACATACTTCTTTGACGTCAAGGCCACAAAGGGCAACGATTACTACCTGACGATCACAGAAAGCAAGCGCAGGGTAGACAATAACGGCCAGTATGCCTATGACAAACACAAGATTTTCCTTTACAAGGAAGACTTTGAAAAATTCGCAGAGGGACTTGAAGAGGTGATCAAGTACATCAAGGCGAAGACCAATAAAGCCGGCGACCAGTTCACCGACGTAAATTTTGAAGAATTATAAAACCGAATAGAGGGAGGACGGCTGGAGCAATCAGCTGTCCTCTTTTATATATGCCTGAAAAGGCTCAATTGATGATGGAAAATATGAACAATTACGGATTCATACGTACAGCTGCGGCTGTACCGGCAGTGAAAATAGCTGACACTGCATTCAATGCGGCTGAAATATGCCGCCAGGCAGGCGAAGCATTCGAGAAGGAAGTGTCGCTTGTCGTGTTTCCGGAGCTGTCCCTGACAGGAAGTTCCTGCGGAGACCTCTTCCTCCAGGATCTCCTTGTCAGAGGAGCTGAGGAAGGAGTGAAGAAGATTGTCGAATTCAGCCGCGGAAAGACAGTCACAATGATTGTCGGAGCCCCAGTCCCCTACCGCAGCCGCCTGTACAACTGTGCCATAGTCATCAGGAACGGCAACATCAAGGGTATAGTACCTAAGACATACATATCGGCCGAGGAAGCCAGATGGTTCGCATCCGGAGCCGATTTCCTTTCTCCCGAGGTCAGAAATGACGGCACTTACGTCGAGAACGGCAACGACACCGTGCGCGAAGGCTTCTGCGGAGAGATAAGATATGCCGGACAGAAATCCAACATATCCCCGAACCTTCTTTTCGGCCTCGGTCACTGCACTTTCGCCGTTGAACTTGGAAGCGATGTGTGGGCACCTGTGCCGCCGTCGTCATTCCACGCCATCCAGGGCGCGCAGATCATCGCGAACCTCTCGGCTGACAAGGAAGTGCTGATGAGGGACACATATAGAAAAGACCTCCTGAAGCAGCATTCAGCCAAGAACATATGCGGATATATCTACGCCTCCGCTGGATTCGGCGAGTCTACGCAGGACAATGTATATGCAGGAGCGGCGTCAGTCTGGGAAAACGGCCATATGCTCGCTGAAAACGAGAGATACCGGACAGAACCGTCGCTGGCCATCGCTGACATCGACGTGCAGAGGCTTGAAGCCCTCAGAAGGAAGTCGCCTCTGAGCTGCATATCACCTGTCGGTACAGACGCTTCGTCATATTACAGGATATATGAAAGAAGAAATGTCGGGGCCGCCTGCGGCAGCGACTTCGAGAAAAAGCTCTACAGAACTATAGAGCCGCATCCGTTCGCACCGGCCGAAGGTCTTGACGAAAGATGCAGGGAGATCCTCTCGATACAGGTATCAGCCTTGATGACACGTCTGAACCACATCGGATGCAGGACTGCCGTAATAGGCATATCAGGAGGCCTTGACAGCACACTGGCCCTGCTCGTGGCTGTCCTTGCAGTGGACAGGCTCGGATGGACAAGAGACCGCATCGTTGCTGTCACTATGCCTGGCTTCGGAACCACATCACGCACAAAAAACAATGCCTGGGACCTTATGGAGGCACTTGGAGTGACCTGCAGGGAGATTTCCATCGTGCCTGCCTGCGAGCAGCATTTCAGAGACATCACCCACGATTCATCAGTACACGATGCTACCTACGAGAACTCTCAGGCCCGTGAAAGGACACAGATACTTATGGACATCGCAAACCAGACGGGCGGAATAGTCGTCGGCACAGGCGATCTTTCAGAGCTTGCACTGGGCTGGGCGACCTACAACGGAGACCATATGTCGATGTACGGAGTCAACGGAGGCATCCCTAAGACTCTCGTACGCGGTCTGGTAAAATGGGCAGCGGAGAACAGATTCGACTCCAGTGAGGATCCTCACGGAAGAAGCATAAGGAGCATCCTGCTTGACATCGTGGACACACCGATCAGCCCGGAGCTGCTTCCTGCGAACGAAAACGGTGAGATCCAGCAGGTTACAGAGGACCTTGTAGGTCCGTACGAACTTCACGACTTCTTCATATATAATTTTGTGAAATTCGGCAGCAGCCCTGAAAAGATATATTTCCTTGCCCGCAAGGCCTTCGACTACGACGACCAGACCATCTTGAAATGGCTCAGGACCTTCGTACGCCGCTTCTTCAACCAGCAGTTCAAGCGTTCGTGTATGCCTGACGGACCTAGGGTCGGCTCGGTAGGCCTCTCCCCTCGCGGCGGTTATTGTATGCCTTCCGACGCCTGGAGCACATTATTCTCATCTGACATAAAATAACCTGACATATGAAAAAGATCATCCTTGCAATCGTAGCTGCTGTCATCTGCCTTACGGCCACAGCTCAGCCGCTTCAGAATCTCAAGACCGTCTATAAGGACGCAAATGTCACCTTCCGCAAGCTCGACAGACACACCTGGATAGGCTCGGGCAATGTTATGTCATCCGAGACTATGTATATCATAGAAGGTAAGGACAAGGCTGTCCTCATCGACGCCGGCACAACAATTCCTGATCTGGACAAGATTGTCGCAAAGATCACTAAAAAGCCTGTCACTCTGATTCTTACACACGTCCATCCTGACCACGCAGGCGCAGCAGGATGTTTTGACGAGGTGTGGATCAATCCTGCAGACACAGTGTTTGTTCCTGCCTTTATGCCAGACTACAAGGGTACAATCAAGTACCTTGAAAACGGCCAGCTCATCGACCTGGGCGGAAGAGTCCTCGAGACTTACTTCACACCTGGTCACACCCCAGGCTCCACAACATTCCTCGAAGTGGGCACAGAGATCGGCTACAGCGGAGACTCCTTCGGAAACGGCAACCTCCTTGTGTTCTCGGACTTCCAGACACTCATCAAGACCTGTCAGGATTCATACGACTACTTCAGCAGCAAGGGCTACAGTAAATTCTACTGCGGCCACTTCTTCGGAGTGAACTTCGAGACTCTTGAGAGGATCCAGCTCATCCAGACGATGGCTCAGGAAGCTCTCGACGGAAAAATCGACGGCGAGCCTACAGGAGGCTTCGGCAATATGAACACAGTTATCACAAGAAACGGCTTCAGACTGAACTACAACGACCTGGAACTCGAGAAGGAGAGATTCGCACAGAAATACCAGAGCGTACAGCCTAAGGATTTTGACGAGAACATCTTCAGCCTTGTCGGCGATGACTGGACAGTCATCACGGCAGGTGAGGACCCTAACTCTATGGTAGCAAGCTGGGGCGGACTCGGAATAATGTTCAACAAGCCTGTGACCTGGTGCTTCCTTCGCGCAAACCGCTACACCCTTGAGAAGATCCGCCAGAGCGGCACTTACACATTCTGCTACTTCCCTGCCCAGTACAAGGGAGAAATTCTCAAGTTCGGTTCAGCATCAGGACGCAACACAGACAAGATGGACCAGACAAAGCTCACTCCAATGGAGACTCCTCACGGAGTACCTGCATACGAAGAGGCCAAGGTTATCATCGAATGCAAGCTCATTGCTGCGCCGACAGTGTCAAAAGACGAGTTCTACACTGAAGAAGGCAAGGAATTCCTCCAGGGTGGTTACGACGAGGCAAAAGACTGGCACAAACTTGTCTATGGTGAGATAACCAACATCTACATCAAGAAATAACCCGACACCACAATTAATAACAAAGCTAAACTGATATGAAAAAGATTTTCCTTTCTGCAGTAGGAGTTCTTGCAGCTTCAGCAGCTTTCGCGCAGCCTAAGCTGACTGCAGACAACATCGACGAGATCATCAATGCGATGACCATCGAAGAAAAGGTAACCCTCCTCGTAGGAGGCAGCCGACCTGTTACAATTGACGGAGTTCCGACCGGAACTACCAATCTTGTCCCTGGAGCAGCCGGCGTAACACGAGCAGTTCCACGCCTTGGCATCACCCAGACTGTCCTCGCTGACGGTCCTGCCGGTGTCCGCATCAACCCAAGACGAGAAGGCGACCCTGACACCTATTATGCTACAGCATTCCCTGTAGGTACAGCTCTCGCGACTTCGTGGAACCTTGATCTGGTGAAAGAAGTGACTGAAGCAATGGGCCAGGAAGTGCTCGAGTTCGGAGTTGACGTGCTTCTTGCACCAGGTATGAACATCCACCGCAACGTTCTCTGCGGACGCAACTTCGAGTATTTCTCGGAGGACCCTTACCTCTCAGGTAAGATGGCCGCTGCCTACGTAAAAGGCATTCAGAGCAACGGTGTAGGAACTTCCGTAAAGCATTATGCAGCAAACAACCAGGAGACCAACCGTCACGAGAACGATTCACGCGTAAGCCAGCGTGCCCTCCGCGAGATCTACCTCAAGAACTTCGAGATCGCAATCAAGGAAGGTAACCCTTGGACAGTAATGTCATCATACAATGTACTCAATGGCGAGTACACTCAGCAGTCATATGACCTTCTCACCACTATCCTCCGCGACGAGTGGGGCTGGGACGGCATTGTGATGACAGACTGGGGCAACAAGCAGGGCACAGTGAAGTCTGTAAAGGCCGGCAACGACGTTATGGAGCCAGGCAACCAGGTAGAGATGGAGCGTATACTCGAAGGCGTGAAGAACGGCGAGATCACAATGGAGGAGATCGACAGAAACGTACGCAATATGCTCGAGTACATCGTGAAGACTCCACGATTCAAAGGCTATGAGTATTCAAGCAAGCCTGACACAGAGGAGCACGCAAAGCTAGTACGCAAGGCAGGTGCCGAGGGTATGGTACTCCTCAAGAACAACGGCGTGCTTCCTCTCAAGGGAGATGAGAAGGTAGGTCTCTGGGGCGTCACTTCATATGACTTCATCGCAGGAGGTACAGGTTCCGGAAACGTGAACAAGGCATACATCCGCAACGTACAGGAAGGTCTTGAAGGCAATGGAGCAGCAGTCGATCCGGCTCCTGCTTCGTGGTACAGGAAGTATATATCATATACAGAAGAGACAATGAACAACAACGCTCCTAACACATTGTGGGGCAAGCCTGTTCTTCCGGAAGCTGAGCTTTCCAAGGCATTTGTGACAAAGGTCGAGGCTGATACAGACGTTGCCATCCTCACAATCGGACGTAATGCAGGAGAAGGCGGTGACCGCAAGGACGGACAGGGTGATTTCCGCCTCAACGCAGTAGAGGTTGCCAATCTCCAGAACATCTGCGACGCCTACCATAAGTCCGGAAAGAAAGTCATTGTTGTCCTTAACATCGGCGGCGTGATCGAGACCGCTTCCTGGAAACATATGCCAGACGCCATCCTCCTCGCTTGGCAGCCAGGAATGGAAGGTGGTGCATCTGTAGCAGACGTGCTCCTCGGCAAGGTAAACCCTTCAGGAAAGCTAGCGACTACATTCCCGATGAACTACCTCGACAACCCTTCATCACACAATTTCCCATATGACTACTCTGCTGCTGCAGCTACAGGTTTCAGAAGAGGCCCTGCTGCTCCGCGCAAGAATGTGGACTACACAGCATATGAGGAGGGCATCTATGTTGGTTACCGTTACTTCTCAACAGCAGGTGTAGAGGTATCATATCCGTTCGGATACGGCCTTTCTTACACCACATTCGCCTACAGCAAGCCTGTAGTGAAGGCGACTGCTGACGGATTCACAGCCACAATCACAGTGACCAACACAGGAAAGGTTGCAGGTAAAGAGGCTGTCCAGCTCTATGTGACAGCTCCTGCAGGAGGTCTTGACAAGCCGGTTCTCGAGCTCAAGGCATTTGCAAAGAGCAAGGAACTTGCCCCTGGCGAGTCTCAGACTCTCACAATGAACGTATGCAACTACGGTCTTGCATCATTCAACGAGGCTAATTCAGCTTGGGAGGCAGCTGCCGGCACATATCAGATCCATTTCGCAGCAAGCGTAGCTGACATCAAGGCAACAGCACAGTACAAGATGAAGAAGGCACAGAGCTGGAAGGTCAACAACGTCCTCGCACCAGCGGAGCCGGTCAACGAAATAAAGATTACCGGAAAATAAGGTGATATGACTTAAAGGATATGCCGGGAGGATCGCTTCAGATCCTCCCGGCATATCCGTATATATATATATCTATCTATATATTATATCTACAACTTCTCGATGATCCTCGTAAACAGGGCGGTCATCTTGTCGGCCGCTGCGTCTGCCGCCACAACCACGTCATCCGCGTCGTTGGCGAAGTCTTCTGCATAGTCGTCGTGGGCCTCGTTGGTGATGACCGACATTCCGAAGACAGGAATGTCCGAATGACGTGCAACTATGACTTCTGGGATTGTGGACATACCCACTGCATCCGCTCCGATGAGCCTGAAGTACTTGTACTCTGCAGGGGTCTCGTATGAAGGACCTGTTCCTGCGAAATACACTCCGCTCTTGAGCTCGTAGCCAAGGCCTGCAGCGATTTCGAATGCCATCATCCTGAGCTTCTTGTCATAAGGTCTTGTCATATCCGGGAAGCGAGGTCCGAAGTCCTCCATATTCGGTCCCACAAGCGGATTCGGAAGGTGGTTGATGTGGTCTGTGATGACCATAAGGTCGCCGACCTTGAAATCGTAGTTCACTCCTCCGGCTGCATTTGAGACAAAGAGGTACTGGATACCGAGAACCTTCATCACTCTGATAGGAAGGGTTACAAGGTCCATTGTGTAGCCCTCATAGTAATGGAAGCGTCCCTGCATTGCCAGAACGAACTTTCCACCGAGCTCTCCTGCTATGAAGTTACCTTTGTGTCCTACTGCTGTAGAGACCGGAAAACCTGGAATCTCCTTATATGGAATCACTGTCGGATTCTCTATCCTGTCGGCAAGTTTGCCCAGACCGCTTCCAAGCACAATGCCTGCAAACGGCTTCCTTCCGTCAAGCTTCGCTGCGATGAACTCAGCTGCCTTATTGATCTTTTCTACTCTTGGATCCATAGTTTGATATGTTATGCCTCCAGACTTTCCAGAGACGGTAATTTTGACATTACTTTTGCTGCTTCCGCCAGGATTTCCTTCTCTTCCTCCACAACTCTTGAACGCATCACGAACTTTCCGTTGCATATCACTGAATCGATGCAGTCCGAATGAGCGGAATAGACGAGGTTTGCCTCAAACGATCCAGGTGAAAGGAAATTGTAATTCTGAGTGTCCACTATCAAGATGTCGGCCAGAGCACCTTCACGTATCTTTCCTATCTCAAGACCGAGTGCCTTTCCGGCATTTTCCGTCGCCATAGCAGTCAGTTCATTGAGAGGCATAGCTGAAGGATCGTTTCTCCAGGCCTTCTGGATCATAGCCGAAGTCTTCATCGTCTCCAGCATATCAAGGTTGTTAGAAGATGCGCAGCCGTCTGTTCCGAGGCAGATGTTAGCTCCGGCATCCCTGAGCTCATTGTAAAGGAATCTGTAGCCTGATGCAAGCTTAAGGTTTGAGTTTACGTTGTGCACGCAGTTTACTCCCCTTTCTCCAAGGATACGGACATCATTTTCAGAAAGCCACAACGTGTGGGCTGCAATCACATCCGGTCCAAGCACTCCGAGGCTGTCCAGGTACTCCACAGGAGACATACCCGAATGCTGCGCCTTGCAGTCTTCAATCTCCTTGCTTGTTTCCGAAACGTGTATATGAATCTTCAGTCCTCTCTCACGGGCAAACTGAGTCGCCCACAGGATCATCTCTTCTCTGACTGAATAGATGGCGTGAATCGCTATAGCGAAGGTAGAATGATCGTTCCAGGTCATTGCCTGCTCATACATCTCCTGGCACTGAGCCTTCTGACGTTCTGACTCCTGAGGGTCGTTCCTGTCACAGATGACATAAGCCAGAACCGGACGCAGACCCATTTCCATAGCGGCCTTATGAGCCATCGGCATATGCCAATAATGATCGTTGAATGTGGTTGTTCCGGTCTTGATCATCTCCAGGCAGGCAACCTTTGTGGCGTGATATACATACTCTTCATCTATCGCCAGCTCAAGTTTCCATATACGGTCGAGCCACTGGTGGAAGGCGATATCCTCGCCGATTCCCCTCATAAGCGCCATACCGGCGTGCGTATGCATATTTACGAATCCAGGGAAGGCGGTCTTTCCGGTGCAGTCGACGACCTCAGCGAATGCGGCCGCATCTTCAAGGTCTTCACTGCCGGCTGGCACGACTGCCACAATGCATCCTTCATCAATAAGGATATCTGACTCAACCCCCTCTGTCACAATATTTTTCAACAATATCCTACTCATAGTTACAGTTCATTAAGATTTCAAAGTTATACAAATTTTCTTACAAAATGACGGCCGCAAAAGTATTTTCATAAAATTCGTATGTTTATTTGATAATTCGATAAAAAAGGCTTATATTTACTTGATTTTTGTAACCACCAAAGCGTTATACGAAAACAAACACTTAAACAAAATAACAATGGCATTTAAAGGAGCAATAGACGTCGACTCACAGAAATGCAAAGGTTGCGGAGTATGTGTCGAAAATTGTCCGACCAAGAGCATCGAACTCTCGAAGCTGGTCAACAACAAAGGTTATCACTATGCCGAGATGGTCGGCGAGGCCTGCATAGGTTGTTCAAACTGTGCAATCGTCTGTCCTGATTCGGTAATTACTGTTTACAGAGTTAAAATTTAAGGATATGGCAGAGAAAATTCTGATGAAAGGAAACGAGGCGATTGCCATATCGGCAATCCGCAACGGTGCGGACGGTTATTTCGGCTACCCGATTACCCCGCAGTCTGAAGTAATGGAGACCCTGATGAAGGAAAGACCTTGGCTCACAACAGGAATGGTTGTCCTTCAGGCAGAGAGTGAGACTTCTTCAATCAATATGGTATACGGCGGCGCCTGCTGCGGAAAGAAGGTTATGACTTCTTCCAGCTCACCGGGAATCAGCCTTATGTGCGAAGGCCTCAGCTACCTCGCAGGTGCTGAGCTTCCTTGCGTTGTGGTGAACTGCCAGCGCGGAGGTCCTGGTCTCGGCACCATCCAGCCTAGCCAGAGTGACTACAACCAGTGTGTGAAGGGTGGCGGACACGGCGACTACAATGCCATTGTGCTTGCACCGGCTTCAGCACAGGATATGTATGACTTCGTTGACTGGGGATTCGACCTCGCGTTCAAGTACCGCACTCCTGTCATCATTCTTGCTGACGGTATCGTAGGCCAGATGATGGAGAAAGTAGAGCTTCGTCCTGAGAAGCCTCGTATGACTAAGGAAGAGCTTCTCAAGGCTGCACCTTGGGCGACTACAGGCAAGACAGCCGACAGACCTTATAATGTCATCACTTCCCTCGCCCTCGAGTCTGACGTACAGGAGCGTTTCAACAGAAAGCTTGCTGCAAAATACGAGGTGATCAAGGAGCAGGAGGTTAAATACGAGGAGTATCAGACAGCGGATGCAGAGTACCTTTTCGTAGCATTCGGATGTTCTGCACGTATCTGCGAGGCTGTAGTAGACCAGCTCCGCGAAGAAGGAATCAAGGCAGGTCTCCTCAGACCGGTAACCCTCTTCCCATTCCCGACAAAGAGACTTCAGGAGCTTTCAGACCAGGTGAAGAGTATGATGAGCATCGAGCTCAACCTCGGACAGATGGTAGACGACGTGAAGCTTGCTGTAAACGGAAAGTGCCCTGTAGGATTCTACGGAAGACAGGGAGGTATCATCTACACACCTGATGAAATCGCAGAGGAGTTCAAGAAGTTCAACAATCTGAAATAAGCCAAGACTATGAATATCGAAGATATCAAGAAACCCGAGAACATCGTCTACAAGAAGACTCCTATTCTGACAGACAACGTAATGCACTACTGCCCGGGATGTTCTCACGGTACAGTACATAAGCTCGTCGCTGAAGTCATCGAAGAGATGGGCATCCAGGAGGAGACAATCGCAATCAGCCCTGTAGGCTGCTCAGTATTTGCCTACAACTACCTGAACGTAGACTGGCAGCAGGCCGCTCACGGACGTGCTCCAGCTCTCGCAACTGCAACAAAGAGACTGAATCCTGAGAAATATGTGTTCACATATCAGGGAGACGGTGACCTCGCATCAATCGGTACAGCAGAGATCATCCACGCCTGCAGCCGCGGAGAGAACATCGTAGTGATCTTCATCAACAACGGTATCTACGGAATGACCGGAGGACAGATGGCCCCTACTACTCTTCTGGGAATGAAGACAGCGACCACTCCTTACGGACGTGACGCTAAGCTCAACGGCTTCCCTCTCGTGCTCGCCCCTATGATTGCCCAGCTTGACGGAACTGCATACATCACAAGACAGTCTGTCCACACAGCTGTTGCAGCACGCAAGGCAAAGGCAGCGATCCGCAAGGCATTCGAGTACAGCCAGAAGGGCATCGGACTCTCATTCGTAGAGATCGTGGCAACTTGTAACTCAGGCTGGAAGCTCAGCCCTACAGCAGCCAACAAGTGGATGGTAGAGAATATGTTCCCTAAGTATCCGCTCGGAGACATCAAGGACGTCCTCAAACAGGAGTAATCAATTGACTAAAAGAGTATTAATATATGAAAGAAGAGATAATCATTGCAGGATTCGGAGGACAGGGTGTCCTTTCGATGGGAAAGATTCTCGCATATTGTGCAATTATGCAGGATATGGAGGTGACCTGGATGCCTTCTTATGGCCCTGAGATGCGCGGCGGTACAGCAAACGTCTGCGTGATCATAAGCGACAAGAAGATCAGCTCGCCGATCGTGACAAAGTACGACACAGCCATCATCCTCAACCAGCAGTCACTCGACAAGTTCGAGAGCGCAGTGAAGCCGGGCGGACTCCTCATCTACGATCCGAACGGAATCATCAACCCTCCTACAAGAACCGACATCCAGATCTGCAGAATTGACGCCATCAACGTCGCAGCTCAGGTCGGAAACTCAAAGGTGTACAATATGGCAGTAATGGGAGCATACCTCAAGATGAAGCCTATCGTGTCATTCGAAAACATCGACAAGGGACTCGCAAAATGTATCCCTGCCCGCTATGCAGACCTCATCGCGCTTAACAAAGCAGCCATCGAAGAGGGTATGAAATCGGTAGAAGTGCTCTAAAGAGCATCCACCATACAATAAACTGCTTTGATTTTCTCTTTTTATTTTGAGAAATCAAAGCAGTTTATTATTTTTGCATTGTATGTTGATTTGTGAAAACTATGTTGGAGAACGTCAAGAAACAGATAACGCAGCTGATTGCTGCATACGAATCGGAGAAGGAGACAAGAACAAGACTCCAGACCGAACTTGACCAGGCGAAAGAGCAGAATGAAGCATACAAGAAGCAGATTATTGAGTTAGAAAGACAGATCGATAACCAGAAGCTTACCGAAGCCTTTATGGCAGGAAGTGCAGACACGACTGCAGCTAAGAAGAAGATTGACAGTCTTGTCAAGGAGATTGACAGGTGTATAAAACTGATGGAGGGATAATATGGCACAGCAGAAGATTACTGTAAAGATTGCAGGTCGTCCATATGTCCTGAACGCTTCATCAGAAGAGCACGAGAGGAAGATAAGAGTTTCCGCAGACGAGATCAACAAGAAGGTAAACGCCTACCTGGACAAGTTCCCGGGCAAAAGCATTGTTGACATCCTGTCATTTGTGGCACTGAATGTGTGTATGAACAACCTGACGCTTCAGGAACAGATAAATAATCTTTCCGATGAGGAGAAGGCTCTTGCAGAAGAGCTTGGTGGTTATCTTGAAAATATTGGAAAAAACAGCCGTTAGTTACTTATTTTTGCTGAAATCAACATTTATAACGTAACCGGGACTACTCGGATGGCAATGATGGACCTATGTGACCCTTAGGGGGATTCCGCTTGCGGGACGGAGGATTTCAGAACCAACAATCCGGATCCCAAATCTTATTCATTAAGATTTTCTGACAAACCGGCTAACGGCTTTTTACTTTTAACCTGACCAGTCTGCTTATGTAAGACTGGTCATTTTTTGTAAAGACTAAAACCATATATACATTATGAATACATTAATTCTAGTTTTAACAGGTCTATCGAGTGGGGCAGCCGCACTCGCAGCCTACATAATTGTCCATAGAATAGTTCTTAAAGGACAAAAGGAAGATATCATCAAGAAAGCAGAGCTTGAGGCAGAGAGCATCAAAAAGGAAAAGATCTTCCAGGCAAAGGAGAAGTTCCTGCAGCTCAAGAGCGAGCACGAGCAGTACATCAATGAGAAGAACAAGACAATCAGCGAGACTGAGAGCCGTCTGAAGCAGAAGGAGAACAACCTCAACCAGCAGAGTTCAGAGCTTGGCCGCAAGCAGAAGGAGACTGACGCAATAAGACAGAATCTCAAGAACCAGATCGAGATTGCGAACAAGAAGACTGAGGAATACGAGCAGCTCAAGCAGACAGCCATCAAGCAGATCGAGGAGATCGCAGGACTTACTGCAGCAGAAGCAAAGAACCAGCTCATCGAGAGTATGAAGGCAGAGGCAAAGACACAGGCTCAGTCATACATCAACGACGTAATGGACGAGGCTCGCCTCACAGCATCAAAGGAAGCCAAGAGAATTGTAATCAACACAATACAGCGCACAGCATCTGAGACAGCAATCGAGAATGCCGTGACAGTGTTCCACATCGAAAGCGACGAGATCAAAGGTAGAATCATCGGCCGCGAAGGCAGAAACATCCGTGCCCTCGAGGCAGCGACAGGAGTCGAGATCGTTGTTGACGACACACCTGAAGCAATCCTCCTTTCAGCATTCGACCCAGTCAGAAGAGAGGTTGCGCGCCTTGCCCTTCATCAGCTTGTGATCGACGGCCGTATCCATCCGGCACGTATCGAGGAAGTAGTGGCAAAGGTACAGAAGCAGCTTGAAGACGAGATTATGGAGACAGGTAAGAGAACCTGCATCGACCTCGGAATCCACGGAATGCACATCGAGCTTGTCAAGCTCATCGGTAGGATGAAGTACCGTTCTTCATACGGACAGAACCTTCTCCAGCACGCACGTGAAGTTGCAAACATCTGTGCCACAATGGCTTCTGAGCTCGGACTCAATCCTAAGGTAGCAAAGAGAGCCGGACTCCTCCACGACATCGGAAAGGTTTCAGATGAGGATCCGGAACTTCCACACGCAATCCTCGGTATGAAGCTCGCCGAGAAGTACAAGGAGAAGCCGGATGTATGCAACGCAATCGGTGCTCACCACGAGGAGATCGAAATGACATCCATCATCTCCCCTCTCGTAATGGTAGGTGACGCCATTTCAGGTGCGAGACCAGGCGCACGCCGCGAGGTGATCGAGTCATACATCAAGAGACTCAAGGAGATGGAAGGCATTGCAAAATCATACAATGGAGTGACCAAGACTTACGCTATCCAGGCAGGTCGCGAGCTCCGCGTCATCGTAGGTGCTGACCAGGTTACCGATCAGGATGCAGAGACATTGTCAACAGAGATCGCAAGAAAGATCCAGGAAGAGATGGTTTACCCGGGTCAGGTAAAGATCACAGTAATCCGTGAGACCAGATCAGTGGCATTTGCAAAATAACATTCAAAAAATATAAAGATGAAACGATTCCTATCAATACTGTCGACCCTGCTCATCAGTGCAGTTGCATTCGCACAAGGGCAGCTCGTGACTTGGTCATCCAGCGTGGAGAAGGCTGACGGTGATGTGTACAAAGTGATTTTCACAGGTAAGATCGCTGACGGTTATCACACCTACACTCTCACAGACGAATTCTCAGCTACTGAACTTATGGATCCTGTGGTTACAGGCGGTGAGCTTGTAGGAGAGCCATATGAGCTCAGCACTCCGACTGAGGAGACTGACGAGTTCGGCGACCTTGCAAGACATTACTACAACGAAATCATCATTGCACAGGACGTAAAAGCTGAAGGCGGTGCAGTGTTCACCGGTACAATCTTCACCAACTCCTGCACAGGCGGCGCCTGCAAGGCGGAGTATTATGACTTCGAGGTGAAGATCGGCGAAGGCGCAGCAGTTGCTGCAGCCGAAGATGAGGCTCCTGCACAGAAGACAGCCTTCCCTTGGGGACTTATCCTCCAGGCCATACTCTGGGGCTTTGCAATGCTTATGACTCCTTGCGTGTTCCCTATGGTACCTATGACAGTGTCATTCTTCCTCAAAGGATCTGACAATGTCGCTCAGGGACGCTTCAAGGCTGGTATGTACGGTCTGTTCATCGTAATCCTCTACACTCTTCCTATCGCCCTCCTTATCGTGATTACCAGGGTTATCGGAGGTGAGTCCGTAACAGCCGACATCTTCAACTGGATTGCAACTCACTGGCTCCCTAACATCCTGTTCTTCATCATCTTTATGGTGTTTGCAGCATCTTTCTTCGGAGCATTCGAGATCACTCTCCCACAGTCACTCGTAAACAAGAGCGACAAGGGTTCTGACAAGAAGGGTCTTGCAGGTGTGTTCTTTATGGCACTCACACTCGTACTCGTGTCATTCTCTTGCACAGGTCCGATTGTAGGTAACGTCCTTATCCAGGCGACTTCAAGCAACGGCGCCTGGTGGATTCCGATCGTGACAATGCTTGCATTCTCAGTGGCATTCGCACTTCCATTCACCCTCCTCGCATTCTTCCCTTCACTCCTTAAGGACCTCAAGAAGAGCGGCGGCGGATGGCTCAACACAGTGAAGGTTGTAATGGGATTCATCGAGGTTGCACTCGGATTCAAGTTCCTCAGCGTGGCTGACCAGACTTATCACTGGGGTCTCCTTGACAGAGAGGTTTACCTTGCTATCTGGATAGTATGCTTCTCACTACTTGGATTCTATCTCCTCGGCAAGCTCCGCTTTGCACACGACGATGAGGTTACACACATCTCAGTGCCAAGACTCACATTGTCTATCGTTGTGTTCTCATTTGTAGTATATATGATTCCGGGAATGTTCGGAGCGCCTCTCAAGGCCCTCTCAGGATATATGCCGCCGATCTCATCACAGGACTTCGTTCTCACAGCAGGAAGCGGATCACACCAGGTAGCTGACGTACCTGCACAGCAGGAAGGAAACAAGTATGACTTCCTCCACCTGCCTCACGGCCTCCAGGGTTACTTTGACCTTGACGAAGCCCTTGCAGCAGCAAAGAAGGCAGGTAAGCCTGTATTTGTGGACGTAACAGGTCACGGATGCGTAAACTGCCGCGAGATGGAGTCAAGAGTATGGAGCGACCCAGCTGTACTTGAGAAGCTCAGAAACGACTTTGTAGTAGTAGCCCTTTATGTAGACGACAAGTACAAGCTTGCAAAGGAAGACTGGGTTACTGACGAGACAACAGGAGATGTCTATAAGGACCTCGGCCGTGCCAACTCATACATCGCACGATCAAAGTGGAATGTAAATGCCCAGCCAAACTACGTGCTTCTCTCCCCTGACGGAGAAATGCTCGTACCGGTTCGCGGCTACGACCTCTCGGTTGAAGGCTTCGTAGACTTCCTCCAGAGCGGACTCGACGCCTACAGCAAATAGAAACATCCATCATATAAAAGGAGGCCGACTATTTTTAGTCGGCCTCCTTTTATATAGGGTTGTCTCTAGAACTTGAAGCTGTCCTTGAGAGCTGTTGTCTTGTTGAAGACGAAGTGATCTGGGGTGCTGTCCGGATCCTTGAAGAAGTAGCCGACGCGCTCGAACTGTACTGCGATGCCTGAGTTGTCCTCGAGGAGGGCTGGCTCTGCGTAACCTTTGGCGATTACGAGTGACTCAGGGTTGAGATAGTTCTTGTAGTCCTCACCTTCTGGAATCTGTCCCATCTGGGCCTCAGTGAAGAGCTTGTCATAGAGTCTGAGTTCAAGCTCTTTTGCGTGCTCTGCAGACACCCAGTGGATGGTTCCCTTAACTGAGCGCCACTCGCCTGCTCCTGGCTTAGATGTAGGGTCATAAGTACACTTGATCTCTACGATGTTGCCCTCAGCATCCTTAACGACTTCCTGGCACTTTACGATGTAAGTGTACTTGAGACGTACTTCTCCGTCCGGTTTGAGACGGAAGTACTTCTTAGGCGGCTCCTCCATAAAGTCATTTCTCTCGATGTAGACCTCACCAGTGAAAGGAACCTTACGCGATGGTCCTTCAGGATCAGCTGGATTAAGAGGAGCGTCGAACCACTCCACCTTGCCTGGCTCCCAGTTTGTGATGGTGAGCTTCACAGGGTCCTGAACCACCATATAGCGGTTTGCACGCTCATTCAGGTCCTGACGTACGCACCACTCCATAAGCTGGAGGTCGATCAGCTGCTCACGTTTTGCCACACCCACCTTCTCTGCGAACATACGTATAGACTCAGGAGTGTAACCACGACGACGGATACCGCAGATAGTCGGCATACGTGGGTCATCCCAACCGCTTACGAAGTTATTCTTTACGAGCTCAAGGAGCTTACGTTTAGACATCACTGTGTATGTAAGGTTGAGTCTCGCGAACTCATACTGATGTGACGGGAAGATGCCGAGCTTCTCGATGAACCAGTCATAGAGAGGACGGTGAACGTCGAACTCGAGCGTACAGATCGAGTGTGTGATGTTCTCGATACTGTCTGACTGTCCGTGTGCATAGTCGTACATAGGATATATACACCACTTGTCACCGGTTCTGTGGTGATGTGCGTGGATGATACGGTAAAGGAGCGGGTCACGGAAAAGCATATTAGGGTGCGCCATATCGATCTTCGCGCGAAGCACCTTCTCGCCTTCCGCATATTTTCCAGCCTTCATTTCGCGGAAAAGCTGGAGGTTCTCCTCAACGCTGCGATTGCGGTAAGGGCTCTCAGTTCCAGGCACCTGCACTGTACCACGACCTGCACGGATCTCCTCCTGCGACTGGTCATCCACATATGCAAGGCCCTTCTTGATGAGCTCCTCAGCCCACTCGTAGAGCTGGTCGAAGTAGTCAGAAGCATAGCGCTCATTCTCCCACTCGAAACCGAGCCACTTGATGTCCTCCTTGATAGAGTCTACGTACTCGGTGTCCTCCTTTACAGGGTTTGTATCGTCAAAGCGGAGGTTTGTCTTTCCGCCGTATTTCTTGGCAAGTCCGAAGTTAATGCAGATACTCTTCGCGTGTCCGATGTGAAGGTAGCCGTTCGGTTCTGGCGGGAAACGTGTCATTATCGATTCGTGTTTTCCGCTGGCAAGATCCGCCTCAATGATTTCTTCCAAAAAGTTGAGATTTCTGGTCTCAGTTACTTCCTTGTTTACCTCTTCCATATCTTTGGTAATTACGTTTCAATCAACAAAACTGGGCAACCCAGT
This sequence comes from Bacteroidales bacterium, assembly GCA_017505605.1. Classification (GTDB taxonomy): domain Bacteria; phylum Bacteroidota; class Bacteroidia; order Bacteroidales; family UBA932; genus Cryptobacteroides. The sequence goes on from JAFVOX010000032.1 coordinate 23,272, forward strand.
TTACTATTTGCAAATAATCGGGCAAATATACGGATTTTTTCACGATTATCCGTAGTTTGCACCGATTTTATGCAGCACTTCAGCAGCCCTATGAAGGAAACGCATTGAGAGCCACGTCACAGCCCCAGAAACGGGAAGGGGTAAGTACCACCGAGCCCCCGTCTTTTCTGATGAGACAGGCTCTCCTGATACAAGTCTCATATGTTCCGTTACCCATAAACTGGAGCGTAATTCTCGAGGATGTTGATCCGAGCACTGACCTGTTGAAGGCAACTGTCACTTCAGCCGAATTGAAATGAGCGTATTGTTCGCTGCCGTCTTCTCCGTATATCTTCACAGCCAGCATTCCCGGATCAGGATCATCTTCAAGGACAAGGCTGACTGCCGTATATTCATCCAGGCTGATGGTCTGGCTGCACAAGTGCGCCTCTCCCCACTGGCTGGTGTAATTGACCGAATAAGTACATTCATAATCGTCTATCACAGGAAGGACAGGCTCATATGATTCACCATAATAGGCCTTCAATATTGCCTCAGCCGACTCCGGGTCGCTGAACACAGGAAGCGAACGCGACACTCCGTCAGAAAGTCCCATCCAATAGAAGGTGCCCATTCCATATTCCATAGCCTTTCTGACAAAATAAGCCTGAAACTCAGACAGATTGCTGCGGTCGGGATGTTCACTGCTTGTTCCCCATTCTCCCAATATGACCGGAGCACCTTTCGAGGCAAGGAAGGTGTTGAGATTGTGGAACATATCATCCACCTCCTTCCTCATATTATCCATATTGTCGATGCCCGGATAGGAATGCACCTCGAAGATCAGATGGTCTTCACATATATCCTCCGGCAAGGCCATTTCCTTCAGAGGATCCTTAAGGTGAGGATTCCAGTTGCCGCTTCCACAGCAGGCGCCATAGGTGTTGACTATAAGATTTCGCGCAGTATTATTGCCTCCGGTCTCTCTGACCACATCCACGAATGTCTGCGCATATGAATTAATGGCCTTGTAGGCATCTGCAGCGAAGGCGGCGTCATATCCCCCGTTGAATGAGGCAAAACACCACGAGTGCCTTGAATCCAGCATCTCGTTATAGCTTTCAAAGAGAAGCTTAGGGCCATAATCCTTGAACTCCTCCGCTATCTGACGCCACAGTCCTGCATATTTTTCGCGCACCTGTTCATATTCCTCCATTCCTGCCAGAAGCCATACATCGTCATCCGCACCTGTGTCGTGGTGTATGTTCACAATGCAGTACATTCCTGCATCAAGAACATAATCCACTATCTCACGCACACGGTTCATCCACGAATCATAGACCTTATTGTCAGCATCCATATGGATTCCCCAGGTAACCGGTATGCGTATCGCACCGAAACCTGCTTCTTTCATCATCCTCATAAGTTCCGGTGTTGTACGGGCCTGTCCCCAGTAAGTTTCCCAGAAAAGCCAGTCATCTTCACGTCCCTTTCCTGCATCCCAGGCATCAAGAGTATTTCCAAGATTCCAGCCCACACCCATAGCGGCTACAGCATCTGAAGCTGTCTCCCAATCTGTCACGTCTACAGGAGGCTCTACAGAAGGCTCTTTATCCTCGTCAGGATTTTCCACGACAGGATCATCATCAGGAATGGGTTCGGGCTTCACAGGCTGACACGAGGAAGCAAAGGCGCATAACATCAGCAGGCCGGTAACAAACAAGTGTATATTCATAATAGTATATATTTCATTGACGCCATCAAAATTAATCAGAAATTTCATATTTTTGCAGACTCAAAATAGAAAAATACAATATGATAAAATCAATGACAGGCTACGGCAAGGCCGAAGCCATTCTCGAAACAGGAAAGGTTACAGTGGAAGTACGCTCACTTAATGGTAAGACAGCTGACATAAGTCTGAAGACATCTATGCTCCCAAAAGACAAGGAAATGGCTGTAAGACAAAAGATTGCAACCTCCCTGACCCGTGGCAACATTGATTTCTTTATGACTTTCGAGCCTAATGCCGCTGACAGTGCCAAGAAGATCAATATGGCCTTGGCAATGGAGTACTACAACCAGATCAGCGAACTGGGCGGCCAGATCGGAGCACACAACCTCTGGAACCAGAACCCGAACGATCTTCTCGCTATGATTCTCCGTATGCCGGAAGTGATGGACGCAAAGAAGCAGGATGTCATCACTGACGACAACTGGCCGGTGGTAGAAGCCTGCATCGACGAGGCACTCTCCAACATCAACGCATTCCGCGCACAGGAAGGAGAGGTACTCTACAAGGATGTGACTTCAAAGGTCGAAAACATTATGGAATACTCACGCCAGGTGGAGACATTCGAGCAGGAGCGCGTGGAGGCAATAAGAGAAAAAATTTTGAGCAGATTTGCAGAGCTCAAGGCAGAGCCTGACCAGAGCCGCCTGGAGCAGGAAATGATATTCTACATTGAGAAACTCGACCTCAACGAGGAAAGAGTCCGACTCCGCCAGCATTGCAAGTACTTCCTTGACACAATAGCAACAGAAGACTGCCCTGGCAAGAAACTCGGCTTCATCGCTCAGGAAATGGGTCGTGAGATCAACACCACAGGTTCAAAGGCGAACCACACCGAGATCCAGAAGATCGTCGTAAAAATGAAAGACGAGCTCGAAAAGATCAAAGAACAGAGTTTGAATATATTGTAATATACTGAAATATAAAAATAGATTGGCCGTTATCGGAACCGACATGCCACCCCCGGCTAGGGGGTGCCTCCTGAAAGGAGGCGGGGGTCGGTTCCGATAACGGCCAATCTATTTTATATACCTATATTACATTTCGTCCGGAGCGTACTTGAACGGATCAAGCGGAGACTTGTACTCGCAGTAATCCGACTCCACGAAGAAGCGCTTGAGCTCGATCTCTGCATTCTCGAGTGAGTCTGATGTGTGTACGATGTTCTCCTGTGCACTGAGGCTGTAGTCACCGCGGATAGTTCCCGGAACTGCCTTGCTTGCCTTGGTTGCACCTGCCATATCGCGAACTACCTGAACTGCGCTGTAGCCTTCCCAGCAGCAGAGGATTACAGGAGCTGCCATCATACCGTCACGGAGCCAAGGGAAGAACGGTCTGTCAAGAAGGTGTGCATAATGTACTTTAAGGATCTCCTCGTCAAGCTGAACCATCTTCATTGCAACTAGCTTGAGACCTCTCTTTTCAAATCTTGAAATCACTTCGCCGATAAGGCCTCTCTGGAGGCAGCCTGGCTTAAGAATTACCAATGTTCTTTCCATAATATTAAAATGCTTTAGAGTTATCAATAATTTGCGCGAAGTTACTTACTATTTCGCCGAATTCAAACCATAAATGTAACAATTAATTTTCAAAGGAGCAAATTCAATTGATTTAATGGCATATATCGAAGCTATTTCGTACCTTTGTTATAATATATAAGACGATAAATTATGAAGAAGATAAATTTAGTCCTTGGGCTCCTGTGCCTTGGAATGACTCTCTCGGCACAGCCGGGCATAATCAACACCCGACCTGCAAACAATCAAGACGGAAAGATCCTCACAATGGAGGAAACAATACTTTCAAGGGAACTCGTTCCGACAAACCTATCCGCAAGATGGGCTGATTCTGACAAGATCCTGATGCATAAAGACGGGAAGTGGCAGTACTGGAACATAACCACAGGTGAGTACAGTGACTACAAGGCTTTGCCAGCAAAGAAGCTTCACGCCATATCAAAGGACCAGAGCCTTTACCTGATTGACAAAGAAGGCAACGAGAAGGTAATTGCAGAGAGTACCTGCAGCAACATCACTTACGGAGACATCGTAAGCCGTAACGAGTTCGGCATAAGCGGAGGAATCTTCTGGTCACCGGACAGCACAAAAGTAGCCTTCTACAGAAAGGATGAGAGCAAGGTCACATCTTTCCCTCTCCTGGACATCACCACACGCACCGGTTCCCTCAAGGAGATCAAGTACCCGATGGCGGGAATGGACTCAGAGAATGTCCAGCTGGGAATATATGACATAGCTACAGGCGAGACTGTCTACGCAAAGGCAGATGACTTCGGCTATGACACCTATCTGACCAACATCACGTGGTCACCTGACGCCAAGAAACTCTACATCATCGTGCTCGACAGAAGTCAGAAGCACCTTAAGCTCAATGAGTATTGTCCTGAGACAGGAAACTGCCTCAACACTATTCTTACAGAGGACAACGACAAATACGTGGAACCTGTAGACCCTTTATATTTCATTAAAGGCTTCAACAACATCTTCCTCTACCGCACAGCCAACATCGACGGCTACCGCAACCTCTACCTCTGCGACAACAGCGGAAACATCCGCAGACTTACAGCAGTTGACGCAGACGTACAATACACCGGAAACGACGGAAAGTACATCTACTACACCTCAGCTGAAGTCTCGCCTGTGGAGAACCATCTCTTCAGAATCGAGATAAAGAACCTCAAGAAGGGAGTAGTCAAAGCTTCTTTCGGCAAACCTCAGAGGCTCACATTTGAGGAAGGCTGGCACGATGTCCAGCTCAGCCCTGACTGCAAGCACTTTATAGACAGCTACAGTTCACTCTCCGTACCAAGAGTGATAAACCTCTGTAAGACAGATGGAAAGAAAGTCAGCAACCTCCTCACAGCTGAAGACCCGACCCTCGACTATGCCTACACAGAGATCAGCCTCGGCACCATAAAGAGTGCTGACGGCCAGTACGACAACTACTACAGGCTCATCAAGCCGAAGGACTTCAATCCGTCAAAGAAGTACCCTGTAATAGTCTATGTCTACGGCGGTCCACATTCGCAGATGGTCCAGAACACCTACCTGGGACTTCTCCGCAGATGGGAGATGTATATGGCCCAGCGTGGCTACCTCGTCTATGTCCAGGACAACAGAGGCACAGAGAACCGCGGTCTAGCCTTCGAGCAGGCCATCCACGGTCAGTGCGGCCAGGCGGAGATGGCAGACCAGATTGAGGGCGTGAAGATGCTGATGAACCTCCCATATGTCGACAAGGACAGGATCGGCGTACACGGATGGAGCTACGGTGGATTTATGACCATATCCCTTATCACCAATTATCCTGAAATATTCAAGGTAGCCGTTGCCGGCGGTCCGGTAATCGACTGGAAGTGGTACGAAGTAATGTACGGCGAGAGATATATGGACAATCCTGCCACCAACCCCGAGGGATATGCGAAGACAAGCCTGATCAACAAGGCAAAGGACCTGAAGGGCAAGCTCCTGATATGCCAGGGTGCCATCGACCCTGTGGTTGTGTGGGAGCATAGTCTCAGCTTCATCAGGGAGTGCATCAAGAACAACGTACAGGTCGACTACTTCCCTTATCCTTGCGCAGAGCACAACGTGATGGGCAAGGACAGAGTCCATCTGCACGACAAGATCTCAATGTATTTTGAAGATTATCTATAAAACGGACAAGAATGAAATCTATAAAGAACATATATAAAATAGGTAAGGGCCCATCCAGCAGTCACACAATGGGTCCTTTCAAGGCAGTAAGGCATTATCTGGAGCACCACAGCGATGCCGACCATCTTCACGTGACTCTCTACGGCTCCCTGGCGGCGACCGGCAAAGGCCACCTTACAGACTGGGCTGTTGAAGAGGCATTCTCCACCTGGAAATGGACAGAAAAGGAGACCCTCGAGAGCAAAGACAAAAGAGGCGGCGATGTGACCATAGAATGGAAGCCTAAAGAGAACCTCCAGGTGCACCCTAACGGAATGAAGATAGCATCTGTAAACTTCGACGGCGACCTCTATGACAAATGGACCTACTACAGTGTAGGAGGAGGAGACATCATCTGTATGGAGATGCCTGTAGAAGACGAGGACAGCTCCGAGCTCTACGGAATGAGCACCCTTAAGGAGATCCTTGACTGGTGCAACAGAAGCGGAAAGAGCTTCTGGGAGTACGTAGATGAAGTCGAAGGCAGCACCTACGGATTCTGGGATTACCTCCAACTTGTATGGGACGTAATGCAGAAGGCAGTAGAGCGCGGAATCGACCAGGAAGGAGCACTTCCGGGACCTCTGAATATGAGAAGAAAGGCCCTCAGCTACTTCGTAAGGGCAGATGGCCAGAGTGATGCCTTCAGAACAAGAGGACTCATCTTCTCCTACGCACTTGCGGTGAGCGAGGAAAACGCCAGCGGAGGAACCATAGTGACAGCACCTACCTGCGGCTCTTGCGGCGTACTTCCGAGCGTCCTTTACCACCTCAAGAAGACCTACGGATTCAGCGACCAGAGAATGGTAAGAGCCCTTGCTACAGCCGGTCTTATCGGAAATATAGTGAAGTACAACGCTTCAGTTTCAGGAGCTGAAGTGGGATGCCAGGGTGAGGTCGGAGTAGCCTGCGCAATGGCAGCAGGAGCCGTGACCCAGCTTATGGGAGGAAGCCCGTCACAGATAGAGTACGCAGCCGAAATGGGCCTTGAGCACCATCTCGGACTCACCTGCGACCCGGTTGGAGGACTTGTACAGATCCCTTGCATAGAAAGAAACGCCTACGCAGCAGCACGAGCATTTGACGCAGGAATATATTCACTCTACACCGACGGAAGACACCGCGTAACCTTCGATCAGGTCGTGAATGTGATGAAGCAGACAGGTAAGGACCTTCCGTCACTTTACAAGGAGACCAGCGAGGGTGGATTGGCTAAAGAGTTCGAGTAGAAAGAGTCTGTACACACATAAAAAGCAGGACACTCCTCACGGATAGTCCTGCCCAAAAAGAAAATTTGAATTGAATTGTGTGTGTTAAAGAAGTTCTTTCACAAGAACAGGGCAAAGGTAATGAAAATTGTAACCAGCAACAACACATATTCTAAATTTATTTAAGAATATATGAGAAAATTCGACACTTGCTTCTTTGAGCGTTATGCTCAGATCTGTCTGGAGACAATTCTTGGAGATAAATATGCCGGTCTTGTGAATGAAGACAGGCCCGATCTGCAGATGCCGGACAAGAGCATAGGCATAGAAGTGACCAGGGCAATGGAGCCGACCAAGGATGTTGCAAAGGCTCTGCTCAAGGAAATGGCAGGTCTGACGGTAGAAGAAAAGGACAAGGAGGAAATCGGACAGATCATCACCAGCGGTTATGGATACGGTCTCCAGGACGGCCGCTATATAGGTTATCTCGAGTACGACTACTGGCGCCTCGCCCAGCCGCTTCGACGCATTATCGAAAGCAAGATCAGCAAGGTAGGAGCAGGATTCTATGGCGACTTCCAGGAGTACGGTCTATACATATTCTGCAAAGACAACCTATCGGAAGAGGAAGTCATCCTTGCAATGGAGTACGCCAGCGATCTTCAGAGAAACCTGGACATCAAGTACTCCACCATCTACCTTTCCCTTATAGACAGACTCTATGTCTGCGATCTTTCTGATGTAAACAGGGTACTCAGAAAAACAGATTGCACATCCTACGACATAAGCCGCAAGATGTGCAAGGAATTCTTTATAAAGGCACTATAGGTTAGCTGTCTTTGCAGCGACCTCAGCAGCCACTTTAGCATAGTTCTCAGTACTGTCAGCAAAGAGGATTCCTCTTGAAGAATTGATGAGGAGTCCGCCGTGGTCATTTGCTCCGTGAGCGATGACCTCTTCTGCTGAGCCACCCTGTGCACCTACTCCCGGCACTAGGAAGAAGTTGTCAGGGCAGAAACTTCTGAGTTCAGTGAGCTTGTCAGCCTTGGTAGCACCTACAACGAACATCATATTGTCTGGTGTAGAGATCTCCATCATTTCCTCCATAACTGCCTGATAGAGAGGTTTTCCATCCTTCTGAGCATTCTGGAACTGGTATGCGGATGCATTGGATGTAAGAGCAAGAACGATGGCCCACTTGTCCTTGTACTCAAGGAACGGAGTCACACTGTCAGCTCCCATATAAGGCGCAATAGTCACAGCATCGAAATCCATTTCCTCGAAGAAGGCCTTTGCATACATCTTTGCAGTGTTGCCGATGTCTCCCCTCTTTGCATCTGCAATCAGGAAGATTTCAGGATACTTTGTCCTGATGTAGTCAACTGTAGCATCCAGAGCGCGCATTCCGTCGATTCCATAGCACTCGTAGAATGCAAGGTTCGGCTTGTAGGCCACACAATGAGGTGCAGTGGCATCAACAATAGCCTTGTTGAACTCTACAATCGAACGGGCCTTTCCCTTGAAAAGCTCACCCTTGACAGCAAGTTCACCGTGATTTGCAAGAGCCTTCACGTGTGCAGGCATCTTGTCGAAATCCACGTCCAGGCCTACACAAAGCATACTCTTCTTGGCCTGAATCTGCTCAAATAACTCCTTTCTAGTCATATATATTTCCTTTAATAATATCTGTAGAACAATGCGATTGCTTCCATTCCGGCGAAGAGCTGCTTCAGGAGGTAGCTCTCGTTAGGAGAGTGGATTGTGTCCCTCTCAAGACCGAATCCCATAAGAAGCGGATCGATTTCAAGAATACGCTGAAGGTCTGCAAGGATAGGAATAGAACCGCCTCCGCGCGAAGGAACAGGCTCAATGCCATAAACCTCGGTCATAGCCTTCTCAGCCGCCTTGTAAGCAGGAGATGAGATAGGAATGAGGAAGCCGTCACCACCGTGATGTGGGATAACCTCCACCTTGACATAGTCAGGTGCAATCGAAAGGAAGTGTTCAGTAAAGAGTCTTGTTATGGTCGCGCTGTCCTGATTTGGAACCAGTCTCATAGAGATCTTTGCGTGAGCTACAGAAGGAAGGACTGTCTTTGCACCCTCTCCTGTGTAACCGCCCCAGATACCATTCACATCCAGGCAAGGACGTATGCCTGTACGCTCGAGTGTACTGTAGCCAGCCTCACCCTTAATCTCCTTGATATCAAGGAATTCCTTATACTCCTCAAGATCAAAAGGAGCCCTTGAAAGCTTTGCTCTGTCCTCATCCGAAAGTTCTACGACATCATCATAGAAGCCCTTCACTGTGATGTGTCCGTCCTTATCGATCAGGGACGAAATCATATCGCAGAGTACGTTGATCGGGTTAGCGACAGCTCCGCCGTAGTGACCTGAATGAAGGTCCTTGTTTGGGCCTGTCACCTTTACTTCTACATATGAAAGACCACGCATTCCGCAGTTGATCGAAGGAACAGACTCCGAGATCATCGTTGTGTCCGACACAAGGATGATGTCTGCTGCGAGCATATCCTTGTTCTCCTTTGCCCAGGCTGCAAGAGATGGGCTTCCGATCTCCTCCTCACCTTCGAGGATGAACTTCACATTGTGCTTGAGTCCGCCTTCACGTACCATAAACTCAAATGCCTTGATGTGCATAAAGAGCTGACCCTTGTCGTCGTTGGCACCGCGCGCATAGATCGCTCCGTCGCGGATCTCAGGCTCGAACGGATCTGAGTGCCAGAGCTCGATAGGATCTACAGGCTGCACGTCGTAGTGACCATAGACAAGGACTGTAGGGAGAGAAGGGTCAATGAGTTTCTGACCGAAGACTACCGGATGGCCTGTTGTAGGATAAACGGCAGCCTCATCTGCTCCAGCTTCAAGAAGAAGCTCTACCAGTCTTTCCGCACAGCGCTGCATATCAGGCTTGTGCTGTTCCAGAGAACTCACTGAAGGAATCCTCAACAAAGAAAACAGTTCCTCGAAGAAACGTTCCTTATTATTCTCAATATAGGTCTTCATAAGCGAATGATTTATGTTTCTATTTTTTCTCGAGTTTGTCTTTTGCGTATGCAAGAGTGAGCTTGAATGTCTTCTTGTTTGAAGACGGGGCTTCGTACATTGCGTCAGTCATAATGGCCTCGCAGATGGATCTGAGACCTCGCGCACCTAGCTTGTTCTCAATCGAAGTGTCTACTATAAGGTCAAGGACCTCAGGCTCCACTGTAAGCTTTATGCCGTCAAGTTCGAACATCTTCTCATACTGACGCATAAGAGCATTCTTCGGCTCCACAAGGATCCTCTTCAAGGCCTCCCTGTCGAGGTGATCCAAATAAGTGATCACCGGGAGACGTCCTATGATCTCCGGAATCAGGCCATACGAGCGAAGGTCCTGAGCCTCAACATATTTAAGAAGGTTATCCTTGTCGATCTGCTGCTTGTTACCTGCTCCGAAGCCGATCACCTGCGTGTTAAGTCTCTGGGCAATCCTTCTCTCGATACCTTCGAAAGCTCCGCCGCAGATGAAAAGGATGTTCTGAGTGTTCACGTGAAGGAACTCCTGCTCCGGATGCTTGCGTCCTCCCTGAGGTGGCACATTCACAACGCTACCCTCAAGAAGCTTGAGCATTGCCTGCTGCACACCCTCTCCAGAGACATCTCGGGTGATCGACGGATTGTCGCTCTTGCGAGCGATCTTATCGATCTCGTCGATGAACACGATTCCTCTCTCTGCTCGTGCAACATCATAATCTGCCTCCTGGAGAAGACGCGAGAGAATGCTCTCCACATCCTCACCTACATAACCTGCCTCTGTGAGCACAGTTGCATCAACAATAGTGAAAGGCACATTCAAAAGGCGGGCTATAGTCTTAGCCATCAATGTCTTACCAGTACCGGTAGGACCGACCATCAGAATATTTGACTTCTCAAGTTCGAACTCATTTTCAGCCTCAAGGTTGTTGTTGATACGCTTATAATGATTGTAGACCGCAACAGAAAGGAGCTTCTTCGCCCTGTCCTGACCGATCACGTACTGGTCGAGGAAGGAATGGATCTCCATCGGCTTGTGCAGGGACTCAACCTTATCCAACTTGCGGGAAGGCTTCGAGGACTTATTGAAATCCTTGACATAGTCACCTGCAAGCTTGACGCAGTCAGCACATATGCACGCATCAAGTCCCTGAAGAAGAAGCGACACTTCGTTTTCGCTCCTTCCGCAGAACATACAGTACCTGCCTGAATTATTCTTGTGTGACTTCGCCATTATCTCTTCTTCTTAGCAAGGATTTCATCAATCATTCCATACTCGAGAGCCTCCTGCGAGGTCATCCAGAAGTCACGGTCACCATCAGCATAGATCTTCTCGATCGGCTGGCCGCTATGCTCGGAAATGATGTTGTAGAGTTCATTTCTTGTCTTCTCGATCTCCTGAGCAGCAATGAGGATGTCAGAAGCCTGGCCACGTGCACCTCCGAGAGGCTGGTGGATCATCACACGCGAATGTTTGAGAGCCGACCTCTTGCCCTGAGCACCTGCACAGAGAAGCACAGAGCCCATAGAGGCAGCCATTCCGGTACAGATTGTAGCCACATCAGGCTCAATTATCTGCATTGTGTCATAGATGCCGAGTCCGGAAGAAACCTGACCGCCAGGTGTGTTGATGTAAAGGGATATGTCGCTGCTGCTGTCATTAGAAGCGAGGAACAGGAGCTGAGCCTGGATAATGTTTGCCACATCGTCATCGATCGGCACTCCGAGGAAGATGATCCTGTCCATCATAAGACGGCTGAACACATCCATCGATGCTACATTCAGCTTTCTCTCCTCGATGATGGTCGGGTTAATATATCCGTCATATATTGACGAATACCTATGCATTGTCATAGAGCTGATTCCGTGCTCCAGGACTGCGTATTTCTGAAATTCCTTATTCATATAAATCTTTTCTAATATATATGGCAGGGAACCTGACCTGTTACAAAAAAGGCCGACTCTTGCGAGCCGGCCGGTATATCAATTTAGTTCAACTCGCGGAACTTCTCTACTGAGATCTTCTTCTTCTTGAGTGAAACGACCTCACGAACTGCAGCGAAAGTCTTCTCGTTCTCTACCTGATCGAGAATTCTTCTTCCCTGCTCCTCCTGTGAGAGGATGTTCTTAGCGAATGACTCGAGCTGCTCGTCTGGAACGTTGTTCATTCCGTACATAGCGAACTGGTAAGCTGCGAAGCCCTTTGCAGATGCAAGAAGGTCAGCCTCCTCGATCTTCACCTCGTACTTGTTCATAAGGAAGTTGCGAACCATCTGCCACTTGTAGTCAGCGATGAAGAACTCCCAATCCTTCTCGATGTCCTCCATAGTGAACTTGCCCTCGTTTACGACATATACCCATCTCTTGAGGAAGTTCTCAGCGATCTGTACGTTTGCCTTCTCAAGAAGGAAAGCCTTAGCGTCCTTAGAGAAACGGAAGTCAGCCTCCTGAGCGTACTCAGCACGGATTCTCTCCTCGATCTTAGCGTCGAACTCAGCCTCTGTCTTGACACCGAACACCTTCTCGAAAGTCTCCTCAGTAAGAGCTGCAGGAACGAAAGTCTTCACGTTCTTCACAGTCATCTTGAACATTGGATCAAGAGTAGCGAGCTCGTCCTTGCTTACCTTGAGCATAGAAGCACGGTCAGTCTCGTTCTCGAATGCCTCGTTTACATTAACGTCAAGAACATCACCAACCTTTACACCTACGAATGAAGCGCGCGCAGCCTCAGCTACGTTGCGGAGAGCTACATATGTGCCCTCTACCTTCATATCACCCTGTTCGAAATCAACAATGATGAAATCGTCCTCCTTTGCAGCCTCACCTTCCTCAAGTGAACCGTACTGACGGAGAAGGTTGTCCCTCATCTCCTTCTTTGCAGCCTCAGTTACTGTGATAGTATAATAAACCACCTCGTCCTCTTTGGAGAGCTCGAAAGAAACCTCTGGGTTCTCAGCGATGTCGAAAGTGAAAGTGAACTCGTTACCTGCCTCCCAAACGTGTGACTGCTGCTCCTCTGCAGGAAGCGGCTCACCAAGCACGCGGAGAGAGTTCTCCTGGATGTAGTTGTTCAAAGACTCTGCAATCACGTCATTAACTGAATCTACGAGAGCCTGCTGGCCATACATCTTCTCAACGAGAGAAGCCGGAACCATACCCTTACGGAAACCCTTGATCTCAGCTTTCTTTCTGATATCGTTAAGTCTCTTCTTTCTGCTGTCAGCGTAGTCTTCAGCTGCTACTGTGATGGTAACCTTGAGGTTAAGATCATCAATTCTGTTCTGTTCAAGTTTCATATTATCTGTTATTTAATTATTTTCTTCTCCAAGGCACAAGTGCCCAAAATTTTAGCCCGCAAAGGTAATCAAAATCTGCGACAATTCAAAATACCCGGCTCCCCTACTTCTGCTTACGCTTAGGATAGGAAACACGCGAGTGATACATCTGCTGGATATATGACTTTATGACATCCTTTATCGAGTTGATTTCACGGATTGAAATGTCTGCGTCAGAGAACTGTCCCTGGGACATCTTGCCATCCACAATCGAGTCCACAAGAGCCGAAATGCTCTCTTCAGAATAATGCTTGAGGCTTCTTGAAGCCGCTTCTACAGAGTCACATATCATAAGGACAACCTGCTCCTTGGTGACAGGCTTGAAACCGTCGTAGAAGAATGCAGCCACATCGTCAGGATCGCCACCGTCATTGAGGTATTTTGTGTAGAAATAACCAGTGCTTGAAGTACCGTGATGCGACGAGATGAACTCCCGGATCACGTGTGGCAGGCCGTGCTTTTCAGCAAGCGCAAGTCCATCGGAGATATGTCTGATAATCTCTTGAGCACTTTCCTTTGGAGTAAGTTCCTCGTGATAGCGCACTCCTGCCGCCTGATTCTCAGTAAAGCACTGAGGATTAGCGATTTTACCTATATCGTGATAGAGCGCACCGGCACGTACCAGAAGCACATTAGCATCGATTGAACGCGCAGCGGCATCCGCAAGATTCATAACCTGGAGTGAGTGCTGAAACGTACCCGGCGCCTTGTCTGCAAGCATTCTGAGAAGTTTGTTGTTTGTATCGCTCAGTTCAGCCAGCTTCGAATTGGACACAAGTCCGAACAGCCTTTCAAAAAGATAGATGAGCGGGTAACCTGCAACCGACAGGAAGGCCGCGAGAGCCATATCCAGAACTGTGTGATAATCTGCAATTCCTCTTACGCCGTCCACAAGACGGAAAGCGCCCCAGACAATCGCCATCACAGCAAACACGATGAGCGCAGTCACAAACTGAAGCCAGCCCCTGTTGAAGAAACCGAATACAAGCATACCGACACTTCCCGCCACAAGGTAGATGACAAAGAGTTCAACACCGTTAGGTGCAAAAATCAGCATCGGAAGCAGGGATATGAAGTACACTGAGAACACGATCCTCTTGGTAAAGAAGGCCAGGAGATATAGGGATATAAGGGTGAACGGCATCAAGTAGTACATCGACGGATCTTCACGGGCGACAAGCGAGGACGCAATCGCAGCAACTGCAAAGATCATCAGGAGATAAAGGTACTTGTTGTACTCGTCAAACACTCTGAAATTGCAGTAGCACAGAGCAAGGAAAAGCATAAGTACAAGGGAGAAGGCAAGGATTACATTTCCTACCCACATAAAGCCTCTGCTGCCGACATAGCCGACACTCTTGTCGTACTCCTGCTCGTATGACTTGAGGAGCTGTTCTATCTCTGCTGTAACTATCTCACCTTCAGAGACTATCACCTGTCCCACCTTTACTACTCCCTGGGTGTTGGAAACATACTTCACGCTTTCATCGTGCACCAGTTCCGTAGTCTGAGCATCATAGATAAGATTCGGCTCCACAAGCGAACCGATGCCTGCTGCAGTAAAGAGCGAGTCGGCATTGCACTCAGGCCACGACCTCACTATCACATCACGGAGATATGCCTCTGCATCCTCTTGGGCATAGACTTCAGACACAGGAACCTTGGAAGCTCTTCTGTCCTTCTGGACGAAAATCAATCCTTCACCGCTGTCCGTATCAAGCTCATCGACGGAAGAAACGATTCCCTTTGCATACACGGCTGCCATAGCGTCAGCAAGTGCCGGCTTGACTACTGACCACTCTCCGAGATCGATCGACGAGAGTGCTTTGCCGCTGTGAGCCGCCACCTTTGCATCAAGTCTGAAATACGGTATCACGACAGAGCCGTTCTTTTCCTGTTCGGCCTGTATCTGCTCGTCAGTCTTCAGAATCGGGAAATCAAACTGAGCGATCAGAGTCTCATACAGCCACGGAGATCCTTTCTTGTAGTCATAATTGAACTTAGGGCTCCTTGGCATCACGAAGACCATAATGAGGAACAGGGCTATCAACGGGAGATAGGCTTTGACTGTACGAGGGAAATTGGTCTTTTCCATATATGAAACATTAAGGGGATATATGCATATATCAGTGTCGGCACAGTTCTGTGGCGACACTGATATATCTTCATTAATATTTGCTATGCATCAATGTTTGCGTAGTGGGCATTCTGCTCGATGAACTCCCTGCGTGGCGGAACGTCATCACCCATAAGCATTGAGAATGTACGCTCTGCCTCTGCTGCGTTCTCGATGGTGATCTGACGGAGAAGGCGCTTCTCAGGATCCATAGTCGTAGACTGGAGCTGCTCTGCACTCATCTCTCCAAGACCTTTGTAACGCTGCACATACACACCTTTCTCAGATCCCTTTCCAAGCTGGAGGGTTGCCTCCTTGCGCTGCGCCTCTGTCCAGCAGTAGATCTCTTCCTTACCCTTCTTAACGAGATAGAGAGGCGGAGTCGCCAAGTAGACATAACCGTTCTTGATAAGGTCGATCATATAGCGGAAGAAGAATGTAAGAATCAATGTCGCAATGTGGCTTCCGTCCACGTCGGCATCGGTCATAATGATGATCTTATGGTAACGGAGCTTGCTGAGATTCAAGGCTTTGCTGTCCTCCTCGGTACCGACTGTCACTCCAAGAGCTGTGTAGATGTTGCGGATCTCCTCGCTCTCGAACACTCTGTGCTCCATTGCCTTCTCCACATTGAGGATCTTACCTCTGAGCGGAAGGATTGCCTGAGTCATACGGTCGCGTCCCTGCTTTGCAGTACCGCCCGCAGAGTCTCCCTCGACGAGGAAGAGCTCGCACTTTGAAGCATCTCTCTCAGAACAGTCAGCGAGCTTTCCAGGAAGGCCTGCACCTGACATAACTGTCTTTCTCTGAACCATCTCACGTGCCTTTCTTGCAGCGTGACGGGCAGTTGCAGCAAGGATGACCTTCTCTACAATCATCTTAGCCTCCTTAGGATTCTCCTCAAGATACTGCTCGAGTGCAGCGGCAGTTGCCTGCGACACAGCTGAAACGACTTCGCCGTTTCCGAGCTTTGTCTTGGTCTGTCCCTCGAACTGAGGCTCGGCCACCTTCACAGAGACTACGGCTGTAAGACCTTCGCGGAAGTCGTCTGCAGCGAGGTCAAACTTGAGCTTTGCAAGCATACCTGCCTTGTCAGCGTAGCTCTTGAGGGTTCTTGTAAGACCCATCTTGAATCCCTGAAGGTGGGTACCACCCTCGATGGTGTTGATGTTGTTCACATAAGAATAGATCTTCTCAGTGTATGATGTGTTGTACTGAAGCGCGATCTCGATCGGGATGATCTTGTCTGTCTCGAGGTAGATCGGGCTTTCTATAAGCTTCTCTGAACCACCGTCAAGATAATCGACAAATTCCTTGAGACCCTCCTTTGAGTAGAACACATCCTGTCTGTAGTGAGTGGTCTCAAGTTCGTTTCCGTTCTCATCCACATCCTGGACCTTCGAACGAAGGTCAGTGAGAGTCAGGCGGATGCCTTTATTCAGATACGCGAGCTCGCGAAGGCGGGCTGCGAGTGTGTCATATTTATATATTGTCGTAACCTGGAAGATCTCGGGATCCGGATGGAAGGTCACGATAGTACCTGTGTCTTCCGCATCGCCGACCACAGCCACAGGCTTGTACGGCTTACCCTGTGAATACTCCTGGACGAACACCTTGCCCTCACGATGAATCTCAGCCTTGAGATAGTCAGAAAGGGCATTTACGCAGGACACACCGACTCCGTGAAGACCTCCGGACACCTTGTAACTGTCCTTGCTGAACTTACCGCCGGCGTGGAGCACTGTGAGAACCACCTCAAGGGCAGAACGGTTCTCCTTTTCGTGCATACCTGTCGGGATACCACGTCCGTTATCCTTTACAGTGATGGAATTATCTTCATTTATGCTTACTTCGATAGTGTCGCAGTAGCCGGCGAGAGCCTCGTCGATACTGTTGTCGACCACCTCATACACGAGATGATGGAGACCTCTCTCTCCTACGTCTCCAATGTACATTGACGGTCTCTTTCTTACCGCCTCAAGTCCTTCAAGCACCTGAATACTATTGGCGGAGTACTGCTCTGAGGCAGTAGTGTTCATTTCATTTTCACTCATATCTGTTCTAGTATTTCTTCTTTAATAGCGGACGTCCGGAAGCGACCGAACGAACATACAAAATTAGTAAAAATTTCTTACAAATTCAAGCAAATTCCAACCGTAAAATATGGTCCTTTTTCAGCATAAAGAAGCTCACGCTGAATGGTCATACCGAGGAGGTTTCCGCCACGTGCCCAGAAAGACATATCTCCCCTGAAACGATACTCAAGGCTTACTCCAAGATCCGCATATCCAGGGACTGTCACCTTATAATCCTTTGCTTCTTCCTTACTTACGGTTCTATATGCTCGTCCATCGCGAGATGTAGAGAATTCACAGTCCACCCCTGCGTACAACCTGTCATTATAATCATACATAACTGCAACATCACCTGTAAAAGGAGCGGGGAAAATAAAGCCCGCACGTGACTCAAAGGTCTTACCGACTGAAGTCACTCCATTGAATCTCAGATTGCCATCCACGCGAACTGCTTCTGTATCAAGAAGGAAATCCATTGATGCATATGCCAGCTGATATGAGGTATATCCCAGGCCCGGCATATACCCATACTGAGGATTAGGCACATACAAGGTCTGAAGCGGAGCATTTCCATAGACCTTGTAACCGCCTTTCAACGTGTAGGCGAAACGGGTTGCTATGTGTCCCTCAAATCCGATCTCAGCATTGATCTTCTCCTCAGTCACGTCAAGAAGTTTCCACACTCCCCTTCCGTAATAAGGATTGATGCGATGATTTTCACCGACAAGGGATGAATATGTATTCATCTTGTTTCCGCCCCCGACAGTCGCATACGTCTTGAGGAACTTAGGAAAAATCAAATATTCCGCTCGCAAATCCGGGTAGATGACCTGCTCCTTATGAGAGTACATTGATGAATTTCCATCTGTCTCAAAAACTGTCGAGAGCCTCAATCCGGCTTCGAGAGCCCATCGGCTGCCCTTGATGACATAACGCGGAGAAAACTCCAGGGCGGCAGCTGTCACATCAAAGACTCCGCTCTCATCAGTCATTTCAAATGACGAATCTATCTTCAAATTATGACCTCCCGAAAGCACTGACTCGACATCAAGACCGAAGCCAAGATCGTGAGACTTGTGTCCGGCCTTTCCATTAACCTGATCATTCAGGAAATCATCAGAATACTTGTATTTAAGGCCGACAGTATAGTCAATACCTGCAGCAATAGGATCCTTTGCTGCTATACCGAGGTCAACGCCAGCAGAATTGTACGAACGTGCGCGCAGTCCGTATATATCTTCCTTATGACTTTGAAGCAGGTTGGAATAATCCACATCGAAGAAAAACACAGAATTAGTCCAATCATACCTGCCTGCCACTCCGGCAGAAGAAGCCAGGTCCATACCATACCAGGACTCTTTAGATGAGTCGGCATCAACACTTCCAATCGCCTCATTCGCATAATCAGGAGTATTTATCGCGCTGTATTTACCCAAATAGGACCTGTTGCGTCCGTAAACATCCAGACTGAAAGGACCTTTAAAAGCAGGGCTCCAAATAAAGTCCAGAGTCGGATGGAGCTGATAACCGGCACCAGCCTTAAGGTAAAGGACATTCTCATCCCTCCGATTAGGTTCAAGGTTCATATCCACAGAATATGGTACAAATTCATACGCACCCTTATACGGAGTGTCTGTCACCGAATAGTCGAAATCGAGGTCAAATCTGTACACAGAGTCAGGGACAGCCATATCCAATATAGGCTTATGAACAACCAGAAGTTTGCCCTCATAATCCCTGCTGACCTCTACAGTAGGATCAAGATTCTGCGCAGACGCCGAATAGGACATCAAGAAAGCAGCTACGAATAAATAGTAAAATATATTGTGTTTCATCCTATTACATATTTTTATTCCACCATCATCTCATCGAGTTTCTTCATTCTCATACTGACATTGTCAAGAACATCGTCTTCCGGCCCTGAAGCTTGATAGCCATCCATCAAGCTCTGGAATGTAGCTTTAGCCTGCTCGAACTCTTCCCTCTCAACAAATGAATCTCCCAAGATTATAAAACTCTTCGCCAGCCAGTAGACATATGGAGTACCCGCATCAGATAAAGCATATACCTTGTTTTCCACATCTTCGAATTCACCCTTGTCATAGCTGTCCACTATGAGCATATATGCAGCCTCAGCGCCGTACTCGGTTGTTACATCCTTGGCAAGGTCAGCCACAATGCTGAAAGCCTCATCTCTGCGGCTTGATGCAAGGTAGGATTTGGCCTTGATGTAAAGAGCCTCTGCCTTACTCTGAGAATCAGCCCTGTCAGAAGCCAGAAGTCGGTCCGCATTCGCAACAGCATCTGACCACTTATGAGCTTTAAAAGCTGACCTCATCATACCAATTATTGCCATATGCTTGTTGTTTTCAAGCAACGCAGCAGAATACAAGGAAGAATATCCGCCAAAAGCATCCTCCCAACGTTCAAGCTGATATGAAAGTCTCGAGAAATTCAGCATTGACAGTTCCACAAAAGAGCCTTCTCCATCCTGAATCACATTTGCATAGGAATCGCACGCCTGTTCGAGCTTGCCAAGGCTTCTATAAGACTCTGCCATATAGAAATCAGCCTTATAAGCATTCTTACCCGCAGGATACTTGTCCAAATAAGCCTTGAGCGAAGTAACAGCCTTATCATAATTACCTGAAAGATAAACCTGTTCTGCAGAATTAAAGATCATTGTTTCTTTTTCACTTTCAGTCTTCGATGCTCCCTTGCCTATGGATTCAATGTAAGCGATGTACTCTTCAGGATCGTTCTTTGTCTGATAAATGGACTCTATTGCAGCCATCGCATCATCAGAGTAATCAGAGAACGCCATTTCCTCAACCACTTTCTTATAGTAAACAAGAGCCTCGTTGTACTGTGACTGATTTCTTGCCAGGGATCCCATCTCCACATACGCCTTTGCAACAAAATTATAGTCCTTTACATTTTTTACAATCCTGTTGAAGCACTCAAAGGCACTTTCATCCTTCTCCGCAGCAACATAGGCCCTTCCCAACTCAAACATCGCCTCAGGATAGAACTCCGATGAAGGTGAAGCCTTCATTACGTTAGACAGAAGCTCTATCTTCTTAGAGTTTCTGTTCAGCAGTCCATACGCAAGAGCCGACTGATAATAGGCATATATATCATTGACGTCAAAATATTCCTTAAGAACAAGGTCATACGCCTTTGCTGCCTTATCGTACTGCTTCTGGATGAAGTAGCAGTCAGCCCTTCTTTCCATTGCCTCTTTTCGATAAAGATGATCGTGGTTATCTTCAAGATAGATATCGAACCATTTCATTGCCGCACCATATGCGCCCTTCTTGTAATGGCTATAGCCTATGCAATACGGAATGACATATGACTCAGGCTGTCTGTAGAGTGCCTGGGTGTTATACAGGTTTTCGAAGACTCCGATTGCATCATCGTACTGGTCATTACGGTAGTATGATTCCGCAAGCCAGAAACGGGAAAGCTGATTGAATCTGCTGCTTTTATCCGAATAGTATGCAGAAGCCTTCAGGCAAGGTATTGCAAGACGGTAGGATCCGCTGGAAACCAACTGGTTGGCTCTCAAATAGTTTGCCTTCATATAATTGAGTACCATACCATCATCAAGTTCGTCGATTCTGTCGTATGCCTCAATAGCCGTTGCGTAATCCCTGTCGTACAAAGCCGCAACAGCAATATAGTTATTAATCCTGTCTGACTGTTCCTTGACCGGATACTTCTTCAGATAGTCATTGAAAACTGATGGATCGTGATTAATGTCAAAAGCCAGTTTAGCCCAGTTGAAATACGCATCCTCTGCTATCGCCGGGCTATACCACACTTGAGCAGCCTCTTTAAATGCTGTAAGTGCCGCAACTTTATTCTTTGTCTGGATGTAGCTGTAGCCAAGATGATAGTTTGCAATCTGTCCGAGCGAATCGCTTCTTTCTGTCATATGGCTGTAGCTGCGGATAGCTCCCTCATAGTCCTTGACCGCATAAAGTACTGAACCACTGTAGAACCACTCTGTCCTTGTCTCGGGAGTTTCGCCTCCACCCATTGCCATATCATAGTACTTTCTCGCCTGATCAGCATCGCCAAGCACAAGAAGTGACTCAGATATGAGCCTTGCAGTGTTTGCCTTGCGGTCCACCGGCACTGCCCCCAGCATCCTTTCTGCATTCGCCGCCACATATGCGTGGTCGCCAAGCATAAAGCGGCATTCCATTATGTAATAGCTTGACATCTCGCTGAAACGGCTGTCCTCGACTGACTTCTCAAACCAAGAGAGAGCCTTTGCAAAATAACGGGTCTCATAATTGATATAACCGAGAATATACCTGGAAGGAGCGACATAGTCGTTCATCGGAAGTTCCTGTACCAGTTCAAAACCTTTCACCGCCTCAGTCAGCATATGATTTTCAAGACAGGCATATGCCTTCTTGAAAAGATATTCAGTCTTCTGATCAGAATGAAGACGCTCGACATCAAGATTGTCAAATATTTCAAGAGCACCCTTAAAATCACCATCATCAAAAAGATTCAATGCATAGGCATACTTGATCTGCGGTACAACCGCGATATGAGGATTCTCCTCAAGGAATCGATGCATAGGGGCTTCATATCCTTCTGTACGTCTCAGTACGTGGATAAGTACATCGTATCCTTTTGCATTCACATCGTCTTTAAGCATCAATATCGACGAGGCACGGGGCCCGAATCCTCTGTCTATAAGCCTTAACGCTTCCCTGAATCCGTCAGGACGTTCCTCAGCAGAAGAAGACACCAGGAAAGAGCCTGAAAGAAAGGCAAGAACAGCTATAAATATAAACTTTCTCTTCATCATCAGATTTACACTTAATTAACTTACAAATTTAACTATTTTTCCACTATCTTTGTACGAATAACATTGATTTTTTACCTATGGAACACAACAAACCTATCATCTCATTCCGAAACGCAGACATCATCAACGGTGAGGCTACTGTAATATACAATCTCAATATGGACGTAATGCCTGGAGACTTCGTGTATATCGTCGGAAAAGTAGGTACAGGAAAGACCTCCATCATCAGAACGATCATCGCAGAAAACCCTCTCGTCAAGGGAGATGGCCAGGCGTGCGGATTCCAGCTCAACGGCATCAGGGACAGGGACATCCCTTACCTGAGAAGAAGGATGGGAGTAGTGTTCCAGGACTTCCAGCTGCTTATGGACAGAAGCGTGGAGGACAACCTGTCCTTCGTGCTCAGAGCCACAGGATGGAAGGATGAAGACGGAATGGCAAAGAGGATAAGCAGCGTGCTCGAGGCTGTGGGAATGCAGCGCAAGGCGCACAAGATGCCTCACCAGCTCTCCGGCGGAGAGCAGCAGCGCATAGCGATCGCGCGCTCACTGCTGAATGACCCGGAAGTAATCATAGCTGACGAGCCGACCGGCAACCTCGACAACGAGACTGCAGACGGCATTATGAAGCTCCTCACCGGCATCAACAAAGACAAGGGCACAGCCATCGTGATGGTGACACACAACAGACAGATCTTCGAGAAGTACCCTGGCAGGGTTATGGTCTGCAAAGATGAAAACTGCATAGAGCAGACCGAAGAAGACGCCATCGACCTCGAACTGACCATCTGACAATCCTGAAGATATGAGACGCAGCGAACTGTTCAGAAAGGTGACCGACTGGTTCTCGGTCAATATGGAAGTTGCAGAAACCGAACTTCACTACGACACACCTTTCCACCTCCTTATAGCAGTCATCCTGTCCGCACAATGTACGGACAAACGTGTAAATATGCACACTCCCCAGATCTTCTCCAGGTTTCCTGAGCCGAAAGACCTTGCTGAAGCCACATTCGAAGAAGTCTACGAACTGATAAAATCAATATCATTTCCCAACAACAAGGCAAAACACCTGATCGGAATGGCCAGAATGCTCGTTTCCGATTTCTCCAGCACCGTACCTTCTGAAACCGACCAGCTCGAAAAACTGCCCGGAGTAGGAAGAAAGACTGCCAATGTCATAGCTTCTGTAATATATGACAAGCCGGTCATCGCAGTCGACACCCACGTATTCAGAGTTTCAAGAAGAATAGGACTTTCCGAAGGAGGCACAGTCGAAGCAGTCGAGAAGGACCTGACAGCCGGCTTTGCTCCCGAGCTCAGAGGCAAGGCCCACCATTGGCTCATCCTGCACGGAAGATACGTCTGCACAGCCCGCAAGCCCAAATGCCAGGACTGCGGTCTCCAGGACATCTGCAACGAGTACAAACTCAACAACCTTCAGATCCGCTGATGAACTGCCTGCACAGATTTCCCTCTGACCTGCCTGTAGAGTTTGGAGACTCATTCAACGACCCGTTCCGCTACAGGCCCCATCCGCTGATCAAGGCCGCAGCCGAAGAGGTCCTGAAAATGGTTCCGGAATCCGACTTCAGACAAGGCAAGATGCTCGGAGTACTCGCTGTTGAAGCACCGGACGGTACAAAAGGCTATCTGGCCGGCTTCTCAGGATCGGTTTGCGACAAGAACATCATCGACGGATTCGTCCCTCCGATCTACGACCTTCTGGACCCGGAAGGCGGCTTCAAGAAAGGCGAAGCAGAACTGAACCAGCTCAACTCCCGGATAAGGCAACTGGAAGATTCTCAAGACTTTAAGAATATAAAGACGGCCCTCCAGGTGTCTCAAGCAAGTGCAGAGTCTGAAATAGCGGAAATGCGCGCAAAGATGGCAATCGCCAAGAAGGAGAGAGAAGCCGCAAGGGCAGCAGGAGTTGATCAGGAACAACACCAGGCCCTGATCAGACAAAGCCAGTTCGAGAAGGCAGAGCTCCGAAGGCTGAAACTTTCCTGGGAAGAAAGAATATGCCGGCTCAAGGAGGACTTCTCATCAATCGAAAAAGAAATCAAGGCGCTCAGATCAGCACGAGCCGAAAAATCCGAAAAGCTGCAGAAATGGATATTCGACCGGTTCGTCGTCACCAACGCCCTTGGAGAACAATCATCATTGACGGATATATTTTCCTCCTGCGGCCTGACGCCGCCGGGCGGAACAGGCGAATGCGCAGCTCCAAAGCTGCTTCAATACGCCTACGCAAACGGACTTCGCCCTCTTGCAATGGGAGAATTCTGGTACGGGGAATCTCCTGTCGGACCGGTCAGGACACACGGCCACTTCTACCCTTCCTGCACAAGCAAATGCGGTCCCCTCCTGAAATATATGCTGAAAGGACTCAAGACAGAGGCTGCTTCTACTCTCTGCGGCAACCCATCAGTAATACATATGGATGACGAGATCATCATTGCCAGCAAACCTTCCGGAATGCCTTCAGTGCCCGGCCTCGACTGCTCCGAATCCCTGCTGGAGTGGCTCCAGGGCAGGTACGGGACATCAGTAGAAAGCGTCCACCGCCTGGATATGGACACCTCCGGCATAATGATATATGCAAGAAACGAGACAGCCGCAGCTGACCTCCGAAGACAATTCGAAGAACACTTTGTCCGAAAGACCTACCTCGCAAGGCTGTCATCTCCAGACAACCACATCGATAGCTCTTCTGAACTTGCAGATGGAGCCATAGGCAGTATCAGACTGCCGCTGAGCGCAGACTATGACGAAAGGCCACGCCAGAAAGCCGATATATCCCAAGGCAAGGAATCACTGACCGAATATGAAGTGGTCAGGACATACGAAGACGGCAGAACAGACATCCTGTTCCACCCGATCACCGGACGCACCCACCAGCTCCGTGTACACTCCGCACACATCCACGGTCTTGCCAGACCGATAGTCGGAGATCTTCTCTACGGAGGCGAACCACACAAACGTCTGTGCCTGCACGCAATGAAGATTACATTCAGACATCCCGGAAGCGGAAAGGAGATGACATTCTCCGAACATATAAGCTTTTAGATGCCTGCCCCTTTCGGAAAGAGAGCGCCGGCATCGCCACTGCTTTAGAAAAAAACGGTCCGCATATCTGCGAACCGTTTTTACCATATGTCTTGGAAGAATTACTTCTTCTTTGCGTATCTCTGATAGAATTTGTCAACGCGACCTGCAGTGTCGACGAGCTTCATCTTACCTGTGTAGAATGGGTGAGATGTGTTAGAGATCTCAAGCTTTACCACTGGGTACTCAACACCATCAATCTCAATAGTCTCCTTTGTGCTGACACAAGAACGTGTGATGAACACAACATCGTTTGACATATCCTTGAAAGCTACAAGACGGTAGGTTTCGGGATGTAT
Source organism: Bacteroidales bacterium (assembly GCA_017505605.1). GTDB lineage: Bacteria > Bacteroidota > Bacteroidia > Bacteroidales > UBA932 > Cryptobacteroides. Next base: position 48,762 of record JAFVOX010000032.1, read on the forward strand.
ACCTTTCTTCATAATGATTAAAAATTAGTTAACTAGATTTTTCGAGGCGCAAATGTACACCCTTTTTTCATAAAATACAAGACTTTCTGAAAGAAAATCACTTAATTCTTACCGGCTGATCCTCATAAAGAAGGAACTTCTTGGCCTTGCGGATCCATTTCTGTTCCTCCACCTTGATATGCTCCCTTGCTTCCTCCCAGGAAACCCTTCCGTTGACATAGTCCCAGAGCACAGGATCAGAGAGTTTCGCTTCAAAACCTTCTTCAAAAGCGAACTCCTTGAAAGTGTCCCTGAAGTAGCGTATCAGCTGAAGAGTGTGCATCAGCGAGTGGTACTCCTCACCCGGTTCGCGCATAAGCTGATAACCGAAGCATTTCTGTCCCTGATACCTTCCGCACGCCGGGGTGAACGAACAAGGACGCAACATTATGCCCTCTGCGACAGGCACATCAGCACCAGCTGCAGTCTTGACATAAGGAGCTCCAAAATACTCATATGGCCTTGCAGTTCCAATACCCGGAGTTATGTTAGTGTTGTTCCAAAGTCCTCCTCCGCTGTACATATCACAAGTGAAAAGTCCCGGTATGTCAGATGCCGGAGCGATAGTCCACGGCATAAGCTGATGGTTCGAGCCGGTGGCAAGGGCAGAAATGATGTGAAGAGGGAACTTAGCTGCAATCTCGTGATAATAGAGATTGGCAAGCTCTCCCAATGTAAGTCCGTGACGATGAGCCACTTTCGGCACATTAGCCTCCTGGACTGAAGAAGGCATAGAGCCTTCAACAATTCGTCCTGCAGGGTTGTTATGGTCAACTATATAAAGGGAAGGTGCGTCATCCTTCATAGCCTTGAGAAGGTCCATCAGGCGGAACACGTCCTTTGTATAGTTAAAGTATCTTGCTCCGACATCCTGGATCTCCACCACGATGCCGCCAAGTCCTTCAATCTCCTCCCTTGTAAACTCTATATGGTTGGTTAGAGGTGTAAGCTCAGTATCACGAGGATTGAATATGACCTGGAGATTGCCTCTTTCGCGGAAGATATCGTACATATATCTTCCCTTTTCGGTGTCCCAGCAGTTCTGGGTACAGAAGCAGCCTATCTTTCCCTCGTGAAGAGTCTTGTCAAGCTGTTCCTCCAACGATGTCGTTCTGAATGAAAACATAGGTACTTACATTAATGAATCAGCTATATCTATTACCTTCTGAGCGAGGGCGTCAGCCTCCTCCTTGGTTGCGGCCTCGGCATATATACGTATGATAGGCTCAGTGTTCGAGCGGCGAAGGTGTATCCACTCCTTCCTTGACTCGAAAGAGATCTTCACGCCGTCGATGGTGTTGATGTCCTCGTCGGCAAAAGCCTCCTTAACCTTATTTAATATATTATCAATCAATGCATTGTCAGAAAGTTCGATCTTATTCTTGGCAATCACATACTGAGGATATGTGGCAAGAAGCTCCGAAACCTTCATCTTCTTATATGCCAGGTTGGTCAGAAACAGCGCCACACCTACCATCGCGTCACGTCCGTAATGAAGAGCCGGGTAGATCACACCGCCGTTTCCTTCACCTCCGATGATTGCGCCACACTCCTTCATCTTGGTAGTGACATTCACCTCACCAACCGCTGCCGCGTGATATTCTCCGCCATACTGCTCCGTCACATCCCTCAAAGCACGTGAAGAGGACAGGTTCGACGATGAAGCCAGCTCATACGGATGGGCAATCTCGTCGATCGAACGGCCGGTCTGAAGAGCCTCGTTGTACACGCGCGAAATCAGATAGTCAGCGACACTCACAAGAGTGTACTCCTCACCGAAAGGTTTTCCATCCTCACAGATGAGCGCAAGACGGTCAACATCAGGATCTACGGATATACCGAGGTCCGCTCCGCTTGCAACTACCGCCTCGCAAAGCTCGGTCAGGTTTGCCGGAAGCGGCTCCGGATTGTGTGCAAACTCGCCTGTCGGCTCGCAGTTCACACAGACGCACTCTACTCCCAGACGCTCCAGAAGTCGCGGCATAATGATACCTCCGACAGAATTCACAGCGTCAAGAGCAACCTTGAAGTGAGCATTCCTTACTGCTTCCACATCCACAGCTTCCAGTTCAAGAACAGCATCCAGATGTGCATCTGTAAAATCCTTTTCCTCTATCGTACCGAGAGACTCGACATCCGCAAAGCAGAACTCCCCTTTTTCAGCACACTCGAGAATAGCTGCTCCCTCCTCTGCATTGAGGAATTCGCCCTTCTCATTGAGAAGCTTCAAGGCGTTCCACTGCTTAGGATTATGAGATGCTGTCAGGATGATTCCGCCATCTGCGTCCTCAAACACTACAGCCATCTCTGTAGTCGGCGTAGATGCAAAGCCGGCCTTGACCACATCCACCCCGCAGGACACCAGCGTGCCGCAGACAAGCTGCTCCACCATATCTCCCGAAAGACGTGCGTCCTTGCCGACAACAACCTTGTACCTTTCGCCGTCCTGCTTAGGAAGGCGCGACTTCATCTTCTCGCAATAGGCATATGTGAACTTGACGATGTCAAGCGGCGAAAGGCCCTCTCCAGGTGCCCCGCCGATAGTGCCTCGTATTCCTGATATTGATTTTATAAGTGTCATATGTTTCCTTTTTCAGCTTAAGTTATCTTGGCAAAATTAAAGTTTTATGACTGCAATAACAAATTAAATATTACTTTTGCAGACTGAAAAACAAGGTATATAAAATGAAAGCGATCTGGACAATACTCCTTCTCATAGCCTCCAATGTCTTTATGACATTTGCCTGGTACGGCCACCTCAAACTTCAGGAGATGAAGATTTCATCAAGCTGGCCCCTTATTTTGGTCATCCTCTTCTCTTGGGGTGTAGCATTCTTTGAGTACTGCGCTCAGGTCCCTGCAAACAGGATAGGATTTGTAGAAAATGGCGGTCCATTCAACCTTATGCAGCTTAAAGTCGTGCAGGAAGTGATTTCTTTGACAGTTTTTACAGTAATTGTCACAGTAATGTTCAAGGGTCAGACACTCCAATGGAACCATTTTGCAGCGTTTTTCTGCTTGATTTTGGCTGTTTTCTTCGTTTTTTTGAAGTAAAAAGCACTATTTTTGAAAAATATTGAAAAAAATTTGGAGGTAAAGAAATTTTGCGTACCTTTGCAATCCCAAACGAAAACAACACGGTCGGTTCGTATAACGGTTAGTACTCAAGATTCTCAATCTTGCAATAGGGGTTCGATTCCCCTACCGACTACCAAGAGGCTGACTAAAAAGTCAATATGACTGATTAGTCAGTCTCTTTTCTCTATATATGGTTGCACCGGGAGGATGATAGTGATTGCGGAGGACTCCGTTCGCTTCGCTCACTCCGGCCCCTCCCACAATCTACTTCGTCCC